>NZ_JPMD01000021.1 GCF_000732635.1 Clostridium sulfidigenes | reverse complement strand
ATATGATATAGAATAAATATTAATAAATTTGTAAGAAATGAAAAGAGTGAATTAACTGTGACATCTATGGAAATAAAACAATTTTAGTATTAGAATGGAATTATAGTTAAATTTTAAAATAAAGGTGGGATTTAGGTGTATAAAAATCAAATAGAAGAATATTTTCACAATCATAAGGATGAAATGTTAAATGACATATGTGATTTAATAAGAATAAGAAGTGATAGATCAGAGGCTAAAGAAGATATGCCTTTTGGAGAGGGTCCAGCAAAGGCTCTTAAGGCCGCTTTAGATTTAGCAGAAGGTATGGGGTTTAAAACTACAAATTATGATAACTATGTAGGAGCTATTGATTTTAATGATAAAGAAAAGCAATTAGATATTTTAGCCCATCTAGATGTAGTACCGGTTAGTGATGATTGGACAGTTACAAAACCTTTTGAGCCAATAATAAAAGATGGTAAATTATATGGAAGAGGTTCAGCTGATGACAAGGGACCAGCATTAGCAGCTTTATATGCTTTAAAAGCTGTTAAAGATTTAAATATACCTTTAAGTAAAAATGTTCGTCTTATATTAGGAACAGATGAGGAATGTGGAAGTTCTGATATAGCATATTACTATAAAAAAGAGAAAGAAGCACCTATGACTTTTTCACCTGATGCAGACTTTCCTGTTATAAATATTGAAAAAGGAGGACTACATAGTCCCTTTGAAAGTAAGTTTGAAGAAGATAACAATTTACCAAGAGTAGTTTCTATGACAAGTGGAGTTAAGGTTAATGTAGTTCCAGATACTGCAATTGCTGTTGTGGAAGGCTTTTCAGAAGAAGAAATAAATAAATATTGTATAGATGCAGCAAAAATTACAAATTTAAAATTCACCTTTGATAAAGATGGTGAAAGCTGGGTTATTAAGGCTAAGGGAGCAGGAGCACATGCATCTACTCCTGAAAATGGAAATAATGCTCTTACAGGAATGTTACAATTACTTACATCTATGCCATGCGCTAATAGTGAAGGATTTAAGAAGCTATGTGCTGTTAGTAAGTTATTCCCACATGGAGATTTTAAGGGAGAAGCTTGTGGTGTTAAGATGAGTGATGATTTATCTGGTGAGCTAACTATAACTTTAAATATATTTAAATATACTACTTCAGAGTTAAGCGGAACCTTTGATTGTAGAGCGCCAATTTGTGCAACTAATGAAAATGTGCGTGATGTTTTAAGAGACAATATGGCAAAGGATAATATAATCTTGTCTAGTGATGATATGTTCCCAGCTCATCATGTTGATGAAAACTCTGAGTTTATACAAACTCTTTTGAAATGTTATGAGGAATATAGTGGACAAAAGGGTGAATGTATAGCCATAGGAGGAGGTACCTATGTTCACCATATTAATAATGGAGTAGCTTTTGGATGTACAATGCCAGGTACTGATAATAATTTACATGGTGATGATGAGTTTGCAGTAGTAGAGGAACTTCTACTTAGTGCTAAAATATTTACTCAAGTAATTATTGATCTATGTAAATAATATTTTAATTTAATAAGCCTAGTTAGGATAAATATAATAATTTCATTTATCTTAGCTAGGCTATTTTATATTGAAAACCAATATCTATATTGACTAGACTACTAAGAAAAATAGTAAGCATTATTCTTATTTTAGAATAGATTTAGTTATGCCAATAACACAGGAAACCTCTGAAACCCGCATGAATAGAACAACTAGTTATATAGTTATATAGTTATATAGATTTATAGGTTTATATGCAAATAGTTTCCTATATAACTATTTATATAGGAAACTACTCGACTTAATAAGTTTTGGGTTGTAATGAACTCTAGTTTCATTCCTTTAAAAGTACCTGGGGGGGACAAATTTTAAAAGGGAATCTTATGAAGCTAGAGTATGTATAGATAATATTGTTTATACTACAACCTAGACTATACCAGGTTGTAGCAATTATATTATATGTCAAAGAAGGATGTATATTATCTTCTACCTTCGCATACAGTTGGACCTTCAATTAAAGTTGCAAAATTGTATTTATGAGTATGATCATCTTCTTCAGTAGTTGTTCCTTTTACAAAGTGAACATGTCTTCCATTTCCAACAGGAATAGCTGGACCGGTTGTATCAGAAATTTCATGAAAGTGATTATAAAAATCAGTGTTTGTTTCAAGTCTATGCACATGTGAATTTCCACTAGGAATAGCTTCTCCAGTTACACCAGCAAATCTATGATTATGAACAGAACAATCTGCACAAGCTAATTTTGTACTACCATTATATTCGTGTACATGTCTTTGATCTCTATGTCTAATGCATTCACTAGAAGGACTACTATTAGAATCAAAGTTAGAGCAACTATCGTTAGCATATTCATAATTACTATAATCAGAATAGCACTCGAAATTATCGGAGTATTCGAAATTATCATTATTATTAAATCTATTACTCATTTATTTCCCTCCAATGCCTTAGAGGCATACTACATATTATGATTATTCTAATATATTGGTGACACCTTTATCATGATTTTTAAAATTTATTTTATTAAAAGATATATTTTTCTTATAAAACCTTTTAGATAATATTTTAGAGTGAAATGTAGCATAATTAAGATATATATTTTATTTCATTAATACTTTTAAAGTTTGATTTAATTCCAATAGAATTAGACTTTAGTTAAGGGAGAGGAGGAGTAGATTTGAGTTCAATAATATATATACAGATTATAGGATTAATAATATTAATAATGCTATCTAGCTTTTTCTCTGCATCGGAAACTGCCTTAATGTCTATTAGCAAGATAAGAGTTAGACATATGGTAGAGGAAAACATAAAGGGTGCTAATAGAGTTAAGGAATTAACTGATAATCCTAGTAGCTTATTAGCATCAATTTTAGTTGGAAATAATATTGTAAATATAGCATCATCTTCTTTAGCAACGGTTTTAGCTATTAATCTTATTGGAAGTAGAGGTGTGGCTATAAGTACTATAATAATGACTATAATAGTACTTATTTTTGGTGAGATTACCCCGAAAACTTTAGCTTCACAAAATTCAGAGCAGGTATCACTAAGAGTTGCCAGTCCAATATTTATTGTAAGCAAGATATTTAAACCAATAGTTATCATAACCACTACAATATCAAGTTTCTTTATAAAATTACTTGGAGGGAAAAGTGATAGTAATAAACCATTTATAACAGAAGATGAATTAAAAACTATTGTAGATGTTAGTGAAGAAGAAGGTATATTAATGTCAGAAGAAAAGGATATGATTCACAATGTGTTTCAATTTGGAGACCTTTATGCAAAGGATGTTATGGTTCAAAGGGTAGATATAATAGCTTTAGATATAGAGGAAAGTTTAGATAAGATTATTTCAGTTATAAAGGAGGAGGGATTTTCAAGGATACCTATATATTCAGATACCATAGATAATATTGTAGGTATATTAAATGTTAAAGATATTATATTTATGGAATATACTAAAGATTTTAGTTTGAAAAATTATATGAGAGAAATAACTTATACCTACGAATTTAGAAAAGTTACAGAGCTTTTTAAAGATATGAATAAAAATAGGCAACACATGGTAGTAGTACTTGATGAATATGGTGGAACTGTCGGAATTGTAACAATTGAAGATTTAATAGAAGAAATAGTGGGAGACATAAGTGATGAATATGATGATGAAGAGCCTGAAATATATGTGGTAAAGGAAGATGAATATATAGTTGGTGGAAGTGTTAGAATAGAAGATATAAATGAGCTTATAGGAACAAAGATCGAATCTGAGGAGTTTGATTCCATAGGGGGATTTATAATAGGTCTACTAGGTAGGTTCCCTAATATAAATGAAGAAATAAATTATAGTAACTACAGATTTATAATTGAAGATATAGATAGGAATAGGATAAAGAAAATTAGAATATATACTTAGGTAGGAGTAAATAAAGAATAGATATTAATAAAATTTTACTAATATCTATCTTTTTATTTATGAAATTAATATTTTTTATTATACTAGATTGTTATAGAGCTAAACTAAGGGCTATAAGACCTTGTCCAACATAGTAACATAGCAGATTTAAGGCTGTCATGTAAGATGGCGACTTTTTATGAAAGTATATAAAACATAAAATTAAGTCAGATAAAAAGAAGAGGCATGCACCTATAATCACAAGTACAGTACTTAAAAAATTTTCATGGATTAAGGGAGTTAATGATAGTGCTCTTGTAACCATAAAACTAATTATAATTGAATAAGTAACAACTAGTTTATAGGCTCCCTTAAAATCAAAGCCTTTTATTAGATTTAAAAATAGAATAGAGATTATTGAAATTAGTATAAATAATAGAACATGCCAAATTAGCACAGGTGTAAGAGTAGCAAAGGCTAAAGAAAAGAATATATGTGCAATAGAAAAACTAATTAATCCATATACAAACATTTTACTAACTTCATTCAATTTAGTATTATTAAAGGCAAGAAATATATCCCCGATCAAAGACATTATTAATGCTAAAAGTACAAAGATGAAATATTGTGGATTGGAATCAAAGGTTTTATATCCACATATACATACAGAGATAAATAGTAAGCTGGTAATAGTTTTAACAATAGGCATTTTATATCCTTGAGGATGATAATTAAAGTATATTAGAAATCCTAGTGATATTAGCATGAATATAAAAAATACAAGTGATAACATACTTAACCCTCCTTTTAATAATAGTGTTAAAGTAATTATAGCATATGTTACATATAAGTAAAACAATGGAAATGAGAATATTTTATTAATAGACATATATTATTTAATAAAAATATATTGATTTTTTATAAATAATGCTTTAACATTAAATTACATAGATTTCGAAAATGAAAGAGAGGTATTTTTGTGAGTGTCTAGTATCTAAAATAGTAATTAAATATTAATCTTAAAAATTAGGGTAGTATATACCTTTGTTTGTTGTGGGATTAATTAAAACTATTAAAGATACAAGTCCACGAAATTTACCTTAGGATAGCTATAGCTATAGCTATCTCTGTTAATGGCAAGTTTAAAGCGGTGGGAGTATCCATGGCTTTTTTTATTTTGGAAATCTATGAAGGATTTCATGGACTTAATAATAAGTAAAGGAATCGTGAGAATGAATATTAGTACATTGGAAAAATTACATTATAATAAAATAAAGGAAATTATAAAGTCTTATTGTGTAAGTGGGTTAGGAAGAGAGCTATTAGATAAACTTCAGCCTAGTAATAATATTAAACAAGTGAAAAGAATGTTAGAGGAAACATCTGAAGGAAGAAATCTTATAGATGCTTCTTATCACATGCCTTTAAAGGGAATATTTAATATTGCCCCTTTGATAGATAAGATTGAAAAAGGCTCAGTGCTTGAACCATCAGAGCTAACGACGATAGATAATTTTTTGCGTGGATGCAGAAAGGTTAAAATCTTTATAGAAGATAAAGAAGGATATGCACCAACTTTAAGTGCTTATGGTAAAAGTATAACAGAATTAGAATATATTGAAGAGGAAATAGAAACTTCAATTAAAGGAAGCATAGTGGATTCTAATGCTAGTAAAGAACTTAAGAAAATTAGACGACATATAGAAAGCTGTGAAGAAAAGATAAAAGAAAGGTTAGATAAATTTATAAGAAGTAGTGCTAATAAAGAATATATTCAAGAATTTTTTATAAGTCAAAGGAATGGCAGGTATACAATTCCTATAAAGGCTTCCTATAAGAATCAAGTTCAAGGATCCATAGTAGAAGTGTCTTCTAAGGGTAATACTGTATTTATAGAGCCAAGTTCTGTATCAAAGTATACTACAGAGTTAACTACACTAAAATCAGAAGAGTCTATGGAAGAATATAGAATACTTGCAACTTTAACTGATATGATATTTGAGAGAATTAAAGAGCTAAAGATAAATATAGAAGTCATTGCAGAATATGATATGATTCTAGCAAAAGCAAAATATAGTAAAGATATAGATGGAATACAGCCTATTCTAAATAATCATGGATATATAAATATAATTAAGGGTAGATATCCATTAATTAAAAATGCCGTTCCACTAGATTTTAATATAGGAAATGACTATAGAACCTTGATTATAACTGGACCTAATGCAGGGGGTAAGACGGTGGTGTTAAAGACTGTGGGACTGCTTACATTAGCTACACAAAGTGGATTTCATATAGGGGCTGAGTCAGGAAGCGAGATAGCTATATTTGAGAAAATATTTGTGGATATTGGAGATGACCAAAGTGTGGAAAATGCTTTAAGTACATTTTCATCTCATGTTAAAAATCTTAGTGGAATTTTAAAAGAGAGTAATAAAAATACACTTCTTCTCTTAGATGAGATAGGAAGTGGTACAGAACCTAATGAAGGAGCAGCACTTGCTATTGCGATATTAGAGGAGTTTTATCATAAAGGATGCATTACCATAGCATCTACTCATTATGGAGAGATTAAAAACTTTTCTCAAAATCATCCTGATTTTGAAAATGCAGCCATGGAGTTCCAAAGAGAGACCTTAGATCCACTATATAAGCTTTCTATTGGGAAGAGTGGAAATAGTAATGCTCTTTATATTTCTAAGAAAATGGGTATAGCTGATAGAATAATAGAGAGAACAAAAAAATATATTGAAACTAAAAGTTATAACTATGAATTACTAAGGGATAGCAAGATTACTAAAGATAAAGAAGTTGATAATTATAGTGAAGAATCCTATAACTATGAAAAAGGTGATAGAGTTATTGTTCTAGATAAGAAGTTACCAGGGGTTGTGTATAAAGAAAAAGATGAATTTAATAATGTAATTGTATTTTTAGATGGTGAATTTATTGAAGTGAATTATAAGAGGTTAAAGTTAGAGGTTAGTGCTACAGAGTTATATCCTGAAGGTTATGACTTAAATCAGATTTTTATAGCTTATAAGGAAAGAAAGTTAGAACATGATATAGAAAGAGGTTCTAAAAAAGCACTTAAAAAAAATTAAAAAGGAATCCCAAAAGGGAATTATAAATAATAGCTAGTATTAATATAGGTATATAATAAATGACGGAGGATATCCTTCGCCATTTATTATAAGATTTTAATGTAGGTATTAACGTATTTAATTATTTTTAGATAAAGCCTTAATTTTTTATAATATGGGTTTCTATAATTTGAAGTTCTTTAATCAATTCTTGTCTAACAAAACCTTTTGTGTTTACTGAGTCAGAAGTTATAACTCGCACCTCGTACCACAAGGTTTCTAAAGCTTCAACTGCATCAAGAATTGCTACCCTTGAGTTAGATGGTATGGAGCGGAGTATAGGACTATTACTGAGAGGTGAGATATAAAGAGAGCACCTCTTTATTGTTTCGCCAGTATTAAATCTAATAGGCCTAGAGTAAACTTTTAGAGTTTCATTGGGCTTATTAATAGTGTTTAATTGAGATGTTAAACTATTATTTTGTTTTGTTAGAACTCTTACTTGAATATTTTGTTTGTTATATTTATCATTTAAAAGATAATATAAAATTCCTAATCCACCAGAGGTAAGAAGTAGGACATAAATGAAAAAAGTTTTTATCACGAATGTACCTCCATAAAAGAGCTTGGTAGTATAAATATATTCCTTTTATTTATGAAATAGACTTAGTAAAATTAATATGTAATATTAATAAAACTAGTAAAAGTTTAGTGATATAATTCTATGTGAGGAGTTGATGAATAAATGGCTAATACTAAAACTAATGTGATGAGGATACTAGATAATAGTAATATAAATTATAATATATATACATATGAGGTTAAGGATAGTGCTGTAGATGGAATATCAGTAGCTAACAAACTAGGAGTAGCAGTAGAAAAGGTATTTAAAACTCTTGTTACAAAAGGCCATGGTGGAGATTTTTATGTATTTGTAGTTCCTGTAGCAAAGGAACTGAATCTTAAGGCGGCAGCAAAGCGTGTAGGAGAAAAGTCGGTGGAAATGATAAAAGTTAGTGATATGCTTAAGATAACGGGATATATTAGAGGAGGATGCTCGCCTATAGGTATGAAGAAAAATTATAATACTGTAATTGATGATTCATCCATGAATTTAGATAAAATCATTGTAAGTGGTGGTAAAATTGGATTTCAAGTAGAAATAGCACCAAAGGATTTAATTCAGCTGATAAATGCTGAAACTGGCCCTATTGTGAATTAAAATATACATAAAAGAAATAAAGGTTGTCCTAGAAGATAATTTAATTCTTACTAAGACTACCTTTAATTATTATATAGATAAAGAAAAACTAATATAATCTAATATAAAATCGTCAGCTAAAGCTTTCATGTCATTGTGCTGCTCTAAGGAATGTTCATCATATACGCCTATAACCTTCATACCAGCTTTTTTAGCACCTTGTACGGCTGGAAGTAAGTCTTCAAAAACCATGCACTTATCTGGAGAAACGCCTAATTTATTGGCTGTTAGAAGATATACATCTGGAAAATCTTTTCCCCTTTTTACCTCATTAGTTAAGGTTATTGTATCAAAATATTCATATATTCCATTAGCTTTTAAGCAAGCTTCTAAAAGCAAAGTGTTATTGCTGGTAGCCAATGCAATTTTTATATTATTTTCTTTAAGTAAGTTAAAAAATTCTTTAACACCAGGTTTTAGTTTCACTTTATTACAGTAAGCTTCATAAGCCATGTCATTCCAATGCTCTTTAATTTCTTCTAAGGTATAGGGCAAATTAAAGGAATTCTTAAAGTAAATAGCTACTTCATTAAAGCTAAGATGAGCAATGTCATTATTTAATGATGGAGGCACATCTAAATTATGTTTAGCTAGGTATTCCGTATCGATTTTATTCCATACCCACATAGAATCAACTATAGTACCATCCATATCAAAAATTGCAGCATCTATATTTTTAAACATATATTATCACCCCCGCATATTAACATAACAAATAAAACTTTTAATGTAAAGTGTAATGAATGGAATACGGAAACTATCTCTTACTACTGGTAAAAAGTAATAAAAAAGAATGTAATAAAATTAAAAACATATAATGTATTAGTAAAATATAAGGGGGAAAACTATGGATCTCTTAGGTAAGTTTTGGGGTATTATTTCGGTAATATTTACTTTAGGAGCGTTGTCAAGAGTAGTATCTTTAGGGTTTTATAATAAGTTTATTAGAGGGTTATCAAAGAAAAAACATAAAGGCATAATAAATAAAACTATTAACATAAATAGTATTTTAGAAGAAAACCATGGTGTATTTGGAGTGGGGGCATTTATTTCTTCTATAATTCATATGTTGATAATGAATCATAAGGAAAGTTTTTCTTTTTGGGGAATTGCAACCTTTGTGTGTGTTTTAATAATGGTAGCTACTGGAATTATAAATAAATTTATTTATAGAGATAAGAGGGGCAAAATAAGAAAGTTTCATACTACTATAATATTAATATATATTGTTTCTTTAGTAATGCATATAATTTTCACCAAATGATATATTGTTCAAGAAAAGCTGTTAATAGGTGTAATAAAAAAAGATAGCGTTATTGTAACAGATTTAAGGTTTAGTTACAAAACACTATCTTCCTATAGTAAATAAAAACATATATTGTAAAATAAAAAGGAACATGACATTCATGTTCCTTTTGGTCGGGGTGACAGGGATTGAACCTGCGACCTCATGGTCCCAAACCACGCGCGCTCCCATCTGCGCCACACCCCGCCGACAAAAATTATTATATGATATATTTAATAGGTTGTCAACATATTTTATGCAAAAAGTTTTGCTATATTATATATTATTTTTAAAAGGCCAATAAAAGGTATTATAAAACCAGTATATTGTAAATAATAAAAGATGTTACCGAACGTAAAAAGTTTAATATATATATTTACATAATATTATTGTCATTAAAAAAAGGAGGAGTACAAAAGATGAAGGAATATAGGTTTAGTGAGGCTTCTAAAAGATATATGAGAAAGCAATTGTCTAATAGTATACTTTTATCGAGTCTTTTACTGATAATTACAATAGGATTATTTATAAGGAACAATCTTTTTTATGGGAGATTTTTATTAGTGTTTTTTATAGTAGGACTAATAGTTACAGGTCTTGTTACTAAAAAAGTAAGAAGCATTGATGAGCTTAAATATATAAAAGTATATAAAGATAAATTTTGTATAAATAACAATATGAATGAAAAACCAAAAACTCTTTATTTTAGAGATGTAAATAAAGCAATGAGGGATAATAAAGGGATTATATTTTATGTGGGGAAAAGAGATTATAGAATATTATCTAGTTTTTTAGAGCAAAGTGAAGTTGATGAACTTTGGAAGAAGTTTTCCAGGTATAAATAGATATATTTACTATAATTAAATTCTATAGATTGGATTATGAGCATAGGTATATATTATTCTTAAATTAAGGGGGAGCATGAATGAATAAAATGAATCTTGCTACTTTAGGAGTAATTATATTAGTTATTTTGGGATTAGTGTGGATTATATGCTTTGATAATATTGATAATAGTAGCCATGAAATAATTAATAAAGAAAGAGAAATTATAAATTATGATGAGATAAAGGGAATTTGGTTATCTTATTTAGATTTATCAGCTATGCTTAAGGGGAAAAATGAGAATGAATTTAGAAAAAATATATCACAAGCAATAGAAAATGTAGAAGCTATGGGATTGAATACTTTAATTGTACAGGTAAGACCTTTTTCTGATGCCTTATACAAATCTAAATATTATCCATGGTCTATATATTGTTCTGGTATAGAAGGTAATGCTCCGGGCTATGATCCTCTTCAAGTTATTATAGAGGAAGCGCATTTAAGAAATATAAGAGTGGAGGCTTGGATTAATCCCTATAGAGTTAGAAGTGATAGTGTTAAGTTGCCACTGTCTTCGGAGAATCCTGCTAGCAAATGGATAAAGGATGGTAGTGATAATATAATAAAATGTAATGGTGGAATATATTATAATCCTGGCAAAGAAGAAGTTAGGCAACTTATAGTGAATGGAGTAAAAGAAATAGTGGAGAACTATGAAGTTGATGGAATACATTTTGATGATTATTTTTATCCATCTAGTGATGTGTCTATAGATAGTAAAGCTTATGGCGAGTATACAAGTTCAGGAGGAGATTTAGATTTAGAGAGTTGGAGACGTGAAAATGTTAATATTCTCGTAAGGCAGATTTATTCAATTGTTAAAGAGATAAGCCCAGAGGTAGTCTTTGGAATAAGTCCACAAGGCTCTATGGATAATAACTATAATAGCCAATTTATTGATGTGAAGAAGTGGGTTCAAAACCCTGGATACATTGATTATATTTGCCCACAAATATATTATGGCTTTTTAAATGATAATAGCAATTTTCAACAAGTTATTGAAGAGTTTGATAGTCTTGTTACTGAATCTACAGTAAATTTATATATAGGTTTATCTGTATATAAAGTAGGTAGTGAAGATACTTGGGCAGGTAATGGAAAGGATGAGTGGAGAAATAGTACAGATATATTAAAAAGACAGGTACAAGCTTCAAGAAAGTTAAAAAAGTACAAAGGAATATTATTATTTAGATATGACTCTTTGTTTAATCCATCATCAAATGTAAAAAGTCAGATACAACAGGAGAGAGAAAATTTAAAATCTTTATTTAAGTAAAAAAAGAAAGGGGTGACTATTTATAAGTCACCTCTATAGTTTTCTCTATACTTCCTATGCCACCAACTTTTATTAAATAGTCATTATGAATAGCTTCACCCGTGCAGATAATTTCACTTGGATTATTCATGTAATAACCTTGTTCGCAACATATGGTTAGTTTATCTTTAAAATCAAGTATGTTATGTTTCATTATATACGCGCATAATGCGCCATTAGATGTGCCAGTAGCACTTTCTTCATCGATACCTACACTAGGACCGAAGTTTCTAGTTGCAACAGTGCTTTTAGAATTTTCAGTTTCTAAAGAGAAGGCATGAAGACCTACTAAATTTAAGTTATCTGTGTATTCTTTTAGGCCTTGAAAATCTGGATTTATTCTTTTTAGAGCATTTAGAGATTTAACTGGGAACATTATATCTTTAAGCCCTGTAGAAATTATCATAGGTTTTAATGTATGACCTTGGATTCCAGCATCTTCTACGGTTATTCCTAATATATCACAAAGTTCTTTTACATCATCAATATATGAGTAGAACTTAGGATTAGTTTGAGTCATAAGCACATAGGCAATTTTTTCATTATCAAAATAAATTTCTATATCTAAAATACCGGCAAGAGTTTTTTGTTTTAATTTTACTGGACTTGTACTTGGTTTGATAAGGCCTAACTTAGCTAAGGTATAGAAAGTGGCGATGGTAGCATGACCACATAAATCAACTTCTGTTGAAGGGGTAAAAAATCTAACCTCATAGTCATAATCATCACATTTTGATTTTATCACAAAGGCAGTTTCGGAAAGGTTTACTTCTTTTGCGATAGCTGCCATGTCATTAGAGGATAAGTCATCACAATCAATAACTACACCAGCCTTGTTTCCACCCATATCATTGTGAGTAAAGGCATTAACTATGTACACAGTTTTATTAAAGTTTGATTTCATTTTGTCACCTCGTTTATATATTAAAAATATAGCTATCTTAATTAAAGGATAGCTATATTAATTGGTATAAGATAAAATTAATTAGCTAGATACATTTCACCAACAACATTTATATCTCCAGCACCTACGGTAATAATAAGATCACCATCTTTGGCCTTTGATTTTAAGTGATTAACTATTTCTTCAAAGCTATGATAGTTTATTGCATCAACTCCTGTAAGTCTTATAGCATCGCCTAACTTTACTGAGTTAACAATTCCAGTATCTTTTTCACGAGCAGCGTATATATCTGCTAATAATAAATGCTTTACTCCATTGAAGGTTCTTACAAAGTCATCAAAAAGAGTTATAGTTCGAGTGTAGGTATGAGGTTGAAATACCACATATAAATCTTTATGAGGATAATTTTTACAAGCACTAAGAGTAGCTTGAATTTCTGTTGGATGATGAGCATAGTCATCTATTACAGTAACACCATTTTTAGAACCCTTAAATTCAAATCTTCTATGAGTTCCTCCAAAATTAGATAATCCTTTAATTATAGATTCATTAGAAATGTTAAGAGCTAAGGATGTACATATAGCAGCTAAAGAGTTAAGCACATTATGTTCTCCAGGCACATTTAAGGATATAGAAAATAACTTATGGTCATTTCTATATAAATCATAAGAACCACAACCAAGAGAATTATAAGTTATATTTTTAGCTTTATACTCACCATTATTTATTCCGTAAGTCATTATAGTACATTTATGATTATTTAATATATCAGAAACGTTACTATCATCACTATTGCATACAAGGAATCCATCCTCTGGTATGATATCTATAAATTTATTAAAAGTATCTTTTATGTGATTTATATCCTTATAAAAATCTAAATGATCTGCATCTACATTTAATATAATTCCTATATAAGGATGAAATTTTAAGAAAGATCCTTTATACTCACAAGCTTCAGTAACAAAGTAATCACTATTTCCAGCAAGAACATTACCCTCTATAACATCTAATTCTCCACCTACTAATATGGTAGGATCCACTTGTTCTTCAATTACAATGTGGGCAAGCATTGAAGTTGTGGTTGTTTTACCATGAGTACCAGAAACAGCCACATTATATTTATGGCCAAGCATAATTCTGCCTAAGAATTCAGCTCTATCCATCATAGGAAGATTTAGTTCAAGTGCTTTTTGAAACTCAGGATTATCCTCACTGATAGCAGCAGTGTATACTACTAAATCTGAATCCTGTATGTTATCTGCACTGTGTCCCATATATATATTTGCACCTTTATTTCTAAGTTTTTCAACCATATTTGAATTTTTCATATCTGAACCAGATACAGTATATCCGTTTTTAAGTAGAATCTCAGCAAGACCACTCATACTAATGCCACCAATACCAATAAAGTGAACTTTTTTATTTTTATCTTGTAAAAAATCAAAACTCATATAATAACAACTCCTATATAAAATATAATACTACATTCATGAATTTGTATATTAAAACATAGTTATAGATCAACCTAATAACCATTGTATGTGTATAAAAATAAATGAATACCTAATATAAATTATATACAAAAATCTATATAAAAAACACATATATTTTAGAAAGCTTCGTAATTTATATATCTATAGGATAAATGAATGAAAATATCCCTAAAATTTAAAAGAAAATTCAGAAAAAGGCTTTTCAGATAGAAATAAATATGTTAAAATAAAAACAAAGTTAGAGATGGTTTTTAAGTATAATAACTAATTATATTTATTAAGTATCTAAGTGGAAATAATAGATGTTTTCTAAGTGTATTTATATTTAATATCAATTACAATAACTACTAGGTCATAAGGCTAGTAGAAATTTTCTGGAGGAGTGTGTTAAAATGTTAACAATTGGTCTGAGAGAATATGTAAATTGGCAACTGAATATTAATGGTGAAGAAGAGGATAAAATGCTCAATACTTGTGAAGAGAATGATATCATGGGTATGGAGTTTGAATATTTATTGTGGCAATTTAGCTTGTAAATTGCCAAATCTATTTTAAAGTCCCTATAATAATCGTAAAAAAGTCCTTAGCTTAGACTAAGGACTTTTTTATTATGTAATTATGTTAAAAAGTTGTGCTGTAAGTTTTGTAATTTACAAAGAGTATTAACAATGGAGAAGATGATTACTCCAGCTAAGTTAGAAGTGATATTATCTTTATCAAATCTAGGGGCCACTTCACATATATCAAAGGTTATAACTCTATTTGATTTTAAAATATGTTTAAGTAGTTTTATAACTATTTCAGGATTTAAACCTAAGGTTTGTGTAGAACTAACCCCTGGTGCAAAAGAGGCAGAAAATACGTCTGAGCAAATAGTTACATATATATAATCTTGGTTTCTCATAAAGGCATTTAATTCTCTTAAAAGTTGCCAACCATCACTATATAGGATGTCTTTCGCAAGGGTGTATTGAACACCTAATTTTTTGGCGGTTTTAAATAGATCCACTGTATTGCTGTGTTGTTGTATCCCAATACAGAAATAGGAGAAATTCATGTTTTTATCATGACAAATATCAGAGATTTGTTTAAACATAGTTCCAGAACTTCCCTCGTTATTATATGGTCTAAGATCGAAGTGAGCATCAAAATTTATAATTCCGATTCGAGGTTTACAAGATATTTTATCCAGATGAGATAGAGCCCCATTATAGTTCCCAAAGGCTGTCTCATGTCCTCCTCCTAGAACTATAGGAAAAATATTCAGATCTAGTAACTTAGACACGCAGTCGCTTAAAAGCTTTTGCCCTTCAGCAAGAGAAATGTCCTCAACTATGATATCTCCGGCATCAAAAATTTTTACCGATTGATTAAAAGTACAAGGTAGATTTGAAAGCTCTTTTCTGATGGATATAGGACCATTCATGGCACCTATACGACCTTTATTTTTTTTTACACCTTCATGGCAACAAAAGCCTAAAAGTGCAAAGTTTAGTCCATCAAGAGGCTCAAGATCATCTCTTCGAAGATCAAGAGGTGTTATCCATTGATGCCATCTAAAAGCATCAAAATTATCGTCACTGTCTATTCTTCCTTGCCATAAGTTTTCGTTCATAGGTTCATAGTTTTTGATAAACATAAAATCACCCCACAAGTAACTTCTTAGTAGTATTATACGTTTTCAGTATAAGTCAAAGGAGAGATATTATCAATGTTATATGTAAAATAGTAGTTATATTTTATTTGTTTTTGAATATACATATTTAAAGATAAAGAGATATGCAGTGAATTAAAAGTTATTGATAATAATTTTTAGTAATGAAATAAAAATAATATTGACAATTGAACGTATGTTCGATATCATATAAATATGAGAACAGATATGGGGGTTAAAAAATGGGAAACAAAGATTTATTCATTGAGTTAAAGTATAAGGCAGATGGGCAAGGACTTGAAGGTATAAATTTTTTAGAAGATGATAAAGAAATATGTGGTCAGAAATATATGCTTTGTGGTGGAGTTTTAAATAAGAATGGAGGCAAACTTTTATTTAAAGCTAGAAATATACAAGAAGCTAATGAATTTACTAAAAGGAATCCTTTGACTTCGAAAATAGTGGTATGTAGCTGATAGATATTATAAATAATACTGAAATTAAAGGCTATTTCAAAATGAAGATTTATTTAATCTTTATTTTGAAGTAGCTCTTTTTATTTACAATGAAGATATTTTTCTCTGATTAATCTGTGATTAACATAAAAGATGAATTTATATTGTTTTAAATAGTATATTAAAGAAAATAAAAAAAGTAATTGTAATATAGTAATAAAACAGATAGAATAAAGGTGAATAATAAAGGCAAAAATAAAGATAAAATTCGGAAAGGTATAGTTTGTATGGAGAAAATTAAGCATAAATTTAATAGAAACCAAAGGGTTATTGGTATAACAAAAGTTTTAACAGAAAATCCTAATAAGGTTATAACTTTAAATTTATTTACAGAGAAATTTAATGCAGCAAAATCTACTATTAGTGAAGATATAGTTATAGTTAGAGAAGTAATAGAAGGTTTATCCATGGGAAAGATAGAAACAGTAGCAGGTGCTGCAGGTGGAATAAGATTTATAAATGAAAAATCAAATGAAGATAGAAAACAGTTTTTAGAAGATTTGTGTGAAGCACTAAGACAGCAATCTAGAGTTGTTCCGGGTAATTTTCTATATATAACAGATATAGCATATAATCCAAGTATTATTCAAAATTCAGCAATAATATTAGCTAGTAAATTTAAAGATATGAACGTGGATTATGTAGTTACAATAGAAACTAAAGGTATTCCATTAGGTTATGAGGTTGCAAAACAATTAGGAGTTCAGCTTGTTACAGTACGCCATGATACTAAGTATACAGAAGGTACTACAGTAAGCATAAATTATGCTTCTGGTTCAAGTAATAGACTTCAAACTATGACATTATCAACAAAGTCTATGAAGAGAAGTAGTAGATGTGTATTTGTAGATGACTTTATGAGAGGTGGAGGAACTGCAAAGGGAATTAAAGAGCTTTTAAGTGAATTTGATAGTGAATTATTGGGTAGTGGTTTTTTAATAGATAATGTAGAAGTTAAGGATAAGCTGGTAGATGATTATATTTCATTAGTAAATTTTTATGGTATTGGAGAAGATGGAATTGCGATTGTTAGTCCATCTAGTGAAAAAAACGAATAAGTTACAAAAAATATGGAAAATGTTTCGACAAATAGAAGGATTTACAATGCATTAGTAGAATAATACATGAAAGCACATCTTGGAGGTGGAATTTCATGATAATTACAGACGTTAGAATTAGAAAAATTACCACAGAAGGAAAAATGAAAGCTATAGTATCTATAACTTTAGATAATGAATTCGTGGTTCATGACATCAAGATAATTGAGGGTCAAAGTGGTAATTTTATAGCTATGCCTAGTAGAAGAACTCCTGACGGAGAATTTAAGGATATAGCTCATCCAATTAATACAGAAACAAGAGAGAAAATTCAAAAATCTATACTTGACGAGTATGAGAAAGTAAAAAATGAAGAGCAAGTAGAAGATGAAATAGTCTAATTATAAAAAGGAGCGTAGCACTCCTTTTTATTTTGTGTATCGTTAATAGTATATCGTTAATATATATTTTCATCCGATGACTATTAGCTCTAATACTCCCATCTTCTTTAAAGTGGGAGTAAAGAGCTGATATGTCCCTGGATAACGATTTCTAACCTTCAGAGGGAGTGAAACTCCCCCTGAAGCAAAGAACTCTGTTAATGTAAAAAATATACTTTGGTTGAAAAAGTGTAACAGTTTCAATATAATAGTATAGAAGTAGTATATAAAAATAATAAATATGATAGATTAATATTGAAAATTTAATAAATATTAGTTTTAAATTATTATAGAATAATTTATAAGGAAAGACTAATTACATTTTAAATGAAGAGGTGTATGAATTGTATAAATGTGCTATAATCCTTGCTGCTGGCGAAGGTAAAAGAATGAAATCTAATACTCCTAAGGTTCTACACAAAGTTTGTGGAAAAGAAATGATAAACCATGTTATAGATAATATAAGAAAATCCGGGGTAGACGAAGTAAGTGTGGTTATTGGAAAAGGTGCTGATAAAGTTAGAAAAGGCACTGAAAGTAGAAATATTTTCTACTCAGTTCAAGAAGAACAATTAGGTACTGGGCATGCAGTAATGTGTGCAGAAGAATTTTTAAAAGGTAAAAAAGGATCAGTAGCTATATTTGTTGGAGATGGGCCTCTAATAACAGAAGAAACAGTTACAAAACTTACTAAATATCATGAAGAACAAAAATGTAGTGCTACAATATTGACATCTATAATGAGTGACCCTCTAAAGTATGGAAGAATAATTAGAAATTCTCAAGGAGAAGTAGAGAAAATTGTAGAGTTTAAGGATTGTAATGAAGAAGAAGTAAAAGTTAATGAAATTAACTCAGGGATGTATTGTTTTGATATAGACACATTATTAAATACTTTAGGTAAACTTAATAATAATAATAATCAAGGTGAGTACTACTTAACAGATGTAATAGAGATATTAAAAAATGAAGGTAAGAAAGTTGGGGCTATTGCTGTTGATGTAGAAGAAATTACAGCAGTAAATTCAAAGGCAGAACTTTCTGTTGCTAATGATATAATGAGAAGTAGAATAAATAGAAACCATATGGATAATGGTGTTATAATTATGGATCCTAGAAGCACCTATATAGAGTGTGATGTAATTATAGGTCAAGATACGGTTGTATATCCAGGGAATATTATAGAAGGAACTACGGTAGTTGGTGAAAATTGTGTATTATACTCAAATAACAGAATAACTAATAGTATAATTGGTGATGATGTAACTGTAGAAAATTCTGTAGTATTAAACAGTAAGATTGGAAATAATACTACAGTTGGACCTTTCGCGTATATAAGACCGGAAACAACTATAGGTGATAATGCAAGGATAGGTGATTTTGTTGAAATTAAAAAATCATCAATAGGTGACGGAACTAAGGTATCTCACTTAACTTACATAGGAGATGCAGAAGTTGGAGAAAAATGTAATTTTGGGTGTGGAACTGTTGTAGTAAATTATGATGGAAAAGCAAAATACAAAACTACAATTGGAAACAATGTATTTATAGGATGTAATACTAACTTAGTATCACCAGTTGAGGTAGAAGATAATACTTATATTGCAGCTGGATCAACAATAACCGAGAAAATACCAGAGGGCTCCTTAGCTATAGCAAGAGCTAGGCAAATAAATAAAGAGAACTGGGTATATGATAAAAATAAAAACAAATAAAATTTTAGGAGGACTACATAAATGATAAGCCATGGAAGAAACATTAAAATCTTTGCAGGAAACTCATATCCAGAATTAGCTGCTGATATTGCAAACCGCTTAGGGCTTTCTGTTGGAGAAAGTCAAGTTACTACTTTTAGTGATGGGGAGATTGCAGTAAATATTGGAGAAACTGTTAGAGGACTGGACGTATTTGTTATACAGCCAACTAGTGCTCCAGTAAACAATAATTTAATGGAACTTTTAATTATGATTGATGCACTTAAGAGAGCATCAGCAGGAAGAATAACGGCGGTTATTCCTTACTATGGATATGCACGTCAAGACAGAAAGGCAAAGGCAAGAGATCCAATTACAGCAAAATTAGTTGCTGATTTAATTACAGCAGCAGGAGCAGATAGAGTTTTAACTATGGATTTACATGCAGCTCAAATACAAGGATATTTCAATATTCCAGTAGATAATTTAGTGGGTTCACCAATACTAAGTGATTACTTTATAGAAAAAGGATTTAAAGATTGTGATGATGTAGTTGTAGTTTCACCAGATCTTGGTAGTGTTACAAGAGCAAGAAAGTTTGCTGATAAATTAAATGCTCCAATAGCTATTATAGATAAGAGAAGACCAAAGGCTAATGTAGCTGAAGTTATGAATATAATCGGTGAAGTAAAAGGTAAAAAGGTTATACTAATAGATGATATGATAGATACAGCTGGAACTATTTGTAATGGTGCTAATGCTTTAGTTAAAATGGGTGCTACTGAAGTATATGCTTGTTGTTCACATGCTGTACTTTCTGGTCCAGCCATAGAAAGACTAGAAGCATCGGTGATAAAAGAGCTAGTTATGCTTGATAGTATTCATTTACCACAAGAAAAAATGCTTGATAAGATAAAAATATTATCTATAGCACCGTTATTTGCAGAAGCTATTAGAAGAATATATGAAGAAGTTTCTGTAAGCAAGCTTTTTGATGAATAATATTAAACATTATATGTATTCATAATAAGTTTGGACAGTAATTTGGTTTTATTTAGGGGAGGAAGTTTTTCTTCCCCTATTTTTAGTATAAAAAGGAATGTTTTCACCATAACTTTATAAATATTTTGTTAAAAATATTAATTTTAATGAGAAAATACTTGGACTTAAAGTTATTGTTATATAATATTATAAAAGATATTATGTAGAAATTATATTCGTAAATTAAATAAAATATCTTAAGTATTTAGGAGGGATATCAATGGAAGGTAATTTAGGAAAGATATTAGTTGTTGATGATGATAAAAATATATGTGAAGTAATAAAGATGTATTTGGAGAATTCAGGATACCATGTTAAGGTGGCCAATGATGGAAGAGAGGCTCAAGAGGCGTTTACTAGTTATAAACCTGATTTAGTGCTTTTAGATGTTATGTTACCATATCTAGATGGTATAGATGTGCTAAAGTGGATAAGAAGAGACAATGAGACACCAGTTATAATGATAACTGCAAAAGGAGAAACTTTTGATAAAGTTTTAGGACTTGAGCTTGGAGCAGATGATTATATAGTAAAACCTTTTGAACCTAAGGAACTTATGGCTAGAGTTAAGGCTGTTCTAAGAAGATATACTGCAGAGGGTGATAGTAAAGAAACATTAACCTTTGATAATTTAGTTATAGATATAAATTCATATAATGTAACATACATGGGACAGGAAATTAAAATGCCACCTAAAGAGTTTGAATTGTTACACTTCTTAGCAAGTAATAAAAACAGAGTATTTACAAGAGAACAACTGCTTTGTGAAGTCTGGGGATATGATTATCCAGGAGATTCAAGAACTGTAGATGTTCATGTGAAGAGATTAAGAGAAAAGGTAGCAGGAGGAGATAACTGGCAGTTAGAAACTGTTTGGGGAGTTGGATATAAATTTGAGGTGAAATAGATGGTGAAAAATAGCTTGTTTTCTAAAATGGTTGTTACTTACACCATTATAATTACAGTAAGTTTTACTATTTTAGCTGCATTTCTTTCCTTTTGGTTTCAAGATTATTTTATAAAGACGAGACAAAGAGATCTTACTAGACAGGCAGATATAATTGAAGGTATTGCAACAAAATATTTAACTGGGGCATCATCATATGAAGAATTAACTACAAGTATAAAGTTTATATCAACATATATAAATGATGATATAGTTCTTGTAGATAGTAATGGATATGTTTATTCAGTTACTAACATTAAATATACTCCACTTATAGGGAAACAGATTTTTCATGATGATTTGGAAAATATAAATAATAGTGATTATATAGATGCTTTTAATGAGTATGGAGTTTATATGGATGAGAAGATATACGTTATGATGAAAGTTGTAAAAGATACTAAAGGGCAATCTATGGGAGCAACTTTATTTAGTGTATCAACAGATATTTTAGATAAATCACTTTCTAATGTTTATCAAATTATTTGGTTATCTGCAGTTTTCGCTGTAATTGCTTCTTGTATCGTAATTTATTATTTTTCTCAAAAGATGATAGTAAATCCGCTATCAGAAATGAGTGGGGTTGCAAGAAAAATAGCTCAAGGGGATGTAGATAAAAGAGTTGAAATTCATTCTGATGATGAAATGGAGGAGTTTGCAAATGCATTTAATGTGATGGCAGACTCGCTACAAAAGGTAGAACAAAATAGAAAAGAGTTTATTTCAAATGTTTCTCATGAGTTGAGATCTCCAATGACATCTATAAAAGGATTTATAGGTGGAATTTTAGATGGAGTAGTTCCTGATGAAAAGCATAAGTATTATCTAAATATAGCCTATGAAGAAATACAAAGATTAACAAGACTTATAAATGATTTACTTGATTTATCAGCAGTGGAATCGGGTACCTATAAGCTGGAGAAGGTACCTGTAGACATTAATGAAATAGTAAGAATATGTATATTGAGAAATGAAAATAGAATAAGAAATAAAAATTTGGATGTACAGGTGTTTTTTGAAGGAAGTGAACTCTGGGTACTTACCGATGGAGATAAAATAACACAAGTTGTTACTAATCTTTTAGATAATGCTATTAAATATGGAAAAGAAGATGGATTGATACAAATATCATGTAGAAAAAAAGGTAAGAAGGCTAATATATCAATTTTTAATGAGGGATCTAATATAGATGAAGAAGATATAAAACATATCTGGGAAAGATTCTATAAAGTTGATAAATCAAGAACACAAAAAGTGAGTACGGGATTAGGGCTCTCCATAGTTAAAAAGATTGTTAGCTTACATGATGAAGAAATATGGGCGTGTAATAAAGAAAATGGAGTTGAATTTATATTTACTTTACAATTAGCAAAGAAGAGTATGTAATAATCTTAAGGAGCTAAGAGAAAGGAGGCTGTTATGAGCAATTTTAATGATGATTATAAGGGTGTTAAAGCAAAAATAACCTTTAACAAAATTAAGAAAAGACGTAAAGGTAAAATTGTTGCAATTACTATATTTTGCTTATTTGTGGCCTCCTTAGGTGGGGCTGTTACAGCTTTAGTGGTAAATACTGAAAATGAAAATTATTATGTTCAAGGTAATAATAATAAAGACACAGAAGTTAATACCACTAATTCAAAGCTTCAATCGGCTGCTCACAAAGCAGCGCAATCTGTTGTTTCAGTTATTAAGGTTATTGCAGATGATAAGTGTATAAAAGAAACTAATGTAGGAGTAGGCGTTGTCATAGAGAATGGACAATATGTTATAACTAGCTATTTAGGTATTGAGGATGCAACCAGTGTTAAAGTAAAGTTACACAATGATATTGTATATAATGCATCTATAATAGGATTTGATAGTATTTATGACATTGCTATGATTAAAATAAATGGTGAAGCATTACAACCTATGACCATAGCTAAAAATTCTACTAAGATTGAAAAGGGTGATAGAGTTATTAGTGTAGGAAACCCTCTGGGTAAATCTTTTAATGAAAATATAGAGGTAAGTACGGTGCTAAATACTAGAGAGAATATAGTATTTAAAAATAGAGAAACTAAAGTAGCTGAATCTTTAAGAATGATAAAGACTTCAGTTATTCCTAAGTTTATCAATACTGGAGCAGCTTTATGTAATTTGGATGGAGAGCTTATAGGAGTAAATAATACTACTATGACATACCATAATGAATTTTTAAAAAATAGTTTTTATATTTCCGCAGAGGATCTAGAGCCTATTACCTATGGAATTTTAGATAAGCAAGATTCTCTTATTAACCATATGGGAGTTTATGGGGAAGAGGCTATTTCCCAAAGTGAAAATGGTATTGATGGAGTATATGCAAAGGAAGTTACAAGAAATGGTTTAGCTTATGAAGCTGGAATTAGACCAACAGATATAATTGTTGAAGTGAATGGTATGAAAGTTAATACTGTCAGTGACATAAATACTATAATGAGTAAATTTAAAAGTGGAGAGACAATAAAATACAAAGTATTCAAAAATGGTGATTATGTTGACTTTAAAATAAAGATTTCAGAGTAATATATAAAAAGTAGCATTTAGGAATGCTACTTTTGTTTTATTTTAGGTAAAACTTCTAGTATAATAGTCAAAGAAGATTATTTTTATGTTAAGAGATATTATGTTATAGAATATATTGGAGGTAATTATGTATTTAGTTGTGGGATTGGGAAATCCAGGAGATAGGTATGATAAAACAAGACATAATGTAGGGTTTGATGTAGTTGATATGTGTGAAAAAAAGTATAACTTTAGTATAAATAGGACAAAATTTAAAGGAGTATACGGTGAGAGTAGTATAGCCAATGAAAAGGTTATATTTTTAAAACCTCAAACTTATATGAATTTAAGTGGAGAAAGCGTTAGAAGTATAATAGACTTTTATAAAATACCAGTAGAAAATATTATAGTTATATACGATGATATTAGTCTAGAAGTTGGAAGACTTAGAATAAAGGGAAAAGGAAGTGCAGGAGGTCACAATGGTATTAAGAATATAATTTCTCATTTAGGTACTGATAGTTTTTCAAGGATTAAAGTTGGAATTGGAGAGCCAACCTATGATTTAGTTGAGTTTGTTACAGGAAGATTCTCTAATGAAGATAGAGAAATTGTTGAAAAATCTTTTGAGGCAGCGGTAGATGCAGTATCAGTGATCATAAATGAAGGAATTAATCAAGCAATGAATAAATTTAATTCTTTTAATGCAGGAAAGTAGTAAATAGTTTAAGAGGTGATATTTTGAGACTAAAAGGAGTAATGACACCTTTAAAGTTAAGTAGTGAATATAGAGATATAAAGAGATATATAAATGAGGAAAAGTATCCATTAGGCATACATGGTCTTTCGGAATCTGGTAAGAGCTACTTGCTATATGGTGTTTATGAAGATATAGAAAAAAGTATGCTAGTGCTAACTCATAATGACATGGAAGCTAAAAACATATATGAAGATCTTAGCTTTTATTGTAATGATGTATATTATTTTCCTACGAGGGAAGTAACTTTTTACAATGTAGAAGCTGTATCAGGGGACTTGAGATGGGAGAGGCTGAAAGTATTAAACAAGATTCTTCATGAGGGAAAATGTATTGTTGTAACCTCTATAGAGGCTTTAGCAGCATCCTATGCTCCTGTAGAGCTATTCAAGAAATTTTCATTTGAAATTTCTTTAGAAAGTACGATAGACATAAGAGAGTTGAGCGAAAAACTTGTACAATGTGGTTACGAAAGGTGTAGTGTTGTAGAAAATATAGGTCAATTTTCAGTTAGAGGGGGGATTATAGATGTTTATCCTCCTATTAGTAGCATGCCATTTAGAATTGAGCTTTTTGATGATGAAGTTGATTCCATAAGAACTTTTAATAAAGACAATCAAAGAAGTATAGATAAAGTAGATAAAGTAGAAATATTTCCAGCTAAAGAGATAATTCTTACAGAAGAGGTTATAAATCTTGCAAAAGAAGAAATTAAAAAGGAATTAGATGGAGCCATATCAAGATTTAATAAATCTAAAGATAAGGATGCTTTAGAAAGAATAAATTCTACGGTTAAGACAAATTTGGAGAATCTAGAGGAAACTTGGACTTTTGAAACTATTGATAGCTATATTCCTTATTTTTATAAAAATAAAACTACATTTTTAGACTACTTTAAGGATAGTCTAGTCGTAGTGGATGATGTAAATAGGGCTATGGGTAAGTTGGATAGTGTATACTTTGAATTTGAAGAGAATTATGAAAATTTTCTAAGTAGAGGTAATATTTTACCGAAACAAGGAGAACTACTAATACCTAAAGAAATGATTGGAGAAATTTTAGAAGTGAGTAAAACTATAACTTTACAGAGTTTAGGAACTGCTTCTAATGCGTTAAAACCAAGAAATTTAATAGCATTTTCTCAGATTACAATTCATGATTATCATGGACAGTTAGACATGCTTATTGAAGATATAATAGAGAAAAAGAAAAAAGGTTATAGAACTTTAATTTTATCTGGTACAAGAACAAGGGGAGAAAGATTAATTGACACTTTAAGAGACAGAGGGATAGAAGCTACTTATAAAGATTTAGTTTCTAGCATTCAGCAAGGGGAAGTAGTTGTGACCTTTGGAAGTTCTATTAAAGGATTTGAGTATCCTGATTTAAAGGTATGTGTTATATCAGACTCCGAGGTTTTCGGTCAATCTAAGAGGAAAGCCACAAGAAGAACTACTAAAAAAGGTGCAGGAAAAATAAAAAGCTTTACTGATTTAAAGCTTGGTGATTATGTGGTACATGTGAACCATGGAGTTGGTGTATATAAGGGTATCAATCAATTAGATGTACAGGGAAATAAAAAAGATTATTTGGTTTTAGAATATAATTCAGGAGATACTTTATATGTCCCTGTAGAGCAATTAGATTTAGTACAAAAATATATTGGCAGTGAAGGCAAATCACCCAAAATAAATAAATTAGGTGGAAGTGAATGGGCAAAGGCTAGAAGTAAAGTAAAAAAATCTGTTGAAGATATTGCTGAAGATTTGGTTAAGCTTTATGCTATCAGAAATACTTTAAAAGGGCATAAATATGCCAAGGACACCCCTTGGCAAAGTCAGTTTGAAGGAGAATTTCCATATGAAGAAACCCCAGATCAGTTAACTGCAATTGAAGATATTAAAAAAGATATGGAAAGCGATAAACCTATGGATAGGCTTCTTTGCGGTGATGTTGGATATGGGAAAACAGAGGTTGCTCTTAGAGCTGCCTTTAAGTGTGTTATGGATGGAAAACAGGTAGCTATATTAGTACCCACTACAATACTAGCAGAGCAACACTATAAAAATATGTTAAAAAGGTTTTCAGATTTTCCTATTAAAATAGGAATGATTAGCAGATTTAGAACTGCGTCTCAAGTTAAAGAAACTTTAAATGCTCTAAGAGAAGGAAATTTAGATATTATAGTAGGTACTCATAAGTTGCTTCAAAAGAGTGTGGTATTTAAGGATCTAGGTTTATTAATTGTAGACGAAGAGCAAAGGTTTGGGGTTAGTCACAAGGAGAAGATTAAGGAAATAAAGAAAAACATAGATGTATTAACTTTAAGTGCTACTCCTATTCCTAGAACCCTACACATGTCTTTAACAGGAGTAAGGGATATAAGTATAATAGAAACTCCTCCTGAAGAAAGATATCCTATTCAAACTTATGTTGTAGAATTTAATGATCAACTTATAAGAGATGCAATAATTAGGGAAATGAATAGGGGAGGACAAGTATTTTTTGTATATAATAGGGTTGAAACCATAAGTGATATGGCAACATATTTGCAAAAGTTGGTCCCAGAAGCTAGAGTTGCTATAGGTCATGGTCAGATGACCGAAAGAGAATTGGAAAAGGTGATAATAGATTTTGTAGATAAAAAATACGATATACTTTTAAGTACAACTATAGTAGAGACTGGTATAGACATTCAGAATGCAAATACTATGATAATAGCAAATGCGGATAAGATGGGATTATCTCAACTATATCAATTAAGGGGAAGAGTAGGGAGAACAAATAGAATAGCATATGCTTACTTTACTTATACTAAGGATAAGGTTTTAACAGAAGTTGCAGAAAAAAGATTAAAGGCTATAAAAGACTTTACAGAATTAGGCTCAGGATTAAAGATAGCTATGAGAGATTTAGAAATAAGAGGTGCAGGGAATATAATGGGAGCAGCTCAATGTGGTCATATGTCTGCTGTTGGATATGACTTATATTGCAGAATGCTTGAAGATGCTGTAAGTATTGTAAAAGGTGAAGTAGACAAGGAACCTATTGAAACTACAGTAGATATGAAAATTGATGCATATATTCCTAGTAACTATATACAGGATGAAACTCAAAAAATTCAGGTATATAAAAAGATTGCATCTATTGAGTCCTATGAACATATGTTAGATGTTATTGAGGAGATTGAAGATAGATACTCTAATATTCCAGACAGTGTATATAATTTAATGAATATAGCGTATTTAAAGGCAATTGCTAGAGAAGTTGGGGTTTTAGAGATAAAGGATACTGGAATTCAAGTACAGATAACCTTTAAAGACAAGTCATACTTAACTTCTGATATGGTAAAATATATATTAGACAATTATAAGAGACAAATCACATTTAAAATGGGAGATGTTCCAGTTCTAGTGTATAAGAGTAAGGATATTAATAAAAAGGAGCTATTAGATATACTTATAAATATTATTAAGGATTTATCAACAATGAGTAAATAGATTTAGCTACTATTTATTTAATAGTATTTTTATGGTAAAATTAAATAGCAATAATAACTAAAAAAAACCGAATGGAGGATAATAAATTGATAAAATTAAAGAAGATTTTAGCTGGTCTAATGGCATCTACACTAATGCTTTCAGCAGTGGGGTGTGGAATGATAGAAAAAACAGAAGCAGGTATTAATAAGACAGTAGTTGCTAAGGTTTATAAAGAAAAGATTACCTTAGGAGAAGTAGATAGTAGGTTAAATGCGGTTTATGAGCAAGTAAAGGCTCAGTATGGAGAAAATTATAAAGAAAATTCAGAGGCTATGGAATATATAAAGAATCAAAGATTAAGTATACTAGATACTATGGTTAATGATATTGTCATAAAAAATAATGGTGAAAAGCTTGGAGTAGTGCCTTCTGATGAAGAAGTTCAGACTAAGGCTAAAGAGAAACTTGATGAGATAAAGAAATCCTTTAAAACTGATGAAGAGTATCAAAGTGCTCTTAAAACAGCTGGAGTTACAGAAGAAAGCTTCTTAGAAGAATTAAAACCAGCAGTAATATCTAATGCTGTATATGAAGAGGTAGTTAAGGATGTTACCGTTACAGATGATGAAATAAAGGCTTACTATGATAGTAATCCAAATTCATATACTGAGAGTCCAAATAAAGTTAAGCCAGCGCACATACTAGTTAAGACAGAAGAAGAAGCTAAAGACATAATTGCAAGATTAGATAAAGGTGAAGATTTTGCTAAGCTTGCTACTGAAAAAGGTACAGATGCTACAAAGGAAAAAGGTGGAGACTTAGGTTGGATTGAATATACTAGTAATCAGTATGATAAAACTTTTTTAATGTCAGCTATAAGTCTTAAGAAAGGGGAATATACTAAGACTCCTATATCAACTCAATTTGGATTCCATGTTATAAAATGCTTAGATAAAGAAGAGTATCCTATTAGGCCTTTAAAAGATGTTAAAGATGCGATTAAGGATGTTCTATTAGAACAAAATAAGTATAATGTATGGGTAGAAAAAGTAACTGCTTGGCAAGAAGAAGCTAAAATAAAGTTATATGAAGATAAACTAAGTTAATAATTTATAAAAAAGATTAATGTCATATTTGGCATTAATCTTTTTTATTTTTTATTAATGAAAAAATTTCTAGGATGTATAAAATTTGCGTTAAGAAGGATAATAATAGCATTAATACTATTTACATAAATAAGGAGGATATTTAATGAAAGCTACAGGAATAGTAAGAAGAATAGATGACTTAGGTCGTGTTGTAATACCAAAAGAAATTAGAAGGACATTAAGAATTAGAGAAGGAGATCCACTGGAAATATTTACAGATAGAGAAGGGGGAGTTATATTAAAAAAATATTCACCAATAGAAGAATTGAGTGAGTTTTCTAAGGAATATAGCGAGGCGCTACATCAAACTATTGGTAATATAGTTATAATCTGTGATAAAGACTCAATCATATCTGTAAGTGGTGGGACAAAGAAAGATTATTTAGATAAAAAGATTAGTAATGAAGTAGATAAAATTATGGAAATGCGTAAGGCTACTCTTCTAGATAAAAACTCTCAGGGGCTAATACCTATATGTGATGGAGAGACAGCAGATGAATATACAACACAAGTTGTAGCACCAATAATTGCGGAGGGAGATACCGTTGGTACGGTAATCATAGTTTCAAAAGAAAATGTAAAGTTTGGAGAACTAGAGTTAAAGCTTGCGGAAACAGCAGCTTCATTCTTAGGAAAACAAATGGAACAGTAAATGCTAAAAAGCATAAATATCTATAAGATAAAATTAAATAAAGAGTATAATATATAATTATTGCCATAGGATTGATATTAATCACATCTTATGGCAGCTTTTTTATTGTTAGATAAGTTAAAGTTAATTGATATTAGGTATATATTATATGCATTAAGTAATAAAATGTTTCTCATCAAAATACTTATTAACTATATAAAGTATTTTTAGGAGGAAGTATGAAAAAACAATCGCTTTTAAAAGGAACTATGATTTTAGGAATAGCTACTATTTTTGCACGATTTTTAGGTTTGTTTTTTAGAATACCAATACAAGGATTAATTGGTGACCAAGGGATGGGATATTATCAGATGTCATACCCTATATATATGACTTTTGTAGCAATAGCATCAGGAGTACCTATTGCTATGTCGAAATTAATATCAGAGTATAATGTGCGCAACGATACCAATGCTGTTAAACAGGTACTTAAGGATACTCTTAAAATAATGATTCCACTTGGGATAATAATATCATTTTTAATGTTGTACTTTGGAGATAATATTATAAATATCTTAAGGTGGGATAATAAGTCATATCAATCCTTTATGATTATATCCTCAGCACCTATATTTGTATGTATTATGTGTACATTTAAAGGATATTTCCAGGGACTTCAGAATATGAATAATACTGCAATATCTCAAATTATAGAACAGATAGGTAGGGTGGTTTTTGGCGTGATATGTGCATATTTATTACTTCCTAAAGGAATTGAATATGCAGCAGCAGGAGCCGCATTTGGAACGGTAGCTGGAGGATTACTGGGAAGCATTTACTTGGTAATAAAATATTTATTTGTTAGATCAAAGTCTTATAAATTAAAAGTGAAAAGGAGTAATAAAATACTATCAAACTTAGTACAAGCAGCATTTCCTATATCCGTAGGAGCTGCAGTTGGAACGATTATGGCTTTAATTGATTCTATAATAGTACCTCAAAGACTCTTGTTAGCGGGTTATACTATTCAAGAAAGTGCCATATTATATGGTCAATTTACAGGTAAGGCTATGACTCTTCAAAATATCCCACTAGCACTTTCTATTGCTCTTTGTTCAGCTTTAGTACCTATAATATCAGAGGTATATTCTATGCATAATCAAAACGAATTATACAGAAGGGTAAACATGGTGTTTAAGTTATCTTTTGTTATAGGTATTCCAAGCGCCTTAGGGTTATTTTATCTTTCAAAGCCTATTATGGGATTAGTGTTTATGGGAGATGTAGCAGGGCATGAAATACTTAAATTATTATCTTTATCAATACCATTAATTATAATAACGCAGACTACTACATCGCTTTTACAAAGTTGTGGTAGATATATGAAACCGGTATATTATCTTGCCATAGGGTGTCTATTTAAGGTAATCATTACCTATGTTTTAGTAAGTAACTCTAGGTTTAATATATATGGTGCAATAATTGGAAGTATAGTTGGATATGCAGTAACTAGCATTTTAAACTTGAAAGAGGTTAAAAAACTGCTCAAAGTAAAGATAAACCTATATGAAGTAGTTATAAAACCTTTATTTGTGTCATTAATTATGATAATATCTGTTGTTTTTATATATAATAATGTCTATAATTATACACAGAGTAATGGAATAGCTTGCTTAATAGCTATTTTCCTTGGTGTAGTAATATTTGGAATACTGTCGATTGTATTTAAAATATTTACCATTGAAGATATAAAGGGAAAGCTCATTAAAAACTAAAAGAGGAGTAGATTCAAATGATTACAGTGGTTGGTTTAGGACCTGGTTCTAAAGATGCTTTAACCATAGGTGTACTAGAAATTTTGAAAAGTAATAAAAATATATACTTTAGAACAGAAAAACACCCTAATGTTAAATACTTAGAATCTATGGGTGTAAAGTTTAATACCTATGATAACTTTTATGAAGAATATAATAATTTTGACCATATATACAAGGCAATTGCAGAGGATCTTATAAAAATTTATCAGCAAGAAGGAGACTTAGTATATGCAGTTCCAGGTCATCCCCTAGTTGCAGAAAAATCTGTAACTATATTATTAGAACTCTGCAAGGAGAATGGAATAGAAGCTAGATTAATGCCATCAGTAAGTTTTGTAGATGCAGTTATAGAGAGCTTAAGGATTGACCCAATAGAAGGGGTAAAAATAATAGATGCCTTTGATATAAGGGAACAGGTTATGGATAAGAGATTAGGAGTAATAATAACCCAGGTGTATAATAAATTTATTGCTTCTGAAGTGAAGTTAGCTCTATGCGAATATTATAGTGATGATAGTGATATATACTTTGTAAGAGCAGCAGGTATACAGGGAGAAGAAAGTATAAGAAAAATTAAACTATATGATTTAGATAGACAAGAGGATATTGATTATTTAACTTCCATATATATTCCTAAGGATCTTAAAGGTCCTAAGGATTTTAAGGATTTAATTAATGTGATGTCTACTCTTAGGAGTGAAAATGGATGTATGTGGGACTTAGAACAAACTCATGAATCTTTAAAAAGAGGTTTAATTGAGGAATGTTATGAAGTTATTGAAGCTATAGACGAAATGGACGATAATAAACTTATTGAGGAGTTAGGAGATGTACTTTTTCAAGTAATATTCCACGCTCAAATTGGTAAGGAGGAGGGTTATTTCAACATAAATGATGTAGTAGCAGCTATAACTGAAAAAATGATAAGTCGGCATCCACATATATTTTCAGATGTAAGAGTTAAAGATACAGATGAAATATTGGAGAATTGGGATAAAATTAAAGTTAAAGAAAAGAAATTTACTAGCTATACCGATGAATTAAAACATGTTCCACGTTGTATGCCTGGACTTATTAGAGCAGAAAAGGTTCAAAAAAAGGCTGGTAAGGTAGGGTTTGACTGGGATGATGTAGAACCAGCTATGGAGAAAGTTATAGAAGAATTACAAGAGATAAAAGATGTATATAAAAATTCAGATGTGTCAAAAATACAGGAAGAGGTAGGAGATTTAATCTTTGCCACAGTAAATATTGCAAGACTTCTTGACATTGACCCAGAATTTGCAGTAAATTATACTATAGATAAATTTATAAAACGCTTCCAATTTATTGAGGAATCTGGTATTAAAAAGGGTGTTGACATGAAGGAAATGACATTGGAAGAAATGGAAACCCTTTGGAGTGAATCTAAAAAGTATAATTTATCAACTAAAAGATAAATTTTTTCAAAAAAAAGAAGGATTCTAGGTAACTTGTAAGAATATTGTAAGTATTATTTTATGTAATTAAAATATAAATTACGTAAAATTAACATTAAGGAGGTACTATTGTGAACAAATCAGAATTAATAGCAAAAATGGCTGAAAAGTCAGGACTAACAAAAAAAGATAACGAGGCGGTATTAAAGGCATTTATAGAGAGTGTTGAAGAGGCTCTTGAAGGTGGAGAGAAAGTTCAACTAGTTGGATTTGGTACTTTTGAAACTAGAGAAAGAGCTGCTAGAGTAGGAAGAAACCCAAGAACAAAAGAAGAAATACAAATACCAGCATCTAAAGTTCCTGTTTTCAAAGTTGGAAAAGAATTTAAAGACATAGTAAATAAATAATTACTTGAAAAAGCCTAGAAATGTTCTGGGTTTTTTCTTCTATTCATAGGGATACAGGATAAAGTATAATTTCAAAAAAAATTTATATAGTTTAAGGAGGCAACTATGAGATTAGATAAATATTTAAAGGTTTCTAGAATAATTAAAAGAAGAACTGTTGCTAAAGATGTATGTGAAAATGGTAGAGTATCCATAAATGGAAAAGTAGCAAAACCAAGTACTACGATAAAAGAAGATGATATAATAGAAATTCAATTTGCAAATCAATTATTAAAAGCAAGAATTATAAATATTGCTAATCATGTTAATAAAGAAGATGCTAAGAATATGTATGAAATAATCAGTGGGGAAGAGGATAAGGAATAAATAGTAGCATAAAATATTTTTTAATGAATATATCTTTATAGAAAGCTAATATGTTTTTAGGTTTAAGGGGGATATTATGGAACCAAATAAAGATATGTCGTTAGAAAATAAAAAGAGTTTTATTACGTTAGAAAATAGAAAAAAGATGACTTTAGATGGAGTTTTAGAAATACTAAGCTTCAATGATGAACAGATACTTATAATAACTGTGTTGGGAGATATGGATATCAGAGGTGAAGAGTTAAAGATGACCAAGCTAGATGTTCAAAATGGAGATGTGGTAATAACGGGGAAAATATCTTATGTAGTATATACAAGTGAAGAAAAGAGACCAAAGAAGCGAAATAGTATCATTTCTAAAATATTTAGGTGATTGAGTTATGATATTTGATATGGGTAGACAAATAGCATTGTTTATATTCTCCTTACTTAGTGGAATGCTAGTTGGTATTTTCTTTGATGTATATAGAGTAATAAGAGGTTTTGAAGAGCCAGGAACCATCATAACAGCAATACAGGATATGCTATTTTGGATATTAACTGGAATTATAGTATTTATTTTTATGATGTATACAAACTATGCTTACATGAGTTTTAATGTGTTTGTATATAATTTAATTGGATTATTTATATACTTTAAACTATTTAGTAATATATTTATATTAGCATACGGAAGCATATTAAATGCCATATTAACGTTTTTTAGAGTAATATTTTATTATATATTCTATCCTATAAGAATTATTTTTAGCAAAATAACAAAAAAAATATAAAATTTATAATATTAAGGGTTGAAGAAAATAAAAATTCAAATTACAATATAGCTATAGGTTAATTTGACTACTTGAAAATAAAACCTATGACATGTTACTATTTGTAATAAGGAAGGAAAATCGATATGAAGAAATTCAGCATAAAAAAGATAGGTCTTTTACTTATAGCTCTTTACGTAGGCTTTACATTTATAAATCAACAAATAATAATGTTTAGACAACATAAAGATATTGATAACTATACTTCGGAGTTACAAGCAGCACAAGAAAAGAATCAAAAGTTACAGGATGAGATTAAACTATCACAAGATAGTCGGTATATAGAAAAACTTGCAAGGGAAAAGCTTGGGTTAATTAAAGAAGGAGAATCTCCTGTAATAGACAGTAAATAAAGTGAAAATTACTATGACTAATTATTATTAGTTATAGTATATATAAATTTAAATTATAAATTTAAGGAGGGTCTTTTCAATATGACCTTAAAGGCTGGAAGCATTATAGAAGGTAAAGTAGTTAATATCACAAACTTTGGTGCATTTGTTGAAGTGGAAGGGAAAACAGGCTTAGTTCATATATCGGAAGTATCTGATGTATTTGTTAAGAATGTACATGATCATTTAAAAGAAAATGATGTGGTTAAAGTTAAAGTCATTTCTGTAGATGATAATGGTAAGATGAGCTTATCCATAAAGCAAGCTGGTACACCAAAAAAATCTTTTAAACCTGTAGATATAGATTGGGAAAAGGAAAAATCTAAAACTACAAGTTCAGGAAGTTTTGAAGACAGGATGTCAAAATTCTTAAAAGATAGTGAAGAAAGATTTCAAGATCTTAAAAAACACCAAGATGGTGGAAAAGGTAGAGGATATAGCAGAAAAGGATATAATTAAGCTTTATACCGAAAGGATTAAAGAGTGCTTTTTAAGCACTCTTATTTATTTTAATGTCAGTTAAATTAAACCCTAGCTTTTTTTACATTTAGTTATAATAAGTGAAGAAGAAATAAATAAAAAATATAAAAAACTATATAAATACTGTTGACATAGTTAATAATATACCATATAATAAATATTGTCGCTGAAAGGTGATGACACAAATGCTGGAGTGGCGGAACTGGCAGACGCACAGGACTTAAAATCCTGCGGTGGTTAAACACCGTACCGGTTCGATTCCGGTCTTCAGCACCAAATAACGCGGGGTGGAGCAGTTGGCAGCTCGTCGGGCTCATAACCCGAAGGTCGTAGGTTCAAGTCCTGCCCCCGCAACCATGTGGCGGAATAGCTCAGCTGGCTAGAGCATTCGGTTCATACCCGAAGGGTC
>NZ_JPMD01000020.1 GCF_000732635.1 Clostridium sulfidigenes | reverse complement strand
ATGAATTAATACATTATTATAATAATAATAATAATTGGGGTGATTAAGTGGATAGAAAAATCTATGTTGTATTGACACAGACAGGAACTTTTTTTTCAAGAGCTATAAAGCTATATACTAGATATAATTATAATCATACATCTATAGCCTTAGATAAAGAATTAAAGCAATTATATAGCTTTGGAAGAAGAAAAATATATTTTCCACTTCATGCTGGTTTTGTTAGAGAACAAATTGATGGAGGAATATTTAAGCTATATAAAAGGACATCCTGTAGAGTTTATGAATTAAGTGTTACAGAAGATGAATATAATGAAGTTAAAGAGATTATAGATCGATTTGAAAGTGAACATGATAGATATAAATATAATTTTTTAGGAATTTTAGCTATAATGTTACACATTCCTTATCAAAGAAGATATCATTTTTTATGCTCACAATTTGTGGCTTACGTACTAAAAGAAGGCAAAATCATAAACTTTGATAAAGATGTTTCTTTAGTGAAACCAGAGGATTTCGATGGAATAGAAAAGGGACAAGTAGTTTATAGTGGCTTATTAAGTCAATATGCATACTAAAATTATAATTATATATTTGTGGAATTATATTTTATTATTTTAATATTTATTACAATGGCAGTAAGATACAAATATCTTACTGCTTTATTTTGGTAGAATTTAATTAAAAATGATAAATTTAGTATGATATTTAAACTGAAATTTTAGTATTAATTTTAAAGGTGATATACATAAAAACATTAATAATATTTGTGTTTATATTAATTAATATGGTATTATATAAAATGTGCTAAAAAGAGATAATATATAAATTGAAGATAATTTTAAATTTAAATAAAGGAGTTAAGGTAATGAGTGATTATATAAAGGAGATAGAGAAAAGAAGAACCTTTGCTATAATTTCCCACCCAGATGCAGGTAAAACTACACTTACTGAAAAATTACTTTTATATGGGGGAGCAATAAGATTAGCTGGGTCCGTTAAGGCAAGAAAGACATCTAAGCATGCTGTTTCTGACTGGATGGAAATTGAGAAGAAGAGAGGAATTTCTGTTACATCTTCAGTAATGCAGTTTGGATATGAGGGATATTGTATAAACATATTAGATACTCCAGGACACCAGGACTTTAGTGAAGATACATATAGAACACTTATGGCTGCAGATAGTGCAGTAATGGTTATTGATGGAGCAAAAGGGGTAGAGGATCAAACTAGAAAGCTATTTCATGTTTGTAGTATGAGAGATATTCCAATATTTACTTTTGTAAATAAGATGGATAGAGAAACAAGAGACCCTTTTGAACTTATGGAAGAGATAGAAAATGAATTGGGTATAAAATCATATCCAATAAACTGGCCTATAGGTACAGGTATGCACTTTAAAGGTGTTTATGATAGAAATAATAAACAAATTCAAATTTTTAAAGCTGGAGATCATGGGCAGTTTGAAGTAAGTGAGACTGTTATAGATTTAGAAGAAGAATCAGCAGCTAGAGAGGCTATAACTGATAGTCTATATGAAAAATTACTTGAGGACATAGAATTATTAGATATAGCTGGAGATGCCTTTGATGAAGAAAAGGTGAGAGTTGGAGAACTTACCCCTGTATTTTTCGGTAGTGCTTTAACTAATTTTGGTGTAGAACCATTTTTAGAGAACTTCTTAAAGTTAACTACAGCTCCATTAGGAAGAAATTCTGATATAGGAAAGATAGAGGCAACAGATGATAAGTTTTCTGCTTTTGTATTTAAAATTCAAGCTAATATGAATAAAGCTCATAGAGATAGAATAGCTTTTATGAGAATATGTTCAGGTCAATTTGAAAAAGGTATGGAAGTTTATCATGTTCAAGGTGGAAATAAAATAAAGCTAGCACAACCTCAACAATTTTTAGCTCAAGATAGAGAAATTGTTGATAATGCTTATGCTGGAGATATTATAGGAGTATTTGATCCAGGTATATTTAGTATAGGTGATACCCTTTGTTCACCAAGCAAGAAGTTTAAGTTTGAAGGAATTCCAACCTTCGCACCAGAACACTTTGCAAGGGTTAGAACTGTAGATACTATGAAGAGAAAACAGTTTATAAAGGGTGTAACACAGATAGCTCAAGAGGGAGCAATTCAAGTATTTAAAGAACTTCACATAGGAACAGAACAAATTATAGTAGGAGTTGTAGGAGTTCTTCAATTTGAAGTTTTAGAATTTAGATTAAAAAATGAATATAATGTAGATATAAAAATGGATATGCTTCCATATAGAAATATTAGATGGATTGAAGCTTTAGAAGGTAAAGTTGATGATTTAAGTTTAACAAGTGATTCTAAAGTTGTTAAGGATATTAAAGATAGAGACTTACTTATATTCCAAAATGATTGGGGTATTAGTTGGGCACTAGATCACAATAAGGGCTTAGTTTTATCTAATATTAGTAAAGGTGAATAATAGAAAAATTCCTCAAGTTTCTTTGAGGAATTTTTTTATTTAACTATTAAATTTATTTTTTACAGTTAGGTATTCTTCTATGTAGTCCATGGCAATAGTTAGAAGAGCTACTGCAATTATTAAATTAATTAAATTTCCTCCCATAACAAAAAATAAACCAATTAAAACTACCAATAGTAAAAAGCTACCAAACCAACGAAGATACATCATATATGTCAATCCTTTCTACATCCAAGTAAAGTAATAAGTTAGATCTTTTGACTATTTTCTCAAAAATATATAGGATTATAAGATCTGAAAGTCAAAGGTAAAATTATTTTGTGTAAAATATTTAATATTATTCTTTTATATTAAAAAATAAGGTTGAAATTCTTTAGATTTAATGTATAATTTAATTGTATGGATACTGAATATGTTGTATGGGTACAATATTGTATAATCATAAAGGGGGACTTTAAATGAAAGAAAAGGCATCAATAAAAGCATCGAGAAATAGTTTTAGAATCATTGAAATAGTTCAAATAGGACTTATGGCAGCGTTAACATATATAGCAACTGCAGTTATAGCTATACCAGTGGGAGATAATGCGGTTTTACATATAGGTGATGCAGTACTATTTTTATGTGCCATCTTACTAGGAAAAAAAAGAGGAGCTGTGGCTGCTGCTATAGGTATGACATTTTTTGATTTGTTTTCTCCATACTATATATGGGCGCCATTTACCTTTATTATAAAAGGAGTTATGGCATATATAGCAGGAGCTATAGCCTATAGAGGTGATTATCAAGGAGATAAATTTTGGAATAACTTATTTGCATTCATTGTAGCAGGAATAGTTATGATTTTTGGATATTTTCTTGCTGGAGGTTGCTTAAATCACTTTGTATATGGAATACCAACTATTGGACAAGGATTTATAGTGGCTTTAAAGGATATACCAGCTAATATACTTCAAGTAGCAGGGGGAATTGCTATAGCATTACCACTTTCCATACCGTTAAAAAAATATTTAGCTAAATATTTATAATAGATAGAGCATCACTAAAGGTGGTGCTTTATTTTTTTATATTTTGGGGCAAACTAAATTAAAATAAAAAATTAACCTATTGACAATATATAAATAGAGTACTATTATGTAGATATACCCCCTGAGGGGGGAGGGGAGGTAAATGATGAGTGAAGAAAGAAAAAAAGCTTTGCAATTGTTAAAAACAGCAAGGGGTCAGATAGATGGAATTATAAAAATGATAGAAGAGGGGAGGTATTGTATCGATATTTCTAATCAAATCTTAGCATCACAAGCTTTATTAAAGAAATCAAACTTAGAAATTTTAAAAGGACACTTAAATCATTGTGTTAAGGATGCAGCAATAAATAATAATATGGATGAAAAGATTGTGGAAATAAATAATATATTAGAAAAGATAATTACAAAATAAAGAAGGTGAAAACATGGATAATAAATCATTTAAAATAGAAGGCATGACTTGTTCTGCTTGTGCAAATAGAGTAGAGAGAGCAATTAGTAAGTTAGAGGGGGTTGAAAAAGCAAATGTAAATTTTGCTACAGAAACTTTAACTGTAGATTTTAATAAGGAAAATTTAAATTCTCAAAAGATTGAGGAAGCTGTAGTTAAAGCCGGATATGGCGTAAAGAAAAATGTAAAAACCTACAATTTTAAAATAGAAGGAATGACTTGTTCTGCCTGTGCTAATAGAGTAGAAAGAGTAACTAGAAAACTAGATGGAGTAGAAAATGCTACAGTAAATTTTGCCACAGAGAAGCTTACTATTAAAGTGAATGAAGATGAGATATCCTATGGTGATATAAAAGCTGCGGTAGATAAAGCAGGCTATAAGTTAATTAAAGAGGAAGTAAAAGATAAGGAAAACCAAGGAGAGGAAAAAAGTGAAGCTAGCAAATTACTTACAAGGTTCATATCTTCCCTAATTTTTACAGTTCCATTACTAATAATAACAATGGGTCATATGGTAGGAATGCATCTTCCATCTATAATAGATCCTATGGCTAATCCGCTAAACTTTGCATTAATTCAGTTGATACTAACCTTACCAGTAATGATAGCTGGATATAAGTTTTATAAGGTAGGACTTAAAAATTTAATTAAACTAAGTCCTAATATGGACTCACTAATATCCATAGGAACTTTGGCTGCTTTTATATACGGTATATTTGCTATATATAAAATAATGCAAGGGGATCATGAGTATGCAATGCATCTATATTTTGAATCTGCTGCAGTAATACTAACCTTAATAACCTTAGGTAAATATTTAGAAGCAGTATCTAAAGGTAAAACCTCTCAAGCTATAAAGGCTTTAATGGGGTTAGCTCCTAAAACAGCAACTATAATTAGAGATAATAAAGAAATTGTAGTACCTGTAGAAGAGGTTATAGTTGGGGATATAGTACTAGTAAAACCAGGTGAAAAGTTGCCAGTAGATGGAGAAGTTATAGAAGGAAATACATCTATAGATGAATCAATGCTTACAGGAGAGAGCATACCTGTTGAAAAATCTATGGGAAGTAGTGTAATAGGGGCTAGTATTAATAAAACAGGATTTATTAAGTATAAGGCCACTAGAGTTGGTAGAGATACTGCTCTTGCGCAAATAGTTAAGCTAGTAGAAGATGCTCAAGGTTCAAAAGCACCTATTGCTAAACTAGCAGATGTTATATCAGCCTACTTTGTACCTGTAGTTATAGGTCTTGCTATAATTGCTTCAGTGGGTTGGTTGATTGCTGGTGAAACACCTATATTTTCTCTTACTATATTTATTGCAGTACTGGTTATTGCCTGCCCATGTGCTTTAGGTCTTGCTACTCCAACTGCCATTATGGTTGGAACAGGAAAGGGTGCTGAAAATGGTGTTTTAATTAAGGGTGGAGAACCATTAGAGACTACTTATAAATTAAAAACCATAGTATTTGATAAAACAGGAACTATAACAGAGGGAAAACCTAAAGTTACAGATATTATAACTAATGGTGAATCAGAGGAAGAAATTCTTATTTTAGCAGCTAGTGCAGAGAAGGGATCAGAGCATCCACTTGGTGAAGCCATTGTTAAAGATGCAGAGGAAAAAGGTTTGAGCCTTAAAGTAATTGATAAATTTAATGCTATTCCAGGACACGGTATAGAAGTAGAAATAGATAAAAAATCTATTCTTCTAGGAAATAAAAAACTTATGATGGAAAAAAATATTAATATTTCAAGTTTAGATGAAACTTCTAATAGATTAGCTTCAGAGGGAAAAACACCAATGTATATAGCTATAGATGGAAATGCTGCTGGAATTATAGCTGTAGCAGATACTGTTAAAGCAAGTAGTAAAAATGCCATAGAAAGTCTGCATAAAATGGGTATAAAAGTAGCTATGATAACTGGAGATAATAAGAGAACGGCGGATGCCATTGCAAAACAAGTTGGTATAGATATAGTATTATCAGAGGTTTTACCAGAGGATAAAGCAAATGAAGTGAAAAAGCTTCAAGTTGATGGAAATAGAGTAGGCATGGTTGGTGATGGTATTAATGATGCTCCAGCCCTTGCCCAGGCTGATATAGGAATAGCAATAGGATCTGGAACAGATGTAGCTATTGAATCAGCAGATATAGTTCTTATGAGAAGTGATTTAATGGATGTAATATCAGCAATAAAACTAAGCAAGGCAACTATTAAAAATATAAAGGAAAATTTATTCTGGGCCTTTGGTTATAATGTATTAGGAATACCGGTAGCTATGGGAGTATTACACATTTTTGGTGGGCCATTATTAAATCCTATGATAGCTGCAGGAGCTATGAGTCTAAGTTCAGTATCAGTATTATTAAATGCATTGAGACTTAGAAGATTTAAAGCTTAATATTCCTATTTATATAGGAAACTATATAAATATTAAGCTATATAAATAGGAAACTATATAAATAGTTAACTATTTGTTCTGTTTATCAGGGTTTAAAGGCATTTGATAATTTTAATGATAATATTAAATTATCATACTAATATATATTTTAGGAGGAGAAAGTAATGAAAAAGAAAATATTAATTGAAGGAATGAGCTGTAAAAACTGTGTAGCTCACGTAAAAAATGCTCTAGAAGAGTTAGCTGGAGTTTCAGAAGTAGAAGTTAATTTAGAGGGGAAATACGCTTTAGTAGAAGCTACTGAAAGTAATGATGTTTTAAAAGCTACTATAGAAGAAGAAGGATATGATGTAGTAGGCATAGAATAAAATTACCATAATGTATATAATAGAAAAATAATAAATGTCTTAAAGTGTACTAGATTTTTATGAAAGTAAACTTTAAGGCATTTTTATTACTTAAAGTTTTAAGAAGGTATATTTAAGAATAATCTATTATGTATATAAAATAATAATAATGTGATAATTATTCACATATAATTAAAATAACAGAAATATATAAGTTAATAGGAACTATTGATTAAATATTCTGAATATTATATAATATAACTATTAAAGTTAATGTATTTTATTAAAAAGTTTGGGGGCGTTTAAAATGATTCAAGTATTTTGTAAAGAAAAAGGCTCTGGGAAAACAAAAGCATTAATGAATTTAGCTAATTCAAAGGTAAGTAGCTCAAAAGGAAATCTAGTGTATATCGATGATGACACAAGAGGACTCCTACGTATTCATAAGAACATAAGGTTTATATGTTCTAAAGACTTTAATATTCATAATTATAAAGATTTTTACGGTTTTATATGTGGCATAATATCTAAAGACTATGATGTGGAAAGTATATTTATAGACGGTATTTTGAGTGACATATGTAATGATGCGGATGATTTTAGTTCAATACTAAATAAATTAGAATATTTATCAGAAAAATTTAAAGTTGACTTTTATGCCAACGTTAGTTGTGAAGAAAATAATATACCAGATACTATTAAAAAATATGTTGTTTAGAGAAAATTAGTATTTACTCTTGAAAAATGATAATAATAATAGTAATATGTATTTAAAATAGAATATAGTAAGAGACGATGAAGAAAAGAAGTAATTAAATGAATTTTAAAGAGAGCTGATGGGTGGTGTAAATCAGTAAAGGATTTTAATGAAATACATTTTAGAGTCTTAGGTCGAAGTAGTAGTAGGCTGTTACGGTTTCCTAACGTTATTAAGGAAGAGAATAATTTAAATGCTTTTAAAGATTTTAAATTATAAATTTGGGTGGTACCACGGAAATTTTCGTCCCTAGTATTTTTATACTAGGGACTTTTTTAGTTTCTTAATTATATTTGTTAAAATTGAAATCATAGCCGAAGATTAAAGTAAAAAAACTATAAGATGTTGGAGGAAGTTATGGAAAATTACAATGTATATGACGTTTTAAAGGAACGTGGATTTTTAAAACAATTAACACATGAAGAAGAAATGAAAGAAATATTTGCAAAGGAAAAGGTAACTTTTTATATAGGATTTGATCCCACAGCAGATAGTCTTCATATAGGACATTTTATTGCTATGATGTTTATGTCTCATATGCAAAAGGCAGGGCATAGACCAATAGCTTTAGTTGGTGGTGGTACTGCAATGATAGGTGATCCATCAGGTAGAACAGATATGAGAAAAATGCTAACTAAAGAGGAAATTGATCACAATATATCTTGTATAAAAGGTCAACTTTCAAGGCTAATAGACTTTAGTGATGATAAAGCAATACTAGAAAATAATGCAGACTGGCTTTTAGATTTAAATTATGTGGATTTTATAAGAGATATAGGTTCACACTTCTCAGTTAATAGAATGCTTACTGCTGAATGTTTTAAACAAAGATTAGAAAAAGGATTATCCTTCTTAGAGTTTAACTACATGTTAATGCAAGGATATGATTTCTATGTATTGAATAAAAAATATGATTGCACAATGGAATTAGGTGGAGATGACCAGTGGTCAAATATCTTAGCAGGAATGGAACTTATCAGAAGAAAAGAAGGTAAATCAGCTTATGGTATGACATGTTCACTACTTACAAATAGTGAAGGAAATAAGATGGGTAAAACAGCCAATGGAGCAGTATGGCTTGATCCTAATAAAACATCACCATTTGAATTCTACCAATACTGGAGAAACATTGATGATGCAGATGTAGAGAAGTGTCTATGCCTACTAACATTTGTTCCAATGGATGAAGTAAGAAGACTTTCAGCTTTAGAAGGAGCAGAAATTAACGAAGCTAAAAAGGTTCTTGCTTATGAGGTTACAAAACTTATCCATGGAGAAGAAGAAGCAGAGGGAGCTAAAAAGGCTGCAGAAGCTCTATTTAGTGGTGGAGTAGACATGAGCAATGTACCTACAGTAGAAATTGCTGAAGATATGAAAGCTGCTTTAATTCTTGATATAATAGCACAAACAGGTATTGTTCCATCTAAGAAAGAAGGAAGAAGACTTATAGAGCAAGGTGGACTTACTATAAATGATATAAAAATAGAAGATGTTAATGAAACATTTAATGAAAGCTACCTAGAAAAGGATGGATATGCCTTAATAAAAAGAGGAAAGAAGAAATTCTATAAATTAGTGATAGCTTAGTAAAAAAATTTATGAGTATGCCTAATGGTATACTCATTGTTTTTGTAATATACTTCACTAAACTGAAAATGATACGATTAGTTTAATAGGGGGTGAAGTCTATGTCAAATGTATGGAAAATTAATATGGTACAAAACTATACAACAAGAGATGATTTTAACAAGCTCACCTTTAAAAAAGGAGATTCATTTTCTGCTAGAATTTTAAGGTTAGAGGGAAGTACAACTGATGTTATAATAAAGTTACTTGATGGAAGAGTATTTCCGGCAAGGGTAGATGGAGATATACTTCAAGAAAATTTAGATGATTATATGTTTAAATTTCAACTAGATGGATTTGAAGGAGGAAAATTTCTTCTTAGAATATTAGAATCAAATGTTATAGATAGCCTTGGGAACAATGGTGACTCAGCTATTAAAGATCCATTAATGGAAGAATTACTTAAAAACTTAGATTTTCCAGTAGGCAAAGAGGATGTGCCTATATTAAAATCTATGCTTAAGAACAATATTCCAATTACAGAAGAAAATCTTTTAGAAATTAAGGGACTTAAGGAGTTTATAGATCAAAGCAATAATTCTCCTAAGGAGTTAAATAAATTCATTGATAAATTTATAGAAGCTAAAGGAATACAAAATAATAGTTCTGAAGCTGAACAAATAAAAGCAACTTTAGGTAGAGTTTTAAATGAAATTAAGAACTTAAAGATAGATGACGTATTTGTTATGAAAGCTCTGGATATAAAGCTAAATGAATATAATATCAAAGCTTTTTCAAAGGTTATCTCTAATGAATACAGTATTTTACCAGAGATAAAGGAAACTACCAATGTTATTAAAGAGCAGATTATTGGCAATATTAATAAAGATACACAAGGAGAAGTTATTGTTAATAGAAATTCAACTATTAGTGAAGGTGATAAATTAATATATTCTGAAAAAGATAGTTCTCAACCTATGGTATCAATAAAGGAAAGCTTAGAAAATAAAGAAGCTATATTATCTTCAGAAAAGATGGTAAACAAAGAAGGAAAGCATTCTAATGATATTATAAATGAAAGAACAATAGGAATAGTCAATGATGAAGAGGATCTACTGGGGAAAATGGCATCCCACGGCAAGGACGAAGTAGATAGCACTAATAAACTCTTTAAGCAGCTTAAATCAGATATCATGGTAGATAGAAGTATAACTAGCACTATGGTAAAGGATGAATTAAGAGAAAAGATATCCTTTATAAAAAATGATTTAATGGAATTAATTAAGTTATCCCAGAAAGAAACTAGTACTTTTAATAATGTGATTCAAAACTTAGAAACTAAGTTTCAAGAGTTTAAAATGTTTAATACAATAAATAATAATTATTATTTTCTCAATGTTCCACTGGATATGAAGGATAAGGAATATGATTGTAAGCTGATTATTAAGGATGAAAGAAGTAAAGGAAAAAAGTTAGATACTGAAAATATTAAAATAGCGGCTAGTGTAGCCACTGTAAATATGGAAAAGGTAGATGCTTATTTAACCGTGAATAAAAATTCGGCCACTATTGAAATAGAAAGTGAAGCCACATATGTAAAGATATTAGAAAGATTTAAGGGAAAGTTAATTAATGACTTAATGGATAGTAAGTATATGTTTAATATTTTTATAAAAGAGAAAAAACATGATTTTTCTTTTTCAAATTGCAGAAGTTTCTTTGAAGATGATGATTTCACTACAATTAATACTAGAGTTTAGCTAGGAGTGTGCTTATATGGAAGATAGAAAGAGAAAAAAAGCAGCAGCTTTAAAATATGAATATGGGCAGAATGCTCCAAAGGTTACAGCAGCAGGTATGGGTAATGTAGCTGATAAAATCCTTGAAGAAGCAGAAAAAAGTGATGTACCTATTGTATATAATGAAGAACTTTCAGATATGCTTACTAAAGTGGATATAGATAGTGAAATTCCTTATGAGCTTTATGATGTAGTGGCAAAGGTTATAGCCTATGTTATGGAGATAGATAATAAGTACAAATAAATTTAAATAAAAAGATTATGAAATAGATAGTAGGTGGTTAAGTGGCATTATATGCAATTTCAGATCTTCATCTAGCCTCCACAGGAGAAAAGCCTATGGATATATTTGGGGAAAAATGGAGCAATCATGATGAAAAAATAAAAGAAAATTGGATTAGAGTTGTGAAAGATGAAGATACAGTATTAGTAGCAGGAGATATTTCATGGTCTATGAATATGGAAAATGGCAAGGCTGATTTAGAATTTATAAATAATCTTCCGGGGAGAAAAATATTTGTTAGGGGAAACCATGACTATTGGTGGACTGGAATTACTAAGCTTAATTCTATGTTTCAGAGGATGGAGTTTATCCAAAATAATTTTTTCGTATATGAGGATTATGCTATATGTGGAAGTCGGGGATGGATTTTAAAGAATAATCCCAAATTTAATTCTCACAATAAAAAAATCTATGATAGAGAACTTATAAGATTAAGATTTTCCATAGATGCAGCAATAAAAAGTGGTTTTAAAAAAATAATATGTATGATTCATTATCCACCTATATTTCCTAATATGCAGGAAAATGAATTTTTAGAAATGTTTAAGGAATATAAAGTGGATAAGGTAATCTATGGACATCTTCATGGTGGAGGACTTTTAAATATTTTTGAAGGAGAAAAAGATGGGGTTGAATATATTTTAACATCCTGTGATTATATAGATTTTACTCCTATTAAGATTTTAGATTAATAAAAAATTCAATAAAAGTCATATAAAATACCATAAAAAATACCATTATATGATATAATTAAATACGGATTAATAGAATTGGTTAGTAAAGGAATGACATATATGGCAGTTATTGAGTGGAAGAGTTTTTTAATTCCATACGACCAAGCAGTAGAGGAATTAAAAGTAAAGTTTAGAAGTATAAGAAGAGAATTAAGAAAGAAAAATGAATACTCACCTATTGAATTTGTAACGGGTAGGGTTAAAGAGGTTTCCAGTATACTAGAGAAAGCTAATAAATTTGATATACCTTTAGATAGAATCCAGTATGAAATGGAAGATATTGCTGGACTGAGAATCATGTGCCAATTTGTAGATGATATAGATAAAGTAGTAAATATAATACGTGAAAGAAAAGACATGCATATAATTTATGAAAAAGATTATGTTACTAATGTAAAATCTAGTGGTTATAGAAGTTACCATATGATTATAAAGTATCCAGTAAATATGGCATCTGGAATGTGTGAAGTGCTTGCTGAATTTCAAATAAGAACTTTGGCAATGAACTTCTGGGCTACAGTGGAACATTCTTTAAATTATAAATATAAGCATGCTATACCAATAGACATTAAAGGAAAGCTTAAAAGTGCAGCAGATGCAGCCTTTAACTTAGATACAGAAATGTTAGCAATAAAAGATGAAATAAAGGATGCTCAAAAGCTATTTGAGGTAAAATCTTCTTTAGTAAGTAATATAGTGGAAAATATATTAACTATATCTTCCCTAGGGAAAACTGGAGAAGCATCAAGGTTTACAGAAGAGCTTAATAAGTTATTAGAAGTAGGAGATGTATTTGAACTTACAAGCCTATTAGAAGAAACTAAAAAGGTTCTTGAAAGGTACAAATAATTCATTGGTACAAAAGTTTTATATTCCTCATATGATGATATAAGCAATATTTCATGAGGTATAAAATGAGTGAGCAATTAATTAAATTTCAATCAACTACTTATGGAGATAAGTATGTAGATGCTAAGGTTGAAACTGGTGATGATAACAGAGGTGTTATCTATGGTAGAGTAATTGATAAAAATAATAAACCAATTAGTGATGCAGTAGTAAAGTTAATCATACTTGAAGATCCAAATGACCCATTAAGTATACTACCTATAACCCATACTTTTACAGATGAATATGGTCAATTTTTATTTGGTCCATTACCACCAAATAAGACATATCTAATAAAAATATGGCATGATGATATTTATGTTAGGCCAGTTACCATAAAAGATAAAGAAGCAAGACATAGTTGCATAACCATAAGAGAAGGTAAAAATTCTGATAATGATGAAAGAAAATTACCGATAAATCATAGTGAAAAATAAAACAGAGGAGATTTTCCTCTGTTTTTTAATTAGGTTAATTAGCTACTATATTTACAAGTCTACCTTTAATAACTATAACTTTTCTTACAGTTTTTCCTTCAAGGTTAGATTTTATCGTTTCATCATTTAAAGATGCTTCTTTTATTTCATCCTCAGAAGAAGAAGTTGCAACATTTATTTTTGCTTTAATCTTACCATTAATTTGAATAGCGATTTCTACTTCATCTTTAACTAAAGCAGCTGGATTAAATTCTGGCCATTTTTCATTAAATACTGAGTAACCCATTCCAAGGTTTTCCCATTGTTCTTCACTGAAGTGAGGAGCAAAAGGAGCTAAAAGCTTAATATAATCAACTAATACTTCTTTTAAGAAATCAGTATTTTTAACAGCTTCATTTAGATATTTATTAAGAGCATTGGTAAGCTCCATAAGTCTTGCAATGGCAGTGTTAAATTGAAGCTTTTCAGCATCTTCACTAACACCTCTAATTGCAAAGTGTCTCCAATAGTTAAGTTCTTTTTCAGGTGCTTCCATAGAATCTTTAGTAGCTTTATTACAGTTGATTTCTGAAATTGATGTATCAAGAGTTCTTTCAATTCTATCTACAAATCTACCGATAGATTTTAGTCCATCATCACTCCAAGCACCGCCATCAGTGTATCCAAATCCAAACATTAGGTACATTCTAAATACATCAGAACCATATTCTTTAATGTAGTCATCAGGAGATATTGTATTTCCTTTAGATTTACTCATTTTTTGTCCATCAGGTCCTAGGATTAAGCCTTGGTGAGTTAATGATAGGAATGGTTCATCAAAGTTTAGAAGACCCATATCTCTAAGAGCCTTAGTGATAAATCTTGCATATAGAAGGTGCATACAAGCATGTTCAGGACCGCCTACATATTTATCTACTGGAAGCATCTTATTTATTATTTCACTATCAAAAGCTTTGTCACTATTTTTATTATCTGCATATCTTAGATAATAGAAAGATGAGCATACAAAGGTATCTAAAGTATCTGCATCACGGTGTGCAGCACCTCCACACTTAGGACAAGTTACATTTATGAAGTCTTCAGATTTTGCAAGAGGAGATTTTCCGTCTGGTGCAAATTCTACGTTGTATGGCAGTTCTACAGGCAATTGAGCTTCTGGCACTGGAACAGTTCCACACTTGTCACAGTGAATCATTGGAATTGGAGCACCCCAGTATCTTTGTCTAGAAACTAGCCAGTCACGTAGTCTGTAGTTAACTTGTTTTTTACCAAGACCCATTTTTTCAAGATCTGCTACTACTGCATCCTTAGCTTCTTCTCCCTTAAGCCCATCAAACTTTCCACTATTCATCATTGGACCATATTCAGTGAATGGGAGAGTATCTCCACCTTCTATAACTCTTTCTATAGGAAGATTATATTTTTGTGCAAAAGTATAGTCACGATCATCATGAGCTGGAACCGCCATTACTGCACCTGTACCATAGGTATTAAGTACATAGTCTCCAACCCAGATTGGAATAACACGGTTGTTTATTGGGTTTATAGCATAGGATCCGGTGAATACTCCTGTTTTTTCTCTAGATATAGATTGTCTTTCTATATCAGTTTGCTTTGCGGATGCTTCTTTATAAGCTTCAACAGCAACTTTATTTTCTTCTGTAGTAAGCTTTTCAACTAATTCATTTTCAGGAGCAAGAACAACGTAACTAACTCCAAATAAAGTATCAACTCTTGTAGTAAATGTACTGAATTCAATATTAGAATCCTTAACTTTGAAAGTTACCTCAGAACCAGTTGATCTACCAATCCAGTGTTTTTGCATAGATTTAGTTTTTTCTGGCCAATCAAGATCATCAAGTTTTTCTAAAAGCTCATCTGCATAATCTGTGATTTTAAGGAACCATTGAGTTAAGTTTTTCTTTGTTACTTCACTTTCACATCTTTCACAATGACCTTCTACAACTTGCTCATTTGCAAGCACTGTGTTACAGCTAGGGCACCAGTTTACTGGAGCATTCTTTCTGTAAGCAAGATCTTTTTCATATAATTTTAGGAATAACCATTGAGTCCATTTATAATAATCTGGTCTACAAGTAACAACTTCATTTTCCCAGTTGAACATTGCTCCCATTGCTTTAAGTTGTTTTTCCATAGTTTCAATGTTTTTATCTGTGGAATCTTTAGGATGTATTCCAGTTTTAATTGCATAGTTTTCTGCTGGAAGACCAAAAGCATCAAAGCCCATTGGTTGGAATACGTTATATCCTTGCATTCTCTTCATTCTAGCCCATGAATCTACAGGTCCGTAGTTAAACCAGTGTCCTGCATGTAATTGGCTTCCTGATGGGTATGAGAACATTTCAAGGACGTATAATTTTTTATCCATATTGTTTTCATCGAATTTATATAGGTTTGTTTTTTCCCATTTTTCCTGCCATTTTTTATCTATAGCAGTTCCATATCTAGCCATAGTAATCCTCCTTGTTTGATAAACATCAAATATTATTTTAAATAAAAAAAGTCTTCATCTCTTATGAAAGAGACGAAAACTATAATTCCGCGGTACCACTCTATTTAGACCATAAAGGTCTCCCTTGATAATATAACGGTTAAATCCGTACTTGCTTTTAACAAGTAAGCTCCCAGGCAAGTTCATATAAGCTTATTACTACATTACACCAAGCTGTAGCTCTCTTTAAATAAGTAATTATATTACTACTCCTCATCACTGCAATAAATAATTAAGTTTTTAAAAATTATACATTAAGAGTGAAGTATATGTCAAGGTATTTAAATATTATGTCCTTATATTTTAAATTTTTTAGTTCTCACACTATTTATGAATACTGTAAGAACATAGTCAAATATAAAGAAGGATACATTTCCACCTATAAACATAATTATTAAAGGATATCGTAGTTCAATAGTAGGCATAAATAATTGTTTATATAAAAGAAATGATATAAGGGTTATCACATTAAAATAGACTAGTTTTAATATGATTTCTATAGGTGTATTTCTTTTTTGCTCTATAAAAAATTTTACTATGCCATAGGGACCAAAGATTAGCACATAAAAAAGACAAAGAGTTTTGTCTGGAATTATGAAATAAGCTAATACAGAGGAGCCTATATATACTAATAAAGTAGTTTTCATATCAGCAATAAGTATTCCCAGGGGAATAAGTGCTGAAGCTAAGCCTAATAAAAATAAAGTGTTAAAGGTAATAAAATTAGCGGCATACAAGATAATAAGAGTAAAAGCAATAAGCATACCGCCCTTTGCCATATTCGAAGCCTTATTTTCTTTCATAGTAACCTCCTTTTAACAACAACTAATACAATCTCCACCCATACATTCACAACAAGTATCTAACATCCAAATATTTAAGCAAGTACTGCACATATCATTAGAACTATTTCTTTGACCATAATAGGTACTTCTATAGTTATTTTGTGTATGATTTAATTGATTAAGCATTTGTCTATATTCAAAGTTATTAGGATCCATTCTACAAGCTGTATTTATTAAATTATTTGCGCTGTCATACCAACCTTTTCTAAGATGTACAACTCCCATTAAAAAGTTCCATTCAGCAGTTCTATTAGTCATTGCATTAAGTTTTGCTTCTGCGCCGCCTATATTTCCTCTATTAATATCCATTCTAACAGATTGAAGATTAGGATCATTGTAGCTGTTAGAACTTCCACCATAGCTTGAAGAAGGATTTCCATAGCTAGAAGATCCATTACTAGTATTACCTTTTTTACTCAATACGTCATAAGCTTCGTTTATCTCTCTAAGTTTTTCTTCTGCTAAATCTTTTAGCGGGTTGTTAACATACTTGTCTGGATGATATTGTTTTACTAGCTCTCTATAAGCTTTTTTGATTTCATCTTGAGAGGCATTTTCTTTAACTCCAAGTACTTCATAAGGATTATTCATGTTTCTTGTCACTCCTTGATTTTATAGTTTCTATTTTATTCATAAGTCCTAGTTGTAATATATTAAATAGTAAATCTTTATTTTTATTTATAGGAAGTTTATCTAAAGCTTCAACGGTGGTATTTGCACTCATTAATAGGTTAAATTCAATTCTATTACCTTGATTAATAATTAACTCTTCATAGGATAGGTTTTCAGTATTAAAGGCTTTATTGATAGCGTTAAATTTATGCTTTTCCATATCTTCCTTTAAATCATCAAAGGCATCTATTATATAAATCCATCTCCCTAGATTATATCCTAAATTATATAGTTCATTATAAAAGTTCTCATCTTTATAATAGTAAGATACTATAAAAGCTGTTAAAGATGCAAAAGGGTCACTGAGTTCATCAATAGATATGATTTCTCCGGATTTCTCAAGGAAGCTTAACTTCTTTATATTTTCTTCTATATTAACTAAAATTGGAGATAAGTCCTCTTTAGATTTATTTATAAATTTTTTTATGTACATGGAAATAAACTTTTTACTTAGAGAATTATCATCATTATAATCATCTAATAATTTGTAGTATACTAGAGACACGTTACAAAAGCCAGCATAATCTAAAGCTCTATTATCTATAACCTTAGGCCTTTTTTTCATAGGATGAGCTATACATTTAGTAACTACATACTTATGTTTACTGTATTCTAAACTATCCAAAAGTATACCTAAAAAAGTCATGTCATAATTTAAAGTCATTCTGCATAAATTAGAAAAATTATTTTTTATAGATATACATAACCCACAATAGTAAGCTTTGAACATTTCATAGTCTTTAATTTTTAATTCCATTTTATAGGGTGTTACATAACCAAACATTATACTCCTTTTACTGATCCTTCTCCATTTAATATTTCAAAGATTGTTTTAGAGGTGGTATCCTCCATAGTATATCCAAGTAAAGCTACAATTTCTTTTATTTCTTCCTCATCCGTTGATTCTATTTCTAAATAAGGAAAGGGACAAAAGCTCTTATCATTTATATCAATTTCAATAAGAGAATTCTTATATTTATAACTTTCTCTATGTTTTTTTATTGATTCTACTAGTTCAAGACCAAGGGAGGTGAAGATTTGACTTCCAATGGTGCTATTGTCTATAACAATTTCATTTTCTTCCATAACCTTATACTTTTCTTGGCTTAGAAGTTTTTTTGTAGTCATATAATTTATTATTATATTATTTAAATTATCTTCCACTATTCTAATTCTAGCATAACCTTTTTTACTTAGCAGTCTTCTATCAGGAAAATCATAGAGGTTATTAACTTGATTTTCATCCTTAACTTTTTCACAGCCTAGACTGTTAAGTTTAGATTTTATTTCATCTACATCTATCTTTAAGATTCTTGTTTCCATTTCTTCCAAGGATAGCACCCCTTTTTCTTTAATGATGACATTATACCTTATGTTTAAGATTATAACAAATTTTATTGATATTGTTAAAAAAAAATATATAATTATTCTTATACTGTTAAAAATCTATAGTAGACATACTAGAATAGTAAATATACATAAAGATATGTATACTAAAATTTATGGAGGTAAGTGATGGAGTATATAAATGAAATTAATATAAATGAAGCTATTATTCATATTTTAGATAACAATTCCGATGAGCCAGTTTTAAATGAGTATCCCTTAGAATTAACAGAAGAGGTGTATACTTTTATTTTTAAACACATTCAAAGATGTTTAAAGGATGAGGAACTTAAATATGCTATTTTTAATAAGGAGAGAAATATTGTAAAGGAAGTATGTCAAGAATATTTGAATGGAGAAAATAATCTAACCAATGTATCTAAGGAGTTAGCTAGTCAGATGTTTATCTTGATGAGATCAAAGGGGAGCATACCTTCCTGTGATTTGCTTACTGTATCCTTTACCACAGAGTATGGAGCATTTATAGGTATATTTAAGATGGACTATATTAAAAATTATATGCACAATGTAGAGTTTGTAGATGGAAAGATTGGAATAGATATAATACCTCAATTTACAGGACTGCCTTCAAGTAGTTCAAGGATACAAAAGTGTGCATTTATTAAGGTTATGGCTAGTGATAATCCCTATGATTTATTAGTAATTGATAAGCAAAGTAAAAGCAATAAAGAAAATAAAGAATATGGAGCTAATTATTTTATAGATAATTATTTAGGCTGTACTATAGTAGAAAATGAAAGAGATAAGACAAAGAAGTTTTTGAAAGTAGCAGAAAAATGGACTCAAAATGCCCTTAGTGAAAATGCAGAAGGACAAGAAACAGTACGTAGAGAAGTTAAGAAGAGGCTCAGAGAAGAAGATTCTATAGACTTGAATAATTTTGCAGAAGAAGTTTTTAAAGAAAATCAGTCTCTAAAAGAGAACTTTAGAACCTTTGCAATTGAAAGTGGAGTAAGTGAAACTGTAGATTTAGATAAGCAGTGGGTAGAAAAGAAATTGAAGAGAGTTAGGCTAAAAATAGATAAAGATATAGATTTATATATATCAGAAGAAGCTTATAATGATATTAATAGATTCGAAATTGAAAGAGTCGGGGATGGTAGTATTAATATGAAAATAAAACATATTATCAATTATACTGAAAAGTAGACAGAATAAAAAAACATGGAATAAAAGTTCCATGTTTTTTTTATCTTATTTCATTGAGTCTATTGAACCTAAAACCGTTGTAATTTTATCTTCTACTAATTGTTGAAGATTAGTTCTTGCTACTCCAAGATATTTTCTTGGGTCAAACTCACTTGGTTTATCTGCAAATACTTTTCTACAAGAACCTGTAACACAAAGTCTTAGGTCTGTATCCATGTTAATTTTGCAAACAGCCATAGATGAAGCTTTTCTTAGCATTTCTACAGGTACTCCCTTAGCACCTTTTATGTCTCCACCATTTTCATTACACATTTCAACATATTTTGGATCTACAGCAGAAGCACCGTGAAGAACTATTGGATATTTTTCAAAACCAACTTCTTCTAATTTTCTTGTTATTGTTTCAAGTCTTTCAAAGTCAAGTTTAGCTTCGCCTTTAAATTTGTATGCACCGTGGCTTGTTCCAATAGCTATTGCTAATGAATCAACACCAGTTCTCTTAACAAAGTCAACTGCTTGGTCTGGATCAGTGTAAGTAGCATCTTTAGCAGATACATTTACATCATCTTCAACTCCAGCAAGTTTACCTAGTTCAGCTTCTACCACAACTCCATGAGCATGAGCATATTCTACAACTTCTTTTGTAAGTCTTACGTTTTCTTCATAATCATAGTGAGAACCATCAAACATAACAGAGGTAAATCCATTGTCTATACACTCTTTACAAAGTTCAAAAGAATCGCCGTGGTCTAGGTGAAGAGCTACATCAACTCCACTTTCTTCAACAGCAGCAAGTACCATATGTCTTAAATAAGCTGGTCTCATATATTTTATAGCTCCACTAGAGCATTGAAGTATTACAGCAGAGTTTTGAGCTTTAGCTCCATCTACAATTCCCTGAATTATCTCCATATTGTTAATATTAAAAGCTCCTATAGCATATTTGCCTTCAAAAGCCTTTTTAAACATTTCTTTAGTAGTTACTAATGCCATAACATTATTCCACCCTTCTATTTATAAGATTAAGTCCATAATTTTATTATAGTTCAATCTTTAGTTAAATGCTATATAGAAAACCACATTTTGAAATCGTAACCAAAAACTTATCAAAAAATATTTCCTATTGATATAGATTCTAATTCTTTTACTTGGTTAATTAGAGTTTTTACCACATGAATAGATGAAAGAGCTTCATCTTTATTTTTGCATTTAGAATATTGACTAAGCTTTATAACTTCACTATAAATGTTATCAAAGTCTGTATGATTTAAAAATAAAGTTAAGTTTGCCACGTGTCCTTCATAGATGTTTAACAATTCAAAAGACAACATATAGCTTTCATCCCAATTATTATTTACTATGTTTTCTTCTATTTCTGATGAAACATCTAAAAGCTTATCACAAGTTAATACTATATATTTACTGGCAAAAAAAAGAATGAATATCATTAGAAAGAAGATGATGCATGTTGTTATCATGTTTTTCATTGTATAGGAACTCCTCCTTAACTCTCTTTTTCATTAGTACTAGCATTAGTAGTATGATTTTTAAGTTGAAAGTAGAATTTTTGGTTATTTGAATAAACTATTGCAATGAGCACATCTTTATAGCTTTTAATATTATTTTTAGCTAGTTTTTCTTCTAACCAATAATTATCTTTTTTAATAGACTTAAGATTGGCCTTGTTTATAACACCATCTAATATTACGGGAATGGGAAGAGGCTCATCTTCTATTTTTATATTAAAATCTTCCCTTGTAGGTGGTTCATAGTCTTTGTAAGGAACAATAGATAGAGAACCATCAGTTTCTAAAATTGCATAATGTATTTCTTGTAAATTAAAATAACCATTTTGTCTAAGCTCACCTAAAAGGTCATCAAGATTATATCTAACTTGCTTTAATTCCTTCACATTTACTAGTCCGTCTTTTATAAGTATACTAGGTTGACCGTTTAGAATAGAGCGAATGTGTTCACTTTTAAGTTCTAAAAAGGAAGTCATTACTTGAAGAAAAACTAAAGTAGTTATAGGAACTATAGCATATATTAGCGGAATTCGGTTATCACCCATAGGGAGAGTTGCAAGTTCAGAAATCATTAGTGCAACTACAAAATCTACAGGTTCTAACTGTCCAAGCTGTCTTTTACCCATAACTCGCATAATGAAAATTAAATAAACATATAGTATAACTGTTCTAATTATAAGTATAAACATAAATATCACCTATATTTCTAATATAATGCTAAATATAGTATGCACAGAATATAATAAATTATTTGTGGTTTGTTGGTTTCATATTTACAATTATGTAATATAATAAGTAATACAAATATATAATATAATTTAAGTTTAAATTTTATTAGGATTATGATTTTATTAGTTAATTAAGGGATAAGGAAATAATATATGATAACTAAATAATTATAATAGAGGTGAGGGTATGGATAAAATCAAGATAAGAATAGAAGAAAGAATCATAGAAGTTCATAGAGGAATAACGTGTTATAATTTGATAAAAAGATATGGCCATGACAATAAAGTACCTATAGTTTTGGTTAAAGCGGACGGTAAACTTAGGGAGTTATCAACTGTTCTTGAGAAGGATTGTGATATAGAGTTTGTTGATATTACAGATAAACAAGGAATGATGTGCTATATAAGAAGTTTACAATTTGTTTTAATAAAAGCTACCAAGGATTTATTTCCAGATAGTAAAATAACCATAGAACATTCTTTAAGTAAAGGATTATTTGGTGAAATATATAAAGACATACATCTAAGCATAGATGATGTATATGCCATAAAAAAGAGAATGCTTGAGATAGTAGATGCTAACATGGAAATTGAAAAGAAAAATTATAGTAAGGAAGATGCTATAGATTTATTTAGAGAAGCTGGCATGGATGATAAGGTTAGTGTTTTTAAAAATGTAAATGAGAGCAGTATAATAATTTATAAGTTGGGTGAAGAAATTGGTTATTTTTATGGACCAATGATACCTAATACAGATATACTAAAATGTTTTGATTTAATTTACTATGATCCAGGGTTTATTCTAAGATTTCCAACTCAAGAAGAGCCAACCCAAATTCCACGATTTGAAAAACATAGGAAGTTAGCAAAGATATTTTATGAAGCTGAGAAATGGGGAGATATACTAAATATAGCCCATGTAGGTGCTTTAAATGATGAGATAGAACATGGTGATATTGTGACTTTAGTACGAGTTGCAGAAGCTTTGCACGAAAAGAAAATAGCTAATATTGCTGATAAAATAAAGAAAAATCGTGATATAAAGCTAATATTAATAGCTGGACCATCATCTTCAGGAAAAACCACATTTTGTAAGAGGTTGGGAATTCAAATGAGAGTTAATGGATTAATTCCAGTACCAATATCATTAGATGACTATTTTATAGATAGAGAGCTTACTCCAAAGGATGAATTTGGAGAATATGATTTTGAAAGTATAACTGCATTGGATTTAGAGTTATTTAATGAACAACTAAAAATGCTTTTAAATGGAGAAGAAGTTGAGCTTCCAACCTTTAATTTTATAACGGGTAAAAGAGAGTGGTTAGGAAATAAAGTGAAGCTTCCAGATAGGGGAGTAATAGTAATTGAGGGAATACATGGCTTAAATGAAGTCCTAACAGCTTCAATTCCTCATAATCATAAATTTAAAGTATATATTAGTCCATTAACTCAAATAAATATGGATGCTCACAATAGAATAGCAACAACGGATGTAAGGATGATTAGAAGAATAGTTAGAGATTATTTGTCAAGAGGATATGATGTAGAATATACACTGAAAATGTGGTCTTCTATAAGACGAGGAGAAGATAAGAATATATTTCCGTATCAAGAAGATGCAGATGTAATGTTTAATTCAGCACTTATATATGAGTTAGCAGTTTTAAAGAAATATGCATTAGAAGAGCTATATAAAGTGAAACCAGAAAGTTCAGTCTACAATGAAGCAAGAAGGCTTATAGAATTTTTACATTTTTTTAAAGAAGTAGATAAGGAGGTTGTTCCAACAAATTCTTTAATTACAGAATTTATAGGGGGAAGTTGTTTTTATCAATATTAAATTTAAAATGAATATTAATTAAATAGAGCTAGGTAATAATGGTATACAAAAAAACACTATTACCGAGCTCTATTTATATCGAAAAAAAATATATATTGTCAATAAGTTTTATGGTATAAATATTATAGATATATTTTTACATAATTCTTATTTAAAAGTTACATATTTTTAATCTTTAACTAATGGTATTATATAAAATGGATATACTAAGTAATAACTATTAGTTCAGGAGTCAATGAAATAATAAATTTTAGTATATTCTATAGTGGTATTTTATAGGAGGAAATTATGAAAAGTTATAGCGTGTTTGACATTCTTGGTCCTATAATGATTGGACCTTCAAGCTCACATACAGCAGGAGCTGCAAGACTTGCAAAATTAGCTGCAAAGATTGCAGAAGATGATGTTAGGGAAGTTAAATTTTTACTTCATGGCTCCTTTGGAAAAACTTATAAAGGACATGGTACAGATAGGGCACTAGTAGCAGGAATCCTAGGTATGGATCCCTGGGATTATAGATTAAAAGAGTCTTTTACTATAGCAGAAGAAAGAGGAGTAAAATTTACCTTTGAAGAAACGGATCTAGGTGATGTACATCCTAATACAGTTAAATTTGTAATGAAGGATTCTAAAGGAATAGAAACCACTGTTACAGGTTCATCCATAGGAGGAGGAAATATAGTTATATTTGAATTAGATGGACAAAGCATCCATTTTACAGGAGAATATCCAACTATTATAATTACTCATCTCGATGTACCAGGAATGATATATAATGTTAGCAATCTTTTATTTAATGAAAATATAAATATAGCTTCAATGAATGTATATAGAAAAGCTAAGGGATTAGAAGCTTCAACGGTGGTTGAAACTGATGGGATAGTGAATCATCATGTGGTAGATAAAATAAGAAAGATAGAAAATGTGAAAAATGTAGAGGAAATATTACCACCAATGAAAGGAGAGTAGCTTTAATGTTTTTATCAAAGGCAACAGAAATAATTGAATTATGTAATAAAGAGAACATAACCATTGCAGAATATACTATAAGAGAGGAACTGGAATCTTCAGAAACTTCTAGGGAAAAATTAATTGAAATGATGAGAGAAAATCTAAAAGTTATGAAGTCTGCAACTCAAGAAGCTATGGATAAAGAGATTATATCTATAAGCGGTCTTATAGGTGGTGATGCAACTAAGATTAGAAAGTACTTCCAAGAAAAAGAAACCTTATGTGGTAATTTTATAGTTAAAGCTATGGCAAGAGCATTATCTTGTTCTGAGGTTAATGCAGCCATGGGAAGAATAGTAGCAGCACCTACTGCAGGGAGCTGTGGTATTATACCTGCAGCTATTATTACAGCAGGGGAGAAATTAAATAAAACTGATGATGAAATGATAACTGCTTTATTTACAGCTTCGGGGGTTGGGATTTTAATTGCTAAAAATGCAACTCTAGCAGGTGCTGAAGGTGGATGTCAAGCAGAATGTGGTAGTGCAGCTGCTATGGCTGCAGCTGCCATTGTAGAAATGATGGGAGGAACTCCTAAAATGGCCTTTGATGCAGGGGCTATGGTAATAAAAAATGTGGAAGGCTTAGTTTGTGATCCAATAGCGGGATTAGTTGAGATACCATGCGCTAAAAGAAATGTAGCAGGAGCGGTAAGTGCCCTTACCATGGCAGACGTGGCAATGGCAGGTGTTGAGAGTAAGATTCCTTTTGATGATACAGTCATATCTATGTACAAAATAGGAAGAGCCTTGCCTAGTGAATTAAGAGAAACTGCCTTAGGTGGTCTTGCAGTAACTCCATGTGGTCAAAAGTTAAAAGAAAAAGTATTTTCTAATAAATAAAAAACTAAAATAAAGTATTTCATTACAGTTACACCTTTAGCAAAAATATAGGTGTAACTGTTTCTTTATGAAATGAATAGAGTAAATATATATCTATGTTATATTGTGGAGGAAAATATGAAAGACTTTAAGAAAAAAGATTTTATTGGAAAAGAAGAAGTAGTAACATTAACCATAGTATTAATCTCTATTATACTGCTTTTTATAAATATAGATTCTAACATAATTAATGTTATAATGTATTCATTAGTAATGATCCCTTTAGCCATTTTATTAGGAAGAGGAACTTCAAAAATATCAGATTATATAGGTGAAAAAAGAGGCGGCCTGATTTCAGCTACAGCAGGTAATGTGCCAGAACTTATGATGGGGCTTTGGTCTATAAAGTATGGTATGATTTCCATGGCAAAGGCAGGGCTCTTAGGGGCTGTTATTACAAATATGCTACTTGGGTTAGGAATTGCAGTGTTTTGTGGTGGTATAAAATATAGGGAACAAAAATTTAATAAAATAATTGCACGTACAAATTTAAATATGTTATTTTTAGTTATGTTTACTATAATAATTATATCCGCTTTAAATAGATACTCTATTGTTGATAATGGTAGTTTTCAAAAAATAAGTTTAATCATAGGTGTTGTATTGATATGCGTATATATATTAGGGCTAATATTTTCCTTATATACCCATAGTAATTTATTTATATTAGATGAAAAAAAAATGTTACCTAAGAATGGTGATAAGAACGACACTAGAAAAGTATTTGGGTTAATTATTATTGTAACTATACTTTTATATTTTATAAGTGAAAGATTAGTTGGTGGTGTAAATGCCATTGTTGAAGAATATAAAATTTCACAAGAATTTTTAGGAATAATATTGATTCCACTTTTAGGCTCCTTTGGTGAAAATGCATCAAGCATAGTATGTGCTTTAGAAAATAAAATAGATGCTAGTCTAGAAACTGCCATAGGTTCTAGTATACAAATTACTATGTTTGTGATTCCTATATTAGTTATTTGCTCTTCCTTTATGGGGTTCCAAGTAAACCTACTGTTTTCAACTTTTCAAATAGTAACCATGTCTATAGCTATGGGAATGTCTTATTTTGTGTTTCAAGATGGTAAGACCTATTGGTTTGAAGGGGCGTTACTTATAGCAGTATATTTAGTGGTTACTCTTTCATACTATTATGTGGTTTAGAATATATTCATGAGTAATATTAAAAGCGACTATTTTTAATAGTCGCTTTTAATATTACTATTTTATTTTTTCTTAATTTGAAAATGACTAACCATAAGGTATGAAAGCAATGTCATAAATACCATTGGAATTATTGATGGTATGGGTCTTACCGTAGAAAAAATCTCAAGTACAGCTAGTAAACTACCAGCTATAGTTATAGGTATGCCAGTAAAAACATTATTAAAATCTGTACAATTATATCTAGCTAAACGAAAAGCTCCTGCCACAGGGAATAATACTAATAAAATTTTACCTAAAAGTCCAAAATTACTAAATCCATATAGGGAAAAGGCTAAAATTGATGGAGCTACACCAAAGGAAACTAAGTCCGCTAGAGAATCAAGTTCTTTTCCCAGTTCACTATGAGTGTTTAAAAAACGTGCTACAGTACCATCGTATCTATCAAGGATTCCTCCTAATAAGATTAAAATTCCAGCTGTAGTAAAATCATTATTTATAGTAAATTGTATTGATAAAACTCCACAAATTAAGTTACCCAAAGTCATAGAATTTGGGATAATAGATTTATTCACACTATCACCTCTATTTTATTATATACATTTTGGTTACCATTGTAAAATATATATGCAGTGAAAGTAAAAATTAATTGTTAAATATAAAAAAGTATGAATAAATTTTTAAATTTGAAAAAAGGTTTTTAAAATGGTAATATGATATAGATTAAGGTAAATAAAGTATTATATATAATTATAAATAATATTCATGGGCATAATTAAGTTATATTGTTTATAAATGATATAGGAGGAAATTATGAAAAGAGTTAAATTTATTTATAATCCTTACTCGGGAGAAAATTCAATAATAAACAACATAGATAAGGTAATCAAAATTCATCAACAGTATGGATATACTATAGAACCTTTTAGAATTAGTCATGATTCTGATATTAGAGATGCGCTCATTGAAATAGATGAAAGCTATAAGTATATACTAATAGCAGGTGGAGATGGGACTATTGATTCAGTAATAAATAAGATGAAGCAAAATAACGTGGATATTCCTGTAGGTTTTTTACCAGTAGGTACAGCTAATGATTTTGCTAAATACTTAGGAGTTCCTAGTGATATATCTGCTGCTTGTAAGCAAATTTTAGATGGGAAAGTCAAGCGTTTTGATCTTGGTAGAATAAATGATAAATACTTTGTAAATGTGGCTAGTGCAGGACTGTTTACAGATATATCTCAAAAAACTGATAATAGTCTTAAAAACACAATGGGAAAGCTAGCTTATTATGTAAAAGCTGCAGAAGAGGTTAAAAATCTAAAAAAAATAGATGTTAAGATTACTTCTCCAGTAGTAAATTTTGAAGGTAAAATATATACTATACTAGTATTTAATGGTCAAACAGCAGGAAATATTAAATTTGCAGATTACTCAGAAGCAGATGATGGATTATTAGATGTGGTTGTTATAAAAAAGGAAATTTTGAAAAATGCTTTTAATAATTTAATTATTATGATGAAAAAGGGTCAAGTTGCTGATATGGATGGAATACTTTATTTTAAATGTAAAGAGCTAACCATAGATTGTGATGAGAATATAGCTACAGATATTGATGGAGAAAAAGGCCCTGATTTTCCACTTGAAATCACCTGCGAACGTAGGTCTATTAAAATAATAGGATACAAAGAGGAGTAATGTTTTCATAAAACATATAAAAAAGTAATATATATAAATATAATTATTATTTTGGAGTGTGGATATTGAATATTTATATATATTTGTTTTTAATTTTAGCCATGATATTTTTGAGTTATGAGTCTATAACCTCAAGCATAAGGTATTGCCCTGTTAAAATAAAAGAAGTACTTACCATATCTTTTATCCTGATTATATTAAGAATAGTTAGCTTGCTAGTGCTTCTTCTAGCAGATAATATGAAAAGTGTATACTTAATGAAGAATTTAGTGTTTTTAAACATTATATATATTCCTATAATTATATATACTTGTTTATATATTTTTTATAGAAATACAAGGATGGATATAAAATGGTTTTATGGAATTTTTATTATAGGCATAGTTATTTATTTGATATGTATGTTTAAAGTGCCTATGGAGTATTATATATCATTATCCTATGGATATAATGTTATACTAAGTAATCTGTCACCATATAAAATATTATTGTGTATTAATGGATTATCGTTTTTTATGGGGATAAAAAGCTTTAGGTATAAGCATAGTGTAAAGTGGGGTGCAGCATTAATTGGTATAGCATCTCTAGTATTTGTAGGAACCACTGCAATAACATTACAAAGCAGTGAGAATATAGGTTATTTGCTGGTAGGTGATTTATCATGGATGTTAGTACTTTATGGAAGCATTAGAACTTTTAAACAGAGAATAGTTAAAGGCATAAGATAGATATAAAATAAAAGGCTATTTGAGATTTATGTTCAATTAAAATCTTAAATAGCCTTTATCAGTTAGATGAATGTTAATAAGTTATTTTCTATAAGAAGTTTTCTTAGATCTTTTATTTGGGGTAGTATTTTTAGATGATTTTTTTAAATTAGTGTTCTTTACATTACTTTTTTCCTTATTATTAGGAGTTTGAGAAGACTTTCTTTTTATAATAGGATTAGTTGGAATTAGACAATTCTTACCGTTACCTATTAAATCTTCTCTATGACAACTAGTTAAAGCTGATTTAACTAGATTGTGATTTTCAGGGTTCCCAAATTGTAAAAGAGCTCTTTGCATATTTTTTTCCTTTTGACTTTTGGTTACATAAACTTTTTTATTAGTAAAAGGATTTATACCAGTATAATATATGGTAGTTGATAAACTACCTGGTGTAGGATAAAAGTCTTGAACTTGTTCTGGCATATGTCCCATGGATTTTATATATTGTCCTAGCTCTATGGCAGCATTTAAATCACTACCAGGATGACTAGACATAAGATAGGGTACCACAAACTGTTTCTTTCCTAATTTTTTATTAATGGCATGATATTTTGTTATAAACTTCTCGTAAACATCTTTAGAAGGTTTACCCATTTCACAAAGTACTTTATCACTTATATGTTCAGGAGCTACTTTTAGTTGACCACTTATATGGTGTTCACATAGTTCATTAAAAAATTTTGGATTTTTATCGTATATTAGGTAATCATATCTGATACCAGAACGAATAAAAACTTTTTTTACCTTAGGTAAGGTTCTAACTTTTTTTAGAAGACTTAAATATTCAGTATGATCTACTATTAAGTTTTTACAAGGTGTAGGAAACATACACTGCCTATCCTTACAAACTCCATATTCTATTTGTTTTTTGCAAGCCCTCTGTCTAAAATTAGCTGTTGGACCACCAATATCATGTATATATCCTTTAAAATCTTTATCTTCAGTTAAAAGTTTAGCTTCCGATACTATAGAATCTTGACTCCTATTTTGAATAACTCTACCTTGATGGTAAGTTAGAGCACAAAAGGAACAACTTCCATAACAACCTCTATGACTAGTTATAGAAAACTTAACTTCTTTAAGAGCGGGTATACCACCAGCTTCTTCATAAATAGGATGATAAGTTCTAGTATAAGGTAAATTATAAACCCTATCCATTTCCCTAGTACTTAAAGGTTTTTGAGGTGGATTCTGAACTACAAATCTATCACCATAAGGCTCTACTAAGGGCTTACCCCATACGGAGTCTTGTTCTCTAGAAGAAAGAAAATAGCTGTTAGCATAAGCTTTTTTATCAGAAGTAATTTCGTCAAATGAATGCAACAATATATAGTCTTTAATGTTATCTAATTTATTGGTCACGTAGGAAGTTCCTCTAACTGAAGTAATATGATTAATTGGTTTTCCATATCTTAATAAATTGGCAATTTCAACTATAGGTTTTTCACCCATACCATATATTAAAAGATCGGCCTTGGAATCAAGAATTATACTTTTTCTAATTTTATCATCCCAATAGTCATAGTGGGCAAATCTTCTAAGACTAGCTTCTATACCACCAATAATTATAGGTGTATTTTTATATGCTTCTCTAGCTCTGTTTGAATACACTATAACAGCTCTATTTGGTCTATAACCACCCTTACCACCAGGAGAATAAAGATCATCATGTCTTTTCTTTTTAGCAACAGTATAGTGGTTTACCATAGAATCTATATTTCCGGAGTTTATAAGAAATCCATATTTAGGTTCACCAAGTTTTTTAAAGTCGTCACAAGAGTCCCAACTAGGTTGAGCTATAATTCCCACAGAAAAACCTTCACTTTCCAAAAGTCTTCCAATTATAGCAGTTCCGAAGGATGGATGATCTATATATGCATCTCCAGTAATTATTATAAAATCAAGTTGAGAAATATGATTTTTTTTCATATCTTCTCTAGAAATAGGTAAAAATTGTGTATTACTTTTCATAGGTTTTCTTATATAAGCTTACTTCGAGTAATTAAATTCTTAAAGAGAATACTAATGACAATATTAATTTCAATAATATCAGCAAGTTTATAATAAGATACCTCCTTTCTCGCACTAATTTGTACATTAAACTATATTATCATAATAAGAGACAAATATGAATAGGACTATCATAGGAAAATTTTATATAAAAGTTAGATTAACTTAGAATAAGATAGTAAATTGAATAAAAATAGAGAAAAGTCATGATATTAAATAAATATGAAGAAATTCAACCAAATTTGAATAATATAGTTACAAAATTAAAGATGTAGACTATAATAAGTAATATAAATATATTTAATTAGGTGGTGAGAAATTAATGGACGGTGGGCCTTTGTTGTGTAAGGACTGTGATGACATTTATAAATCGAATAGAAATAGAGGAGTACTGTTTATTAAGTTATAGACACTTATATACATATTCCTCTATTGAAGGAGGAATAACATGGATAGACTATCAGAATTTTATCTAAGTAGTATTTTAAACAGATGGGTTTATGATGAATTAAATTATTGTATAGGAAAGTTAGAAGATATTTATGTAACTACAGATTATGGATATCCAAGGGCTATTGGATACAAGATTAAAAATGGAAGAGAAATTGAAAACTTTGAATTTAGAAATATTGATGTGTATAAAGAAAATGGTAAATTCATTATAAAGGTTGTACAAGTTAAAGATATAATTCCAAGGAAATATTCATATCTTTTATCTCAACATTTATTAGATAAAGATATAGTAGATGTAAATGGTAAAAAAATAGTTAGAGTTGTTGATTTGAAAATGGTTAAAAGAAATGGCTATTTAACTGTGGTTGGAGTAGAGTCGGGTACTTTAGCAATTGCTAGAAAAATGAAAATTGAGAATCCAATAAAGCATGTATATGCCCTATTTAATAAAGAGCCAAAAGAAAATCTAATAAGTTGGGAGAGTGTTCAATCTTTAGAGATGGTAGATTCTTCTTTAAAGCTAACAACTCCATACAATAAGTTAAGTAAGTTACATCCAGCAGATATTGCTAAAATTCTTGAAGATTTATCATTAGAAGACAGAGTTAAAGTAATAGATGGACTAGATATAGATTTAGCTTCAGATACATTAGAAGAAGTTGACCATGATATGGTAAAGGATATTTTAAAAAATTTGAGTGAAGATAAGGCAAGGAAAATATTGGATATTATGCCCAATGATGAAATTGCTAATATGCTAGATGATATGGATGAAGAAACTACCAATCGTGTATTAGTGAATTTAGATGATGATGATGAAAATGAAATTAGAGATCTTATGAAATATGAGGATGAAGTAGTTGGTAATATAATGAATACTGATTTTATATCCTTTAATATAGATATAACTGTAAAAGAAACCATTAATATACTAAAAGAGCTTAGACCAGATGAAGAAATAGCTCATTATATATATATTGTTGACAAAGAAGAAAGGCTACAAGGAGCTGTTCCTCTAATTGATTTAGTGATATCTGATTCAGATGCTAAACTAAAGTCAATGATGAATACACAACCATTTAAAGTGGTGGACACAGATGAAATCGATGTTGCTATAGCTATAGCTGTAAAGTATGACTTATACTCTGTACCTGTTGTGGATGAAGAAGATAGGCTATGTGGGATTGCGGTGATGGGAGATATTATAGATGAAATTTTATCTCCAAGCTGGAAGCGAAGAATAAAAAGAATGTCATAGTACAATATAATATATCTTAAATAATTTTAATAGGCACTTGGATTAAGGATTTAATCTAAGTGCCTATTTTTGAAAATTTATAACTACATATTATAATGACTTACTTAGACTCATATATTTTATATATGGAGGTGAATGGTTTGAAAAAAAAGTTTATGAGAATAACTTTCCTATTACTAACAATGTTGTTTATTGTTAGTTCTTTCATATTAATAAAGGTACAAACTATTATTAGAAATCATGAAAATCTAATATATAAAGGAATTAGTATTAATAAAATAGATGTTTCACTTTTAAGTAAAGAAGAAGCTATTTTTAAAGTAGATAAAGATATAACAGATATAAATGTAAATAGAAATGTAAAAGTTCAAATTGATGAAAAGAGTTATGAAATATCTTTTAGTGAACTAGGTGTTAGTGATAATGTAAAAGAGGTTGTTGATATGGCATTACTTTGGGGAAAGGAAGGTGGTTTTATAGGTAAATACAAAAATATTAAGAAAGGTATAGACAGGGAGTTTTATACGGAAACAAGTCTAAAGGCTGATAGTTTTAACAAGTTTTTAAAGGTTATAGAAAAAGAACAAAATAAGTCACCAGTAAATGCAACAGTAGACCATGATTGGAGTGGATTTCTTATAACTCCTCATGAAATAGGTAGAAAGATAAATGGAGATGCATTAAATAAAAGTATTATAGAAGCTATAGATAATAGTGTGGATGATGGTGATATTATTGTAAATGCGGATTTTAATAAGGTGTTTCCTAAGATTATGGAAGATGACTTAAAAAGTATAAATACTAAGATAGCATCCTATACAACTAGTTTTATAAATTCTAGTTTTGGAAGGTGTAGGAATATTGAAATGGCAGCTAAGTATATAGATAATACCATAATTATGCCAGGAGATGAATTTAGTTTCAATAAAGTTGTAGGAGCAACCACCCCGGGAAAAGGTTTTGAATATGCAAAGGTAATTAAAAACGGAGCTTTTATAGATGAAATTGGAGGAGGGGTATGTCAAGTTTCTTCAACTTTATATAATGCCGTACTAAAAAGCAATTTATATATAACGGAAAGAAAAAATCATAGTAAGATAATATCATATGTGCCCATGGGACAAGATGCCATGATAGCTTATGGAGCTTCAGATTTTAAGTTTAAAAATAATTATAGCTATCCTATTTTGCTTGAAGTTATTGTCAAAAACAAAGAAATAACTTTTAATATATTTTCTAATGAAGAAGAACGGGACCCCCATTATGAAATAAGAAGTGAAATTGAAAAGGAAATAAAGCCTAAAAAAGAAATTATTTATGATTATAGTTTAGAAGAGGGCAAAATGGTGATAGAAAAAAATGGTGTAAATGGATATATAGTAAATACCTATAGAATTAGATATGAAAATGGTAAAATAGTAGAAAAGATTTTAGTTGGTGAAAGTATATATGCTAGTAAAAATACTGTTGTTAGAATAGGAAAAGATTAAAATTATTACCCAGATATAGGCATAGAATGTCTATATCTGGGTAAAATTTTTAAAAAATTCAAAAAATTAAAAGGTTTTTTTGGTCATGTTACCGAAATAGTAAGAATAAAATAAGGGACAAAATTGGGAGGATTAAAATGAAAAACAATGTAGAACTTATTGAAAATATTGTTACTAATATAGAAAAAGTTATAGTTGGAAAACAAAAGGAGATTTATGATATCATGAAAGGTATGATTTCAGGAGGTCATATTTTAATAGAAGATGTACCAGGAGTTGGAAAGACAACTTTGATAAAAGCCATAAAAGAAAGTTTGAGCTTAACATATAGTAGAATTCAATTTACACCTGACTTACTTCCATCAGATATTACTGGTATCTCAATTTACAATGCTGGTACAGGGAAGTTTACTTTTAATAAGGGACCTATATTTTCAAATATAGTGTTAGCAGATGAGATTAATAGAACATCACCAAAAACACAGTCTGCACTATTAGAAGTCATGGAAGAAATGCAAGTTTCAGAAGGAGGCATAACCTATGAGGTAGAGAAGCCGTTTTTTATAATGGCTACAGAAAATCCTATCGAATATGAGGGAACTTTTTCTCTACCTGAGGCTCAATTGGATAGATTTATGATAAAAGTACATCTTGGTTATCCAAGCAAAATGGATGAAGCTTATATTTTAAATTTGTATAGACAAGAAAATCCATTAGATAAATTAATGCCAGTGGCTTCAAAAGAAGATATAATAAATATTCAAAAACAGGTTAAGGAGATAAAGGTTAATGATGAGATTAACAAGTATATAGTAAATATTATTGATGCCACAAGAAACCATAAAGAGATAGTATTAGGTGGAAGTACAAGAGCTTCATTAGCATTACTTAGGGTTGCACAGGCTACAGCCTTAATAAAGAATAGAAATTATGTAATACCAGAAGATGTTAAAGAAAATGTTAAGTTAGTTCTTTCTCATAGGATAATATTAACCAATGGCTCTATTGCAAGGGGAATAAAGGCTGAAAATGTTTTAGAAGAAATTTTAAATGTGGTAATAGCTCCAAAGGTGAGAGTATATGTTGAAGATTAAAAAGTCCTATTTTATATTAACTATTCTGTCTTATATATTTGCTCTGTTTTCAGGCGGGAATTTACCCTATTCTATTTTTTATTGCCTTCTCTTAGTGTTAATTATTACAAGTATATATATTTATTTTGTAAGTAAAAATTTAAATATTGATGTAGTTAATGATAAAAAGGAAATAATTGCTGGTGAAAATAATAATATAATTATAAAGGTATACAATGATTCAATATTTCCAATACCATATATGGAAATTGAAAATTCCCTTTTAAAAAGAATTATGAATAAATATAGAGGAGATATTATTTCTATAAAAATAAATGGTAATAAATTCATAAAGAAAGATATAAAAATACCAATTAGAGGTGACTATAGGTTAGGTAGCACAACGAGTATAGTTAGTGATATATTTGGAGTTTTTACTTGGAAAAGTTCCTATAGCCATAAAGAAACTATAAAGGTATATCCTAGCATATACCCTTTGAAGAGCATTAAAATTAAAGGAGCTAATTTAAGAGAGTTTAATACTAAAACAATAATGCAGGAGCTAAATAAAGGACCGGAAAGCTTAGAGACTATCAAAAATATTAGAGAATATAGAATTGGAGATAGTTATAGAAGGGTAAATTGGAAGGTTACTGCAAAACATGGAAAATTATTCATAAAGGAATATGAAAGTAGTGAAAGTCCTCGTATACATGTGTTTTTAGACTTAAGAAAAGATCCTTATAGTATGGATAAAGATGGAGTAAGAGAGGAAGAACTTGTAGAGTTTTTCTTATCTCTAATAAAATATATGCAGGAGAAAAGTGCTAATTCACAAGCTATAATTATAGGAGAAAATACTGAAGTTTTTAATATTAGCAATAAGGAGCATTTAGAAGGGTTAAAAACTCATATGGTAAGTAAGTACAGTGAGGGAAGAGGTAAGTTGCCTCTTTTTATGAAGAAGTTTATGTATAATGTGAATAAGAAAAGCGCTGTTGTCATAGTAACCTATGATATGAGCAAAGAAAATATAGATTACTTTATAAATTTATCTACAGAGGGATATGAGGTTACATTATTTTATTTAGATAAAATACCGAAGGTTAGTGATGATGCTATTTCACATATGTTAAATAAAGGTATAAATTGTTATAGCATAGAAGAAATAAGGTGATGCCATGAGAGTGATTGAAGAAAAAATATTAAAATCTTTTTTAGTTATTATAAATTTTACAATAGTAATAAAGCTTATAGTAGATTGTTTTAAGATAGAGGAACTAAATTTTGTATTTTTAATTCTACTATTTGCCATGGGTATACTAATTTATCTGTTTTTTTCTAAAGTACTTAATAGTATAAGAAAAAAAATAATCTTTTTTATTATTGTTTTTATTTTATTAGGGATAATTATCTATATAACTTCTGGAATATTTGTATTGAAGGAAATTGAAGTAATATCACTTAATTTAAAAAATATAAATAATGCAGCCCTTAAGGCCAAAAATATTAACTTTGAGGAGTTTATTCATATATTTTCAATAGGAATTCCTTTACTTATAGCTGTGCTTATATCTATAACTCAGAAATTCATATATACTCCTTTGTTTTTTTCAATAGGTGTTTTTGTGATTTTCTGGTATCAAATATTCTATAAAAATGTTATTCCTAACATTCCTTATTTTTTAGCAGCTGTTATTATAACATTAGGAACAGGAGAATATATTAAAAAATGCAGAGAATATAGAGGAAGAGAAGTTAAAATAGATATTAATATAACATATATGATTACGTTAATACTAATACTTGCTTTACTAATTCCTGGATTAGTATTGATACTACCTCAAGAATACAAAGGGAAAACTGTAGACAATTTTACTACTTTTTTTAGAAATGAATTTGCAAGAAAAAAAGAAAAGGAAAAAAATCCTTCTTTAGAAGCTTTGAAGGGAAGCTTTTCAATGAAGCAAAGTGGATATAGTGATTCATCTACAATTTTAGGAGGATCAATAGCATTAAATCGTAGAGAGGTGTTTAAAGTAATATCAGATAAGCCTTTTTATTTAAGAGGAAAGGCTATGGATTATTATACAGGAAGATCATGGATAAAATCTGAAGATAAAGTAATGAGAAAGGTTGAGATTAGTGAAGCTTCCAATATGCCCATGCATAAACTTATGCAACCAACAAAAGATGAAAGTTTTCAGACTGAAGAAAAAATATTAACTATAATTCCAGGAAAAAACTTTAAAACTACTTCTTATTTTACTCCTAACAATAGTAATAATATTATTAATGATAGTAAGGATCTGTTTGTAGATTTAATTCCGATATTTATGAGTGATGTAGAGATAAAGGAACCTTACAAGGTTAGTTATATATCTTATGGTGATTTTGATAATTATCTTGAAGGAATTCAAAATTCTATGTATAAAAAAACTCCATTGAATGAAAATTATATAATGCCTCAAAGGGAGTTTGGAGTTGATGATTATTCTTATAGAGAAAATTTAATGTCATCAATAGATACATCTAAAGGTATGGAGTATGTAAACAAAGAAAGTTCCTTTTTAAATAACTTTATGCTACATTACATGAATTATCTTCAGCTTGATGCTCCGATTAATGATGAAGTATATAAAATAGTTGATGATATATTAATTGGTGAAGCACAAGCAAAAGAAAAGACTGTGGAGGAACTAACCACTCACGAAAAAGCCTTAGCTATAAGAAGTTATTTGATGAAAAATTATAAGTATGTTACTAATGTTGGAGATAATGATGAATATAACGATTTTGTAAGCAATTTTATACTGTTAGATAAGAAAGGATATTGTACTTATTTTGCGTCTGCAACAGTAATGATGTGTAGAATTGCAGGTGTTCCAGCTAGATATGTAGAAGGATTTAAGATGTCAGATGATAAAGGAGAAGATGGTAGCTATAAGGTAACTAATGCTGACGCTCATGCATGGGCGGAAATACTTATAAACCCTTATAGGAATCAATGGGCCATAGTAGACTCAGCACCAACTCCTACTGAACATGAAGAAGCTCAAGAAGAAATTGAATTAGAAAATACAGCAACAGAAAGTAATCCCAATAATGAATCCAATAATAAAATTAATAAAAATAAGCCAGGATTTAATGAAGAGGAAAGTGAAATAGGAGAAGATGATAAATTTAATAGATATATAGGAATATATGTAACTACAGGAGCATTAGCTGTAATGATAGCTATATTTGCTGGACTGTATGAGATTAATAAGATGAGAATTGTTAATAATAAAAGCATGATACCTTTATATAATTATTATTTAAAAAGACTAAAAACTCAAGGCATAGTAAAAAGTAAAAGTAGTGGAGATCTAGAATTTGTAGATTCTATAAGGGATAGAGATCTACAAAATAGATTAAGAGATATTGTAAATTTGGTCTATGATGAGTTTTATGGAGAAATATTATCAAGTACCTTTGAAAAAAAAGAATATTTCATGTATATTGAGAATTATATTAAGGAAAGAGAAAAATGGTATAAATACATTATTAATAAGTATTTTGTATTTAATCTATGGAGGGACTAATGAAATATAAATTAATTTGTGTTGATATGGATGGCACATTATTAAATAGTAAAAAGAAAATATCTGAAAGAAATTTAAATGCAATCAATGAAGCTCATAATAAAGGGGTTAAATTTGTAGTTGCAACAGGAAGAATATTTGTATCAGCCAATTATTATGGGGATATAATAGGGGTAAAAACCCCTATTATAGCTTCAAATGGAGCTTATATTAGAGAAAAAGATTTAGATAAAGCTATATATGAAGAGTATCTAAATAAGGAAGAGTGTAGAGTCATTTTAAAATTATTAAAAAAGTATGATATTATGCCTCAATTTTATAGTGCTGACACAATATATACAGAAGAGATAAAGCATTCGGCATTAATATATAGTAAAGCAAATGCAACCTTACCTAAAAATAGACAGGTAGCCATAAGAATTATAAATGAATGGGAAAAATTATTTGAAGAAAGTGGAAATTTAATTAAGGTTATGGTAGTACATGAGGATAAAGAGAGAGTTATAGCAGCAAAGGAAGAATTTTTAAATCTAAAAAGCTTTGAAGTAGTAAGTTCTATGGAGAGTAGCTTTGAGATTATGAAAAAGGGGACATCCAAGGGAGAAGCAGTAAAGAAAATATGTCAGTATTATGGAATTCATAGAGAGGAAGTAATTTGTATGGGAGATAACGAAAACGACATTTCTATGATCAAGTTTGCTGGGATAGGTGTAGCTATGGGAAATGCTGAAGAATTTGTAAAAAAACAAGCAGATTATGTGACTCTTAGTAATGAAGATGATGGAGTTGCTCATGTCATTGAAGAGTTTATATTAAAATAGAATGTTAAAAAAGTTTTTAAAGTTATAAACTTTACATAGAAATAGAAATGAAGTATTATATCTTTATCAAGCCTGAATAGGCTTATTTTTAGGAGGACGTAATAGTGAACTTAAACATAGTATTATTTCAACCAGAGATTCCTCAAAATACTGGGAATATAGGGAGAACTTGTGTACTTACTAATTGTAAGCTGCATTTAATAAAACCTTTAGGATTTAGCTTAGATGAAAAAGCAGTAAGAAGGGCTGGACTTGACTATTGGCCACAGTTAGAGTTAGAAATTCATGAAAGTTATGAAGCTTTAAGGGAAAAATATAAGAATGGAACATTTTATTTTTGTACTACTAAAGGAACTAAATATTATAATGAACCCAATTTTAAAGAAGGTGATTTTTTAGTATTTGGTAGAGAATCTAAAGGATTACCTGATTATATAAGAGAAGAAAATAAAGATAATCTTATAAAGGTGCCTATGGTAGATACTACAACTAGATCTCTTAACCTTTCCAATACGGTTGCTATAATTGCTTATGAGGGATTGAGACAAATAGGATTTAAAAATATGAAGTAGTATATTAAAAAGGATATGATTTAAGGTCATGTCCTTTCATATTATTATAAACAGAATAAAAATTTATAATTTAAATTATAATATACAAATAAATTTATTATACATTGGGCTGTTCAAAGAGTTTTTAATAACAATAAAGTACAGAAATTGATTTATAGAAAAAATAATAACCATATTTAAAAAGTTAAAAAAATATCAATATGTTTTTACGTTTATAAGTATAGGTATTTGAATATATCATAAGTAAATTCATTTTAAAATTATTTCTGAAAATGAAAAAATAGGTATATGAGTATGCTCTAGAGGTTGGTATGCAACGAATTTCTCCATATTAATAAAGGATATATATGAAGGATATAATGATATATATAATTGACAGAATATTTTTATTAAAAAAAACTTTATAGAAACTATAGAAAAATCAAATAATAAAACAATAAAAATATGTAGAATATTAGACAAATATATTATATACTGATATTAAAGATAGAAAGTAAAGAAAATAATAATTTGGATGATATTTTCGGGAGAGAATCTATTAAATTAGGTAGCCGAAGAAGCAAGTATTTATTTTGCCAAATAAATATGAAACTCTCAGGCAAAAGGACCGAAAATGGACAAAACTCTGGAAAGCGTATATGCACCGAAGGAGCAAAACTCTCAGGTTAAAATACAGAGGCATAGGGCAAAATATATTAATATTTTGCGCTATGCTTTTTTATATGCACCTATATGCACCTAATAGGAGGAATTTAAATGATAGAACCATTATTTATTGTAACTAACAATCCTATGTCAAAAGAAAAATTTGAAGAAAAGTTTAAAGTTGAGTTTATAGATGTGCCCCAGTTGGATATACTAAAAAAAGTAAGAAATTATATTCATAAAGGCAATAGAATACTTACTCATCCATTGATGGGAAGTGTAAAGCCGAATGAAACTCCTTACAGAACTGTTTGTGTTTCAACGGAGGTTGTCAATGGAGTTGATTTGCAGTCTTTAGAAATTATAGAAAATGCTATAGGTACAACAGAAAAATTTTTAAGAGATTTTAACACTCCAAAATGGAGTGAAAAAATATTAACAGATTTTCAAGTAATAGATTCAGACTTAATAGATCATGCTATTAACTAAGGGAGGTATATTGATATGTCACAAATTTATGACACTATAATAATTGGAGGAGGACCTGCAGGATTATCAGCAGGACTATATGCTTCAAGATCACGAATGAAAACGTTAATCATTGAGAGAGCAAAATATGGTGGTCAGGCAACAACAACTGACGAATTAGAGAATTATCCAGGTTCAATTGAAGAATGTACTGGAACAACATTAAGTCAAAGAATGAGACAACAAGCAGAAGATTTTGGTACTGAGTTTGTTAAAGACGAAGTAGTTGAAACTGTTTTAGAAGGTGATATTAAAGTTATTAAATGTAGAAAAAGTGAATATCAAGCTAAAACAATAATAATTGCAACTGGAGCAACTCCAAGACTTGGTGGATTTAAAAATGAGATAGAGTTAAGAGGTAGAGGAGTTTCTTATTGTGCTACATGTGATGCAGATTTCTTTACTGAACTTGATATTGCTGTAATTGGCGGCGGTGACTCAGCTATTACTGAAGCTATATATCTTGCTAAATTTGGTGAAACTGTTACCGTAATTCATAGAAGAGATTCATTAAGAGCAGCTAAATCACTACAAGAAAAAGCTTTTGCAAATCCTAAAATCAAATTTATTTGGGACTCTGTTGTAGAAGAAGCTAACGGAGATGAAATTCTAGAAAGCTTAACTATAAAAAATAGAAAAACTGGTGAAGTTAGCACTTTAGAAGTTAATGGTTGCTTTGTATTTGTTGGATATTTACCAATATCAGAACTGTTTAAAGGCAAAGTAAACATGACTGAAAGAGGAGATATAATAACTGATGAAGAAATGAGAACTAACATACCAGGAGTATTTGCAGCTGGAGATGTTAGAGAAAAATCATTAAGACAAGTTATTACAGCGGCAGCAGATGGGGCTATTGCGGCTACTAATGCAGAGCATTATATAGAAAATTCACATTAGAATATAATTTATTTACTTTAGGTAAATTATATATTAATAAATATTTATAATCTGAAAGGTAGGTAAAATACAATGATAGAATTAAACAAAGATAATTTTGAGTCAGAAGTTTTAAACAGTGATAAACCAGTTTTCGTAGATTTTTGGGGAGATAAATGTGAAATATGTATAGCTTTAATGCCAGGTGTTCACGATTTAGAACCTAAGTATGAAGATAAAATAAAATTTGCTAGCTTAAACATAGGTGGAGCAAGAAGAGTTGCTATAGGACAAAAAGTTCTAGGACTTCCAACTATGAAAATTTACAATGGTGGAGCTTGTGTAGCTACAATAACTCCAGATAAAATTGCTACACTAGATGATATCGAAGGATTTATTAAAGAATACTACGAAACATTATAATTTCAATTTTCAAGGTTTAAAAGGTTATTAGATGAGGAGGATTACCTCCCATCTTCTAATAAATAAAAAGTGACCTATATATTTTTAGGAGGTGAAGGTTTTGCGTCTAGAGATTGGAAAGATATTTATTAAGGATCTTCAATTTGGACCAGAAACAAAAGTTGAGAACGGAGTTCTTTATGTAAACAAAGAGGAGTTATTAAACGAGGTATCTGGTGACGAAAGAATTGCAAGTATCGATTTTGATATTGCAAGACCAGGTGAGGAAGTTAGAATAATACCTGTAAAAGACGTAGTTGAACCAAGAGTTAAAGTAGAAGGAAATGGTGGAATATTTCCAGGTTTCATTAGTAAGGTAGATACAGTAGGTTCTGGAAGAACACATGTTTTAAAAGGAGCTGCAGTTGTAACTACTGGTAAAATAGTTGGGTTCCAAGAAGGTATAGTTGATATGAGTGGAGAAGGTGCTAAATATACACCGTTCTCAAAAACAAATAACCTTGTGATTATATGTGAACCAAAAGAAGGAATTTTACAACACGATCATGAAGAAGCAGTAAGAACTATAGGATTTAAAGCAGCTACATACCTTGGAAAAGCAGGTAAGAATGTGGAACCTGATGAAGTGAAATCTTATGAGACATTACCACTTCTACAACAAGTTCAACAATATCCAGAGTTACCTAAGGTAGTATATGTATATATGCTTCAAACACAAGGATTATTACATGATACTTATGTATATGGTGTAGATGCTAAGAAAATAATTCCTACATTTATTTATCCAACAGAAGTATTTGACGGAGCTATCGTAAGTGGAAACTGTGTATCTGCTTGTGATAAGAACCCTTCTTATGTTCATATGAATCATCCAATAATAGAAGATTTATATGAGAGACATGGCAAGGACTTTAACTTCTTAGGTTGCGTTATAACAAATGAAAACGTATATCTAGCTGATAAAGAGAGATCATCAAATATGGTTGCTAAGTTAGTAGAATTCTTAGGAGCAGATGCTGCTATAATTTCTGAAGAAGGATTTGGAAACCCAGATGCGGACTTAGTTATGAACTGTAATAAGGTTACAGCTAAAGGCGTTAAAACTGTTCTAGTTACAGATGAGTATGCTGGTCAAGATGGTATGTCTCAATCATTAGCAGACTCAACTCCAAAGGGTGATGCTGTAGTAACTGGAGGTAATGCTAACGAAGTTGTTATTTTACCACCTATGAAAAGAGTAATTGGTCATGTAGATGCTGCAAATACTATTGCTGGTGGACACATGGGAAGCTTAAGAGAAGATGGATCAATTGAAGCTGAAATCCAAGTTATTACTGGAGCAACTAGCGAAGTAGGATTTAACTATTTAACAGCAAAAGGATATTAATTTTAAAATATAACTAAAAAGTTTAGTTTAATGATTATGAGTACATTGAAAAGGAGATAGATACTATGTTACAAGGAAAAAAAGCTATCTGTATAGGAGATAGAGACGGAATACCAGGACCAGCTATAGAGGCTTGTGTTAAATCAGCAGGAGCAGAAGTTGTTTTTGCATCAACAGAGTGCTTTGTCTGAACAGCTGCAGGTGCAATGGATCTGGAGATCCAACAAAGAGTTAAAGATTTAACTGAAAAATATGGTGCAGAAAACATGGTGGTAGTAATCGGAGGAGCAGAAGCAGAAGCATCTGGATTATCTGCTGAAACAGTTGCTGCTGGAGACCCAACATTTGCAGGGCCTTTAGCAGGAGTTGATCTTGGATTATCTGTTTTCCACGTTGTAGAGCCAGAAATAAAAGCAGAGTGTGATGAAGCTATTTATGACGAACAATGCGGAATGATGGAAATGGTTCTTGATGTTGATGCTATTATAGAAGAAGTTAAAAATGTAAGAGACCAATTCTGTAAATATCTTTAATAAATAATTTTAATAGAAAATGTTAAATTAATTGACCTAAGAAATAGAATTTCTAGAGGGCAAGTCCCATGAAAGGGGGAAAACCTATGTTAAAAGTTGTTCATTATATAAACCAATTCTACGCAGGAATAGGCGGAGAAGAAAAAGCTGATATTAAACCTGAGGTTCGTGAAGGGTTTGTAGGACCTGGACTTGGATTAAATGGGTTATTAAAGAAAGAAGACGTTGAGATAGTTGCTACAGTTATTTGTGGAGATTCTTATTATGCTGAGAATACAAAAGAAGCACAAGCTGAAATTATCGAAATGGTAAAAAAATATAATCCAGATTTATTTATAGCTGGACCTGCATTTAACGCTGGAAGATATGGTGTTGCATGTGGAGATGTATGTAAGGCAGTTAAAGAAGAGTTGAATATACCTGTATTATCTGGAATGTACATTGAAAATCCAGGTGCAGACATGTATAAAAAAGATTTATACCTTATCTCTACAAGAAATAGTGCTGTAGGTATGAGAGATGCATTACCTAAAATGGCTAAATTAGCTATTAAATTAGCTAAGGGAGAAGAAATAGGTTCTCCAGTAGAAGAGAATTACATTGAAAGAGGCATAAGAAAGAACTATTTTGCAACTGAAAGAGGATCTAAGAGAGCAGTTGATATGCTTGTTAAAAAATTGAAAGGTGAAGAATTCGTTACAGAATTTAAAATGCCTGACTTTGATAGAGTTGATCCAATGCCAGCAATAAAAGATATAACTAAAGCTAAAATTGCTATAGTTACATCTGGTGGTATAGTTCCAAAAGGAAACCCAGATCACATAGAGTCATCTTCAGCTTCTAAAATTGGTAAATATGATATAGAAGGAATTAATGATTTAACTGGAGAAACTTTTGAAACAGCACACGGTGGTCATGATCCAGTGTATGCTAATGAAGATCCAGATAGAGTTATCCCAGTAGATGTTCTAAGAGATCTTGAAAAAGAAGGGAAAATAGGAGCATTACACAGATACTTCTATTCTACAGTTGGAAATGGTACAGCTGTTGCATCTTCTAAAAAATATGGTGAGTTTGCAGCTAAAGAATTAATAGCTGACGGCGTAGATGCAGTTGTATTAACTTCTACGTGAGGAACTTGTACACGTTGCGGTGCAACGCTTGTTAAAGAAATAGAAAGAGCTGGACTTCCAGTAGTTCACATGTGTACTATTACTCCAGTATCTTTAACTGTTGGAGCTAACAGAATAATTCCTACAGTAGCTATTCCTCATCCACTTGGAAATCCAAACTTAACAAAAGAGGATGAATATACATTAAGAAGAAAACTAGTTGAAAAGGCTTTAAAAGCTCTTGAAACAGAAGTTGATGGACAAAAAATATTTGAATAATTAAAATTAATGATTTAGTAATTAGGGGATTACCCCTAATTACTAAATATATTAATAAGAAGATGTCTAGTTTGCACAATGTACAATGAATAGTTTTTACCTATTTATTATAGATTGTGCAAATTACAAAATAAATTATTATAAAGGCACATTATTAAGGGAGGTTGAATTAAAAATGAATTTTCCAGTTATAAAGAAAGCATCTTATATTTTAGTGAATACTCCAGATATGGTAATACATAATGGAACTACACAAACATTAGAAAAACAAACAAATCCAGATTCAGAATATTTAAAGGCTATAAAAAGTAATTTAAGAAGTTTTGAGGATGTTGTAGCTTATGCACCAAATCAAACTTATATAGGAAACATTACACCAGAAGAGTTAGGCGAAATGCCAAGACCATGGGTTGGAAAGAATGTAGAAAATGCTAATAGATTTGGTAAATACGGCGAAATAATGCCACAAGATGAATTCTATGGATTAATGAAGATATCTGATGTATTTGACTTAGTTTTATTAGAAGAATCTTTTGTTGAATCTATAAAAGAAAAATTAGCTAAACATCCATTACTAAAAGAAAAAGCAGGAAAAATTATTGGGGATGAAATGGCTAAAATTGAAGAGTTAGTTAATAATGCTGGAGCAGAAGGATTATATGTAGATGGGAAACTTGTTGGTTGTGTAAGAAGAGCACATGAGTTTGATCCAAACCTTTCAGCACACTATATGCTTGAAAATTTAGCAGTTAAATCATCAGGAGTACTTGCTGGGATGCATCTAGTTGACAATTTAGATATTCCTGTAGAAGAAATAGGTTATATAATAGAATGTTCAGAAGAAGCAATAGGAGATATGAACCAAAGAGGTGGCGGAAACGTTGCCAAATCAATAGGTGAGGTTGTAGGTCTTTCTGGAGCTACTGGTTCAGATATGAGAGGATTCTGTGCAGGACCTACTCATGCATTAATAAATGCAGCATCACTTGTTAAGAGTGGAATATTCAAAAATGTATTAGTTATTGCAGGTGGAGCTACTGCTAAGCTTGGAATGAATGGTAAGGATCACATAAAAAAAGAATTACCAGTACTTGAAGACTGTTTAGGAGGATTTGCTATTCTTGTTTCAGAAAATGATGGAGTAAGTCCAATTTTAAGAACTGACATAATTGGAAGACATACAATTGGTCATGGTGCTTCTCCACAAGCTGTGCTTGAAGCATTAGTACTTGATCCATTAACAGCAGCTGGATTAAAAGTGACAGATGTAGATAAGTATGCACCAGAAATGCAAACTCCAGATATAACTGAACCTGCAGGAGCTGGAGATGTTCCAACTCAAAACTATAAAATGATTGGTGCTTTAGCTGTTAAGAAGGGTCAATTAGATAGAAAAGAATTACCAGGCTTTATAAAAGAACATGGATATCAAGGTTACGCTCCAACTCAAGGACATATCCCATCTGGAGTGCCAATAGTGGGACATGGAATAGATCACATTAAAGATGGCATTTTAAATAACTTTATGATCGTAGGAAAAGGAAGTTTATTCTTAGGAAGAATGACTAACTTATTTGATGGAGTTTCTATACTAGTTGAAAAGAATACTGGAAAACTAGACAATGAGTCAGGGGTAAGTAAAGAAGAAGTTAAATCAATGGTAGCAGATGCTATGAAGGACTTTGCAAGCTTTTTAATGAACTCTGATAAATAGAGCCTTAAAACTCAGAAGGAGAATTGCTCCTACTGAATCTTAACAATTACTAATTTATCTCTTTAAATATAAGAGGTTATTAAAGAAACGGGGTGTAGAAATGAGTCAAAATGCTACTAAAGCAATGATTGCTGAAGTATTTAATGATATAGCAACAGGAATAAAAAGCGGACAATTCAAGAAAAAAGTTAGAATAGGTTTAACTATACTAGGTTCTGAACATGGAGTCGAAGAGATGGTTAAAGCTGCTGAACTTGCAAAACTAAAATACGGCGATTTTGATATAGTTTTAATTGGACCTAAAGTAGATGCTGATTTTCAAGTAATAGAAGTAGAATCAGCTGAGGAAGGTCATAAAAAAATGACATCTATGTTGGAATGTGGAGAATTAGATGGTTGTGTTACACAACACTTTGATTTTCCAATAGGAGTTTCTACAGTGGGTAAAGTTATGACTCCTGGAAAAGGAAAAGAAATGATAATAGCTACAACTACAGGAACTACTTCTACAAATAGGGTTGAGGGTATGGTTAAAAATGCTATATCTGGGATATCTGTAGCTAAAGCTAGTGGCATTAAAAATCCAAAAGTTGGAATACTAAATCTTGATGGCGCTAGACAAGTAGAGAGAATTCTAAGAGAAACTCAAGAAGGTGGATATGACATATCCTTTACTGAATCATTAAGAGCTGATGGCGGAGCTGTAATGAGAGGAAATGACCTTTTGGCAGGGACTCCAGATGTTATGGTTTGTGATTCATTAACAGGAAACCTATTAGTTAAAATATTTTCTTCATTTACTACAGGTGGAAATTATGAAACTGTAGGAGCTGGGTATGGTCCTGGAATTGGAGAAAACTATGATAAATTGGTTAATATAGTTTCAAGAGCATCAGGAGCTCCTCTTATTGCAGAAGCTTTAAGATTCTGTGCAACCTGTGCAGAAAATAAGGTTTTGGATATAGCTAGGGATGAGTTTAAGTCAGCTAATGTAGCTGGATTAAAAGAATTTATAGATAAGACTACAAAAAAAGCTAACAAACCTCAAGAAGAGGAAGAAGTAAAAATGCCACCTAAAAAGGTAGTAACTTTCTCTATAGCAGGTATAGATATACTAGAGCTTGAAAATGCATGCAAAGCACTTTGGAAAGAGGGTATATACTCAGAGAGTGGAATGGGTTGTACTGGGCCAATAGTACTTGTAGCTGATGAAGACGGTGAGAAAGCTCAAGAGGTATTAAAGAATGCAGAGTTTGTATCTTAAAATATAAATAATAAAAATAAAATTGACTGTAGTCTTACAGTCAATTTTATTTGATTTTTACGGATAATTATGGTATATTCAGCATATAAATATATGAAATTAAATAATACTGAATATATTTATTTACATGATAAAAATTTTTTATTAGGTTATAATACATACTATAATAAAAATTTTTATATATTTATATTACTTATTTATTTCAGGAGGGTTTAAGATGAAAATGAAAAAAATAGTTGCTCTTATGGCAACGGTTGCTATGACTGCATCCCTACTTGTAGGTTGCGCTGGTAACGGAAACGATGACAAAGGCACAGCAAGTGAAGGCAAAGATACTCCTAAATCAGAAGTATCAGTAGGTCTTTCAACAGATGAAGGTGGATTAAATGACAAATCATTTAACCAATCAGCTGATGAAGGAGTTAAAAAAGCAGTAAAAGAGTTTGGAGTTAAATACACTTCAGTTGAAGCTCAAAAGAAAGAAGACTATGAACCAAACCTACAAGCTTTAATAGATGGTGGTTCTGATTTAACTCTTGCTATTGGTTTCCAATTAGCAGATGCAGTTAAAAATATAGCTAAAATCAACCCAGACTCAAAACTTTGTATTATAGACTCTGTAGTTGAAGCTAATAACGTAATGTCAGTAACTTTCAAAGAAGAAGAAGGTTCTTTTTTAATGGGAGTTATAGCTGGATTAACTACTAAAACTAACAAAATTGGATTTATAGGTGGAAAAGACTTCGATACAATTAATAAATTTGAAGCTGGATTTGCTGCTGGTGTTAAAGCTGTTAACCCAAAGGCTGCTGAAGGTCTTTTAAGTGCAGATGGTAAAAATCCAGGAACAACTGTTAAATATGCAGATTCTTTTGCTGATACAAATAAAGGTAAGGAGCTTGCTACATCATTATATGGAGCTGGATGTGACGTAATTTATCATGCAGCTGGTGGATGTGGTATTGGTTTATTCCAAAGAGCACAAGAATTAAAGAAAGAAGGAAAAGAAGTTTGGGCTATTGGTGTTGATATGGACCAAGCGGTTTCTCTTCCAAAATTTAAAGATGTTATTCTTTCTTCTATGATGAAGAGAGTTGATAATGCCACTTACGATGCAACAAAAGCAGTTATAGATGGAACATTCAAAGCAGGTCATGTTGAGCTAGGTATTGCTGAAGGTGGAGTAGGTATGGCTGCAACAACTAAAGACAATACTGCTGCTGATGTAATTAAGAAAGCAGAAGAGTTTGAAGCTAAAATTAAAGAAGGTAAAATTAAAGTACCTGCTACAAGACAAGAAGCTATTGATTATAAATAAGCAAGAAGATCGTAAGAAAAAAGCTAGATTTTACATCTAGCTTTTTTTTATTAGTTTTGTTAATATGTTTTTATTAGAATGAAGTTGTATGAAAAAAAAAATATTCAATAAAATATTTTTATGGTATAATGGGAGATGGATTCTATAAAGTACATATAGGTATTTTAACTAATATTGAGCATTTTAATGTAGTATGTAAACGTAGGTAATATTATAAGGAGGAAGGGAAATGGAAAAAGTAATTGAAATGAAAGGTATAACTAAAGTTTTCCCTGGTACCATCGCAAACGACAGTGTGGACTTTGATTTATTGCAAGGAGAAACACACGTATTGTTGGGTGAAAATGGTGCAGGAAAAACTACCTTAATGAATATACTTTATGGCTTGTATCAGCAAGAAAAAGGTGATATTTATGTTAATGGAAATTTAGTTAAAATTAACAACCCTAGTGAAGCGATAAAGCTTGGAATAGGAATGGTTCACCAACACTTTATGTTAGTTCACAACTTTACAGTAGCTGAAAATATTGTACTTGGATGTGAACCCAATAAAGGGGTATGCCTAGACAGAAAAAAAGCCTATAATGATGTGAAAGAATTGTCAGATAAATATGGATTTTCCATAGATCCAAATGCTGTGATTGAAGATATATCTGTAGGGCAACAGCAAAAGGTGGAAATTCTTAAGGCTCTTTATAGAGGGGCAAAGATATTAATTCTTGATGAACCAACAGCGGTTTTAACTCCACAAGAAATAGAGGAGTTAGGCAAAATATTAGATAATTTGAAAAAAGAAGGAAAGTCTGTTATTCTTATAACTCATAAATTGAAAGAAGTTATGAGTATGAGTGATAGGGTTACTATAATTAGAAGAGGTAAGGTTACTGGTATCGTTAATACTGTTGATACTAGTATTGATGAATTAGCTGAGTTGATGGTTGGAAGAAAGGTAAATTTAGTGGTAGAAAAAAGAGAATCTGAATTAACAGGAGAAGTTCTTAAGGTTGAAAATCTATCTGCAAATGATCAAAGAGGGATTCCGGCTGTGAAAAATGTTTCCTTTACTGTTAACGGAGGCGAAATTTTAGGGGTTGCAGGAGTAGATGGGAATGGACAAACAGAACTACTAGAAGTACTTACAGGTCTTAGAAAAGGTCATAACGGAAAAATATTATTAAATGGAAAAGATTTATATGGAAAATCTCCTAGAGAAATTATTGACTCGGGTATTGGACATATTCCTGAAGATAGACATAAAAGAGGACTTATACTAAAATATTCATTATTTGAAAACTCTATTCTTGGAATTCATAAAAACAAAGAATTTAATAAAGGCATTATGATGGACTATAAAGCTATCAAAAAACATTGTGATACACTTATAGAAGAATTTGATGTAAGAACACCGAGTAATGAAGTAAATGCTTCTGCTTTATCTGGAGGTAATCAACAAAAGTTAATTGCAGCTAGAGAAATTTCTAAAGACCCAACATTATTAATTGCAGCTCAGCCTACAAGAGGTATAGATGTAGGTGCTATTGAATATATTCATAGTAGACTTGTAGATGAGAGAGATAAAGGAAAAGCGGTACTTTTAGTATCTTTAGAATTAGATGAAATTTTAGCTCTTTCAGACAGAATTGCTGTTATGTATGATGGTGAAATAGTAGATATTTTAGACAGAAAAGATGCAGATGAGCAAAAACTGGGTATATTAATGGCTGGTGGAAGCTTAGATAAGAAAGGGGAAGAGAAATAAAATGAGTAGTAAAGTTAAGGATACAATAAAGGCTATACTCTTTCCTGTAGTAGCAGTTATACTTTCTTTATTTATATCAGTATTTTTTGTTATGTGGGCAAAAGGGTATTCAATAACTCAGTATTTTACAGCTTTGACTGATTTAGTTTCAACTATATGGACTGGTAGTTTTGGAACACAAAGAAATACCATGGCTACACTAGCGGAAGTGACACCTTTAATTTTTACTGGTGTAGCTAATGCTGTAGCTTTTAGATGTGGACTATTTAATATTGGTGTAGGTGGTCAATTTGTACTAGGTATGGTAGCAGCTGCTATAGTAGGAACCATACCAGGATTAAGTCCTATAGTACACATTCCATTAATAATTGTAAGTGGTATAGTTGCTGGAGGAATTTGGGGAGGAATACCAGGGTTTCTTAAAGCAAAATTTGGAACTAGTGAAGTTATAAATACAATTATGATGAACTATATTTCTATCGCTTTAGCCAACTATATTATACTTAGAACGGCCTTCGGAGTTCCAGGAAAAGCTGCAACTCCAATGATACAAGAAAGTGCAAAACTTGCAAGGTTTGTTCAAGGAAGCTCAGCTAATATAAGTTTATTTATAGGTATTATAACAGCTATTATTATGGCATTTATATTATGGAAAACTACCATTGGATATGAAATAAGAGCCGTTGGTATAAATCCTCATGGTGCAGAATATGGTGGAGTAAATGTTGCTAAGAATGCAGTTTTAGCTATGGTTTTATCAGGAGCTATAGCTGGACTTGGCGGAGCTACACATGTAGCTGGTGTGAAACATTTAATTCAAGATTTTATGGTAGTTCCTAGCTATGGGTTTGATGGTATAGCAGTAGCATTGTTAGCTAAGAAAAATCCAGTAGCATGTATTTTATCAGCCATATTGTTCGGGGCTTTAAATAGTAGTTCAAGAGCTCTTCAAATTAGTGGAATACCAAAAGAAATAGTATTTTTAATTCAATCAGTAATTATTATATTTGTAGCAACAGATTACATTGTGACTTACTTTGGAAATAAGAAAAAGAAAGGGGAGATAATGAATGGATAATATAATTGTTGTTAGTATCATTTCATTAATAACAGCTACTTTAAGAATAGCTACACCTCTTATCTTCACATCCTTAGGAGGAGTGTTTTCTGAGCGTTCAGGAGTAGTAAATATAGGTCTTGAAGGTATGATGACCATAGGAGCATTTTTTGCTGTATATGGAACATATATAACAGGTAGTCCTGTAGTAGGAATAGTGTTTGCTTTAGTAGCGGGTGGATTACTTGCATTAATTCATGCAGTTCTTAGTATCCACTTAAAATCAGACCAGGTTATTTCTGGTACAGCTATTAACTTGTTTGCTACAGCTCTAGCTAGTTTCTTGATATATATATTATTCAATGGAAAGGGAGGTCAAACAGACTTGGTAACCCTTCTTCCTTACAACTTACCAAAATTCATTGTGAATATACCTATTATTGGTGATATTTTATCTGGATTAAATTGGTTTGTAATAATGGCAATAGTATTGGTATTTGTAGCTCATTTTGTACTTTATAAAACTTCTATTGGACTTAGAATTAGATCTGTAGGAGAACATCCAAAAGCTGCAGATACACTAGGAATAAATGTATACTTAGTAAGATACATTTGCGTAATATTATCAGGAATGTTAGCTGGTCTTGGTGGAGCTGCTTTATCAATTGGTATTACACCGATATATAGAGAAGGAATGATAGCGGGTAGAGGATTCATTGCTTTAGCAGCTGTAATCTTTGGTAACTGGACACCTATTGGTTCCTTTGGAGCATGTCTGTTATTTGCTTTTGGTGAATCATTCCAGATATTTGCCCAAGGGCTTGGATGGTCACTACCATCTGAAGTATTTACAATTATACCATATCTATTAACTATGTTAGCACTTGCTGGCTTTGTAGGAAAAACAAATGCTCCAGCTGCTTCAGGAGAGGCATATGAAAAGAATGGTAGATAATATTTAAATTAATTTAAATTGTAATATAGTTTAGAGAGTTAGTTTGTTATAGGCTAACTCTCTTTTTATAAATTATTGTCGGGGAAATATGGATTTGGCTCTATTTAGTTAGAAATATCATATGTTTTATGGTATGATTAGGTAAGATGAGTAGGAGGGATATTTATGAATTTAGGCTTTGATTTAAGGCTATCACAGGATCAAAAATTGATTATGACAATGGAGATGCAACAATCAATAAAGTTATTACAAATGTCATCCTATGAACTTTTACAACATATTGATAAGGAATTACAAGAAAATGTAGTTTTGGAAGTAGAAAATAATTTAGAAACAGCTAAAGAAGAAATAGTTGATAATGAGTTGAGAGAGTATAGAGAATTAATTAGAGACATGGCCATGGATAATTATAATGATAGATCATACTACAAACATGAAGAAGATGATTTGGTATCACCTTTCAATTTTATAAGTAGCAAATCTACTATTAAGGATTATTTAAGAGAACAAGTTATGCATAGTAATTTAGATAGACAAGATGAGTGTATTTGTAGATATATTGTAGATAATATTGATCATAGAGGATATTTAGATGAAAAGATTATAGATAATTTAATGGAAGAACTCAGTATTTCAAAAGATTCTGCTATGAGATGTGTAGATATAGTTCAGGGACTTGAACCGCCTGGAATATGTGCTAGGTCACTGAGTGAATGTTTAATACTTCAACTACATAGGAAAAATATAATGAATAATTATGTCGAGGAAATAATAAATAATTATTTATATGAGTTATCAAAAGGAAAATATCAATTAATAGGGAAAAAAATTGGAGTTGCGGCTAAAATAGTTCAAGAATGTGAAGATATAATAAAAAAATTGGAACCTAAACCTACCAGGGGATTTTTTACTGGTGAAGAGATTGGATATTTGATTCCAGATGTTTATATAAAAAAAATAAGTGGTGATTATGTAGTTTTAATGAATGATAATTTATTACCTAAATTAATAATTAATAATACATATAAAGATGTAATTAAAAGCAGTAATGATTCGGAAGCTATAGATTATGTAAAAGACAAAATAAGTAGTGCGATGTTTTTGATTAAAAGTATACAAAATAGAAAAAATACTTTGTGTAAAGTCATGGAGGAAATAGTTAAAAATCAAGAGGAGTATCTAGATAAGGGTAATAATTATATAAAACCTATGACTATTAAATATATAGCTAATAGTTTAAACATGCATGAATCTACAGTTGGTAGAGCTATTAGAGATAAATATGTAGCTCTTCATACAGGGGAAATTAAGAGAATAAAGGATTTGTTTACTAATAGTGTAAACATTTTAAGTCAAGATATATCATCTGTTAGTGTAAAAGATATGATAAAGAATATAATAGAATCTGAAGACAAGTCAAAACCACTATCTGACTCAGTTATATGTAAAATTGTTAATGAAAAAGGCATAGATATATCTAGACGTACTATAGCCAAATATCGAGAGGAGTTAGGAATAAAATCCTCATCTCAACGAAAAAGATTAATATAGATTTTGATATTCCATATGAAACATTAATTTATTATTATGATTTATATGGAATTAATTTTTTGTATAAATTGTAGATGAATGTAGAAATATAACTTATATAAAACTAAAATTAACATAAGTACTTCACAAACAATGAATATTGTCATATAATATAAACAGGGATTTAAAATGTTTATGGGACAAATTGTGTCCATAGGGACATGTTTTGTCAATGAGGTGAAAGATGGAGAAGTTATTGAAATTACAACAGAAAGTAGTGCCGGAATTGCTAGAAGTTTTAGATATGCGATATACCATATTAAAAAATATAAAGTATAGAGAACCCATAGGCAGAAGGTTGCTGTCAACCATAGTAAATTTAAGTGAAAGGGTTGTAAGAAGCGAAACAAATCTATTGAAAACTCAAGGATTAATTGATATTAAGTCCTCTGGTATGTACATTACTGAAGAAGGTGATGAAGTTTTTATTGGACTTAAGGCTTTTATGAAGGAATTAAGTGGTTTAAATCACTTAGAAGAGGAATTGAAGAAAATTCTTAAAGTTAGAGAAGTAATAGTTATTAACGGAAATGTAACAGAAGATAATTCATTATATACTGAACTTGGTAGGGTGGCGGCTAATTATTTAAAAAGTATTATTAAAGATGATATTACAATATCCCTTACAGGAGGACGCACAATTAAGGAGTTAGTTTACAATTTCCTTCCAATGACTAAATATAAAAATATAAAGGTTTTACCTGGAAGAGGTGGTATGGGAAAGGAAACAGAAATACAATCTAATACCTTAGTAGAGATTTTAGCAAATAAGTTAGATGCTACTTATGAATTATTACATATTCCAGATAACATAAGTAGTGATTCTTTTAAAGCGTTGATTAAGGAATCAGATATTAAGGAAACTTTTGAACATATAGAAAAATCAAATATTCTTATCCATGGTATAGGGCTGGCTAAAGATATGTGTGATAAGAGAAGTTTAGGTAAGGACGTAAAGGAAAGAATATTAGAATTAGGAGCTATAGGAGAAGCTTATGGACATTATTTTAATAGCAAAGGTGAGGTTGTATATTCCATGCCTTCAATTGGAATAACTAAAGATAGAATTGAAAATATCCCTAATGTAATAGCTGTAGCAGCAGGCGTTGAAAAGGCAGAAGCTATCATGGCTATACAAATGGATAAATTAAATTCAACATTAGTTACTGATGAAGCTACGGCAAAAGAAATTTTAAAACTATTTTTAAATAAAGTTGGTTGTTAATACTTAATGATTTTATCCTAGAGTTACTTATTAAAGTACTTATATGTTTTTAAAATTAATATATTATGATTATTCAGCTTCTATGCTTTAGAATCAATATGTATATAAGGAAATGTATCTCTAGATAAGGATTTTTAGGATTAAATCTCCTAAAAATCTGTTTATATCAATTAAGTTTAAATATAAAAATTATTAAATTAAATGTTGGAGGTATTTTATAATGGTTAAAGTTGGAATTAATGGATTCGGTAGAATTGGAAGAAATGTATTTAAGGTTTTGGTAGATAAATATGGAAATGACATAGAAGTTGTAGCAATTAATGATTTAACAGATCCTGAGACACTAGCACATCTTTTGAAGTATGATACCCTTTATGGAAAATTCAATGGAACAGTTGAAGCTACTGAGAATTCAATTATAGTTAATGAAAAGGAAATAAGAATATTTGCAGAAAGAGATCCTAAAAATATACCATGGGGACTTCAAGGTGCAGATATTGTAATAGAATCTACAGGATTATTTACAGATGCTACAAAAGCAAAGACTCATATAGAAGCTGGAGCTAAAAAAGTGTTAATTTCCGCACCAGCAAAAAATGAAGATATAACAATTGTACTAGGAGTAAATGAAGATAAATATGATGCTAAAAATCATAATATTATTTCAAATGCTTCATGTACAACTAACTGTTTAGCTCCTTTTGCAAAAGTTTTAGATGAAAAGTTTGGTATAGTACAAGGGCTTATGACTACAATACACTCATATACTAATGATCAAAAAATATTGGATGCTCCACATAAAGATTTAAGAAGAGCTAGAGCTGCAGGAGAATCAATGATTCCAACAACTACAGGAGCGGCAAAAGCGGTTGCATTAGTTTTACCACAGCTTAAAGGAAAATTAAATGGTATGGCAGTAAGGGTTCCAACACCAACAGTTTCAATGACTGATTTAGTATGTGAACTTGGTAAGTCAGTGAGCGTAGAGGAGGTTAATGGAGCTTTAAGAGAAGCGGCAGAAGGAAAACTTAATGGGATTTTAGGATTCTCTGAGGAACCATTAATTTCAATGGACTTTAGAGGTGATGAGAGATCTTCAATTGTAGATGCATTATCAACTATGGTTATGGGAGATAATTTAGTTAAAGTAGTAGCTTGGTATGATAATGAGTGGGGTTACTCAAATAGGCTAGCAGATTTAACAAAATATGTTGCAGATAGATTATAATCTTCAAAATGTGTTAAAATAGGTATGTAATAAAAATCTAGTTCTATGATTTATGATTGAACTAGATTTTTATTACAATAAGTTTAAAAAAGGAGATTTTAATATGTCATTTAACAAGAAATCATTAGAAGACATCAATGTGAAAGGTAAAAAGGTTTTAGTAAGGTGTGATTTTAATGTACCTATAGTAGAGGGTAAAATTACTGATGAAAATAGACTTCTAGGAGCAATACCTACTATAGAGTACTTAGTTAACAATAATGCAAAGGTTATATTATGTTCACATTTAGGAAAACCAAAGGGGGAGCCGAAACCAGAGCTTTCGCTATCACCAGTAGCAGCAAGATTAAGTGAACTATTAAATAAGAAGATAATTTTTGCAGCGGATGATAATGTAGTGGGAGATAAAGCAAAGTCAGCTATTTCAGATATGAATGATGGAGATATAGTACTATTACAAAATACTAGATTTAGAAAAGAAGAAACTAAAAATGAAGAAAATTATTCTAAGGAATTAGCTTCTCTTTGTGATCTATTCGTAAATGATGCTTTTGGAACAGCACATAGAGCTCATTGTTCTACAGTAGGAGTAACTGAGTTTGTAGAAGAGTCAGTTTGCGGATATTTAATTCAGAAAGAGCTTAAGTTTTTAGGAGAAGCTATAGAAAATGCTGAGAAACCATTTACTGCTATTTTAGGAGGTTCTAAAGTATCAGATAAAATTAATGTAATAAATAATCTTTTAGAGAAAGTAGACAATCTTCTTATAGGAGGAGCTATGGCATATACTTTCCTAAAAGCTAAAGATTATAAAATGGGTATATCAAGGGTAGAAGAAGATAAAATTGATTATGCACTAGAGATGATGGATAAGGCTAAAGAAAAAGGAGTAAAATTATATTTACCGATAGACCACGTAGTAGCTACAGAATTCGATAAAAATGCAAATCCAGTAATAACAGAAGATGAAAATATTCAAGATGGATATATGGCTTTAGATATAGGACCAAAAACAAGAGAATTATATGCAGAAGTGATAGCAAAATCTAAAACTATTATTTGGAATGGTCCAATGGGAGTTTTTGAATTTGAAAACTTTAATAAGGGAACAATAGCAGTAGGAGAAGCTATGGCTAATTGTGATGGAATTACAATAATTGGTGGAGGAGATAGTGCTGCGGCTGTTAATATATTTGGTCTAGGAGATAAAATGACACATATTTCAACAGGTGGTGGAGCTTCTTTAGAATTTTTAGAAGGAAAAGAACTTCCAGGAATTGTTGCTTTAAATGATAAATAAATGTAAAATCTATAAAGAAAGTAATAAACAAGATAAAATCTTGTTTATTTACTTTCCTTTTCGAGAGTAATATATTATATTTGATTTAGAGAAAAAAATGTAATATGTCTCTTAAGGAAAAAACTTGAATATCTTAGCATTATTAAAGATGTGTTGCAAAGTTATTAATAGGAGGATTAATCATGAGAAAAGCAATAATAGCAGGAAACTGGAAGATGAATAATACAATAGAAGAAGCAGTAAATTTAGTTAAGGAATTAAAGCCTTTAGTAAATGATGCTAGCTGTGATGTAGTAGTTTGTCCCACTTTTTTAAGTTTACCAGCAATAGTTGAAGAATGTAAGGGAAGCAATATTATGGTTGGGGCTCAAAACATGCATTTTGAAGAATCAGGTGCTTTTACAGGAGAAGTTTCTCCATTAATGCTTAAAGAACTAGGAGTAAAATTTGTTATAATTGGACATAGTGAAAGAAGACAGTATTTTAATGAAACTGATGAAGCTATTAATAAAAAATTAAGGACTGCTTTTCATCACAAGATTACACCTATATTATGTATAGGTGAAAGTTTACAGCAAAGAGAATTAGGAATAACTGAAGAAGTATTAGGTGCTCAAATAAAGCAAGATTTAATAGGAATAAAAAAAGAGCAAGTTGAAAATATGGTTATAGCCTATGAACCTATTTGGGCAATAGGGACAGGAAAAACTGCAACTGCTGATGATGCTAATAATACAATAGGATTTATTAGAGGAGTTATATGCAAGTTATACGGAGAAGAAGTTGCAGATAAAGTTAGAATTCAATATGGCGGATCAGTTAAGCCATCAACTATAAAAGAGCAAATGTCAAAGGAACATATAGATGGAGGATTAATAGGTGGAGCTAGTCTTAAAGCTTCAGATTTTGCAGCTATTGTAAATTACTAATAAAAGGATGGTCAAATATTATGAATAAAAAACCAGTAATGCTAATGATATTAGATGGTTTTGGAATAAGCGACAATGTGGATGGAAATGCAGTTAGAGAGGCCAATAAGCCTAACTACGATGGATTAAAGGCTAAATATCCTCACACCACATTATCGGCTTCTGGTCTAGATGTAGGGCTTCCTGAGGGGCAGATGGGTAACTCAGAAGTAGGACACTTAAATATAGGTGCGGGAAGAATAATATATCAAGAATTGACTAGAATAACAAAATCAATTAAAGATGGCGATTTCTTTGAAAATAAAGCTTTTAATATTGCCATTGATGAGGCGTTAAAAAATAATTCAGCTGTTCACTTAATAGGATTATTATCAGATGGAGGAGTTCATTCTCATATAAATCATGTAAAAGCTCTTATAACTCTTTGTAAGAGAAGGGCTGTAAAAAAAGTTTTTGTTCATTGCTTTTTAGATGGAAGAGATGTATCACCAACATCTTCAAAAATATTTATAGAAGAGTTACAAAACCATATGGATAGTGAGGGAATAGGAGAAATTGCAACTATTTCTGGTAGATATTATGCTATGGATAGAGATAATAGATGGGAAAGAGTACAATTGGCCTATAATGCAATGGTAAAAGGTGAAGGAAATACTAGTACTTCCCCATTTGCAGTTGTAGACGATGCTTATCATGATAATAAAACAGATGAGTTTGTAATTCCGAGTGTAATTGTGAAGGATGGTAAACCGGTAGCTACTATAAAAAATAAAGATTCCATAATATTTTTTAACTTTAGACCAGATAGGGCAAGAGAGATCACTAGAGCTTTAAAAGATAAGGATTTTAAAGGTTTTGAAAGAGAAAGTTTAGATGTAACCTATGTATGTATGACTCAATATGATAAAACTATTGAGGATGTACAAATAGCTTATAAACCTGAGAGTTATGAGAATACATTAGGTGAATATGTTAGTAGCAAAGGACTAAAGCAGCTTAGAATTGCAGAAACAGAAAAATATGCTCATGTAACTTTCTTCTTTAATGGTGGAGTAGAGGAACCTAATAAGGGTGAAGATAGGGTATTGATTCCATCACCTAAAGTAGCAACCTATGACTTAAAACCAGAAATGAGTGCCTATGAAGTTACTGATGCAGTATTAAAAAGTATTGAAAAAGATGAATATGATTTAATTATATTAAATTATGCTAACCCAGACATGGTTGGACACACTGGGGTTATTGAAGCAGCAGTAAAGGCTATTGAAGTTGTAGATTATTGCTTAGGCAAGGTTGTAAATAAAGTACTAGACCATAATGGTACAGTGTTTATCACAGCAGACCATGGTAATGCGGAGTCTATGATTGATTACTCTACAGGCAAACCAATGACTGCACATACTACTAATCTGGTTCCATTTACATACGTAAGTAAAGAAGTAGGAACACTTAGAGGTGGAGGAATACTTGCAGATATTGCTCCAACTATCTTAACAAAGATGGAATTAGATATTCCAAGTGAAATGAGTGGAAAATCATTAATTTAAGTTGTTAAGTTAAAATATTTAGCCATGCTAAATTTATTATAAACATAATATGAAGGAGGAAAAAAAATGAAACAATATGTTGAAATTATTGATGTCTATGCAAGACAAATATTAGATTCAAGAGCGTTCCCAACAGTAGAGGTTGAAGTTGTTCTAGAAGATGGTACAGTAGGGGTAGCGGCAGTACCTTCAGGAGCATCAACAGGTCAATTTGAAGCTGTTGAATTAAGAGATGGAGATAAATCTCTATACAATGGAAAAGGTGTATTAAAAGCTGTTGATAATGTAAACAACATAATAGCAGAAGAATTAATAGGAATGAATATATTCGATCAAGTTGCTATAGATAAGACTATGATAGAATTAGATGGAACTCATAATAAAGAAAAATTAGGTGCTAATGCTACTTTAGGAGTGTCCCTTGCTTGTGCAAAAGCTGCAGCTAATTACTTAGGACTTGGTTTATACCAATATATTGGTGGAGTTAATGCTAAAGTTTTACCAGTACCTATGATGAATATCTTAAATGGTGGAAAACATGCTGATAATAATGTGGACTTACAAGAGTTTATGGTTATGCCAGCAGGAGCTACATCTTTTAGCGAAGCTTTAAGAATGGGAGCAGAAGTTTATCATGCATTAAAAGGAATCTTAAAAGCTAAAGGACTTGGAACAGGTGTAGGTGATGAAGGTGGATTTGCTCCAGATTTATCATCAAATGAAGAAGCAATAAAAGTTATAATCGAAGCAATAGAAAAAGCTGGATATGTTCCAGGAAAAGATGCTTTCATAGCACTTGACCCAGCATCTTCTGAATTCTTTGAAGATGGAAAATATAATCTTGCTGGAGAAGGAAGAATGTTAACTCCTCATGAGATGGCAGATTACTATGTAGAATTATGTGAAAAATATCCAATAATATCTATTGAAGATGGTATGGCTGAAGAAGATTGGGAAGGATGGAAGTACTTAACTGATAAAATAGGTAAAAAAATTCAATTAGTTGGAGATGACTTATTTGTAACTAATACTTCTAGACTTGGAATGGGAATTGAAAGAGAAACTGCAAACTCAATTCTTATAAAATTAAACCAAATAGGAACTTTAACTGAAACTTTAAATGCTATAGAAATGGCTGCAAGAGCTGGTTATACTGCAGTAGTTTCTCACAGATCTGGAGAAACAGAAGATACTACAATAGCTGACTTAGTAGTAGCTACAAATGCAGGTCAAATTAAAACTGGAGCTCCTGCAAGAAGTGAGAGAGTTGCTAAATACAACCAGTTATTAAGAATCGAAGAAGAACTTGGTGACATGGCTGAATTTAGAGGATTAAAATCTTTCTTTAACATAAAAAGATAACTAATTTCTATAATAAAAACATCGAACAAATGTAAAATTTGTTCGATGTTTTATTTATATATTAGAAGTATATATTAATTTAATATATATATT
>NZ_JPMD01000019.1 GCF_000732635.1 Clostridium sulfidigenes | reverse complement strand
ATATTGTATTTTTATGTTATAATATAATTAAAATATACAAGGAGATGATAAATTTGGAACTTAATTGGAGTCTTAAAGAGCTTTATTCTTCCTTTGAATGCAATGAATTTAAAGAGGATTTGAATAAGCTAGATGAACTTATAGAAAATTTCATAACTACTACTAATAACATTATTGATAGTACAGATTCACCTGATAAGTTGTTAGAAAATTTCATATCTATGAATATAGAATTAAAAACTCTAGCAAGAAAATTAGGTAGTATGGTTCACTTAACTCTTAGTGTAGATACCAAAAATTCAACTGCTTTAAAATATGATGATATTCTTTCTTCTAAAATTAGTAATCTTGCTGAAAGCGAAGCTAAAATTACAAAATGGATTGGTAATCTTAAAGATTTAGATAAAATAATTCAGGGTTCTAGATTGCTTAGTGAACATAATTTTTTTCTTAAAGAAAAAGCAAAAAATGCAAAATATATGCTAAGTGATAAAGAAGAAGCTATAATAGCAAAAATGAAAAATACTGGATCAGACGCTTGGTGCAAACTTAAAAACGTGCTAACCTCTGGTCTTATGGTTGATATAGAACTATATGGAGAAAATAAACAACTACCTTTATCTATGATTAGAAACATGGCTTATGATGCTGACTCTACTATTAGAAGAAAAGCTTATGATGCTGAAATTAAGGCTTATGAAAAAATTCATGATGGTATGGCTGCTGCAATTAATGGAATAAAGGGTGAAGTTATAACACTTTGTGATATGAGAGGTTTTCCTTCTCCACTAGATAAAACTCTTTTTAATTCAAGGATGGATAGAAAAATTTTAGACTCTATGCTAGATGCTATTAAAGAATATCTACCTATATTTAGAAAGTATCTCAAAAGAAAAGGCGAACTTTTAGGCCATAAAAATGGTCTACCATTTTATGATTTATTTGCACCTATGGGTAATGCTGATATGACTTACACCTATGAAGATGGATGTAAGTGTGTAATTGATAATTTTAGAACCTTTAGTGATGACTTAGCAGATTTCGCTAAAAATGCCATGGAAAAATCATGGATAGATGTTTTACCTAAAGAAGGAAAGGTAGGAGGTGCATTTTGCTCTAGACTTCCTCATGTAGGTGAGAGTAGGGTGTTATTAAACTATGGTAATGCCTTTAGTGATGTAGTTACCCTTTCCCATGAGCTTGGTCATGGGTATCATGGATATTGCCTTAACAATGAAAGTATATTAAATGCACATTATCCTATGCCAATAGCAGAAACAGCTTCTAACTTCTGTGAGACTATAGTAAAAAAAGCAGCTATTAAAACTGCTACTAAAGATGAGGCTTTCTCTATCTTAGAAACTGAAATTAGTGACTGTACTCAAGTTATAGTTGATATTTATAGTAGGTTTCTATTTGAGAGTGAATTATTTAAAATAAGAAAAGAAAGATCTCTTAGTGTAAAAGATTTAAATGAAATAATGATTAATGCCCAAAAAGAAGCTTATGGTGATGGCCTTGATTCTAACTTCCTTCATCCATACATGTGGGCTTGTAAAACTCATTACTATTATGCTGAAAATAATTTCTATAACTTCCCTTATGCCTTTGGTCAATTATTTGCAAAAGGTCTTTATGCAGAATACTTAAAGAGGGGCGATTCCTTCCCAGAACAATATAAAACCCTTCTTTCAGCAACAGGGAAAAATTCTTTAAGCGATATAGCTAAAATAATGAATATTGATATCTCTGCTAAAGACTTTTGGATAACTTCTTTAAAAATGATAGAAGAAGACATCAATCTATTCTTAAAATATAATAGTTAAAGTAGTTAAGATTATATTAGAAATTTAAGAAAACAGTCTGATTTAAATTATTTTAAATCAGACTGTTATTATTTTGCATACTTAGTAAATTAGTAAAATCTATACTATTTCTCTAAGCCTGCAGCTTCTCTTATTTTATCTATGTTCTTATCTTCTTTATTTTTCTGAAGCATCATGTAAACATATATTGGTATTCCTACAAGCATTAATATAAATCCATACATTACTACATCAGCTCCTGTTCCATATATAGCATATATAGAATAAGCAAATGCAAGTAATGAGAAGAATGAACTCTTTAAGAAGTTTATAAAGCTAAAATCTTTTGATTTCTTACATAGTAATACTATTTCAGCAGCTGCTGAGAATGTGTATGCTGGTAAGAAAGATAATGTAGCTAGTAATATCATAAAGTCAAAGGCACTTCTAAGAGACCCTACATAGTTCATTATTAAAAGTAAATTCATGCATATACTTCCTATAACAAGAGATGCCACAGGAGTATTAAATTTAGGATTTATACGTTTAAATATTGCTGGGAATAACCCATCTTCAGCTGCTCCAACAGCACTTCTAGCTGTTGTTAATAACCATCCAGAAGTTGCTCCTAAAGTAGAAATTAGTGCACCAGCTGCTATGAAAGTTCCCCCCCATGAAGCTCCTGTAGCTTTATTTATAATATCTGCTAGTGGTGCATCTGAATTTGCAAGAGCTGCTTGATCCATAGCACCCATAGAAACAACACTCATTACGATATATATAACAGATACTATTACTATTCCAAATATAGTACTTTTTTTAATATTTTTCTCTGGATTTTTTATCTCTCCACCTGCTACTGTAGCACTTTCTAATCCTACAAAAGCCCATAGTGCTATAGCTATAGCTGATGGTAATGTTCCCATTCCGCTCACTTCTGGACTAGATACAGTCTTCATATAGCTTGGATCGAAATTTAGTGCAGCAATTACTATAAATACTACAAGTACTGCAATTTTTAATACTGTTGATATAACTCCTATTTTTCCAACATATTTTACACCATATATATTTATTAATGTAAATATCCATACCACTGCAGAAGATATCAAGAATGCTGCTAGTGGATTGTTTGCAGCTGGAACAAAGTATGTAAAATAACTCATAAATGCTGTAATTATAGCAGCATTTCCTACCCATGCACCTATCCAAAAGGACCATGCAATTAGAAAACCTGCAAAATCACCGAAGGCAGCTCTTGTATAAACAATAGGACCTCCAGTTTTAGGCATTTTTGATCCTAAATTAGCAAAGCTTAAAGCAATAAGTAATGATCCTATTGAAGTTAAAACCCATGCTAGTATAGCTACTTTTGGGTTTGTTACTCTTGCGAAACTTGCAGGTGACATAAAAATTCCTGAACCTATTACATTCCCAACTACGATAGCTGTAGCTGCAGCTAGTCCAAGATCTCTCTTTAGTGAAGCATCAGTTTGTATTCCATCTTTTTTAGCCATTTTTTTCCCCCTATAATTGATTTCTTTTAAAAGTAGTTAATTTACTTCTAGAAACCTTAGACATTAAATTTCCACTCAATTATCTAGTTTAATTTAATCGATTACAAAAATCAACCTATTTTTAAATAATTTTTAATATTTTAAAAAGAATTTTATCGATATTTATATATAAGTTGTATGTTTAATGTTTATTATGAACAATATTGTATTAAATCAATTTTTATACATAATATATTTTCTACTTTCTATATAAAATTCTTTATAAAATACACCATTAATTTTCATTAATAAAGAACAAAACTCTATGAAGAAATCTTCTCCACAGAGTTTATTTAAAATTAATATTTAAATTATCTTGATATTGTAGTATTTACTTTAACTGTATCCTTTTTTAGTATAAACATTAAAAATCTTATAAGCACATATAATACTATAACAGTTGCAATTACCTCTTGAAATTTAACTACATATTTCAGCCAAGAAATTTCTTTTCCAGCTTTCATCAAAAATCCATTAGTACCCTTCATTGCAATTGCACTTATTACCATAGGGAATGTAAATGCAGCATAACTGGGATAAAATTTAAGTCTTAACCCCTGTACAAGATACACTATTCCACATATATATAATACCATTACCAATACTGCTAAAAACATGACCATATTAATATTCTTTTCTGAAAAAGAATTTAAATATGCAGCAAGTGTAAGTGCAGCTGGCGCTGCAAATATTACTGTGGTTGGAAAGGCTGGTTCTGGTATTCCCTTTACTATAAGGGTTCTATAACCTAAAACAGGAATTAATATAATAAGTGAAATAAAGGCAATCCAGAAAAAAGCTTGTCCTAGTTGAGCTAATTTAAATGCTGGTGCAGTTATTCCACCTACACCTATTCCCACATAAACAATAAATGTACTTGGAAACATCTTCTTAATATCAAATTTTAATATAAAGTTTTTAGTATAAAATATTATTAGGCCTATATGTATTAGTACCCCCACCCACCATAGAATAAATCCAGATGAGAAAGATATTTCCTTTAAATATGCAGATAAAATCATAACCCCCATGGAGTAGGTAGGTATAACTGCTGCAATAACGGGATTTTTTATTTCTTCTTTTACAGCTTTCCAGCAAGTTATAATCTTTATTGTAAGAAGTATTAATATTATTGCAGATATCACTCCAAGGATATTTTTAAATACTATATTGTATGATGATAATAAATTTCCTAATGAAGCTAAGGCTAGCATTACAGCTGCCATTGGCAATGGTATTTTTTTTATATAATTCATATTCATTTTCCTCAACTATTCATCAATATTTTCAATATTTAATTCTCTTACAATAATTTCTGCAGCCTTTTCTGCCATTTCTCCAGTAAATCTTATGCATTGTGCTTTATGCTCACCAGATGCCATATCCATACCTTTAGTTTGAACACTGCAACATAAACATTTATGCTTTTGTCTAAAACTATCTTGTAATTCATAGGCTAACTGTAAAGCTTTAACACTCTTAGGATCTTGAGGATTACTTCCTTTAGTTCTTCCAAAAAAGTATCCAAGACATAAAACAGCTCCTGTAACAGCTCCACATGTACATTTTGATTTTCCAATACCTACTGGAAATCCAGAAGCCATGGCAATCATTTCATCTGGCATGTCTACTTCAAAGTTACTTTTAATAGATGCAACTATTGCTTCTGAACAATAAAACTCACCTTTTCTGAAATGTTCTTCTGCAACTTCTCTAACCTTTTTCACACTAATTTTTTCAATCATTACATATACCCTCTTTCATATTTAATTCATCTTCATTATAACTATTTGCTAATAAATAAACTTTAATAATTATAATATTAAATAGTTATATTTTTTCTATTTGAATTTCAAATATGCTATGAATTAATATTAGGTATTTGCCAATCAATTTCTTTTTGTTCCAAAGATTTTAATATATCATTAGTCTTTGAGAAATGCTTACATCCCATAAACCCTCTAGTTGCAGATAAAGGACTAGGATGTACTGAAGTTAAAATATAGTGATTAGGATTTGTAATAAACTTCATCTTTTCCTTTGCATTATTTCCCCATAATAAAAATACTATAGGCTTCTCTCTTTCATTTAATAATGTTATTATTCTATCAGTAAAACATTCCCAGCCCTTATTTTTGTGTGAATTGGCCTCACCTTCTCTTACTGTAAGTACAGCATTCAAAAGTAATACTCCTTGTTTTGCCCAAGGAACTAAGTAACCATTATTAGGAATATAGCACTCTAAATCACTTTTTAATTCCTTATACATATTTAAAAGAGATGGTGGAATTCTAACTCCAGGTTGAACTGAAAAAGATAATCCATGTGCCTGACCAGCTCCATGATATGGATCTTGCCCTAATATTACCACCTTAACATCCTCGTAAGATGTAAATTTAAGGGCATTAAAAATATTATTCATATCTGGGAATACATTTCCAGTTTTATATTCACTAATCAAAAATTGTCTTAATTTTATGTAATAAGGCTTATCAAATTCTCCTTTTAGCTTTTCATCCCAAGAGTTTCCTATATTAACCATTACTAATCATCCTTTCCATCCATTACTTATACAATTATATTTATATAATTACTTATAAAAACTTTTATGTCAATAACTCTTATAAAAGAAAGCCCTTCTGCTACTGTGCAGAAAGGCTTTCACCATTTATTATAACAATAAAATCATTACACTATCATGATATTATTTCCGGTACTTACCCCGTTCTTTATCCCATGATAACTCTTCAGAAAATTCCTCTTTAAATTTCCTTAGTTGCTGCTTTGTTTTGGGGCTAGTAGCTATATGTGTAGATTGATAAACATTCTTCATAAGCTATTCCTCCTTCAAATTCTCGTTTCTATGAAATTCACTTAAACATTCACAGGCATGAAAACTTACTACAAAACAAATAATGATTTTATTGGTATGATAATAGTATGTCATGAAAAATTTTTTTTATGTATTTATAAAAAAACTTTTTTTAAAATCACATTCCAATTTAAATTGTATATTATGATATTGTAATACTATTAAGGAGCATGTTATGTTCATTAGGAAACCCTATGATATAAACTCACAAAATTATTATACTAATAGATACTTAGATGACGAAGAAAGTTGTAATGAGTGTTTTGATGAAAGGATAGTACCTCCATTTTTCCCAGGAGGTCCTGGCCCATCAGCACCACCATGGAATCAACCACCAAGACCTCCAGTATCACAACCTGGTTCACCTTCAGGTCCACAATCAGGAGGACCTCCAGGACCTCCTCCAAATATGACGCCTAAGAAATCATTTTCTTCAGGACCACAGACTAAAGCTGTATCCCCTGGATCTATAAGACCTTGTAGATTCCAATTTGTATATATATGGCTTCGTAATGGAAATTCTTTTTGGGCGTGGCTTATTAATGTAGATAGACGAACTGCCTATGGATTTAGATGGACTGGTTGGAGATGGGTTTACTTTGGTATAAGCTTAAACAGAATAGATTACTTTGAATGCTTTGGTAGACGTTATACCCCACCAGAAGATAATCTTACTCCTACCTTAGAAACTCAAGTATTATCACCTTCACAATTCAAACTTGAATATCCATTTATTCAAAATGCTGAAAATGGAGATACTACTAGTATAGTGAATCAAGAAATTATTGATTCATTGAATTCTTTATGGCTTAATGAAGTTTTAGTTCCTGAAAAGGTGAACTTTACAAAAGTAGAAAGTGCTTATGAAGTTCCTCTAAATTCTGATGGTCTATTAAGTATAGTAATGTCTTTATACACAGAAACTGAAGATAATCCAGCTGGCAGTACTTTATTTACTTCTTTAACTATGGATGTTAATACTGGAGAGGTTTATGACTTTGGTAATTTATTTAATAATAGCATGAACTATACTGAAATTGTTAGTGATATAGCTACACAAAAAGCTAATGAAATGAATATAAATTTCACTACACCATATACCGGAGTTACAGATACTCAAAAATTCTATTTAACTCCTGAAGGTTTAGTATTATATTATCAAGTTGATGAATTTACACCAGCCTCTAGTGGATTATTTAGAATTACTATTCTTTATAATGAACTTTCCAATATTTTATATCCAGAAAGCCCGCTAGTTCGACTTATTCAAACTCAGTTCCGTTAATGAATTACTATATTAGTTAACACATATTATTTTCAAATTAATAATTTATTTATCGAGTAGGACTTATTTTAAAGTAATTTTAAATAAGTCCTTTTCTTAATTTATTCTTAGATTTTATATGTTCTATCACTGTAATTTTCAACAGAGCCCTTAACTAAGTCATATTATTTAAAAGAGTATATTGTATTAATATCTTTAGCTGTATAATAGTGTTATATAAATATAATTTAGTTTAGAAGGTAGGTTTTAAATTATGTATAACTATCTCACTGAAAAATCACTTCAAATTCTAAAAGATGAACTTGAACATAGAAAAAATGTGGTTAGATTTCAGATAAATGAAGAATTAAAAGAAGCTAGAGCTCATGGAGACTTAAGTGAAAATTTTGAGTATAAAGCAGCTAAAAAGAACAGAGCTGACAATAATAGACGTATGGGATATCTAGAAAAAATGATTAAAACGGCAAAAATAATAAATGATGACACATCAGAAAATCAGGTTGGTATTGGAAAAATTGTAACCCTAAGATTTCTAGATGATGATGAGGAAGAAGATTTCACCATGGTAACCACCGTTGAAGCAGATCCTCTTAACAATAAAATTAGCATAGAGTGTCCTTTAGGAAAAGCGTTATACAAAAGAAATTTAGGTGAAAAAGTAGAAGTTACATCTCCAGATGGCTCTTATAGTGTAATCATAGAAAAGCTCCAAATGATAAAATAATAAAAGTGGCTATGTCAAAATAATCTAAATTTCATTTTGACACAGCCTTCTACTTTGTATTAAATCACTTCTACAGATATATTTTCTTCTGATGTATTATCTAGTAATAAATTCTTCTTTTTAGTCATGTAATATAGAATCATCACAATAGTTATTCCTTTAAGTACACTACTCATACTAATGCTCCACCAAACTCCATCTATGCCTAAAAGGTTTGGTGATGATAATATCATAGATGCTGGAACTCTAAGTCCTGTCAGTATAATGCTTACAGCTGCAGGTATATATGTTCGTCCTAAACCATTGAACATTCCTACTGTTGTAATTTCAATACACATAAACAATTGAGAATATCCAAGGATTCTTAAATAATCTGTACCTAACCTTATAGCTTCTTTTTCTTTTATGAATACTGAAAAAATTCCTTTTCCTCCTATTATTAATACTAGAGTGGCTAAAATTCCAACTACTCCTGCTATTAAAATAGTAGCTTTATAGCCTTCCTTAATTCTATCATGTTTTTTAGCTCCATAATTTTGTCCTACAAAAGAACTAAGGGCTGTTGAAAATCCACCTGCAGTCATCCAAGTTATTGCTTCAATTTGAACTCCTACTTTTTGTACTGCTATAGCAACTTCACCAGATCCAGCTATTACCCTTGCTATTAAAATAGAAAAAGTAGTAAATAATCCGCTTTGAACTCCAGAAGGTATTCCAAGTTTACATATAGTTTTTATAGCTCTAACATCAGGTTTTTTTAATAGAGTAAATTTCAAATATTTTTCTTTACTCTTTAAAATAGATACTAAGAAACAAGTTACAACTATACTTTGTGAACCTATTGTTGCTAAGGCCGCTCCTAAGACTCCCATCTTTGGAATAGGTCCCACACCATAAATTAAAATTGGGTCAAATACTATATTAACTACTAAACCAACAGTGTTAATAATAAATGGTGTCTTACTGTTACCTGCTCCATTAAATATTGCTGTTAGTACTGGTATTAAATTTGTTATAACCATCCCCATAGCTATTGTAGCTAGATAAGTTTCTGCCATAGATATAACTTTCACATTTTCTAACTGAAAAAAGGCTAAAAACTTACTTCTAAATAATAGTATTATTATTCCCATGATTAAAGATAATACTATATTAATTTGTAGGGCACTAACAATATAATTTCTTGTAGCTTTTTCATCTTTACGTCCCAAGCTTTGGGATACTTTTACCTCTGCACCTACCTTAGCTATCATGGTAAGAGCTGCAGCTAAGTTACTAAAAAAACCTGCTGTTCCTACTGCTGCTACTGCTGTACTTCCTATTCTTCCAACCCAAAGCATGTCTGTTAGATTGTATGCCATTTGGATAAATGAAGTTGCCATAATAGGAAGAGCTAATTGAACTAGCTTTCCACTTATAGACCCTTCTGTTAAGTCTATTCTTTTCTCCATAATATCAATCCCCACCACTATAAAATTTTATGCTATTAATATTTCTACAACACCTCAATAAATATTTTACTTCGTACTACGAAGAATGTCTATATAATTTTAACATGCATTTTTCTTGAAATTATTTTATTATTTCAATTCTACCTAATTATATTTGATATAACAAAAATACCATGGTCTATGTATAACTAATTAATTTATTATACATAAACCATGGTAAATAACATATTTAACCTACATATATTCAATTTACTTTTTTAAAATCATTATATCCTCTATGGTAGCCCTATCTACTACAATATTATCTCCTAAAATTTCTCTTACTTTATCAACTTGTGATGTCAACCCTTCGAAACCAAATCTATTTTTACTTATGCCTTCAAAGTGTTTCTCAACTTCCTTTGTAAGTATATTACAATCCCCTTTAACAATTTTGTAGGATTCCATTATTTCATCCTTTGGTTTTGAGAATACAATACTTCCATCCTTTATAAAGGTAATATAATCTGCTATTCTTTCAAGGTCTGAAGTTATATGAGTAGATATTAATACCCCCATATTTTCATTTTCCATTAGACTTTGAAGTTCTTCTAAAACTTCGGCTCTAACCACTGGGTCTAATCCCACAGTAGGTTCATCCATTATTATAAACTCTGCTCCATGGCTAAGAGCTATACATAATGAAAATTTCATTCTCATACCCTTAGACAATTCTTTTAGTTTTTTATCCTTATTAAGCTGAAACTTATTTAAATAATAATTAAATTTATCCTTATCCCACTTACTATATAACATAGAAACCATGTTGCCATTTTCTTTTAAAGACATATGGTCGTAGTAGCAAACTTCATCATATACAAAACCTATTCTATCTTTTATTTCCCTTTCAAATTTAACGTTATCTTTATCAAATATCTTTATATCTCCACTGTCCTTCTTTACTAAATTCATTATAAGTTTTATTAACGTAGTTTTACCTGCCCCATTTTCCCCAATTAACCCCATAATAAATCCCTTAGGCAACTGTAAAGAAACATTATTTAACTTAAAGTTTTTATATTTTTTACATAAATTATCCACATGCAATATATTATCCATCATATTCCTCCTACTATAGGTTATATTCTTCAGCAAGTACTCTTAAACTTTCTATGATTTCTTCTACTGATATTCCAGCTTTAGAACCTTCCTCTATTGCCTTAATTAGATAGTCTTCCATATTTCTCATGATAGATTCTTTTAAAAGTTCCTTATCTTGAACATTTACAAAGGATCCCTTCCCTGGAACTGTGTATATAAACCCTTCTCGTTCTAGCTCATCATAAGCTCTCTTAGTTGTAATTACACTAATTCTCAGATCTTTAGCAAGTCCTCGTATAGATGGCAATGGCTCATTAGGCTCTAACTTATTTGTTAAAATATCGTCCTTTATTTGTTTTTCTATCTGAGAATATATGGGTTCTCCCGAAGAGTTGTTTATTATTATATTCATTGAAATTCCTCCAAGTTTAAATGTATTCTGAAAATTTTTATCTACCTATAAATCTCTCTTTCTATATCCAATTATAGACAATACTATAAAGAAAAAATATATTATAATTCCTATTAGAATAATACCTATAGCTAAATACACTCTAGGAATTGTACTTACTAATAAATACTTGCTAATTCCTTTGAAAATATTAGGGCGTATCTTATCAATAAGCTTCAAAATAATTATAGGCACATTTATAACTGCAATAATAATGATTGCGGAGTATTTTGCAGCAACACTATAATCATATCTATAGTATATAAAATTCGTAACCCCAATTATTAAACAGTAATATATAAAGGATAAAGATTGGATAATATAAATTATATATAAATTTTCTTGATTAAAGTTTCCAACTAACAATACTATTGACATAAGTATAGATGAACATAAAACGTAAATTATGAAATAATAAATAAATTTACTTATCACTACATCAACTCTTCTTACCGGAAAGCTATTAATAATTACATCATAGTTTCTTCTCATTTCATCTGTGGCTGTAAATTTATTTGCTATTAATGGTACTATGAAGGTTCCCAATAAATAAATCAAAAGTGTAGCTTCAAAGCTATACATAGAAGCAAAACATAATGCTATTCCTACAACTAAAAGAGAAATAGTATAGATATATCGACTAGTTATAAAATCCTTTTTTAAAAGAGCTCCCATAAATTCTCCTCCTAAAAATCTTTCTTTTCATAAATAACCACTGATATAGTAGCAATTAAAGCTAAAATACCAAATACCAGTGCAACTAATATAATGTTACTTCCTAAAGTATTACTTTGAAATATCACTAAAAGTCTTTCTATGCTAGATAACCACCCAGGTAATGCTTCTCCTTTAAGATACTCACCTATTGTTAAAGTTCCTGCCATTATAACAAAGAAGATAACAAAGTAAAATATCTTTGCAAACTTTATTCCTAATGAAAAATATACACAATAATAAAGAGCTACAAATATAAGAATATAACTAACAGTCCCTTTAATTACAGATGGAGGCAATTTTAAATACTCTGCTGGATATATCATATAAATTAGATTATTTAATAGTACTCCTATTACTGTTACTATGATTATCCACATAATAGAAAACAGAAACTTACCTAATACATAATCACTTCTTTTACAAGGACTACTAAGTATACTAATATGAATCTTATCTCTAGCTTCCATTTCAGTAAAGGCTATACTAATTACCCCACCCATTAGTAAAAAATAATTAAATAAGCCAGCTCCTTTATTCCCAACTCCAAACAATATAACTACTACTATCATAATTAATCCACTTTTGTTGCTGTATAGATTAAATATTCCCCTTAAATCTCTCATGGCCATTTTCCACATTTATTTTCTTACCCCCTTATTCATAGCTACCATAATTTCCTCTAAAGATGGCTTCTCACTAACAATTTTCTGCCTTATACTCTTTTCAATGTGTTTATCTTTAATTATTCCTTCAAAACCATATGGTGTTTCTCTTAGTCCATATATAACTTTTTCATCAAGTTTACTTAATAGAGCCTTATCCCCTTTAATTATTTTATATTCCTCCATTAATTCACTAGTGGCTTTAGAGAAAACTATCTTCCCCTTTTGAATATAAGTTATATAATCTGATATCTTCTCTAAATCAGAAATTATATGGCTGGAAATTAAAATTCCTACATTTTCGTCTTGTATAACCTCTTGAAATACATCTAAAATATCACGTCTCATAACTGGATCTAGCCCTGAAGCTGGTTCATCTAGTATTAAAAATTCTGCATTATGACTTAATGCTAACGCAATGGCAAATTTCATTTTCATTCCTTTGGATAATTCCTTTACCTTTTGCTTTTTATTTAAGTTAAACTTTCTTAAATAATTTTCAAAGACCTTAGTATTCCACCTTTTATAAAAACCAGAGATTATTTTTTCATTATCTTTGATAGAGAGATTTTCATAATAAAAACATTCATCATAAACAAATCCTATACGCTCCTTTATCTCTCTTTCATTGTCAATATTATCTTTACCAAAAATTTCAATTTCGCCTTCATCTCTTTTTAGTAAATTCATGATTAGTTTTATAGTAGTTGTTTTACCTGCTCCATTTTCACCTATAAAGCCCATAATATATCCTCTATCTAAACTAAATGAAATATTATCCAACTTAAAATCTTCGTATTCTTTAGTCAAATTTTTTATTTCTATTATCTTATTGGACAAAGTAACACCTCCATTAATTCTTATAAATTTCAATTTAAAATTAAGTTTACTATAACTACTGTTTAATTCCGTTAATACTCAGTATGTACAGTGCTTCTAAAAAAATTAAGCTAAATTGCTTCTTTATACTAACAGTATATATCGTTTATATACACTATGTCAACACTAAATTAAATTCAAAATAAAAACACCTAAGCATTAGTGGCTTGCCAATGCTTAGATGTTTTTATCTACATATATGTTAAACTTATTATATTTTAAAAATTTGTATTAAAAATAATAAGGTGCAGGATCTATATTAGTTCCATTTTTAATAACTTCAAAATGTATATGCGGGCCTGTTGACCATCCAGTAGAACCAACGTTTGATAGCTGTTGTCCTCCTGCTACTGTTTGTCCAACACTTACTGATAAAGATGAATTATGAGCGTATAATGTACTAATGTCTCCATGACTTACCACAACAACATTACCATATCCTTCCATCCATCCTGCATAAGTTACAGTTCCAGCCTTAAGAGAATACACTGGAGCACCATATGGAGCACCTATATCTATTCCTTTATGAAATTCTTGCCCTCTACCTACTGGACTAGTTCTATATCCAAATGGAGATGTTATAGCATATCTAGTTCCTGTTATTGAATACATCCCATTAGTAGATACTTGACTTGAAGATGATCCACTATTTGAAGGTTTAGTATTTGACTGAGAACTTGAACCTCCACGAGAAGGTCTGCTAGCAGCTTTTTCCATAGCTGTTATACTGGCTAAAATTTCTTCAGATTCTGCTTCATTTTGAGCTAGAAGCTTTTCTGCTGTTCCTAATTCATTTTCTGCCTTTGCCATAAGTTTTGTCTTCTCATCTTTTTTAGCATTTAATTCTTCCAAATTTGCATCCACTATAGCTTTTGCATTTTCTAAAGTTTTCTTTTCTTCAGAGGAAGCCTCTATATTTTTATCTAATTCTTCTTGATTTGCCTTAAATTTATTAATTTCTTCATTGTCAAAAGAAATTAAGGTATTAATTATATCTATCTTCTCAAAAAAATCTGAAAAACCTTCGGCACTAAGTAGAATTTCTATGTAGCTTGTACCATTGTTTTTATATAAAACTCTTAGTCTTTTATCCATGACCTTTTTATTGGCTTCTAACTCTTTTTTAAGTTCACTAGATCTTTCTTCTAGCTCTTCTATTTTATTAGTTGACTGTGAAATTTGAGCTTGTAAATTATTTACCTCACTATATAACTTGTCCATATTGTTGTCTAACTCTGAAATTTCACTTAATATGTTATCTCTGTTTTCTTCTAACTCAGATACTTTAGCCTTATTACTTTCAATTTGCGTTTCAATTTCTTTAGATTTACTTTTTGCATCTGATAAGTCATCCGCTAACACTGTTGATGACATTAAACTACAGCTTACAACTACCGCTGCTATGAATCTTAATTTTTTATTCATGGTTTTCCCCCCTAATGGCACCTTTTCTCCATACTTTTACCAATATCTATTTTTAATTCTAGCAATGTACACCCCCCTTGTCAACATAACTAGGGTTTTTGGTATAAATTTCATATTTATATGGAACCTTCTAAACTTTTTATTAAACTCTGCATTTGCTTAAAATGATAAATTGAAAAATAAAAACTCTAGGCCATTAATTTAATAGCCTAGAGTCTGTTTACTGTATAAATATTTATTCTATTACAGAACTCTCTTCTACTTCTGATTCTATAGTTTCAGGTTCTATGATAGTTTTTTCTTCATCATCTTCTAAATCTTCATTTTTCTTGTTTAAGGTTATTCCCTTTACCAGCTCTACAAGGTCTATACCAGTTAATGAATTGATAACTTCTGGGACTTCAGCCATGATATTAGCTATGTTCTTTGATACCTTAGCTGCTCCACCTTGACCTCCATTGTCAATAATAACCATCTTCTCAGTTTTAGATAATGGCTCTGCTATATTCTTTGCTACCTCTGGAAGCTTATCTGTTAACATTTGAATAATAGCTGCTTCTCCATATTCCTTATAAGCTTCAGCCTTCTTCTTCATAGCCTCTGCCTCAGCCTTCATTGCATCTGCATTAGCCTCTCCTACTAATCTTATGGCATCTGCTTCTGCCATACCTTTAATTTTTATTGTTTCAGCCTCTGCTTCAGCTCTCTTAATCATCATAAATCTCTCAGCTTCTGCTGCTTGCTCAGCTCTATATTTATCAGCTTCTGCTACTTTTTTAACTGTAGATTCAAGTTCTTTCTCTTTTTTACGTACTTGTTGCTCTGCTATATCAGTTTGTCTTTGTTCTTCAAATAATTCTGCATCCTTTAAGGTTTCTACAACTTTCTTATGAACTATATTCTTTTCAACTTCATAAGCAAAGTCTGCCTTAGCTTGTGCCTTTTTCTCTTCTTCTTTAAAGGATTGAACTTTTAATTCCTTTTCTTTATTAGCTCTAGCAATTTCAGCTTCTGCAAATATTTGTGCTTCCATTCCAAGTCTCTTTGCTTCTGCGGTTTTTTGCATCTCTTCTCTCTTTGCTTCTGCCTCAGCTATTGCTGCATTTTTCTTAACCTCCGCTATTTGTTTAGCACCAAGTGCTTGAAGATATCCCTTAGTGTCGTCTATGTCTCTAATTGTAAAGGTCTTAATTTCAAGACCCATCCTTTCAAGGTCTGACTTTGCAACATTTTCAACTTCATTTGCAAACATTTCTCTGTCTTTGTATATCTCTTCAATACTCATTTTTGAAACTATTTCTCTTAGTTTACCTTCCAGTACATCCTGTACAGTTCCCTTCATTACTTCAATAGTTTCTCTTTCTTTTCCAGTATTAAATTGCTCCATAGCTAATAATACACTTGCAGGATCTGACTTAACCTTTATTATAGCTACTCCATCAGTATCTATTGGTACTCCATTACTATCTAAGGATTCATGAGTCTTTACTTCAACCTTCATGTTTTCAAGTGATAATCTATTGGTTTGTTCGAAGAATGGAACAACAAATCCTCCCTTACCACTTATAACCCTTCTCTTAAGTCCTGTAACTACAATAGCTTTATCTTGGGCTGCCTTCTTCCAGGTAATACAAATAAGCCAAATAATCACTAATGCAAGAATTATCCATCCTAAGTTGTCAGTAAAAATTTCTAACAGTTCTCCCATTTACACTTTCCCCCTAATTATTTTAGGCATCTGAAAATAAATAATAAGTCAAAGATGGAAAGTATATTCTGACCTATTTATTTTTTAAAGATGCCTTATATATCTTATGAAAATAATAACACATATATTACTTTCCATGAGAATATTAACTTAAAAGTACTTAATACATACTTAAAATTACATCATTTTCTTCAAATATAAAAAACCCACGTAAATTAAATTTCAATTCCTACAATTCTCATTAAATATTTAGCATTTGTAGTATTAGATTTACCTACTTTTAGTTTGTAATCAAAATATATTTTATTTTCTTTATAATACTCGGAAAAATGATAATTTTTTATTCCACTATGCTCTGAAAGACTACATAATTCTAAATCATGAGTAGTTAAAGCCCCTATAACTCCAGCTTTACTTAAATTTTTAATTACAGCTTCAGCTCCAGTAATCCTATCTTTAGAATTAGTTCCTCTAAAAATTTCATCAATAAGAAAAATCATATTTTTATTATTCTTTGCACCTTCAATAATTTCCTTTATTCTAATTAATTCTCCATAAAAAGTTGAAATTCCATTTTTTAAATCATCTGTTATCCTCATAGATGTATATATCTCTAATAAGCTACACTCCATTTTCTTACTAAATACTGGTGCACCTACATAGGCTAAAACTAAATTTATACCTATAGTTCTTAAAAATGTAGTTTTACCAGACATATTTGATCCTGTAATTATAAATATATTTTCCTTCATACTTAAATCATTATTAACTCGTACATCTCTATTTATTAAAGGATGACCAAGGTCTTGTGCCTCTATTTTAACACCCCTAGGATTTATTGTTGGTAATGTTACATTTTCATCTATATGAATTAACACAGCAAGACTCATAAGTTCTTCTATAACCCCAATATTAGAAAGCCAACTTTCTATTTTATCACCATTTTCAACCTTCCAATCCTCAAGAGAAAATACACATTGATAATCCCAAAGAAATAGTATGTTTAAAGCTAAATATAACAATCCATTATTTCTCATATTCACTCTTTCTGATATATTAGAAAGTCTTTTTATAGCTTTAATTGATGAATCTTTATCTTTAAATAAATTTTCTTTTATATTCTTTAACTTTTTAGATTTAAAATCTTTTTTCTCTATTAACTTTAAAATGTTTAAATACTCTTCTAGGTTTCCTCTAAAATAATTAACTACTTCTAGAACTAAATTTAATTTTAAAGTAGATATTGTCCATATAATTGTTTGCACAATTAAAAGCAAATACATTAACCAATTAAAATTATTCATTTTAAATATAAGTATTATTAAAGTAATTGGTATTGTAACTAAGGGCATTAAATATATAATCTTTTTAATTAATTTCGATTTTATAAGGACACCTTTATCTTCTACATATTTTATTAATTTTTCAGGATTTTTTAATCTATTCCTACTATTTCTACCTATATACTCCATTTCCTCACAAAAATCCAAGTCATCAAATAACTCTTTTATAGCATCTTGTCTTAATAGTATTTCATTATAATGAAACCTAGGTTCTAATAAAGAGTTAGCTAAAGATTTTCTTCCATGCCAAGTATTAGTTATATTTATTAGTTGAAATAAAGATTCACTACCCACAATATCTAAATCAGATGCATATCTGTGCTCCTTATTTACAAACTCTTCTCCTAAATCTTGAAAGTTTATCCACTGCCCAGAAATTCTTTGAAGGTATCTATTATTTATTTCAATCATATCCTCAGCCAGTTTTAATTTACTTTTTACTTTTCTATGATATATTACTAAAAATATAAAACTCCCATAAAAAACTATAGAAAGAAATAAAACCCTATTTGTCATTTCTCCCTTTATTCCTATATAGGTGAAATACAAGGCTAGTATCATTACTATTAATCTTAAATATCCGATTCTATCAAATTCTTTTTTATATTTAGCAATATCATCATTATACTTACTTATTTTGCTTAAAAATTTATCTTCAACCACATTATTACTCCTTACTTTTTACACTTTAAAATCATCACTGTACCTATATCAATTTCTTATATATCTAACATAAGTTTAAATCTAATATTAAAACAGCAAATCCTCGAAACCCGCATGAACAGAACAAATAGTTAACTATTTATATAGTTATATAGGTACATAGTTTTATAGGTAAATAGTTTTATATATGAATATTTATATAGTTTCATAGTTAAATTCTCCATATATAGATAAGCTATTTTATAATATCTTTTTCAGTTTAATTTTATGTTTAAATTATATTGTTGCTCTTCACTGTTACTACATGTTATATTACATGTATATTATATCCAATATTTCTACTTATATCAAACTTATATAAAAGTGTAAATTATATTTACTTATTCATGGTTTTATAATATAATAGTAAAATAATGTATCGTGGGGGAGTAGTTTGCGTATAATGCTTTTATACGTGACAAGTCAACATAATGATTAATTTTTTAATCTGGCTTGCCTTAAAGAACAAGACTCATGTATAGCTTAATTAAGATGTCTCTAATAAAAGAGATACTTTAAACTTTGCTATACATGGGTCTTTTATTATGTATGAGGAGGATAACTTAAAGTTTAATAAAATAAGATTAAGGAGTTTTTTAATGAGTACTATTGAAATTATAATGATAGGATTATGTCTTAGTATGGATGCTGCCGCAGTATCTATGACTAATGGTATGGTGTACAAGGATGCTACTAAAACAAAAATTATAGCTATGCCTTTATTCTTCGGCTCCTTTCAAGGGGCAATGCCTTTTCTAGGTTATTATGCAGGAGGAATGTTCTCAGAAATTTTAAGTAAATATTCTGGTATTTTAGTTTTAATCATATTAGGATTTATAGGGGCAAATATGTTAAAAGAAGGCATATTTCCAGATAAAGAAGAAGATGAAAATAAAGTTGTACCCCTTACCTACAAGCTTTTATTTTTTCAAGGAATAGCTACTAGTATAGATGCTTTTGCAGTAGGTATTGGCTTTAGCGCTATGAATATTGCTATTCTTCCAGCTATTTGTATCATCGGTATAACCACATTTATTTGTAGTTTTATTGCCATCTTCATAGGAAAGAAATGTGGAGATTTACTTGGTAAAAAAGCTGAAATATTAGGCGGAATTATTTTAATTATTATAGCTGTAAAGGCAGTTTTATAATATTGTTTACTATTTAAATATTGTTATAAAACCTTATAATAAATAGTATATTTGAGCATATTATATCTATGGAATATAAATTTAAAAGGAGATGATATGCTTGGAAATTACATTTCAAGGCAATCCAATTACTTTAAAAGGAATTCAACTAAGAGTAGGAGATAAGGCTCCTGACTTTACTTTAATTAATAATGAACTACAACCTGTTACTTTACAAGATACTAAAGGAAAAAGAATCTTTGTAGTTGTTCCATCTATAGATACAGGTGTATGTGATATTGAAGTTAGAAAATTCAATGAAGAAGCTTCTAAACTTAATAATGTTACTATATACACCATATCAATGGATTTACCTTTTGCTCAAGGTAGATGGTGTGGAGCTGCCGGAATTAAAAATGTAATCACTCTTTCCGATTATAAAACTAGAGAATTTGGTGATAGATATGGAGTATACATCAATGAACTAGGATTACTTACTAGAGCTGTTTTTGTATTAGATGAAGATAACACAATTACCTATGTAGAATATTGCAGTGAAGTCACTGATGAACCTAACTATGAAGCTGCACTTCAAGCTGTGAAGTAAGGATATGCAACTATTAAATTAATATATTTTTTAAAAAAGTCCAGGATGTATAACAACATCCTGGACTTTAAACTTATATTAAAATTACTATTAGTTAATTTTATTTCTTCATTTGAAGAAAACTAATTTTTAATAATTCTATTATTAAAATAAATATAGCTGCTAATACAAAAACATAGTATGTTAGTAGTTTATCTGTACTAGATATTATAGCAAAAACTGTTGATATAATACTTAATGCTATAAACATAATATTTATTTTAAAATAAATAGTCTTTCTAAATTTAACTGATTTTTTATACTTAACATAGGATGAAATTATAAATGCAATTATTAATAAACTTAAGATACAAATGAAATATAACCTTAAATTTATATCATCCCATTTATAATTTTGATAAGTAAAGTGTCTAACCAATCCCATTTTCTTATTGGATAAAGTATATATCACTGCTGTGAATATAACTAGTGAAATTTGAATGATAGTACCTAACCACTTTAAAATACTTTTCATAATCATATCAATTACCTAACTTCATATCTATTTTTGCGGTTCTCCAGTTGCTACTGGACCTGCTTTAGTTCCAGTGTTTCCACTCCATTCATTCCATCCACCATCATAAAGAGATATATTTTCAATTCCCATTACATCAGCATACCATAGAACTTCAGCTGCTCTCCAACCTGTTCCACAGAAGAACATTAAGTTTTTATCTGTTGTAATACCATATTCTTTCCACATCTTAAGAATTTGATCCCCACTAACCATGGTATTGTCTTCATTTCTGAAGTCTTCCATACTAGCGCTATCACTACCACCATGACCCCATAGCGAACATACAGGACGTCCTGTTGGTTTAATATAACTATATCCTGAAGTTTTTCCTATATACTCTTCCCAACTTCTAATATCTACCAATGTGTTTTCTTCTGGTTTATCTACTGCTGTAAGTGCTTTATCATAATCAACAATATAATCCTTTTTTAACGGAGCATCTGCACCAAAAGATTCTACTGCAACCTTAGGATTAGATTTAGTTTCTACCTCATATCCAGCATTTGTCCATTTGCTAGTTCCACCATTTAATAATCTAACATCTTTTACTCCTAAATACTTAAATATAACTGCTGCTCTTGAAGCTGCACAAGTATCTCCACCATATAGTACAACCGTTGTATCTGTAGTTACACCATTTGCTTTAGCAAATTCTATAAGCTTATCATCTGAAAGACGATTCCATAGCGGTCCTTCTTCTAATTCATCTGTATTAATATGTACAGCTCCTGGAATATGCCCTTTTAAATAATCTGGAGAATCTTTTTCTTCTCCCCATGAAACTTCAAATACTTTAAATTCTTTTCCCTCATAGGTTTCTGGTTTTTTTCCGTCTATTAAATCTTTAACCCATGATGCTGGAACTAACATTTCATAATTAGGATAAGCTACCATAGCATTATTTTCATCCTTAGCCCATTCCTTAACATCATATGTATATAAATTTTTAAATCCCTTTTTAGATAAATAATCAGCTACTTCTTTTGCATCTTCTCCATTTGCATCATAAAGAATAACATTTTTATCAGCTGATATTCCTCTTGCTTCTAAATCTTTAGCTAAACTTTCTTCTTTCTTTTCTGTATCTGCATTTAGCCAATCTGCTGAAAAATCTACAGCACCCTCAATATGACCGCCTCTTTCAACACCTTCTAATTTCCAACCATTATATGCATCATTTGCTCTTGTATCAACAACTATCCACTTATCATCTTTAATATTTTTTGCTAACTCTTCAGTAGATATAGTTTTAACTTCTGAGCTTGAACCTTCATTGTCTTTAGCTTTATCTTTAGTTCCACATGCTGTCAATGCTGTCATTGATAGTGTTAAAGCTACTGCTGTTAACATTACTTTTATAGACTTTTTCATGTTTCATCCTCCCTTATATTAATTATTTTACAATTTTCCACTTGTAGCTTAGCACCTTTTATATAGTATGTAAACATTTTTTCATTTTATTTTAATTTGATTTAACAATAGATAAACTTCTTCTATTTAAATTTTAAATAGAAGAAGTTTATCTATAAATTCATTCACATTATCTTAGATATTTTTGCACTTATCTAAATTATAAAATTTTATTTTCTCACTTTGCTCCTAAGGTCACTTATGGTGTAAGTCTAGTTCTGTCCCTAGGAATTAGTGATGCTTCTCTTACATTTTCTAATCCTAATAACTGAGCAGTTAACCTTTCTAATCCTATGGCAAGCCCTCCATGGGTTGGCATACCTTGTTTAAATACACAGGTATAGCTACTGTAATTCTCCGGGTTAAGACCTTTATATTCTATATTTTTTATTAGCTCATTATAATTATGAATTCTTTGTCCTCCAGTAGTTATTTCAACTCCTCTAAATAATAAGTCAAAGCTGTAAGTCTCTAGTTCTCCACAAGGCATGGTGTACATTGGTCTCTTTTTCCTTGGGTAATGGGTTAAAAATATGAAATCTGAGTTTAACCTTTCCTTGGCATATCTATAAATAAGTTTTTCACCCTCTGGATCAAGGTCTCCATCTAAGTTCTCTTTGCCGTACTCTTTTTCTAGTATGTCCAAGGCATCCTTCAACTTCATTCTAGGTATTTCTCCCCGGATCTCTGGAATTTTAACTTCTAGTATGTCTAAGTATTTATTTCCCTCTTCTTTAACCTTACTTAAAATATACTTTAATAGTCTTTCTTCCATGTCCATAACTTCTCTTTCATCTTCAATAAATCCCATTTCAAAATCCATACTTATATATTCATTTAAATGCCTATTGGTATTATGCTGTTCTGCTCTATATACATGAGCTATCTCAAAAACTCTTTCAAAACCTGCACCTACCATCATCTGTTTATAAAACTGAGGACTTTGAGCTAGATAAGCTTCTCTTTCAAAATATCTAACCTTAAATACCTCTGTTCCTCCTTCTGCTCCCTCAGATACTAATTTGGGTGTGAAAATTTCTGTAAACTCTTCCTTAGTTAAAAATTCTCTAAATCCCTGAACTAGTATATTTTGAATACCAAATACTGAACTTATCTTTTCATGTCTCAAACTTAATACTCTATTATTTAACATAGTGTCTAAATTAATGTTTAGATCTTTATTATTAACTTCTATAGGAAGTTCCCCTATTGTAGAATTAATAACTTCAATACTTTCAATTTCAATCTCAAAGTTATTTAATTTATTTTTTCCCTCTTTAACTATACCTTTAATAGAAACTACAGATTCTGTTTTTAAATCCATTTTTTCAGCAATAGAATTTTCAGCTACACATTGCACTAGACCTGTTCTATCTCTTAATACTATAAAAGTAATAGACTTCAACTTTCTTATGCGATAAATCCATCCTGATATTTTTACTTTTTCATTCATATGATCAATTAAATTATTTACTAATACTCTTTTCATTGTTATACCTCCTAAATTTAAACATTTTAAAAACCCCTTAAGCCAACGGCTCAAGGGGCAAAATATGCGGTACCACCCTTGCTGATATAGTAATTAAATACTAATAAATTCTTAGAGTTATACACACTAGAAATTATTATATATTAGGATAGATTAATTTTCTTAAGACATTTGAAGATGCCTTATACCGGTATTCTAAGAAAACTTACATTAATGAAATGAGCTCTATTTCATTAAAATAAAAAAACCTTCACTCCAATAGGAGCGAAAGCAATATTCACGGTACCATCCTAATTTGATTAAGTATTATTTACTTTATCATCTCAATCCCTTTAACGGAGGAATCCGATCTACCCTACTTTTCATTTCAGGTAAATATCTCCAGGATGTCTTTCAATACTACTTTTCTCATAGAGCTTCCACCATCCTCTACTCGCTTTACATACTTAGTAATATTTACTCTTCCTTTCAAAGAATTATAAATATATATTTTCTATATAATATGCCTTTTTAGAATTTTTGTCAATATATTTTGATAATTCTTCATTATTTTTAGTTAGAACTTTAAATAAATAAATTTAACTAATAGTTATTTCAAATAATGCTAAATTATTCTAAAAAAAATATTATTATATACTTGGATATAAATTTATTTTTTTATGAATTTATAGAAACCTACAATAAAACAAAAAGGTGTGTGTGAAAATGGACGAAAAGAAAAATTTACTTTTAGATGCTCTATGTAACAGCGTCCTTGATATGGATGAAGATTTAGTAAGAGCTAAAGCTGACGAATACCTAAATCTAGGATATGATGCCTATGATGGAATAGCTTCTGGTTTAGCTGTAGGAATGGATAAGGCAGGAATTTTATATGAGGAAGAGGAGTATTATATTCCTGAGCTACTTATGTGTTCTGATGCTATGTATGCAGGTATGGATAAGTTTAGACCTCATCTAAAATTTGCTTCTAATGAGATAAAACATAAGGCTGTTGTGGGTGTAGTAGAGGGCGATACCCATGACATAGGTAAAAATTTATTCAAAATTATGCTTGAAACCTGTGGTTTTGAAGTATATGACCTAGGAAGAGATGTTCCTCCTATGGAATTCATAAATAAAGTAAAAGAAACAAAAGCTACATTAGTTGGAATGTCTACTTTAATGACTACAACTATGGATAATATGAAGGTAGTTATTGATATGTTAAATGATGCTGGACTTAGAGATGATGTTGTAGTCATGATAGGTGGTGGACCCATCTCTCAAAGCTTTGCAGATAAAATAGGGGCAGATGGTTATGAAGTAGAGGCTTCAAAGGCTGCTCGTTTAGCCAAAGACCTTGTTTCAAGGAGGAATGTAGCTAATGTTTAAAGATAAAATGACTCCTATGGAAAGGGCTATAGCAATTTCTCAAGGAAACACTATCGATAGAATACAATGCAATCCAAATCTTTCCAACGGTATCGCAAGGGTAGCAGGATTAAAAATTTCTGAGTTTAATCATAGTAGTAAAGCTCTATCCCATGCAGTTATAGAAACCCACAAAAGATTTGGTGGAGATGGTGCTAAAATATTTACAGATTTATTTATCATTTCAGAAGCCATGGGTGCAAAAATGAAATATCCAGAGGATAATACTGTAGACCTACTTGAACCAGCAATTAAATCTATAGATGAACTAAGTAAACTTACCCCTGTAAATCCATTAAAGGATGGAAGGCTTCCTATTCATATAGAAGCTATGAAAATCGTAAAAGATGCTATAGGTTCTGAAGTTCCTTGTAGTGCAGCAATAGTAGGACCATTCACTAATGCATGTTTCTTAATTGGTGTTCAAGAAATGACCAAACTCATGATAAGAAATCCTGAAGCCGTTCATAAACTATGCAAAATTTCTCTTGATAGTTGTATTTCTTTTGTGAAAGAATCTCTAAAACAAGGCGTTGGAATTAGCATCTGTGAACCTATGGCATCTTCCACTGTTATTAGCCCTACTCATTTCAGAAAATACTGTACGCCATATATGGAACAATTAGTTAACTTCATAAAGGATAAAGGTTCAACTCCTTCTGTTCATATTTGTGGAAAAACAGATCCTATTTGGCAAGATATAGTAGACTTAGGCTTCAGTGCATTTAGCGTAGATAATGTAGTAAGCCTATCAAAGTGTAAAGAAACTATAGGAAACCAAATAAAAATCATGGGAAATGTAGATCCTTCTACTGTAATGTATAGCGGTACTCCTAATGAAGTTAAGGTAGCTACATTAATATGTATAAGGGATGGTTATGATAGTCGTAAAGGCTATTCGGTAATGTCTGGATGTGGACTTCCTGTTGAAACTCCTATGGATAATATCCATGCTATGCTGGATGTTACTAGAGAACTTGGATGGCCTATAGATCCAGAAAAAATAGACTTTCTTATTAAAAAGTATGGTGGTATTTAAATGTATCCTATTGGTTTATAAATGAGTTTTAAAATATTCAAAATTGAATCAGCGCTGAAATTTCCTTACATTGGTGAAAGTAATCTTTCTTATAACTATTAGGTAAGTTTCAGCGCTTAAATTACATGTAGTCTATTTATTATTTAAATGTAACTTTGACCAATCTTCAAAAAGTATATTAGCTGTAGGTTTAGCTTCTGGTACTCCATCTAGGTTTTTTTGTGCTACCATAAGGTTTTGTTCATAATCTATAGCATAAATTGCTGCATCTGATGCAATCTGACGTTGTATATCTCGATAAATTGCTTTTCTTCTATCTGCATCTACCTCTTCTGCCCCTACCTTCCATAAATTATCTACTTTAAAGTTAGTATATCCTGTTTGATTATAGTAAGAGCCTGTTTCAAACATCTTTCTATAATCTTCTGGAGCTAATCCTAAAGAATATCCACTAATGTATAAAGCACATTCATCATCTTTACTATATAACTTGTTATAAAAATCTGCATTTTCATAAGGTACTATGTCAACCTCTATATCTATGTCTTTCAATTGTTTCTGTACAATTTCTGCATACTCCTTATGAGCAAAAGCTTCTGTATTATATGCTAACTTAAGGTTATTTATAGCAACTCCGCTTTCTTCTATTAATGCTTTAGACTTTTCTATATCATGATTATATACTTCTACCTCATCTTCTATGTATAGTTCTGCCTCTTTAATTAAAATTGAATTCCCTTCTTCTACCTTCTCTGCACCTGATTCTCCATAGGCTGAAACTATCATTCCTTTTCTATCTAAAGCATAGGATAGTGCTTTTCTAAATACTATATTTTGCATTGAACTAACATTTTGATTAAAAACTATATAGTTTAATCTTCCTTGGCTAAAGGTATAAGATTGCAATTCTTCTCCCTTATAGGCTTTATCATATAATTCTGGGCTTGCTTTAACTATGGTTAGCTCTCCCTTATTAAAAGCCTCCTCTGCAGGTTCTTCTGATGAAAATACTTTTATTGTTATGAAATCAGCCTTAGGACTTCCTGAATAATAATCATCATATTTTTCTAAAACCATACTATCTTCTTTAGTCCATTCTTTAAATTTAAAGGGACCAGATCCTATAGGTGTCTTATTTCTCTCTGAGGTGGCAACTATACCTTCATTTTCATAAATATGCTTAGGAATAGGAACCACCTTGGAAAGATTATATAAAAACATTGAGTTCTCAACTGGAAGGGTTATTTTAATAGTTAATTCATCTAATTTTTCTGCTTTTATAGGCTTTTCATCTATAATTAAATACTCTCTTAAGGGTGAATCCTGATTCTCATCTAAAATCAGGTTTATTGTATACTCCAAATCATCTGCATTTATAGGTTTACCATCATGCCATTTTAGATTTTCCTTTAATTTAATAGTTATCTCCATATTATCCTTAAAGTCAACGGACTCTGCTAGGTAAGTTCTAACATCTCCCTCTCCATAAGAAAAAAGTGGAGAATAAATTATATTAGACACTAGCTGAACCTCTCCTACATTGGTAAATGCAGGGTTTACTATTTCTGGTTTCTCTGTTACTGGAACAATTATATTTCCTCCAGCCGTAGTAGATATTTGCCCTTCATCATTTTTAGGACCTTTTAAATTACCGCACCCAGTAAAATTCATTATACTTATAATTATTAATAACATAGAAATCATTCTTTTAAGTTTCATAATGTCCTCCTTGATATAAAACATAAATTATTTTACTTTAGCTTCTGCACTTTAGACTAATTTTAAGCATGAAAATAAATTATTCTTAAAATAAAGGACCACTATGAAATCTACCCACACAAAAAAAGACTATCTCAAAACAAATTACATCTTATATTAGTAAATTGTTTTGAGACAGTTCTATAACCTTAATGAAATATTGAGTTTAAAATAAGTTAAATAAAATTATACTATAAACTTGGTTTACAAATAAATTCATCTATTTTACAATCTAAAATATTAGAACCATGAGACGTACGCATAATAATGGCAGTATCTACTCCTAGGCCTGTTCCCCCTAAAGCTATAATGGGCTCCATATATCCTATAGCACCACTATCTAAAGCCATTACTGCTATTTCCACTGCTACTTTAGTACCTTGACCTAACATACGTAGAGAGTATGCAATTATTTCTACAGGATTTACTCCTCCAAACTTACGTGAAAGTCCACGCTCTGCTCCACTAAGCACATGGGTTGTAGTTACAACCTTAATTCCTCTACTTTTAAATAACGCCAGTTTCTCTTCAGAAATTTCTTGAACTCCGGGTTCTTTAAACCCATTAACATGTGTAACGCATACTATGTTTATTCCATCTATATCTAACTTAAGAAGCTCCTCTATAGTATTCCCTGTACTAGTAGGTACTACTATAGTCTTAATACTCCTTTTACGAGCTGTTTTTAATGCAATCTCTAATGTATCTTTAGTATTCTGTTTTCCTGGTTTTTCAAAATACATACTAACTTCCTCCCCAAATTATATATAATATATTTAAATTATAACATATATCCTCTTTGCTAATAATTCTACCCTAATTAAAATCCTTTAACTTAACGACTTTAAAATCAAAGTGTATGCATTTTCTTTTATCTTTTCTATATCCATAGTTGCAAGGTTTGATGTAGAACAAAAATAATTTGAATAGCCTAACATAGCACTTATAAATACATGATATTCATACTCTCTATTTTCTTGTGCTTTAACTATACCCTCATCTATTCCAACTTCCATTAACCTTCTTACAGCGTTAGACATTTCTTCCTTTCGCTTTATAAAAATTTGGTTACCTTCTTCTAAATATTGTCTTAGTTTATCTGTTTCAATACTTGATAAAGCCAAGATAAAGTTTGAATTTTTGTTTCTAGAATTTTCTTCTATTAATTTAAATAAACCATAACATTTATTTTTAAATCCCTGAGCCTTATTAACTATGCTAAATACTTCATTAAATTGAATTTCTATATTATATATAATAGCCTTTGCTAGTATTTCTTCCTTAGACTTGAAATAATTATACAGGGTTCCTTTCCCTATGCCAGCTGCTTCTGCAATATCAGCAGCTTTTACTGAATGAAGGTCTACGCCTTCATTCATAAGTTTTATTACAGCATTAAATATATCTATTTCTCTTTTACCATAGTTATTATCAAACATTTTTACCCTCCTCAACCTCTACTACTGCTACTAAAGCCTTCCTATGCAATATGTCGTATATAATAGGAACAATAAATAATGTTAATAGTGTAGCATAGGTTAATCCTCCTATGGTCACAATAGCCATTGGTTGAATCATATCTGCTCCCATTCCTATTCCCATAGCAAGGGTTAAGAGTCCTAAAATAGTAGTTAATGCTGTCATAAGTATAGGTCTAATACGAGCCTTTCCAGTTTCAATTAAAGCACTTCTTTTATCAACGCCCTGTAACCTTAATTGATTTACATAATCAACAAAAACTATACCATTGTTAACTACAATTCCTGCTAATACAAGAAAACCTAACATGGAAATCATACTTATCTCGAAACCAGTTATTACTAATGCTAAGAGTCCTCCTGTAAACGCTAGAGGTATAGTAATCATTACTATTAATGGTGATAATAATGACTGAAATTGAGCTACCATTATTAAATATATTAAAACAATAGCTAGTGAAATCATTTTTATTAAATCTCCTAAGGTTTCATTGATTGTTTCACTTTCTCCAGTAATATCTATGGTGTATCCCTCAGGTAACTTATAAGAACTAATTTTGCTTTCTACATCTCTACTGACAAGTCCAATATTGTGATCATTGTCTATACCAGCAGTAACTGACATACTTCGCACTTGATTCTTATGATTAATAGAAGCTAATGCCTGGTCTTCTGAAATTGTAGATATATCCTTAAGGTATACTTCCTTTTCTTCACCATTAACTGTAGCTTTTATAGTATAATCCTTCAATGTTTCCCTTGTTAATTCTTCCTTAGACTCAGTTACAACTATTACAGGATATTCATTAGAGTTAATGGTAATATTAGTTGATTTAGTTTCATTCTTAATAGCTGTAGCCACTTGTTGATATACTTGTGCTACAGTAAGTCCATATTTAAGTGCCTTATTTTTATCAACTGTAATTCTAGTCTCTTCTGATGCATCTTTTAGGCCATTTGATATATCAATTGTTCCTTCAGTGTTTTCTAAAATTCCTGTTAAATCAGTAGCTATCTCCTTAAGTTTATCTAAATCATTACCTTTAACAAGAATTTCTATACCTGACCCACCCATAGCTGACATATCCATATTAGATGAATTTACAGTTATATCACAATTTAAGTCCTTTGTCTTTTCATCTATGCTAGTAGCCACTTGTTGACTAGTGTTACTTCTTTCGTCTTTTAAAATTATATACATAGATACTGCTTTATTGCTACCATTACCACCCAAAAGGCCCATAGAACCATTGCCACCTTGCATAGCACCTACTGTTTTAACATCTGGTATTGTAAGGATTATATCCATTACCTTATTACTCATTTCTCTAGCATCTATGGTAGTACTTTCCTTAGGCATTTCTATTGATACCATTATCTCATTACTATCAACCTCTGGCATAAATGCTGTCCCCATAGAAAAAGCACTATAAGCACTAGAAATTAATAATACTACCACTAAACCTATAATTATAATCTTATGATTAAGGGCTTTTTCTAGTAACTTTACATAAATACCTACAATTTTGTCAAAAAGTTTATGGGGCTTTTCTTTAGTATTGGTTAGCATAGTAGATGACATAGTAGGCACCAAGGTTAGGGCTATAATTAAACTAGCAATTAATGAATACGCAATTGTTAGTCCCATGTCAGTAAATAGTTGTCGAGATATTCCTTGAGTAAATACAATAGGTAAGAATACACAAATTGTTGTTAAAGTAGATGCAAATATTGCTCCTGAAACTTGAGCTGCACCATAAACGGCAGCCTTAGTGGAAGACATACCTTCATTTCTTAATCTATATATATTTTCAATTACTACAATACTATTATCTACTAACATACCAACTCCCAATGCTAGTCCTGCTAAAGATATTACATTCATAGTAACTCCACTAAAATACATTAGCCCTATTGCAAATAATAAACTTACAGGTATACTCATTGCTATTATAAATGTTGGTTTTATATCTCTTAAAAAAACAAGTAATATTACTATTGCAAGAATTCCTCCTAAAATTAAGTTATTTAATACAGAATTTATTACAATATCAATATACATTCCTTGATCACTAAGCTGATTTATATGCATATCTGGATTTTCTTTTAATAATTTTTTAATAGTTTTATTTATATCATGGGATACTTCAGCAGTGGAAGCTGTACTTTGTTTTTGGAAAGAAAGTAAAATACCATCATTACCATTAATTTTTGCATACATGTCATGGGAATTATTTATAAATCCTATATCTGCCACATCTTTAAGCTTTACTGTACCAATACCATCTATATCCAAAGTTATCAATTCTAAATTTTCTATTTCATCTACATTTGAAAATTGGTCTCCTACCTTAACTAAATACTCATGTTTATTTTCTGTAATATATCCAGCTGGCATGGAGAAGTTTTCTGCTGCTAATATACTACTTAATGAACTTTGAGAAATCACTCCATCTAATCCTGCTTTTTTATAAGCATTTTCTTCTGCAATTTTAAATTCTTCTTTTCCTTTCTTAATAGCCTCTTCACTTTCTTCTAATTGAAGTTGTACCTTGGCTAACTCAGAGTTAAGGGTGGCCTTTCCAGCTTCTAATTGTTTTTCTCCCCCTATAATTTCTGATAACTTCTTCTCTAATCCCTTCTTTTGCTTTAAAATCTCCTCAATACTTTTATTAGTGGCTTCCAAAGTTATAGATAATTGTGTTAATTTTAATTTTTCTTCTGCTGAAGTTTCTTCTCCTGCCTTTATTTGTTCTTCTATAACTTTCTCTAGATTTTCCTTTTCCTTTTTAATCTCATCGCGCTTTTTTTCTAATCCTTCTTGACCTTGGATTAATAGTTTTAGCCCTTGTTCAACTTGAGATTTTCCGGAAGAAAGGCTCATACTACCTTCCAATAACTTTTCCTTCTGCTTATCACTTTCTTCATTAAACTTAACTTTACCATCTTGCAAAGCTTTTTCAGCTTTATCTAATTCTGCTTTAGTTTGAGATAGTTTTCCATCAATAGATTTAAGAATTCTATTATTAAGCTTATCTATTTTTTCTTGCTTCAGAGAGATTTGTAAACTTTCCTCAATTATCCCTGTACCAGAAACAGATGCTACTCCATCCAATCGTTCAAATTCAGGTATAATCTCCTCTGTTACTTTCTTTGATGTTTCAGTAATATCTTTTCCATCAAAGTCTACACTGGCAACTACAATTGGTAGCATATCTGGATTTATCTTTATTAGCATAGGTGTCCCTACTTCATCATCAAGTTGGGATTTAACCATATCAACATTTCCATTCATCTCAATCATAGCACTTTCCATATTAGTCCCTTGAGTAAACTGAATAATAACCATACTTGAGTTTTCACTAGAAATACTATTAATTTCTTCTACTCCACTAGTTGTAGATAAAACTTGTTCTAATGGCTTTGTCACAGTAAGCTCAACTTTCTCTGGACTCGCACCAGGATAGGCAGTTATTACTGCTACATAAGGTAAATCTATACTAGGTAATAAATCAGTAGTCATTGATGTAAAAGATATGATTCCAAGAATAATAACCAATACAACCCCTACTATAACAGTCATAGGTTTCTTCACACTGAATTTTGATAACACTTTAGTACCCCCATTATTATTAAATTTAAATGACTGACCGTCCAGTCACCAGATATTATACCATATATTACATATAGCTACAATAAGTTCATGGCATTAAAAAACTGCTTAAAAATAGACTAAATACTTACTAAAGTACTTAGTCTATTTTCAAACAGTATATTCTCCTTATATATTTTTTTAGAATGTATTATTCATAAATATTAAACTCAACAGTCACCTTAAACAAATCCCCATCTATACCTATTTCTAAAGTTCCGTCATGAAGTTCTATTATGCTTTTTGCAATGGCTAAACCTAAGCCTGAACCTTCTGTATTCCTTGATTCTTCTCCTCTTTTAAATCTTTCTGTAATCTCACTAGCATCAAAGTTTAATTCATAAGCTGATATATTTTTCATTGTTATATATACCTTACCATTTTCAGATTTTACATCTACATAAACTCTAGTGCTTTTTAGGGAATATTTTATAGCATTAGAAATTAGGTTTTCAAATACTCTCCAAATTTTTCTCCCATCAGCATTAATATATATCTTTTCTGATGGTATATTGGTTTTAAAATCTAAATTTGCTTCTTTAATTCTATTCTCTGCTTCTCCTAATGTCTGCTTTATTAAAGCATTTAACTCTATTTTTTCAAAATTTAACTGCATAGCTCCACTAGCAGCCTTGGAAGCCTCAAATAAGTCTTCTATTAATATCTTTAATCTTTGAGATTTTCTATCTAAAACTTCTACATAGGCTCTTGCTTCTTCTGGTTCAATGCCCATTCTTTTAAGTAAATCTACATAATTAATAATTGATGTTAATGGAGTTTTAAGATCATGAGATACATTTGAAATAAGCTCTGTTTTCATTTTCTCACTTTTATTCTCATTTTCTATAGATTTTCTAAGTCCTTGCTTCATATTGTTTATACTATGGGCAAGATCTCTTAATGCTCCCTTACCCTCTTCTGATATATCATCATTAATTTTTCCTTCTGAAATAAGCTTAGCACCATTAGTTATTTTATTTAAATAAGCAAACTCTTTTACTAATTTATATATAACAATTGCTGTAGCAACTATATCAAAGCCAAGGGCAATAACTGCTCCTACTGCTCCTACTACAACCATTAACATTAAAGATACACTAGTACAAATAGCTACATATACGCCTATAACCAATACTAATTTTCTTCCTAAAGTACCTTTTTCCATAGCTATACATAAATGATTATAAAGTTTTACTCCATAACTATCCTTAAGAAGTGTATTCTCCTTATAATTTTGAAGTAAGGCTTTGATAATTAAGTAATAAGCTATCAAAATTAGTGTTACTACCAGTATATTGTTAATATTGATGGTATATCTATATTCATTACTCCAATTATGTGTAAAAAACATATGATAAGATATCCATCCCATTAATATACCTAATAACTTAAATTCTAAAGGCATATTTTTTAATTTTTCTACTATTCTATTTGAATAGCATGGCTTATATCTAAACTTCCTAAGGACAAAAATCATAATTACTACCCCAAATAAGGAGGCTATCAAAATGCCTATTTCTGTATCTACAATAGAATTAGCTTGCAGAAATTTTTCATAGGTATTATATATGCTATCTCCAGCTACTAGTTTACTTGGGACTGCTACATATATATCCAAGTCTCCCTTTACTCTAAAGCTCTCTTCATTAGTATAACTATTACCATTCTCATTATAACTATGTGTAACTACTACAGTAGCTCCATGACCTTCAGTGTAGTTACCATATTCATTTAGTTCCTTATCTTTAATAAGTTCTCCATTAATAAATATATTTTTGTTTTCTACTCCGCTAGAAATATGATATTCCGAAAAATAGCCACTACTTTTCTTTAACTCTGCAATGGCATCCTTGCCTGGTTTATAGTTGGTAAGCCATATGTCATTAGCTTTATCATAGGCAATGTACCTTAAATTTGAATAGCTATCCAAAGTCTTAATATACCTATTGTAATTCACCAACTTCTCTTCAACTATTAACTTTTTTAGTTCTTCATCACTATAATTGTACTTTTCCTCTATACTTTTATAGATAACTTCTTCTTCTTTGTTAACCTTCTCTTCATCCCAATTGTTAGTGTATTTTTCATGTAACTTACTTCGCTCATTATCACACTCTTCTTGAATCTTCTTTCTTATAATTTCTTTTTTCCATTGAATTTCTTCCTGGGTTAAATTTTTTATTTCCTTAATATAATCTTCTGTTTTATAAAGTTCCATTACTTCAAGAATCTTTTCTGTAAAAGAGTTGATTTCACTTCCTAAAAATTTACTTCCATATAGACTTCTTTCATCAAAAATACCACTATTAACTCTAATATCTTTAAAAGAAATTAGGGATATGGAGACCATTACTACAGTTATTATAATAGCTATAGTCTTTGCTATTTTTATTCTTCTACAGTCTTTTACCATTTCTTCATACTCTCTATCCTTTTCATCAACACTTGTCGATTTTGTATCCAATTCCCCACACCACCTTTAAATATTTTGGTTCCTTTGGATTAATTTCAATTTTTTCTCTAATCCTTCTTATATGCACAGCTACAGTATTATCTACATTGTAGCTAGTTTCATTCCAAACTCTTTCGTATATTTCTTCCATGGAAAATACTCTTCCTTTATTCTTAAGCAATAATTCTAAAATTTTAAATTCTATAGGTGTTAGTTTTATACTTTCACCATCTACAAATACTTCCTTATTTTTAGTGTTTAGTTCTAATCCCCCACTTTTTAAAACTTCCTTTTCTTCTTCTTTGTTAAAATTACCCAAGGTCACATATCTTCTAAGTTGTGATTTAACCCTTGCAATTAACTCCAAGGGATTAAAAGGTTTTGTTATATAATCATCTGCTCCCATATTTAAGCCTAAGATTTTATCCGTGTCCTCTGACTTTGCAGAGATAAGAATTATTGGAATATTTTTTTCTTCTCTAATTTTAAGAGTTGCTCTAATTCCATCCATCCTTGGCATCATTATATCCATCAAGATAAGATGTATTTCCTTATCTACTAAAGTTTCTAAAGCTTCAATTCCATCACAAGCTCTATATATTTTTAATCCTTCGTTTGAGAGATATATTTCAATGGCATCTACTATTTCTTTATCATCATCAACTACTAATACATTGTAATTCATTGTACTCCCCTCCACTTCATATTAATTATACCATGACTTCTCTCAAGCTATACTTCTATATTACCCTTGAAATATTAAATAATTGTTTATATAAACCTTAAGAAATTCTTACAATATGTTCACATAATAAGAATGGTAGCTATCAAAATAATTCATTAACTTTTATAAAACATGGAGCCTATACTTTAATATTCTTAAAGTATAGGCTCCATGTTTATGTTAATATATTCTATTCATTAACTTATTATTTAAAATAACTATTGATTGGTCTCCCAATTCCTTAAATCTTTTTTCAACTAACTTCTTATCATAGCCAACTACACCATTACCTTCATAGGGATCATTAAAATAATATTTATCTTTATCATAACCTACAAATACCATACAATGCTCATTACTTATCCACTGAAACTTCTCCCCTGATTCTCGCAAATACCATTCTGCACCTGATTCAGTAGGAAGTAAATTAAGGCTTGTCCAAACTAACACAGGTATTTCTTTATCTATATAATTTTCTATAAGTTCATTAAACCCACTTCCTGTGGTATTTTTTACGCAATGCTCTTTTCCTAAGATTTTATTTAATGAATTAACAATTACAGGGGCATAACATCCATAACTATATACACTTCTTGGGTCTCCAACAAAAGCTTCATTCGGATTAGGACCATATAAATCTCCATTAACTTCTTCTAAAAATGAGCTCTCTAAATAATCATCTATAAACTTATCAACAGATATATTATATCCATAATATTTTAGTATCATAGATGTACTTACAACCTCACACCCTGTTGGATATTCTCCAGCTTGACTTATATAGGGTACAGAGATAAGCTTGTAACTTTTATTAGATTGTTCATTAATTTTGTGAGTTTTTAATTCATTATTTAGTTTCTTATAACTCCATAGTGATATCTGCTCTGGTGCATAAGATTTTAAAATAGCTGACATATATACTGTTAAAATGCATAATGTAAAAAAAAATACCGTTCTTAGAATTATTGATTTACCCTTTATTGAATAGTTTTTATCCTTAGCTCTTACTCTTTTTATAATCTTCAAAGCATTTTACCTTCTTTCTAAAGGATTTATTTTCTAAATATAGTATACTATGTAAAATAATTAAAATAATTAAATAAATTGTAAATTATATACAATTAAAAGCTTATCCTATAGAATTTTAATCCATAGAATAAGCTTTATCTTAATTATCATATTGTTCATAAATTAAATATCTTGATATACTTGTACAATCTTCTCCCAAGTTAATGGCCCAACTATACCATCAGAATTCAATTCAAAGTACTTTTGAAAATCCATAACTGCTTGATTTGTTGCCTTTCCAAAAATCCCATCCACATTTATCTTTTTTATAGATGGATACTTATCTGCTATAGCACTTAAGTAGGTTTGTAATTTACTTATAACCTTTCCTCTAGAACTTTGTTTTAATATATATCCCGGATATCGATATCCATCGCCTTCTGGCTTATTACTTCCATTAATTATATCTTTATATACAGAGTATATTTTATCCCAAGTTTGCCTTCCAACTATTCCATCTACATCTAATTCAAATTTCTTTTGAAATTGAATTACTGAATCTAAAGTACTTACACCAAAAATACTATCTCCATTAATTGGAGGCACTTCTTTATAATATTGAGATATAAAATTTAAGAAATATTGCATTTGGGATACAGCATCACCTGTGGAGCCTTGCTTTAATAAATATCCAGGATACTCTCCTGTACTTTCTAATTTTTCTCCTTCTGACTCTAATTCTGCTAATCTTTTAACTCCTACATAAATTCCTGACATTTTATACCAAGTTGATTTTCCAACGATTCCATCTGGATATAAATTAAATATTCTTTGGAATGCCTTTACAGATGATTCTGTCTCTGATCCAAACACTCCATCTACAGGTTCTATTTTAGGTATTGCTGGATAATTATTAGAAATTCTATTTATTTGTCTTTGAATTGTTTCTACATCACTCCCTGTACTATTAAGCTTTAACGGAGTTCCACCATAGGATTCCTCTATACCTCTTATATCATTAGTTTTTGTTAGTTCAATATTACCACCATAGTAATTTTTTAGTATCTCCATAGTTTCATATCCATCCGTAGCAAGTTTTACAGTATCCCATTGTGATAACCCCTTACAAGTTACAGTTGTGCCATTACAATATTGTGCTAATAGTGGTTCCATATAACCTTCTCTAGTAATATATTCATTAAATATATCATCTACAATCCTACTAATGTTCTCAAAAATATTTCTTCCCTTAATAAAGTATTGATCATAGGCTGTAGAGTTAGTTATGTGAAAGTTATACCCCTTATTTCTATACCACTCTGTATATACTCTATTTAGTGCAAAGGAAATTTGACAATATATATTAGCTCTTATAGCATGCTCTGGCCAAGTAGGATATATTTCACTAGATGCCACATTCTTTATATATTCTGGAAATCTTACAGTAACATTTTCTGCATAGGATGATGGTGCACCCAAATGTACTGTTATAAATTCCGGAATATATGGTCTTATCAACACCTTACTTTGAAATATTGGCTCTTTCTCCTCTACCTCAACTCTAGGCATTTCCTCTATCAACTGATGTGGTGGAATATAATTATGCTCTAGTTCCTCTAAGAATTCTCTTTCCTTTGTAGTAGGTATCATTTCTACTTGTTGTATTGATACTTCATTAGGAAAAACTTGAACCCCTTCTACCACTGCATCTTTATATCCAGGAGCTCTAACATATAAATCATATACTGAATATGGTATTTGCTTAGAATCTTTATTTTTTGATAGTTCAATATCTGGCGTATCTACTTCTAATATTTTCGTTATTCCACTAGAATCTGTAGTTAATATACGCCCTTTATCAAAATCTACTGAAGTACTTTTTAAAATAAATATATTTCCGCCTGAAACAGGTACCACCTCTCTTGCAGTAAAAAGTTCTACTTTTATAAAACCTCTTCCCATAACTTTCTCCTAAAAAATATTATCCATAGTTATTATATGGAGAAAAGCTATTTATGTTAGTAAAATTTCATAATAGAATTATCTTAATTTATCTATCTGTAATCACTTTATGAATTTTCACATCATGTTCATCATAAGGAATATAATCACAAGTAATCTTTTCTCTACATATAACAGCTGTAGTAAAGGTAGCATGTTCTAAGTAACGATCATAAAATCCTCCTCCATAACCTAGACGATATCCTTCCATATTGCAAGAAACACAAGGTATTATAGCAAAATCTATTTCTTCTGACTTAATTAATGGACATTCATCCTTAGGTTCTAATATCCCATACTTTCCATCCTTTAAAGATTTATAGCCCTTGATTTCATGTACCTCCATAATCCCCTTACCTATACATTTTGGAACTCCAACTCTTTTACCACTTCCTAATGCATTCTCTATGATATTTCTTGTATTAATTTCATCTTCTGTACTTACAAAACAAAATATAACCTTTGCCTCTTTATACTCCTTGAGATTTATTACTTTTTCATAAATTTTCTTATCCGCTTCTAAAGTATAATCCTTTGATAATTCAGCAATACGTTTCATAGTTTCATTACGAAGTTGCCTTTTTTCTTCTTTTATATTCATTAGTAATCTACTCCTATCCTCCGATTAATATCTTTATATATTTTATAATACATTAAATAAAGGAATACTCAAAACAATAATATTGTTTAGTAGTATTCCTTTAAATTTATTATAATGTTATTCCAAATATTTTAAATATATATGGTAATACTCCTATGGCATTTAACCATATAATGAATATTAAAACTGGTGCAATATATTTTATCATTATTACAAAGAATGGTTTACTTCTAAATCTATATTTACCATTGCAACTAATCTCATCTGAGATATTATCAACACCCCATACATAACCTATAAAGATACACATCAGAAGTCCTCCTAATGGCATAAGTAGATTTTCAGCTAAGAAACTCATAAAGTCAAAGAAATTATATCCAAATATTAATACATCTTTCATAACTGGTCCATTGGCCAAGGAACAAGGTATTCCTATAAAAAATAAAATTGTTGATATTATTATAGTAGTCTTCTTTCTTTCTATTTTAAAAGTATCAATTACAAAGGCTACTACAACTTCAAGCAATGATATGGCTGATGTTAATGCTGCAAATAAAACTAATATAAAAAATAAAATACCAAAAAATTGTCCAAAAGGCATTGAATCAAATACTGAAGGTAACGTTATGAACATGAGACTTGGTCCAGCTCCCGGCTCAAATCCAAAGGCAAACACTGCTGGTAACACTGCAAATCCAGCAAGAAGAGCCACTGCTGTATCTATAGCTGGTATAATTATTGCATTCTTTTCTAAGTTTTCTGTCTTTCCCAAATAACTTCCATAGGTTATTATTGCCCCCATTCCTAAGCTTAAGGAAAAGAATGCTTGTCCTAAAGCTGCCATAACTGTTCCAATTGTAACCTTTGAAAAATCTGGTTTTAGAAAAAACTTTATTCCTTCCATTGCTCCATCTAAAGTTACTGATCTAATAGCAATTATAACTAATAATATAAATAGCGCTGGCATCATAAATTTACTTGCTTTTTCGATACCTCCAGCTATTCCTTTTAATACTATTACACAACAAAGAACCATAAATACTAAGTGCCATACTATAGGTTGAGTAGTACTTGCAATGAATCCACTAAAATAATTTCCTGCTTCTGCTCCTGATATACCTCCAATTAAATACTTACCTATATAATTTAATACCCAGCCACCTATAACACTATAAAATGCTAGTATACAAAATCCCACAACTACTCCAATAAAACCTACAAAGGCCCACTTTTCACTTAACTTTTTATATGCTCCTACTGAACTTAAATGAGTATTGCGTCCTATTGCCATCTCACCTAGCATAATTACAAATCCAATTATTACAATCATAACTAAGTAAATAACAACAAAAGCTCCTCCTCCATTGGCACCTGCTAAATACGGAAACTTCCATATATTACCCAAACCTACCGCTGAACCTGCTGCTGCCAATATAAAACCTATATTAGATGCCCATTGTCCTCTGTTACTCGTATTTTTATCCATAACTTTCCCCCTATCAAATTTGATAATTGTTTAAAATATATTTAATTATAAAATATATTTAATTTTAGAATAT
>NZ_JPMD01000018.1 GCF_000732635.1 Clostridium sulfidigenes | reverse complement strand
AAGWCTTCCTTAAAGCCTACGGCTAATATATAAAAAAATACACCCGGTTTAAGGGTGTTCTTGACATGTAATTTATTTACTATTATATTAAAATTAAGGCATGGTAGCTACATCATGACCTCCATGCCTTTAAAATAATTATCATAGAAAGCTATTTACAGAAATAATTTCACACTCTCTTTTTTATATTATTTATTGTTGTTTATATCATCTCTTATTTTCAGTAGTAATTGTTCTTTATCGTCCATCAATTTAGAGATTTTATCATCATAATGAGATTTCATAGACCAAATTTCTTTTCTGTACTCTTCCTCTTTTTGCAACACTTCCTTTTGCATAGAAATCCTTATTTCATCATCTTTTAATCTTAATTCTCTGCTAAACTCCTCTGAGATCTGCTTAATCTTATTTTCATAAGAACTCTTCATATCCTGAATTTCATCTTCTAATGCAATACTATGATTTAATTCCTCATTTAATTTATTAGTAAGGCTTTCCTTTTCTCTCTCTAGGTTTTTTAAGTTCTCTTCCATGTTTCGGTTTATTGCTCTTAAACTTTCTGCTTCATTTTTATAGGCATTTAACTCATTTACCTTATCCTTTAACATGAGGTTTAACTCTTTATATCCCTTGATATCTTCTCTCTCTTTTTCTAAAAGTTCTTTATATTCCTTTAACGAATCCTTCAGTTCTTTATTATGAAACTTTAAATCTTCTAGTTCTTTTTTTAAACTTTCTATATTCCCCTTTAATTTTTCACTTCTATTAGTCTCTTCCTCTAAAGTTCCTTTAAAACTATTAATAACTTCAGAGTTCTTAACCTTGCTCTTTTCTATCATATTTATGTATATATCTAAAATTCTTTTTGTTATGCTCTGTAACTCTTCTACATCGCTTTTAATAAAGTCTGTACCCGTTGAAGCTTTGTTTAATTCGTAGTTCCTTATTATAAGATCCATGAAATCTTTATTATTTATCCCCTCTACCTCAGCTAAACTTTGAAATTTCTCTTTTAGTTCCTCGCTTATCCTTACACTTAAAATTGAATCCATTAATTACACATCCTTAAAATTTATAAAATTACGCCTTGATTTAAGTATACATTATTTTACCATTGTAAACAAGCATTTTATCCACGTTTACACTACGTATACATTATGTAAACATATTTTTATCGCAAATTATTATAGCAACCATTCAATATAACTAACATTATATTGAATGGTAGTTATATTGAAATAATTAAGTAATAATAAAAGAGGAAGTAGATAAAAAAATATGTATACGTAGGAAAATTAAACACTTCAAAAAGAGGTAGCAGTGTATTTATCCGATGAGAACAACAAAGGGCTACGTTTTCTCCTAAAAGATAACGACTTCTTAGTATTAAAAATACTGATACTAAAAAGTCTGCTAGTAAGCTTCAATTCGAAAATCTCTCTGAAGCCAAGAACTCGAGTTTATAAAAAAATAAACCTAGCTATAACACAGCTAGGTTTATTTAAAATTATTTTGTATATTTTACAGGTTCATTATAAGTAACTCCAAAGGTATCTACCGAAATGGATTTAATTTTTATATCCTTCTTAGGTCTATCATCACTGCCAGTTTCTACTTGAGCTATAGAGTCTACTACATCCATACCTTCTATAACCTTACCAAAGGCTGCATAGTCTCCATCTAAACTAGGTGTATCACCATGCATTATAAAAAATTGAGATCCAGCAGAATTCTTATCATTTGATCTAGCCATAGATATAACACCCTTAGTATGTAAAAGAGTATTTTCAAACTGATTATTTGTAAATTCACCATATATGGAGTAGTCAGGTCCACCCATTCCAGTTCCTTCAGGATCTCCACCTTGAATCATAAAGCCTGAAATTACTCTGTGAAATATTAGACCATCATAAAATTTACTATTAGCAAGACTTATAAAGTTTCTAACGGTATTTGGTGCTATTTCGGGATAAAGCTCCAGCTTTATAATTTTTCCGTCTTCCATTTCTATGGTAGCTACTGGATTTTTATCCCCCTCCTTCTTCTCCGTTTCCTTTGAAAGATATATTTCTTTATTATCATTACTTCCAGTATTAGTTTCCTCTTTACTAGTCTTATTAGAGGTACTGCATCCTATTAATGCAAGGGAAAGTATTGCTGTAATAATCAAAGTTCCTAATGTACTTTTTTTCATTTAAAACGTCTCCTTTCATAGGTTTATATGTTTTACTAGATAAGTTTACCATTGTATCTTTTAAAATAAAACCTATAATTAGTTAATTTTTGATTAAAATTATCCAATTAAACACAAAAGCTCTAAGACTGTCATTCTTAGAGCTTTTTATCTTTCTCAGCTAATCTTTTTAGATATTCTTTAAATTGACCTCTCCAAGATTCGTATAGATTCCTATCTATTCTTTGTAGATAATAGAAAAATTCACCTATACTATCTCTCTTTAGTATACCTCTCATCAGATGCCGTGGAAAAGGCATCTCCCTATCAAAGTTATCCTTTGGATCTATAACTTTGATAGAAAAGTCCTCTTGTACATAAAGATCCTTGCAACGTATATCTAACTTTTTATAACCAAGTTCTTTAAAATCATTTATTAAATCTACTAGGCTTCTTACTAGTTTCTGATTTAGAGGGTTATGATTTAGATACTTATCAAGTCTTATCCCATCTACAAACTCTCTTACAATAAAAAAATCTCCATAGTCAAAAACCTTAGGAAAGGATGGATGATGCATAGATGATTTAAGAATTACATACTCTGTTTCGCAAACTTTTTTATCATTAAATATTTTTATAATTCTCTCATTATCAATTCTATATACCACTCCATTATTGCCCTTTCCTAGAAATTTAGAACTCCTTATAATGTTCTCCACTTCATCACTTAAGTAAATTGCATTTGTAAAATGTCTAGACATAATTCCTCCCTAGATAGAACTCTATTAGATTATATGCATAAGATATACTTTATATTATCCTTATACCTATCTTTTATCTCTTTTGTCCTTTTTAGCAGTATTCTTCCTAGGTTTTGATGATTTCTCAGATGGTTTTGACCTTTTATCTGAAGGTGCATTACTCTTCTTATAGTTTTTAACCACAACAGCTACATCTTCAATATTTCCGTGAGATATAGTCTTCTCAGTAAGATTAAAATTCAGTTTTTTACTATAAGCTTTTAATTGCGCTATCTCCTTAGGTGAAATAATAGATATAACAGTACCACTTTTATCTCCACGAGCTGTTCTACCACTTCTATGCACATAAGTATTTATATCTTCTGGTAAGTCTACATTGAATATATGAGTAACGTCCTCTATATCCAATCCCCTTGCAGATAAGTCTGAAGATACCAAAAGGTTTATACGCTCCGATTTAAAGTCTAACATGGTTTTTTGTCTTTGATTTTTAACAAAACTACCATGTATTCCATCCACCTTTAGTCCATGGTATTTTAGCTTAGTAGTTAATATTTCTATTTCATCACTTTTATTAATAAAGGCAATAGCTTTTCTAGGATTTATACTTGCCATTAATTTTCTAAGAATAAGTATCTTATCCCTCCTATCACAAACTATATATAAATTGTTTATGTTAGGGTTTATAGTTGAATCATCATTACACTTTATGATTTTAGGGGATTTCATTAAGCTTTCCCCAATACTTAAAGCTTCCTCTGTTAAAGTGGCAGAAGTCATTACTAATTGTCTATCTCTAAGTGTAGTTTTTATAACATCCTTAACTATATTTAAATTATTTTTGTCTAAAAGTTTATCACACTCATCAATTACTATAGTTTTAACTGTATGAGCACTTATTTTTTTCATTTTTATTAGCTCTAGTATTCTTCCTGGAGAACCTATTACAAATTGAGGTTTTTCCTTTAGTTTTTCAACCTGTCTTTTTATATTTACATCCCCCATGATAACCGTAGACTTTATATTCAAAGAAGATTTATCTCCCAAAGTACTTAAAACTTCATTTACTTGAAGGGCTAATTCATGGGTAGGAACTAAGACTATAAATTGATTTTCTCTTTTTTCATAATCAATTCTCTCAATTAGTGGTAGCAAATAAGCCAAGGTTTTACCACTGCCTGTTTCACTTTGCATTATCACATTCATGTTTTCTGATATTTTAGGAATTGATAATTCTTGTATTAGAGTTGGCTTTGTTATCTTTAATTCCTCCAATACCTTTATTATTTCCGCATTTATATTTAATTCTAAAAAATTTTCCATTTTTTCATCTCCAGTTTTTATTTAAATTTACTACAATAATTTTCCTATATGAGAACAAAGGTTTGATATTCTTTATTTCTTATGGTATAATTATCTAGATTGAGAGGTGTTTTCATGATTGAAATTAAAAGTGGTAAACAATCAGAAATTTATGAGTTTATTAAAAATCAAGTTAATACTAAAGGGTATCCCCCTTCAGTAAGAGAAATTTGTGAAGCTGTAAATTTAAGTTCAACATCTACGGTTCATGGTCATCTTACTAGACTTGAGAAAAAAGGCTTAATAAGACGTGACCCAACTAAACCAAGGGCAATAGAATTACTGCAAGAACCTCATAATAAAAAAGAAATGATTAATATTCCTATTATAGGTAAAGTTACAGCTGGAATTCCTATACTTGCCCAAGAAAGTATAGAAGATTATCTAACTATCCCCCTTGACTTTGTAAACAGTACAAATGAATTATTTATACTTAAAGTTCAAGGTGACAGTATGATAGAAGCTGGAATCCATGATAAAGACTTAGCTATAATAGAAAAAACTTCTATTGCATCTAATGGAGATATTGTAGTTGCTCTAATAGAAAATGAAGCCACTATAAAAACTTTTTTTAAAGAAGATGGGCATATTAGACTACAACCAGAAAACTCCACCATGGAGCCAATAATTGTTGACGATTGCAAAATCTTAGGTAAACTATCAGGAATCTATAGAAAATATTAAGAAGCTATAATAGCTTCTTAATATTTTTATATAATAAAATAAATTTATTATATATCTATTAATTTAACTCCTAATTAAGATAATATTCTAGATATAGCCATTAAAACTCCAACTTTTCCATGATCAAAGGTCAATCCACCTTGAAGATATGCTATATATGGCTCTCTTATTGGAGCATCAGCAGAAAGTTCAATGGAAGAACCTTGTATAAATGCACCCGCAGCCATAATTACTTCATCTTCATAACCAGGCATAGCCCAAGGTTCACATTCTACAAAGGAATCTATTGGAGAACCAGCTTGAATACCCTTACAAAACTGAATTAATTTATCTTTATCATTAAATTTAACAGCTTGTATGATATCACTTCTCTTAGTATCATATTTGGGGAGTACCTCAAAGCCTAAAAGTTCCATTACCCTTGAACAGAATATAGCTGTCTTTACAGCTTCCATAGCCACGTGAGGAGCTAAAAATAATCCTTGATATAAACTTCTCATTACACCAAAGGTAGAACCACACTCTCCGCCTATACCTGGAATGGTCAATCTATATGCTGCTTGAGTTACATAGGCTTCTTTACCTGCTATGTAACCACCTGTTGGAGCAATTCCTCCACCAATATTTTTTATTAAGGAACCAGCTATAAGATCAGCTCCTACATCTGTTGGCTCTATAGTATCTATAAATTCTCCATAACAGTTATCAACAAAGCAAATTACTTCTGGCTTGATCCCTTTAATTGACTTTATTATTTTACCGATTTCCTCTACTAACAGTGCATTTCTCCACCCATATCCTGTAGATCTTTGAATATGTACAAGTTTTATGCTATGGTCTTCTTTTAAAGTCTTTTCAACCTCTTCAATATTAACTTTACCTGCACTTGTCAACTCTAATTGCTTATAGTTTACCCCATATTCCTTTAAAGAGCCTATATTTATATCCTTAGTTATTCCTATAATGTTATGTAAGGTATCATAAGGTGAACCACATATACTCAGCATTGTATCTCCTGGTCGTAGGTTGCCAAATAAAGCACATCCAATAGCATGAGTTCCATTTACAAAGTGTGGCCTAACTAGGGCTGCTTCTGTATTAAATACTCTAGCGAAAACCTTATCTAAAGTATCTCTACCAACATCACCATAACCATATCCACTAGAATTAGTAAAATGCATATCACTAACTCTTTCAGCTTGCAAGGCACTAAGAACTTTTAATTGATTATATTCTCGAATATCATCCATCATAGAAAATTGCTCTTGAATATCCTTTAAAGCTTCTTCTGATACATTAAAAACTTCTTCATTTATTTTAAAGTTATTTATTAAAAACTCTTTAGTTTTTTCTATCATAAAAAATCGCTCCTTAAACATAAAATAACATTCTAATACTAACATAGCTATAAATATTAAGCAAATAATTCCTTAATATTTATAGCTATCTATATATCTTATACAATATTTAAAATTAACTTAGTCTTTATATTTTTTCTCTTTATAATCATTAATAATAAATTTTGCTACATCCTCATCATTAGAAAAATCATCCTTGTCTATCCACTTAACCCTTGGATCTTTTCTAAACCAAGTAAGCTGACGTTTTGCATAATTTCTACTAAATTGCTTTATATTTTCTATAGCCTTCTCTTTAGAAACTTCACCATGAAGATGTTGTAATAGCTCTTTATAACCTATTCCCTTCATAGATTGCATATCTGTGGTATATCCTTCTTTTTCTAACCTTATTACTTCTTCTAGAAGACCAGCGTCTAGCATTAAGTCAACACGATGATTAATTCTTTCATAAAGCTTATCTCTATTCATATTTAATACATAATAATAAACTTTGTACGGTATATCAAAAATCTCATCATTTTTAGCTGCTTCAGATATAGGAATTCCCGTTACCTTATAAACCTCTAAAGCTCTAATTACCCTTTTAAGATCATTTGGATATAACTTGTTATAACTCACTTCATCAACGGCTTTTAACAGCTCATGAACATATTCTACTCCATTTTCTAAGGCTAACTGTTCTAGTTCTTTGCGATAAGCTTCATCTTTATTAGTTTCAGCAAAACTATAGTTATAAATAAGAGAATTAATATAAAGCCCAGTGCCGCCTACCAGCATGGGAAGCTTATTTTCACTACTTATTTCTTCAATGCTTTCCTTTGCCAAAGAACTAAATTCTGCCACACTGAAGTTTTCACTAGGATCTAAAAAATCAATGAGATGATGCTTCACACCATTCATCTCTTCTGAGGATATCTTAGCAGATCCAATATCCATCTTCTTATATATCTGCATAGAATCAGCAGATATTATTTCCCCATTAAGTTCTTTGGCAATATGAATTGAAATCTTTGTTTTGCCAATACCAGTAGGTCCTGCTAATATAAATAAATCTTTCATTGCTTTAATCCCTTCATACTAAATTCTTTTAAAACTTTTTTCTATTTCCTTTAATGAATATTTAATTATAGTAGGTCTACCATGTGGACATGTAAATGGTTCATCTATATACCTTAACTCTTCAAGGAGGGATAAAATCTCTACATCTGATAATTTATCATTAGCTTTTACAGCTGCCTTACAAGCAAGAGAAGCTATTTTATCATATTTTATATCTATGGTTAAACCACTGCCCATGGATTTTATATTTTCTATCATATCATGAAATAAATTGTTTATATGAGGTTTCCCCAAAAACACTGGAACCTCTCTAACTAACACGTCATTTTCGCCAAAACTTTCAACCATAAATCCTGCATTTAAGAAAATTTCTTCATTATCTTTATAAATTGCATATTCATCAAAGGTTAATGGAATGATTGTAGGTACAGCTAAAATCTGACTTACCACATTGAAATTACCTATATTTTTTCTATACTTTTCAAATAATATCTTCTCATGAGCAGCATGCTGATCAATTAAATACAATTCATCTAAATATTCACCAATTATATAACTATTAAAGCACTGTCCAATAAGTTTAATTGGTGGAATTTTAGGAATCCTTGATATTTCCTTATTATAATATATATTATCTCCTTTAGGTTCAACTTGATTTTCAATAGGAATTTCTCTTATATAAGAAGGTTTGTCATTATAATTTACTTCTTTATTAAATCCCAAATCCTTATTATAACCTAAATTATTATCCTCACTAGTATAGTGATTATCATTTAAATATCCAATTTGACTAGGTTCTGAAGAAGTATAGCTTTTATGTAGTTTATCCTCTTGAACTATAGCTAAATCCTCTATTTCTTCTGGTATAATAAAACTCTTCTTTAAGCTTTCTTTTAATGCACTATGAACTCCATCAAATATAGTTTTAAATAAAACTCTTTCCTCTAAAAACTTAACTTCATTTTTAGTTGGATGTACATTGGGATCTATAAATTCTGGAAATATATCAATGTGTATAACGAAGAAGGGAAATTTATTTACCATAATAAAGGATTTAAATGCATTCTCTACTGCAGCAGTTATTAAAGAACTTTTAATAAGTCTCTTATTTACAAAAATGCTTTGTCTATTTCTACTCCCTCTACTAATACTCTCTTTTCCAATATATCCATATACAGATAAAATATCGCTATGGTTTTCTATTGGTATTACATTTTCATATACTTCTTTTCCATATAAAATTCTAAGGGTTTTATCTAGTTCATCTTCACTAAAGGTTCTAAGGGTTTGTTTTCCATCATTAATTAAGGTTATAGAAGTCTTATAATTTCCTAGAGCTAGCTTTAATACCAAGTCATTTATTATAGATTTTTCTCTTTGAGGTGATTTTAGAAACTTTTGCCTCCCTGGAGTATTGAAGAATAAATCTTTAACTTCAATTTCCGTTCCTAAATTACAACCTACATCTTTCTCATAGATTACTTTTCCACCTTCAATATAGATCTCTCTACCATAATCAAAAGCTTCCATCCTTGATTTTAGTCTTACCTTTGAAACAGCAGCTATACTAGCAAGAGCTTCTCCACGAAATCCAAAGGATTGAATATCGTAAATATCCTCTACGGAACTTATCTTACTTGTACCATGAGGCAAAAAAGCTATTTTTATATCTTCAGGATGAATACCACGTCCATCATCTGTGATTCTTATAAGCTTATTGCCACTATCTTCTATTTCAATAGTTATGTTTTTACTGTCAGCATCAAGGCTGTTTTCCACTAATTCCTTAACAACAGAACTAGCTCTTTCAACAACCTCTCCTGCTGCAATTTTATTGGCAGTGTTTTCAGATAATAAATTGATTCTTCTCATAATACACCCACCTTAAATAATTATTTTATCTATATATTCTTAGCTTTTTTTATAATATCGTATAATTTATTAAATCCATCCATAGGTGTAAGATTAAGTACATCTATAGATTTAATTTCGTCAATTAGGTTTTGCATAGCTACATCTTCAAAAGCTATTTGCTGAGTTAAACAAATTTCTTTTTCTATTTTTTCTAATTTCTCTGTAGTTGGAATTACAGTTTTCGCTTCTTCTTTGATTATATCTTTTGAAGTGCCATCTTCTAAAGTTTCTAAAATTTCTCTTGCTCTAGTAATTACTGCTGAAGGTAATCCAGCAAGCTTAGCAACCTCTATACCATAAGATTCATCTGCTCCACCCTTTATAATTTTACGTAAGAATATAATATTATTATCTACTTTTTTTGCTGAAATAGAATAATTCTTCACGCCTGGAATTTCTCCTTCTAGCTTAGTTAATTCATGATAATGAGTGGCAAATAGGGTTTTGCATTTAATATTTGAATTTTTACATATATACTCTATAACTGCCCATGCAATGCTAAGTCCATCGTAGGTACTAGTACCTCTACCAACTTCATCAAGAAGAACCAAACTCTTATTGGTAGCATTATTAAGAATATTTGATACTTCCCACATTTCTACCATGAAGGTACTCTTACCACCAGCTAAGTCATCAGAAGCTCCTATCCTAGTAAATATTTTATCACAAATAGAAACATTTGCTTCTTTGGCAGGAACAAAACTTCCCATTTGAGCTAATAATGTAATTAAAGCTACCTGTCTCATATATGTAGACTTACCAGCCATATTAGGACCAGTAATTAACATAAGTCTATTATCTTCAAGATCTAAGGTAGTATCATTAGATATAAAGCTATTTGCCTTTGTAATGACTTCTACAACTGGGTGCCTACCATCTTGAATTTCTATGATTCCCTCAGTATTAATTACAGGCTTCACATAGTTATGTTCTCTAGCAACCATAGCCAAAGCCCATATACAGTCAATTTCAGATATAAGCTTAGCTGTATTTTTCATTCTCTCTATATTTTCTTCTAATTTCTCTCTAATCTCTGTAAATATAGAATATTCAAGAGCAATTAATTTCTCTTCTGCTCCTAAGATTTTATCTTCCATCTCCTTAAGCTCAGGAGTTATATATCTTTCAGCATTAGACAAAGTTTGTTTTCTAATATATCTTCCTTCTGGCACTGAGGAAAGATTAGATTTTGTAACTTCTATATAATATCCAAAAACCTTATTATAAGAAATCTTAAGGGATTTTATACCTGTAGCTATTCTCTCTTCATTTTCTAAATTTGCAAGCCAAAGCTTTCCGTTAGTTTTACTTTCTCTTAATTCATCTACTAATGAATTATAACCAGTTTTAATAATATTACCTTCCTTAACAGACAAAGAAGGTTCATCCATAATAGAGCTTTCGAGAAAAGTCCAAATATCTCTTAGCTCATCTAAGTTAGAATAAACATCCTTCATTAAAGGACTTGTAAGATTAGAAATAAGTTCTTTAATCCTTGGAACTTTAGCAATGGAATGCTTTAATGATATAAGTTCCTTTGCATTTATTGCAGTAGAGCTTATTTTACCAACTAATCTCTCAATATCATAAATGCTATTTAAAGCTTCCTTTAAATCTTCCATTAAGATTATATTCTTGGTAAACTCTTCAATGGCATCTTGTCTATTTAAAATATCTTCCTTAATAATTAGAGGCTCTTCTAACCACTTCCTAATTCTTCTTCCACCCATAGATGTATTGGTTTTATCTATAACCCATAAAAGAGTTCCTGTTTTTCCTTTATCTCTGATATTCTCCACCAGTTCAAGGTTTCTTCTTGAGTTAACATCTATGGTCATATAGGTGCAGATATCATATATCTCTATATGGTTTATATGAGTCAAGGAAACCTTTTGAGTTTCTTTTATATATCTAATTAATCCATTACAAGTTTTAGTTACTATTTCTGATAATTTATCTATTTCTATGTTCAAGAATTGTTCTTTAAGATCTTCTTCTTCCATATTAAAATTATCATCTTGGAAGTGGGATATATAAAAGGATGTTCTACTTATAATTTCATCCATAATCTCTTGGTTAAAGTTTTCTGTAATAATTATCTCTCGAGGATTAAATTTACATAGCTCATCTATAAGTACATTAATATTATATTTAAATTCAGTAGTATAGAAATCCCCTGTAGACACATCACAAAAGGCCAATGCAATGTGATTTTCCTTCACATATAAACTAGCTGTATAGCTATTTTTACTCTCATCTAAATAGGAAGCTTCTGTGTAAGTTCCTGGGGTATAAATTTTTACTACATCACGCTTTACAATTCCCTTAGCCACTGCTGGATCTTCTACCTGCTCACAAATAGCTACCTTAAACCCTTTTGATATTAAGGCTCCAATATAATTCTTAGCTGCATGAAAAGGAATCCCACACATAGGAGCTCTTTCTTCAAGACCGCAATCTCTTCCCGTTAGTGTTAACTCTAACTCCTTTGATGCAACTTTAGCATCATCAAAGAACATTTCATAGAAATCGCCTAGTCTGAAAAATAAGATACATTCTTTATATTTATCTTTAATTTGAAAATATTGTTGCATCATTGGAGTTAATGCCATATATATCTCTCCTTCATAATTATTTAAAAAAAGCGACAAAGTCGCTTTTATACTTCTTCTCCTATTAATGAAAAAGAATTTGCTTTAGTGATTTTAACATTAACTAACTTACCTATATTTTCTTTATTACCAGTAAAATTAACTAGTTTACTTGTTCTTGTCCTTCCGGTTAATTTTGTATCATCACTTTTACTTTCACCTTCTACAAGAACTTCAACAATTTTCCCATCATAAAGCTTATTTTTCTTAGCAGAAATTTCATTAACGACTTCAACTAATCTATTGAATCTATCTTTTTTAACTTTTTCATCTACTTGGTCAAACATTAAGTCTGCAGGAGTACCACCCCTTCTAGAATATAAGAAGGTAAAGGCAGAATCATACTCAACTTCTTTAACTAGACTTAAAGTATCTTCAAAATCCTCTTCAGTTTCTCCTGGGAATCCTACAATTATATCTGTAGTTAATGCTACATTAGGAATTCTTTCTTTAATTTTTCTAATTGATTCTAAATACTGCTCTCTAGTATAGTGTCTATTCATCTTTTTTAATATTCTTGATGATCCAGATTGTACTGGAAGATGAATAGATTCACATAACTTATCTCCAGCTGCAATTACATCAATTACTTCATCACTTAAGTCCTTTGGATGAGAAGTCATAAATTTCACTCTCTCAATACCATCTACTTCATTTATTCTTCTTAAAAGTTCTGCAAAGTTAATATTTTCGTCTAATCCCTTACCATAGGAGTTAACATTTTGTCCAAGAAGGGTGATTTCTTTATATCCCTCTTTAACCATACTCTCTATCTCTTTTATTATTTCAGCAGAGTTTCTACTTCTTTCACGTCCTCTTACATGGGGAACTATACAATAAGTACAGAAGTTGTTACAACCATACATTATTGTAACAAAGCCTTTTATAGTACTTGCTCTATCAATAGGAGCTCCTTCTATTATATCTGCTTCTTTATCCCAAATTTCTACTATAGGTCTTTCGCCACCTAAAGCTCTTCCAAGATATTCTGTAAACTTATAAGCATTATGAGTTCCTATAATTATGTCTACAAAAGGAAACTTGCCTATTATTTTGTCTGCCATTCCCTCTTGTTGCATCATGCAACCTGTAACAGCAATAACCTTATTAGGGTTCTCTTTTTTTAGTTTTTTTAAAGCCCCTAGGTTTCCATCTACCTTTTGCTCAGCATTTTCCCTAACACAACATGTATTAAAGATTATTATATCCGCCTCTTCTTTAGAGTCAGTTCTTACATATCCTAATGGTTTTAATCCACCAGATAATTTTTCGGAGTCCTCTTCATTCATTTGACAACCCCATGTTTCTATAAAGTATTTTAATTTTTTATTTAGACCATATATATCAATCTTATTATTTTCATTCATTTACTATTTCCTCCATTTTTCCTTTTGAATTTCTATAGTATTATAGCATATAAAAGATATAAAAAGAAAGTCTAGTAAGTAATGATTAATCCTTTAAACTATGTAATCTAACCATAATAAAAGCACCTACTCTTTATTTAAGTAAGTGCTGCTTATTACTTCTTTTAGTTTAAATTGCTACCATAATTTGTACTTTATTTTTATTCTCACATTATTTTACCATTTTCCATCATAGCTAATTGGTTTAGATTTCTTATCAGAAGTTTTAGCTCTTCCTTGAAGCTCTGGTACTGGATGAACTTCATTTTTAGGAAAGTGATTATGCTTATTACTTTCTGTACCATGTGAATCTTTTGGATCTGGTCTTCTCATTCCTGCTTTTGCCATAATATTTCCCTCCTACTTATTTGTTACCATTAGTTTAAACAATATAAAAAGTTTTATACTCAGTTATGTTTTCTATAGATGGAAATAAGTATATTAAAAAATGAAAAGTACAATGCTAAATAAAGTTAACATTGCACTTTTACCTTTAAATTAGATTTTGTTTATGCACTAGCCGCAGCTGCTACAACTTGAACATCCGCCACCTTCAGCTTGCTTTTCAGGCTCTATAGAGAATCCACCTCTACCATTCTCTTCACCTGAAAGAATAGTAAGAGCTCCAAATTGTTCATTTACAGATTTATCTACTAAAAATGTAAGTCCTTCCACAACCTCTGTGTTATCAGTATCTTTTTTTTCATCTAAAACTAGATTAAATGTTGGGCCGCCTCATCCCATACCTGCAAAATGAATTCTTACTGTATCTGCTGTAACTTCATTATCTTTTAAAAATTGTAAGAACTCAACGGTAGCTTTATCACTTATTTTAACTGTTGACATAATTTTTACCTCTTTTCCTTTTCAGTTTTATAGATACATTACTATTATGTCAATGAATCTACATATTTATTACACTAATAAATATTACTATGAATGTCAATTGTATTTATCATTGGATTTATTAATAGATTTTATTTGAAATAAATATACATACTAAAAAAAGTGCAATATTAAACAAGTTTAACACTGCACTTTCAGTAATATAATTATTATTTATTAAATTTAACCGCAACTTGTGCAACCAGCACAACCGCCACCTTCTGGTTTTTTTTCTGGTTCTATTGAGAACCCACCTCTACCATTTTCGTCTGCAGAAAGAATTGTTAATTCACCAAATTGCTCAGTAACTCCCTTATCTACTAAAAATGTAAGTCCTTCTACTACTTCTATGTTATCAGTATCTTTTTTCTCATCTAAAACTAGATTAAATACAGCACCACCACAACCCATACCTGCAAAATGAATTCTTACTGTATCTGTGGTAACTTCATTATCCTTTAAAAATTGTAAGAATTCAGTAGTAGCTTTATCACTTATATTAACTATTGACATATTTTTCTTCCTCTTTTCTATATATACTAACTATTATCTCGATATAATTAAATCTTTATGACATTAAATATAAATAATTTCAATGTCATTTATATTTATATAATATCATAGCCGTTATGTGTGTCAATAGACTTATTTATCACTCTTTTCTATAGAACTTTATTACCTATAAGAGAATGTAATAGCCAAATTTTTCTATACTATATTACTCTCTACTTGAAAGGATTCTATTGGTAAAATTTCATTTCCAAACATCCTATAATCATGGTATTTATAGGAGCCTCTCATAATGTCTTCAGTAATAGTTTTTCCTCTATTTACATAATCTAAAAAGTCATAGGATGTCAATATATCTATACGTTCCTCTTCGCATATATTAGATAAAGCTTTAATAAATTCTTGAAATATTGTATTGCATGTATTATTTAATATCTTAGCACCATCTATTATAAAGCAACCTCCCCAAAATCCTGAATTTGAAGCTTTGGCTTTAAGATCTCTAAAAAACTTTGAAATCATGGTAGAGTTTATATTTTCATTATAGGATGACATTAATATACTACTCATCTTAATATTTTCTATCATTAATCTTTCATTTGAATCTAAATTATTAGTAAGTAATTTATATATATCTTCATCTACATAAAGATAAACATAGTTATTATTTTCTATTTGCTGTTTTATGTATTTATATAGATTAATCACCAAATGATCCTCTCCATAATAATAAAAACAGATATTTTTACCGCAACAATTACTCATAATCTCTCTCCCCTTAATTAATACCATATTGATTCTATTATTATTATTCTATTACAATATTTAATTACCTTTTTTTTCCATAAAATAATTATCTGATTATTTTTACATTTTATTACAACCATTTTAAAGTTCTTATCCTGGTTGAAAAGTTATCCAACTTATATAACTTTTCATGTAGAAATATGGTATACTATGTGATAGAAATAATAGTTAGGTACTACTAATTATATAATAATGAATATATTGATTAAGATAGATATATATTGTAAAATATTTTTATGTGTATAAACACTAAGGAGGATTATCGATGTGCGGATTTGTAACGTTTTTTAGCAATTCTAAAATACTAGAAGAAAAGAAAGAAACTCTTCGTGATATGAGAGAAGTTATTAAACATAGAGGCCCAACTCAAGATGGAGAGTATATGGACGAAAATGTTTATTTAGGTTTTAAAAGACTAAGTATTCTTGATTTGGCAAACGGAATTCAACCCTACTCTTATAAGGATGAATTAGAAATAGTTTTTAATGGAGAAATATATAATTATATATCTTTAAGAGATGAATTAATAAAAGAAGGCTATAGTTTTACTACTAACTCAGAGGTAGAAGTAATAGCTACATTATATACTCATTTAGGAGATAAGTTTGTTGAGAAACTTAGAGGAATGTTCTCATTTATTATTTGGGATAGAAAGAAAAAAGTATTCTTAGGTGGAAGAGATCCATTTGGAATAAAGCCATTTTATTATACAGAAAATGAAACTGGACTTTATGTAGCTTCTGAGCTTAAGAGTTTTCATGCTAATCCAGATAGCGACTGTGTTGATATTGATAATGGAGCACTTCATGACTATCTTACATTCCAATTTGTACCTGAACCTAAAACTCTACTAAAGGATATAAAGGTTTTAAAACCAGGTCATATTATAAAGAAAGAATTAGGTAAAGCTCATGAAATAAGTTGCTATTATTCGATCAAGTTTAACCCTACTCCAGGACCTAAAGATGAAAAGATGGAAGAAATTCGTAAGGCCATAGAAGATTCCGTTGAACTGCATATGCAATCTGAGGTTCCTGTTGCATCTTTCTTATCAGGTGGGATTGATTCTACTGTAGTAACTGCTTTAGCAAAAAAACACATGCCGGACTTAAAGACCTTTACCATAGGTTTTGACCGAAATGGATATAGTGAAATTGATTTAGCTAGAGAATCAGCTGATAAACTAGGGCTAGAAAACATAAGTAAAATAGTTTCTTATGAAGAATTTGCCAATGAATTACCTAAAATAATTTGGCATATGGATGAACCCGTAGCAGACCCTGCAGCTATACCACTTTATTTTATAGCAAAAGAAGCAGCTAAGCATGTTACAGTTATTTTATCTGGAGAAGGCGCTGACGAGGTATTTGGTGGATATACTATTTACCATGAACCTAATTCGTTAAAAATGTTTGATTATGTACCTGGCTTCTTAAAGAAAGCCTTAAAATCTGGTGCATCCCTTATACCAGAAGGAACAAGAGGAAAAAGCTTTATTGATAGAGGCTGTACTCCTATGAGAGAGCGTTATGTGGGTAATGCAAAAATCTTCTTAGATGATGAAAAAGAAGGAATACTTAATAAGTATGAGTCAAAATATACAATTAAGCGATCTATGAATGATATCTATGATAGAGCTGCTCAGTATGACCCTATTACTCAAATGCAGTTTGTAGATTTTAATACATGGCTTACAGGAGATATCCTTGTTAAAGCCGATAGAATGACTATGGCTCATTCTTTAGAGCTTAGGGTACCATTCCTAGATAAAGAAGTGTTTAAAGTTGCTTCAAAGCTCACTGCAGATGAAAAAATCAATGGTCATGTAACAAAATACTTATTAAGAGAGTCTTTTAAATCAGAATTACCATTCTTAACTGCTCTAGATAGAAAAAAACTAGGATACCCAGTTCCAATAAGATTATGGCTTAAGGATGAACTTTATCAATGGGCTATGGACATAATAAAAAATAGTAACGCTGATGAATTTGTAAATAAAGCTGCTGCTATTAAATTAGTAGAAGATCATAGAAAGGGTCCATTTGACTTAAGTAGAAAGATTTGGACAATACTTATATTCTTAATTTGGCATAAAGTATATATAGAAAGAGAAACTCCTTTTCTAGATTAAGATTAAAGACGTAGAACTCTAATAAGAATTCTACGTCTTTTTATTTGTATTATAAAACTATTTAACTACACTTATGTTATTCTCTTTTAACCAATCAATTAAATGATTAATTAAAAATTCATCTCTAAAGGTATAAAATTCATCTAATTTGTCTTTATTAATTAAAACTCTATTAAAAGTTAATAGAGGATTTGACCAATCAACCTTACTATAAATTTCATTTTTGTCATTAGGACTTAAAGTATCTAAGTAGCTTTTCATGGAATTCACTAATATACTTTCATCTATTAGTGGAATATAAAGATAATTATCACTATAGTTCATAGTAACATCTTCTGCTTCCGTAGCTAATTCCTTTTCCCAACTTTCAAGTTTATCAAATTTGGATTCATCCTTTAATGCTTCTATAATACTTTGAGGAATGTAAGAAAATTCACCATCATTTAAGTTTAAATAACATTCCCCTTCACCTCTTGTTTCTGATAAGCTAAGCTCTAACATTAAGTCTAAATCAATGTTTAAATTATTCATAAAATTTTCACCTACCTTTTAAATTATATATTTATATAAACTTTCTCATTTCACTGTATTAAGAGTATATGCTAATATAGAATTTTTTACAATATTTATTTAATAATTTCAACATTTTAATATAGATATTGTGATTATTTATATATAAAACAAAGCATTAGGGTGTATCCTAATGCTTTGTTTTATTACTATTTATTATTTTTTAACATTTCACCAATAGCTGCGATACTTCCAAGAGAAGATAGTGTTTCATTTGGTAATATAAGCTTGTTAGCAGGATTATTAGCCATTTCTTTAAGAGCTTCAACTTGTTTTAAAGCTATAACAGTTTCATTAGTTCCTGATTGAATTATCGCTTCATTTACTCTTCTTATCGCTTCTGCTTCTGCTTCTGAAATTTTTTCAATAGCTTTTGCTTTACCTTCTGCCTCTAGTAATTGAGATTCTTTTAATCCTTCTGCTCTTCTAATATTTGCTTCTTTTTCCGCTTCAGCAGCAAGTATTTTACTTCTCTTTTCTCCTTCAGCTTTTTCAATTTCTGATTGTCTTGATCCTTCTGCTTGGAGAATCATAGCCCTCTTATCTCTTTCAGCTCTCATTTGTTTTTCCATAGCCTGTTGAATTTCTGATGGAGGTACAATATTTTTAATTTCTACAGACAATAACTTAATTCCATAAGCATCAGTAACATTATCAACGATTTGTAATAATTTTGAGTTTATAAGGTCCCTTCCTGCTAATACTTCATCTAGAGTCATATCACCTAAAATATTTCTCATATTAGTTATAGTGGAATACATTATACCTTGAACATAGTTTTCTATGTTATAAACTGCATCCTTTGCACTTAAAACTTGATAAAATATAACGTTATCTACAGAAATATTAACATTATCTTTAGTTATTACGTTTTGTGGTGGTATATCAAGTATTTGTTGTTTAACAGATACTTTCTTCCTAATAAAGTCCACAAAAGGTATTGTTAAGTGCCAGCCAGGTTCTAACACCTTATAAAATTGACCAAACCTCTCCATAACATAGTTAGAACCAGTGTTAACTACTTTAACTGATGAAATTATGATGACTAGAACTACAAATAGTATGACTAAAACACCAATTACTAATTCCATTTAAATCACTCCTTTTTTAATTATCAATTTATTATTTTCAATTTTTAACACCTTAAAAGTATCACCAATATTTATATCTTCACCTATATTTCTAGCTGTCCAATAAACTTCGTTAACTTTTATTCTACATTCCCTATTACTTTCTAATTTAACTTCAGATACAAACTCTCTATCTTCATACTTGCCAACCAATGGTTTTTCAGTTGGTAGATTTACGTTAATATATTTTTTAGACACCTTTAATCCAAATATAATTGCAATAGTTCCTAGTATTAAAGCAATCCATATTTGTGTAGTAAAGTCTACAAAATATCCTGCAATAAAAGCAGGAATAAATCCTAACCCTAACCATGAAAAGGTAAAACTACTTGTAGTTATATCTACAACTATTACAAAAATAAGTAATCCAAACCAAATCCAGTTTAAATCCATTAAATATCACCTCTCAAATTTAAATAATATTAACAAGCATATATAAATTATTATATGCTTGTGTATTAAGTATAATTATATCACATTATAGTAAAATATTATATTTTTTTATATTATTTAATTAGGTATTTTTTCCACCTATATAGCGTATATATTATAAGTGTACATATAAACACCAGTAAGTTTGGAGGTATTGCCATGAACCGTGATTCTAATATGTTCAGTTATTTGTTTATAGGTATGTTACTAATTATAATATCCGGAATAGTTAAAATGCTATAATATTAAAATGCTATAATAAAAATCATCCCTATTATGTAGAGATGATTTTTGTTTTGTTATGAAACAATAATTTGTAATACAAGTTTAAACTTCTCTAGTTTCTTTCTTCAAAAATTCTTTTTCTTCTGTATTTAGATAAGGTGATAGCAATTTATATACTTCTTTATGATAATTATTTAAGAATAATTTTTCCTTTTCTGTAAGCATATCTATTTTTATACCATCTAAATCTATAGGACAATAGGTAGCTACATCAAACTTCATAAATTGTCCCCCATATTCTGTTTCATTGTCTTTAGTAACAAATAGTAAATTCTCTATTCTAATACCATGCTTACCTTCTTTATATACACCAGGTTCATTTGTAACATTCATTCCTTCTTCAAATACTACTGTATTAGGAGCTTGTGAGAAGTTTTGTGGTCCTTCATGAACATTAAGAAAGAATCCAACGCCATGACCAGTTCCACATTTATAGTCAATTCCTGCTTCCCAAAGTGGTGTTCTTGCAATAATATCTAAATTAGATCCAGTAGCCCCATATAAGAACTTAGCCATAGTTAAAGCTAAATTACTCTTAACTACAAGAGTAAAGTCTCTTCTTTCTTCTTCGGTCAATTCACCCAGAACTATGGTTCTTGTTATATCTGTAGTTCCATCATAATATTGTCCACCTGAATCCACTAAGAATAACCCTTCTGGCTTTAAAATATAATTACTTTCTGGCGTAGCAGAATAATGCATCATGGCAGCATGCTCTTTATAGGCAGCTATAGTTGAAAAACTTGGTTCAACAAAATACTCTTGTTCACTTCTCAATTTAATTAGAGTATCTGTGGCTGACATCTCAGATATTTCTTCTTTACCTACATTTTCTTTTAAGTACTTTATAAACTTAACCATAGCAACTCCATCTTTTATAGTACAGTTTCTAAAGTTACTTCTTTCAACTTCATTCTTTATAGCTTTTAAATCTGTAGTTATATTTCTTTTTTCGATTTTAGAAATAGATTCATTTAATGAGGTAAGAATTTTCACATTAGTTTTATTTGGATCAAATAATATAGATGTATCTTTAAGTTCTTTTAAGTTATTGAATATCTCATTATACTTTAATATATCTACAGAAGAAGCCTTTAGATTGGATATAACTTCATCAGTTAATTTATTATTATCTATGAAAAACTTAACAGAATCCATGCTAATTAATAAATAAGATATTGTTACAGGACTGCTTTCTACATCATTTCCCCTAATATTTAATGTCCAAGCGATATCATCTAAGGAACTTAATACGTAATATTCAGCCCCTATTTCCTTCATCTTTTCACGAATAATAGCAAGTTTTTCTGATGCTGATTTACCTGCAAATTTAACATCATGAAGAAACACCTTTGTATTAGGCATAGCTGGCCTATCACTCCAAATTGGAGATATTAAATCCTTTTCTGGATTTATTTTTATTTTTCTGCTTTTAAATGTTTCTGTCATAGTTTTATATATTCCAATAGGCATTACAGAACCATCAAAACCAACTATATCTCCTGGATTAAGTTCTTTTTTTAGAAATTCTGTGAAAGTAGGAACCTTAGGTTGTCCCATTTTAAAAAGCTCTATTCCTGTACCAGATAGTTGCTTTTCAGCTTGAATATAATAACGACCATCTGCCCATAGTATTGCTCTATTAAGAGTTACCACTACAGTTCCTGCTGAACCTGTAAAGCCTGAAATCCATGCTCTAGCTTTGAAGTATTCAGCTACATATTCACTTTGATGAGAATCAAAACTAGGAATAATGTAAGCTGATAATTGATTTTCCTTCATAGCCCTTCTTAGGCTTTCAATTTTTTCTTTAACATTCATCCATATTCACCCCTATTTTCTACTAATAAACATCTAAACCTATTATACTGCTAAAATTTTATACAATCAATGATATAATTTATAAATATGAATTTTGTTTTAAAATTATTCATTATACCAAATCTCTAAATTCTGATTTCTAATTATTGTGGTATAAAAAAACTCATTGCTTTATTACAATGAGTTTTTATGTTAAATCTATTTATTCTTTAATCCATTTACTTGCTTCTAATGCATAGTAAGTGATAATTAATTTAGCACCAGCTCTTTTTATTGAAATTAACATTTCAAGAGCAGCTCTTTTTTCATCAATTAATCCATTTTCTCCTGCATTTTTTATCATAGCATATTCTCCACTGACATTGTAGGCAGCTATAGGCATATTAAAAGTCATACTGGCCTCTTTTATTATGTCTAAATATAATATAGCTGGTTTAACCATTACTATATCAGCACCTTCTTCAATATCAGCTGCGATTTCTCTCATAGCTTCCTTACCATTAGCAGGATCCATTTGATAGCTGCTTCTATCTCCAAATTGAGGAGCTGAATTTGCAGCTGCTCTAAAAGGACCATACATAGCAGAACTATATTTTGCACTATAACTCATTATAGATATATGCTTAAATCCGTTTTCATCTAAGATATCTCTTATGGCTTTAACTCTACCATCCATCATATCTGAAGGTGCAATCATGTCAGCTCCAGCTTTAGCATGCGAAAGTGCAATCTTAGCTAAGTACTTTAAGGTTTCATCATTATCTACTCTCTCATTTTTAATAACTCCACAATGACCGTGAGAAGTGTATTGACACATGCATACATCGGTAATAACAAATAATTCCTTAGAGATTTCTTTGACTTTTCTTATTGCTCTTTGAACTATACCCTCTTCACAGAAAGCTGAAGAAGCAATTTCATCCTTCTCATCCGGAAGTCCAAATAAGATTATACCTTTTACTCCTGCAGCAATAACTTCATCTATAACTTCTGGTAATCTATCTAAAGACCAGTGGTAATTCCCTACCAGAGATGGAATCTCTTCTTTAATATTTTCTCCTTCAACCACAAAAATTGGGTATATAAAATCATTACTATTTAAAATAGTTTCACGTACCATATCTCTTATTGCACTAGTTTCTCTTAATCTTCTATATCTTTTGAACATAATAAACATGGCCTATTAATGCAAGGCATGATACACCTACCTTTCAGTCTTTAAAAAATTTATTTTATTAAGGTATCTATAATACCTTGAGTTCCAATTTTATCACATTGTGTATAGGATAATTGATGAATGTTTAATGCCTTTGAAGTAATAGGTCCTATTGATATAATTGATTTTTCTTTTACCTTATCTATTCCAACTAAAGTAATCATATTTTCTACGGTGCTAGGACTAGTAAATACAACTGTATCACAATTATCAAAAGAAACTATATTAGGGTTTTCACCAATAACTGTGTCATATACTGGTATATCATCTACCTCAGCTCCAATATTTCGAAGTTCATTTACAATATAGTCTCTCCCCTTTTTTGAGCGTGGAATTAATATCTTATCTCCTAAGGAAACCTTTAGTTCTATAGCTTTAAATAAACCTTCACCAGTAAACTCCTCTGCTGTTAAAGTTGGAATTATTCCCTTAGCTTTTAAAGCTTTAGTAGTAGCATCTCCTATAGAAACAAACTCACCTTTAATTTTTCTTATATCTATACTGTTATGGTATAATGCATTAAATAGCATTTCAACTCCATTAATACTAGTTAATAATATATACTTATAGTCTTCTAATTTATTTTCAATAGCTTTAATACTTTCAGGATTAGGTTCTATTGCAATAGAATTTATTTCTGTAACTGAAGCTCCTAATTTAGATAGTTCATCGCCAATTTCCCTGCTTTGAGCTTTACTCCTAGTTATGCAAATATTTCTTCCAAATAGAGGTAACTTCTCAAACCAATTCAACTTATCATTGAATTTAACTACTTCTCCCACTACAATGATAGATGGATTTGATATGCCCTTTTCCTTTGCTATTTCAGTTATATCTTTTAAAGTTCCTACTGCTTTCTTTTGATTAGAGGTAGTTCCACTCATTACGAGAGCTACTGGAGTTTCTTCTCTTAATCCAGCAGTAATAAGGCCGTCGCAAATGCCTCCTAATTGTTCATAACCCATCATAAAAATTAAAGTACCCTTTAATTTAGCTATAGTTTCAAAATCTAAGTTTAAACCAGCTGCACTTTTAGCTGTAAAGACATGAAAACTCTGGGCAATCTTCCTATGAGTTACAGGTATGCCACCATAATTGAGTGCTGCAATAGGTGAAGTTATACCTGGTACTACTTCAAAATCAATATTTTCATCTATTAGAGCCAAAGCTTCTTCACCACCACGACCAAATATATATGGATCTCCACCTTTAATTCTTCCTACAATATGCCCTTCTTTTGCTAATTTAACTAAGGTATCATTAATCTCTTCCTGAGTTTTATAGTGACATCCTGGCTCTTTTCCACAATAATAAAGTTTTGCATCTCTATTTACATATTTTAATATTTCAGAACCAGATAATCTGTCATAAAGTATAGCTGTACATTCTCTTAAAACCTTTATAGCTCTTAATGTTATTAAGTCTGGTGATCCTGGACCACCTCCAATTAAATAAACCTTTCCCATAAATCCTCCTATTAAATATCTACTTATTTAAGATAACTTGTGATAATTTTTTTCCTAAGTTTAAATATTCTTCTTTATTTCCTATTATAGTGTCTTTTACTAAATTACCATTGACTTCATATATACCCATAATAGTCATTACATCATCTTCTATAGAAGCATATGCACCAATAGTAGAATGACAATCACCTTTTAACTCTCTCATAAAACTTCTTTCAGCTTCTACGCAAATTCTAACTTCCTCATTATCTAGAGCCCTTAATTCATCTGCATACTCACAACTCTCATGAATTTCTATACCTAAAGCTCCTTGTGCAATAGCAGGAATTATTTCATTTGTTTCAAAATAATTGGTAATAATTCCTTCTAATCCCAATCTCTTTAATCCAGCAGCTGCTAATACTATTCCGTCTAAGTTTTCATTTTCAATCTTGTCAATTCTTGTTTGAACATTACCTCTTACAGGAACTATTTCAATGTCTGGTCTTAAAAGGAGAATTTGCTCACTTCTTCTTTTACTACTAGTACCAACTCTAGCCCCCTTAGGTAAATTAAAAAATGAAACACCATTCATAGAAACAAAGGCATCCCTTACATCTTCCCTTATTGGCGTAGCAGCAATAGAGAAACCATCTGGTAGCTCATATGGCACATCCTTCATACTATGGACTCCTCCATGTGCTTTTCCATCAATCATTAATTTTTCTAACTCTTTTATAAAGACTCCCTTTCCACCTATTTTATCTAACGTTACATCAAGTCTTTTATCTCCTAAAGTATCTGTAAGAACCTTTTCACATTTTATATTATGTAGCTCTTCAACCAAATCCATTACATAATCAGTTTGAACTTGAGCAAGCTTACTTTTTCGTGTAGCTAATTTTAAATTCAATTCTACTCCTCCATTCATTGTATAATTTAAATCTATACCCATTCATTTATTAAATCTGAATAAAATAATTGCAAAATCTCAATATGGTATCCATGGTTAAAGAAGAAAAGAAAATCTTCAGAACATATAAAATTTAGAATTTCACTTTTATTATTTAAAGTTGTTACATTATTTCTAATATGAGTTATAAATTCTATATAATTGTCAAAGCTCTGAAGATACTCCTTTGCCTTATTGCATAAAAATACCGATGCTTTAGGATTTTTTCCTTTAATTCGAAGCCCCAAAGCAATATTTTCACTTCTTCCTGTAGCACAAAGAACAGCTTTAGAATTCTCCGGAAAGGTAGTATCAATAAAAATTTTATTTTTACTGTTGCATATATTCCTAATATTTTCGTTGAATTTAGAATCATTTGTGCAAATTATAATTAAATGATAATCCTCCAATAACTCATTAGTAAAAGTTATATCCAGAAGTTTCAAATTATCATAAGCACCATCTAACAATTTAAATTCATCTGTAAACTGTTCCGAGATGCAATGAACCACAAACCTACTATTTAAAAGAGTTTTAGCTTTTATTAAAGCACTTTTTCCTCCTCCTAATATTAAAACTTTAGTATTCATACCATTCAATGAAATAAATACGGAATCATTAAAACTATCCATGAGAACCCTATCCTTTATTTTAATATTTATTTAGCTACTAATTTCACTTAAAGCTTTTATAATAGTTTCATTCATATCTCTAGTTTTTATAGCTATCCTTACAAAACTATCATTAAGACCAGTATAGTTATTACAATTTCTAATTAAAATACCCTTTTCCATAAGCTGTTTTAAAAGTTCTGAGCTTGTAATTCCTTTTATCTTACAAAGAAAATAATTAGCCTTGCTTTCATACACCTTTTGTATAATCTTTATATGATTCAAAGATTTTTTCATAAATGTTCTTTCGGATATCAACCAGTTTTTACTTTCATCTATAAACTTTTCATCAAATAATGCATACTTAGCAGCAACTTCTGCAAAACAATTCACTGTCCAAGGATTTTGATTACTAATAATGAAATCTAGTAATTTATTATTTCTACTTATAGCATAGCCCAAACGAACTCCTGCCATGGAGAAAAATTTTGTTATAGCTCTAACAATTACAATACAACTATAATTATGTATATAGTTAATTATACTCTTATTATTATCTAATACAAACTCTATAAAGGCTTCATCAATAATCACTAATTTATTATGAGCTTCACAATAATCTAATATGTTTTTAAATTTACAATGATCAATAATACAACCATTTGGATTATTGGGATTAGCCATTATTAACCCCTCAGTATTTTGTATCTGTGTGAAAATATCTTCATAATCATATTCCATAAACTCATTTAAAAAAGAATAATTGATATTCAATTTATGTTTTTTACTAAAATCTTCGTATTCTACAAAGGAAGGAACAACTATGGTTATAGAATTCAAGTAGCTTATAACTAAATCTAAAATTTCAGCTGCTCCATTTCCTACTATAATATTTTCGATACCTATGCTATTAAAATGCTCTTTACCATAGGCATTTCCATTAAAATACTCATTACTTTTAAATAAATAATTTAATATGTTATTTTTTAATTCTCTATATTTTATATCTGGATACAGAGGTACCTTTTCTAAAGCTTCTCCTATATTTTCCTTGAAATCCTTAGATATGGATATAGGATTTACATTTGAGCTAAAGTCTAAAAGTTTTCTTCCAATTAAAGTACCTTCAGTATATATATCTCCTCCATGTTTCAAAATATATATACCACCTTTCATCTTAATATGTGCAAGTATATAAAAACACTCACCTTTAACTAAAGTATAATTACAGATGCTAAACTTAATATTATTAGTAAAATTTCACTACTATACATTAGTATTATAGATTTCTTAATGTGTTGATGACCTAAAGCTTCTGTAGCATCTCCAATAGTTGGTTTTTCTACTATTTCTCCAAAGTAGGTATTAGCACCACCTAATTGAATAGATAAGGCTCCAGCAGTAGCTCCCTCAGGATAGGCACAATTAGGACTTTTATGATTCTTTCTGTCTCTAATCATAATCTTAACGGATTCAATTATCCTTCCCTTAACTACCCATGCTGTAAGACACATTAATACTCCAGTTAGTCTAGCAGGAATAAAATTAAATATATCATCAACATTTGCTGGGAAAAAACCTATATTCTTATATTTTTCATTTAAGTACCCTACCATAGAATCCATAGTGTTAATTCCTTTATACATCATAGCAAGTGGCGCCCCTCCTATGATGGCATAAATTATAGGTGCGATTATACCATCGGAAGTATTTTCCGCTATAGTTTCTACATCACCTCGAATTATTTCATCCTTACTTAAAGAAGTTGTATCTCGACCTACAATATATGAAAGCTTAACTCTAGCTTCTTTTATATCATCCTGAACAAGAGCATTATAGACCTGAATTCCGGCTGTATGAAGACTCTTAGCAGCAAGCGTTGTCCATATTATTAAAGTATTAACTACTATAAAAACAATATTATTTATTATAGATAGCTTAAGTAATAAATATGGAATAGTGTATGTAATTATACAAACCATAAACACCATAAATAAAGAAGCCCACTTCAATTTAATATTATTAGGGAAATGTTTTCTTAGCCACTTTTCTATAGCTCCAATAAGTTTTCCTATATATATAATCGGATGTGGTAGCCAATTAGGATCACCTAAAATAAAGTCTAAAATAACTGCTAAAGATACACAAAGTATATTTAAGGATATATGAAAATTAATCATGATAACTTCTCCCACTATCTATTTAAGCCCATTATTTTATATATTTTATTCATATCTATAGAGGCTCTTACAAGGTCAGCTAGTTTATCTAATTCCTTTTCTCTTAAGTGCTCATAAGCCATAGAAACCTTCTCTTCAATTCCCTTGTCTCTTCTTAATTCATTAATAATGTGTTGTCTAAACTCAACCCCATCAAAAACACCATGAATATACGTTCCCATAACATTTCCTTTATTATTTACTACTCCATCTAAATGATTAGCTTCTTCATTATTGCTCTTATTTATGTTAATAAGGCTTTTACCTTCATCTAAAAGCGTAGTTTTTCCCATGTGTATTTCATATCCATAAATACTTAAAGGTGTATCATTGTTTATTAAATCCTTTGCTATGATACCATTAACTCTAGTTGTAATCTTTTTCTCTTCAAAAACTGTTTTTATAGGTAAAATATCTAATCCTTCCATAGACTCTAGTGTAGTTTCAACTCCATAAGGATCCTCTAATACCTTCCCCAGCATTTGATATCCTCCACAAATACCTATGATTTTCCCATTAACTTCATATTCTCTAATTTTGTTATATAAACCTGATTTTTTTAAATATTCTAAATCCCCTAGGGTATTTTTAGTTCCAGGAATTATAACTAAATCAGGAGTTTTAAATTCAGTTACAGCTTCCACATATCTTACAGAAACATCTGGTTCTATAGATAACGCATCAAAATCAGTAAAGTTTGATATATGCGGTAACCTTATAATGGCTATATCAATTTTATCTGTGATATTTTTATTAAGGTCAACAGCTCCATCTTCATCCTCTAAGTCTAATTTAAAATATGGAACAACCCCTAAGCAATCCCTATGAGTTAACTCCTCTAAACTATCTACTCCAGGTTTAAGTAAGGATATATCTCCTCTAAACTTATTTATAATAGTTCCCTTAACTCTATCCTTCTCACTATCACTAAGGAGCATAATAGTACCTAGTAAAGAAGCAAATACGCCTCCCTTATCGATATCACCTACAAGTAAAACAGGTGCATCTATTAGTTCAGCCATCCCCATGTTAACAATATCGTTGTCTCTTAAGTTTATTTCTGCTGGACTTCCTGCCCCTTCCATAACAATAATATCAAATTGATTTTCTAATTTTTCAAAAGCAGACTTTAAATCATCCTTAAATTTAACTTTTAAATTGTGGTATTCCTTTGCATTGGAATAACCATAAACTTCTCCATTAAAAATAATTTGACAATTTTTATCTGTAGTAGGTTTTAGTAGAATAGGATTCATATATACCTCTGGTTCAAGTCCCGCAGCGTAAGCTTGCAAAACTTGAGCACGCCCCATCTCTTTTCCATCCAAAGTTATATATGAATTAAGAGACATATTTTGTGACTTATATGGACATACCGAATACCCATCTTGTTTAAATATTCTACATAATGCAGTAACTAGTATACTTTTTCCTACAGAAGAAGCTGTACCTTGAATCATTATTTTAGCCATTTACAATACCTTCTTTCTATTTAAATAAAATAAAAAAGCAAGGAAGAAAAGCTCCCTTGCCAAATAATTAAAATTTCCATCTTAGTAAAATAAAAAATATAAGTTTAAATCTAAGTAAGATAAACTTACCAAAATCTTTAATTTTACTTATACATATTAACTTAGTCACTAAAATAGCTCATTTCCCTCCGAAAGCTTATATTTAGGCAGGTCTCCTGGCTTATGAATCACTCTAACCTCACCTTCCCCTATTAAGAGTGGTATTTGAGGGTCGTCATCATTTACAGTAGCGGGGGCTGCTATGGATTTTAACCATATTCCCTTTTCACTTTTAAAAAGCACCTAAAATACTATTTAATTTTCACCCATAATTATAAGAGGTTTAAACACATAAGTCAATATAATGTAAATTTTACTTTGCATTCACTTTTATATTCTATAAAAAATGTAAAGACCTAGCAGCAAAAATGCTAGGTCCTTAGTTATGACAAATATTTTACTTATATAATGGAATTTTATTGCAAAGAGCTTTAACTCTTTCCTTAGCAGGTGATAAATCAGCATCCCTATTATCAATTGCCCAATTCATTATATCAGCAATTTCAATCATTTCTTCTTTTCCAAAACCTCTAGTAGTAGTAGCAGGAGTACCTATTCTAATACCACTAGTTACAAATGGGCTTTGGGATTCAAAAGGTATTGTATTTTTATTTACAGTGATTCCAACTTCGTCTAATAGATGCTCCGCTGCTTTTCCTGTAATATCTTTATTTCTTAAATCCACAAGAATTAAATGATTATCGGTACCATCAGACACTAATTTAAATCCTCTTTCTTTTAATGCACTTGCAAGAGCTTTAGCATTTTCTAAAACTTTTTGCTGATACTCTTTGAAAGATGGGTCTAGAGCTTCTTTAAAGCAGATAGCTTTAGCTGCAATAGTATGCATTAATGGACCACCCTGTATTCCAGGGAATATAGTTTTATCTACTAGTTTTGCATACTTTTCTTTACAAAGTATTGCCCCACCCCTTGGTCCTCTTAAAGTTTTATGAGTTGTTGTTGTAATAAAGTCTGCATATGGAGCTGGGCTAGGATGTACACCTGCGGCAATAAGTCCAGCTATATGAGCCATATCTACCATCATATATGCACCTATCTCATCACATATTGATCTTATTTTATCAAATTCTATTATTCTTGGGTAAGCACTAGCCCCCGCAACTATCATTTTAGGTTTTTCCTCTAAAGCTACAGTTCTTAATGCATCATAATCTATAAATCCATTTTCACCTACTCCATAAGATATAAATTTATATAACTTTCCTGAAAAGTTAACTGGACTTCCATGGGTTAAGTGTCCACCATCAGATAAATTCATTCCTAATACTTTATCTCCTGGTTCTAATACACTCATATAAACTGCCATATTAGCTTGAGAACCTGAGTGAGGTTGAACATTGGCATGGTCTGCGCCAAATAGTTTACACATTCTATCTCTAGCAATGTTTTCAGCAACGTCTACACATTCGCAACCACCATAATATCTTTTTCCTGGATATCCTTCTGCATATTTATTTGTAAGAGTGGACCCCATAGCCTCTCTCACGGCCTCACTTGTAAAGTTTTCTGAAGCGATAAGTTCGATTTTACTTTCCTGTCTAGCAGTCTCAAGACAAATTGCTTCATAAATTTCCGTATCAATGTTTTTAACATGTTCTAAGTTCATACATACTCCTCCTGCAATTAAAATTAGTTGTTTTTGGTGGAACCATGTGAATAGCTTTTTAACAAGTTTTTTCTTTTGCGTTAGTAAAGCTTTAGTACTTAGTTTTGCAGCACAGATAGCAACAATATAACCACCAGAACCTTTACATATTATTATAACATTTATTTTCATGTTAACCTACTCAATTTTTTAATTATTCTTGAAATTTTTTAATTATGTGACTTTATGTGTACAAAAACACCCTTAAATAGTTTCTATATATTTAACTTTTTAAAATACTATTTAACTTAATTTAATAATTCCTTTAGCTATATTATTGAATAAATCATCTATGTTGTTATATAATCTATTTAATTAATAACTATAAGGAGGAATGATATGGAAATTCATATATTTCTAAAAGGCAAGAAAGAAGCTGAAGTTTTTAAGGGAGATAGAATTGATATCCTTGATTTTGAAATGGGTGGAGTTAAGTATAAACAAGTGAGATACTTTAGAAACGGATTTAGTAAAAGTGAATTAATTGAATCTAATATAATTGATAAAATAATTAAAAAGTAGAGGAAATACCCTCTACTTTTTAATATATAACATTATTTAGTTCAATACTATTTCTTGAATTATAGTTCCCTCTAATGTTTTTATATAGAATACATCTCCATCTACAACTCCATAGCTATGAGGATTATTTTCCTTTGGATAAGAAATAGAACCTGGATTAATTATAGAAATACCATCTTTTTTATTAATACCTAATACATGTGTATGACCATGTAGCATTATATCTTCTGTAGATATATTAGGCATATTATTCTCATTATATATGTGTCCATGAGTTAAAAAAAATCTTTTGTTATCATATAAAACTACAGAATAATCTCCCATGCATGGAAAATCCAATAACATTTGATCAACTTCAGAATCACAATTTCCACGTACTGCAATTATCTTATACCTATATTCATTTAGTATCTTTGCTACCTCTTTAGGATCATACTCTTCCGGCAATGGATTTCTTGGCCCGTGATAAAGTATATCTCCAAGAATTAATAAATAATCACCCTGTTCTCTATTAAATACTTCTATAGCTTTTTTTGTGTATTTTGAAGAACCATGAATATCAGAAATAACTACTAATCTCATTTTATATCCTCCCATAATAAATTTTATACTTATTATTTACATTACTTTTGTAACATTGTCAAATGTATAACAACATGTGATTGACGGTGTTTTACCAAAGTTCTATAATTTATTATATAACATATATACAGATTAAGGAGGGGTTTTATTTTGATTGTTAAAGTTTGTGTTGGAAGTGCTTGTTATGTAAGAGGTTCTCACAATGTTATAAACCGAATTAAGAGCTTAATAGAATTAAATAATTTAACAGATAAAATAGAATTAAAAGCTTCATTTTGTCTTGGTCATTGCACTGATTCGGTATGTGTTACTGTCGATGATAACATTTATACTGTAAATGAAGATGAAGTAGATAAATTCTTTGAAGAATATATAATTAAGAAGGTGAATCTATGCAAGTAATGAATTTTTCCTCCGCTAACTGTAAAAATTGCTACAAATGTGTACGTACTTGTACAGTTAAAGCTATAGAAGTCTTAAATGATCAAGCTAAAATCCAAGAAGATAGATGTATTTTTTGTGGTCATTGTTTAGTCGTATGTCCTCAAAACGCCCGCCATGTGCTTTCAGATATTGATGATGTCAAAGCAGCATTAAATAGCAATAAAACAGTTGTTGCTCAATTAGCACCTGCTTTTAGAGGAGTATTCTCTCATCCTTCTAAATTGATAACTGCTCTAAGAAAATTAGGTTTTTCTTATATTGAAGAGGTTTCCATAGGTGCAGAACTAGTAACTCAAGAATATGAATGTAGGATTGATTGTAGTTCAAGTAGTGAATTTATCACAAGTTGCTGTCCTTCCATAGTAATGTTAATAGAAAAATATTATCCTGAATTAATTCCATTAGTTTTACCAGTATCCTCTCCTATGGTCGCCCATGGAAAAAGCATAAAAAATAGATATGAGGAACCTTATACTGTTTTTATAGGTCCATGTGTATCTAAAAAATATGAAGCTTTATCTGAATCTAATTTAGGATTTGTTGATTCTGTGTTAACCTTTGACGAAATCATCGACTATATAAAAGAAAATGGTATTGAATATTCTGAACTAGAAGATGGAGAAGTAGATTTTAGCGGTACTACAAGAGGTGATCGCTATCCTGTAGTTGGTGGAATATTAAATGCCATAAGACCTACTATTGATAAAAAAGATTTAAATGTAATTAGGGTTCACGGTCTGGAAAATTGTAAAGTTATTTTAGAGGAACTTAAAAATAGCACTTTAAAGAATGTGTGTATAGAATTAAGTGCCTGTAATGAAAGTTGTCTTGGCGGTCCAGGCACATTATCTGATAATGAATCTGTATACACTAGACTCCAAAGAATTCAAGATTACTTAAAAACCAAAAATAATAATTCAAAAGTTATTAATATAAATAAGGATAATCTTAATCTTACAAGAAACTTTGAAAATAAAAAAATCCATATGCTAACACCTAAAGACGATGAAATTAAAGTTCTTCTTAAACAAATGGGAAAATACACTAAAGAAGATGAATTAAACTGTGGCGCTTGTGGATACAACACTTGTGTTGAAAAGGCCATTGCTGTTTACAATGGAATGTCTGAGGTTGAGATGTGTGTACCTTATATGAGATCATTAGCAGAAAATATGAATAGTGAAATATTTAAAAATTCACCTAATGCTTTAATTATAATTGATGATAACTTATTGATTAAGGACATTAATCCCTCTGGAAGAAGAATGTTTTTAAATTGTGAAAAAGAAAGTATAATAGGAGTTCCTATAACAGAAATTATACACGACTTAGACTTTAAAAAAGTAGCCAACACAAAAAAGAATATTTTAGGTAAAAAAGTTTTCTACAGTAAGTTAGATTTTCATGGGTATAAAAGTGTAATTTATATTAAAAATCACTCATCTTTATTGATAACATTTACAGACATAACTGAGGAAGAAAATAGGAAATTAGAATTGACTGAATTGAAGCGTAAATCTATTGATGTTACCCAAACAATTATAAACAAGCAAATGATGGTTGCTCAAGAAATTGCTAGCTTACTTGGTGAAACTACTGCAGAAACTAAAGTTGCTATCCTAGAGTTAAAAAAAGTATTAGAAGAGGAAGACTAATATGAGAAAATATTACTTAGATGTAGCTAATATGAGTATGAATAAACACGGTGAAGAACTTTGTGGTGACAACGTTGAAATTGCTAATACAGAAGATGGAATTATTGTAGTGATGTCAGATGGTCTTGGCAGTGGTGTTAAAGCTAATATACTAGGAACTTTAACATCTAAAATTGCAGTTACTATGTTAAAAGAAGGAGCTACTATAGATGAGACTATAGATACTATAATTAATACATTACCTGAATGTCAAGTTAGAAAGTTAGCCTACTCCACTTTTACAATTGTGAAAATTAAAAACAGTGGCGAGGTATATATGGTAGAGTACGATAATCCACCTGTTTTTCTTTTTAGAAATAATCGTAGTTGTGACATCAAGAAGAATCGACGTATAGTGAATGGTAAAGTTATTTTTGAAAGTAGATTTTATATGAATGAATCTGATGCTCTAGTTATTATAAGTGACGGAGTTGTACATGCTGGTGTAGGTGGACTCTTAAATTTAGGTTGGGAATGGCCTCATATAAATAGATATCTAACTAATGTACTCCATAAAGAGGTGATTGCTCAAAACATATGTAGACAACTATTAGAAGTTTGTAAAGACTTATATGATAATAAACCTGGGGATGATACAACAGTAGTAACTATTAAGATAAGAAAGGAACAAAACATCTCTCTCTTTACAGGGCCGCCTAAAAATAAGGATGATGATGATATTCTTATAAATCTTGTGAAAAATGCTACAGGTAAAAAAATTGTATGTGGTGGCACTACTGCTAATATAATATCTAATGCATTACACACCCCGATAGAGATAGACTTAAAGCATTATACTTCGGAAGTACCGCCTATGGGATTTATGAAAGGGATAGACTTGGTTACAGAAGGTATACTGACTTTAAATAAAGTAAAGGAATTATTAAAAAATTATCTAAATTCCATTAAAAAGAATGCTATACCCTGTGCTATAAATGGTTCTGATGGTGCCTCTAGAATTACTAATATGTTAATTAATGAAGGTACATCCATAGATATATATATAGGGCAAGCAGTTAATCCAGCTCATCAAAATCCATCTTTTCCAGATGAATTTAATTTAAAAATTAAAATTGTTAAAGACATAGCCAGATTACTAACTGCATTAGGTAAAAAAGTTAATGTAAATTATCTTTAATTTAAAAAGATATTAGATTTTTTCTAATATCTTTTTAAATTCTTTTTATTATAATTGTAATACGACACATATAATACTATTCCAATGACTATGCAAAGAATTCCAATAGTACCAGCACATAATGCAAAAAACTCTTCAGGTAGTATGTTTATAATAGGATCTGTGTTTGGATCAAAAATCCATTTATCATTATTAAAAAAAATTTTATGGAATATTGTAAAGAAAAAATTAAAGTTAATACTTACAACTATTGAGATTGTAACCGGAGTTATAATTGATATAATGGAAATATATTTTATATAAATATAGCTCTTATAACTGCTAGTATACAGTACAGACAATATGGCTAACGTAATTATTAAACTTAATATAGTAATCTTAGCTAGTTTAAATAATTCCTTTACTTCTTTAAAATGAAAAGCACCAGCCTCTGATGATTCTAAAGATGGTAGTTCAAATTTGTCGTTGTTATTATATAACAAATAGTCTATTACATACGAATAATTTTTTTTCATCTCCGCAATAGATAAGCTTGTTCTCTCCTCCATATTAAATTTATTAATACTGTATGTATAAATAGGTTTTATGCTTGTTACTATTAAAGTAGAAATAAGAATAATTAAAACACAACCTGTAATAGAAATAAGGACATTTAGAATAAACTTTTTCATAGTATTACCTCACCTTTTATTTGTTAGAAATTAGTAATCTATACAATACAATTTTATTATCTTATTTTATCATTGTCAAAAAAATTTTCATATAGTATAATTTTCATGTTACAATATATGAGTTATAATGTGCCCACTTGTAGTGGGTTTTAAATTTGATTAAATAAAATTTAGTAATTTCATAGATTTGGGGGTAAAAATGATTCATTTAATTGGAATAAAGAAAGAACTTGATTTAATTTTAAGAGCTAAACTAGCAATATCCCAAGATAATATAGATGGAATATTACTAAAAATGAAAGAAACTCTATGCGAAGAAGTTGTTATAATTAATACCTGTAATAGAACAGAAATATACTTAAAATCTTCCCTATCTCAAAATATCATAATACAAGAAGTATTCAATACACTTAATTGGGATGAAGAATTTATTAAATATATATTTTACTCTAATGATAGCAAGGCTATAACTCACTTACTGGAAGTTAGTTGTGGGTTTCATTCAAAAATTTTAGGTGAAGATCAAATCTTAGGTCAAGTAAAAGATGCCTACTTAAAAAGTAAAGAGTTAAAAGTGATAAAAGCTTCTTTTGATAAGCTATTTACAATGGCTATTAGTTGTGGTAAAGAGTTTAAAACCGAAAGTAAACTATATAAGACACCTGTGTCCTATTCATCTATTGCTGCTAAAAAAGCTATAGACCAAGGTTGTAAAAATATATTAATATTAGGTTTTGGTAAAATGGCTCAATTAACTTTAAATTATCTTATAGGAAAACAAGATATCTTAGATAAAATATATATTGTAGTAAGAAATACAGATAAGGTTATTAATCATAGTATTATAATAAAAAATATAGAACTAATGGAAAATAAAAAGATTGAAATTATACCCATTGATAATATGGTAGATACTTATAAATATATAGATGCTTTAATATGCTGTACTTCTTCCCCTACTCCAATTGTACTAAAGAAAGATCTCCCTTCACAACCAATTTTAATTTTTGATCTTTCCTTACCAATTAATGTTGAAGATTCTTGTAATGAATTAAAAAATATATGTTTATTTAATTTAGATAATCTTCAAAATGTAGATAAAGAAAATAAGATTCAGCGAAGAAATATTATGAATTCAAATAAATATATAATAAAGAAATACTATGATGAATATAATAATTTTTTAAAGTTAATGTCCTTAAGTGGTATAATTAAAGATGTAAAAGAAGAAGGTAAATTACTTGTGGAAAATAATCTTAAAACCTTTAAAAATAAAAAGTACACTAAAGATAATGACAAGCTTGTAGCTACCCTTTTAAAAAGTAGTGCTAACACATATATAAATCGTGCCATTGAAGTTTTAAAAGAAGAAACTTTAAAAGGAAATAATAAGGACGCCTATGAGTTAATTGAACGTATTTTTCTAAATAAAATTAATTAGGAGGAAGAGCTTAATGAACAATAAAACTATATTTGAAGAAAGCAAAAAGTATATTCCCGGAGGAGTTAATAGTCCAGTAAGAGCACTTAAGGATATGGGTATTACCCCTCCTATTATAAAATCTGGTATGGGTTCTAAAATATATGACGAAGAAAATAAAGAATACATAGATTTTGTTGGAGCTTGGGGACCTATGATTTTAGGGCATTGTAACTCCAGAGTTGTTGATGCTATAAAAAATACTTCAGAAACAGCTATAGCCTTTGGTGCACCAACAAAATTAGAATTAGACTTAGCAAAACTTTTATGTGAAACTGCCTCAATTGATATGATTAGGATGGTTAACTCTGGTACTGAAGCTACTATGAGTGCAATTAAATTAGCAAGAGGCTATACTAAGAGAAATAAAATTGTTAAATTTGCTGGTTGTTATCACGGTCATTATGATGGATTTTTAGTAAGTGCAGGTTCTGGTGTTATGACTTGTGGCATACCTGGAAGTGCTGGTATACCTAAAGAACACATAGAGCATACAATTGTTGCTAATTATAACGATATAGATAATTTAAAAGAAATATTTACTGCGTATAGTAATGATATAGCTTGTGTTATTATTGAACCTATTGCTGGAAATATGGGGGTTGTTAAACCTTCTATGGAGTTCATGGAGAACTTAGATAAACTTTGTAAAAATAATGGTACTTTATTAATATTTGATGAAGTAATGTGTGGTTTCAGAATTGCATATAAAGGTGCAAGAGAGCTATTCCCAAATGTTAAACCTGATCTTATTACCTATGGTAAAATTATTGGAGGCGGCTTACCTTGTGGGGCTTATGGCGGAAGACGTGAAATTATGGAACTACTTGCTCCATTAGGCCCTGTGTATCAGGCAGGAACCATGTCAGGTAATCCTCTTGTTATGGCTGCTGGAATAGCAACAGTTAAAGAATTACATGAAAAACAAGATATATATACCCATATAGAAACCATAGGAACAAGATTAGAAAATGGTATTAAAGAAATTTCAAAAGAAAAAAATATAAATGTAGTAATTAATAGAGTTGGTGGGATGATGACTGTATTTTTTACAGATTTAAATGAAATTAATAATTACGAAGATGCTAAAAGTTGTAATACAAACATATTTAGAAAATATTTTATGCATATGTTAGACAAAGGAATTAATTTACCACCATCACAATTTGAAGCAATGTTCCTATCAATTTCTCATAGCGAAGATGATATAAATAAATTTCTTACAGCCTATAAATCATTTAATATATAAATGTATAATTATAACATTTATAATCACTTAGGGTACAAAGTTTTTTTGTACTCTTTTTTTTATCATAATAAAATGAATATAATAATTTATCAAGTTTCATAAACCAATTATAATAGCTGTTTATATCAGTTATTTTTCATAAAAATGCATAATATTAAATACGACTTTTTAATTCGTAAATTTTCTGAATAGTATTGCAATTATAATTATACTGATATATAATTTATTTAATTACTTAAATTGGAATTTAATATAGGAGTGTGTTGTTAATGAAAGAAAAAAAACAAAAATCTAGTAAGATAGCTCCCCCACCTAGAAAGCCAAAAGTTTGGCAAGCTCTTATACCTATTTTAGTTCTCATTGTTTCTTTATCTATTGCAATTATATTCTATGAATCAAGTCCACATATTCCTTTAATAATTGCAGCTGCAGCTGCAACTATTACAGCTTTATGTATTGGATTTAAATGGGAAGATCTCGAAAAAGGATTTATCGACACTATTCAAATGTCAATGCAAGCAATTATAATACTTATGATAATTGGAGTTTTAATTGGTGCTTGGATATTAAGTGGTACTGTACCAACAATGATTTATTACGGACTTAAAATTTTATCTCCTGGTATATTCTTAGTTGCTACATGTATAATATGTTCTATAGTTTCATTAGCCACTGGAAGTTCGTGGACAACTGCTGGTACTGTAGGTATAGCACTTATAGGCGTAGGTATTGGTTTAGGAATTCCAACTCCAATGATAGCTGGTGCTATAATATCTGGTGCATATTTTGGAGATAAAATGTCACCGCTTTCTGATACAACTAACTTAGCTCCTGCTATGGCTGGTTCTACTTTATTTGATCACATTAAGCATATGTTTTATACTACAACACCAAGTTTAATAATATCTCTTATACTATTCGCTATACTTGGGATGAAATATGCAGGCCAAGAATTGGATGTATCAAAATTGAATGTAATATTTGATGGTCTAAAAGCCTCTGGTGTTATTAACCCTATTCTATTGCTACCTCCAATAATAGTAATAATACTTGTCATAAAAAAAATGCCTGCAATTCCAGGGCTACTAATTGGTGTTGCTGCAGGAGTTCTTTTAGCTGTTTTAGTACAAGGTTCTAATTATGGTGATATAGTTAATATTTTAAATGATGGATATGTAAGTGAAACTGGAGTTGAAATTGTAGATGAACTATTAACTCGAGGCGGCCTTCAAGGTATGATGTATACCGTTTCTTTAATTATATGTGCGATGACCTTTGGTGGTATAATGGAGAAAGCTGGATTCTTAAATGTACTTGCTGAAAAATTACTTAGACTTGCCGTTAATACAGGTTCTCTTGTACTAATCACTATAATTTCTTGCATTGTTGTTAATATACTTGCTGGAGATCAATATTTATCTATAGTTATTCCAGGTAGAATGTATAAAGATGAATATGCTAAACGTGGCTTAGCACCTAAGAATTTATCTAGAGCTCTAGAAGATTCTGGAACATTAACATCACCATTTATTCCATGGAACACCTGTGGAGCATTTATGTCTACTACTCTTGGTGTTTCTTGTTTCTTATATGCACCATTCTGCTTCTTGAACTATATAAATCCTATAATATCAATAGTTTATGGATACACAGGATTCTCAATGGAAAAACTAGAAGACCCAGAAAAACTAGACAAACCAGTTATCAAATCCTAGTATGCTTTGAAAAGGTCATATATTAAATGGCCTTTTTATCCTTTTATAATATTTTCTAATATAAATAATGTCAATACTACTTAGGCAATAATATAATGAATATTATTGCAAGGAGTTGATTTTCTTGGATAAAAAATATATAGTTAATAGTTTAAATGAATTATTACAGGGCATATATATTGATATAAACATTTTTGAAGATTATATAAAGCACTCTAAAAACGAAGATGTTATTTCTCAAATATCTAAAGTTCGAAATGACTACCAAAAACATGCATATAGAATATGTAATATAATAACTGATTTAGGTGGTAATCCTATAGAAATTGATAATTGTGTTGATATAAATTCATATATTAATATTGATGCTACAGTTATTGAAAAAGAGCTTTTAAAAAAAACTTGTGAAGCTGCAAATAATGTATTAAATTTAGGTTGTAAATTAATATCAGATCCTAATTTTATTAATCGTGAAAGCTATACTACTATAAATTTAATGAATAAAGATTATCAAAAACATATTAATCATATTGAAAGATATGAATTATATAGTAGTAGTTTTAAATAAAAGTTGTAAAATAATTTCAATACATTATAATTCCTAAAAACATTAAAATGCCCTATTAGTATTAATTCAATAAAATACTAATAGGGCATTTTAATATATATTATCTTTTTTTATTAATCTTTTTACCAATGATGTATCCTATTAAAAGTCCAGTTCCTAATGCAAGAGCAGACTTTACTTTTTCAAATTTAATTTCAGCATCTGAAATAGGTTTCACATTGTTAATTATAACTGTATCCTGTTCTATAATATCTTCATTTGGATATATAAAAGCTCCTACTAAGCACAAATGGTTAAATCTTTCTTCTGAAAAGTTGTTTGATAAATCTTGAAGGGTTTTCAAAAAATATTCTTTAGTCCACTTATTATCCTCTTCTAGTTTTGCTCCATCATGAATTTCAAATAATCCCTTAATGTTTTCTTTAGCATAATTTAATGCATTTATAATTTTTTCTGAATTTTCCGGTTCAACTCTTATGTATTCAATTAATGCTTTTCTTACTTCCTCAATACTATTGGATTTAACTGCTTCTTCTATTAAATTTAAACTTATTTCCATAACTAATCTCCTTCTCATCTTGGTTATTATTGAAATCTTCCGACATTTTTAAATTATATCATTTAAAATAGTTTACTATACTATAATTCTATTGTTAGTATATACTAATTATATAGTTTTTTACATAAAAGTTCAACGTATAAATAGTAATTATTAGTATA
>NZ_JPMD01000017.1 GCF_000732635.1 Clostridium sulfidigenes | reverse complement strand
ATATTTATTATATAGTATTTAAATAAAAATATCAACAATATTATATTTTGTCTATTGTTTGTAATTTATGATAAAGGGATTCTCGTCTGTCCTCCTTTACTTTAAAGGAATTTCTGACTCTACTGACTAAAGATCTATCTATGTCTGCTATGAGAATATCCTCCACACATTCCTCTGTGCTACCTATAATTTTACCTAAAGGGTCTATAATTAAAGAATTTCCACTATAGTTTATATTATTACCAATACCAATTCTATTAACTCCAGCAATATAGCATTGATTTTCCATAGCTCTACTTCTAAGCAAGGTTATCCAGTGTTCTTTTCTACTTTCAGGCCAATTAGCAGCTACAGTAATTAAGTCACATTTTTTTGAAGCTATTTGAAAGATTTCAGGGAATCTTAAGTCATAGCATATAAAAGGTGAAAGGGTTATTTCATCAATTTGTGCAAAGCATATTTCCTCGCCACCAATGTAGTATTTACTTTCTTCACCATAGGAGAAAGGATGTATTTTAGAGTAGTTACATAGAATATTTCCATTAGAAGATATTATTGTATAATTATTTTTTCCTTTTATATCATTAGTAATACCCTGAATATAACCAATTCCTGCATTAATGCAATAACCTTTGCATAAACTAGCAATGTAGGAAACCGTAGAAAAATCAAATTCTTTTAATTTTTCTATGTTCATTGTAAAGCCAGTAAAGGATAGTTCAGGAAATAGAAGTAAGTCTATTTTTAGCTCTTTAGCTTTTTTAAAAAATTCTTTGCTTGCTGATAAGTTAAATTGCTTATTTTCCCATAAAATATTATTCTGTACCAGTCCAATTTTCACAATATCACCCCTTATATTACTAATTATAATATATTTTAAAGTTATTATTCATAATAATCCTAAGAAATTTATTATTTTATAAGAAAGTTAATACTAATTTATATGAAGGGTGATTTGTTTAATTATGTTAAAGAAAGTGGTATAATTAAGGGAAACTTAGCTCCAATAATAGGTGAATTTTTAATTGAGTTTATAAATTCTTCATACTGTCTATATACTGCCTGGATAAGAGATCAATATTATAATATATAGACAATAGAATAATGTAAAAGGTAGGGGTATTGCCTATGAAAATAACTGAAAACACAGTGAAAATGGCATTGAGATATAAGAACCATCATATATCTTCATTAGCTTCACAGTTAGCTTTTGATATGCTGTTTTCATTTTTCCCATTTTTGATTTTATTACTAACTCTAGTTGGATTTATAAACGTAGATCCCATAGAAGTGATTGGAAGTTTACAAAATATAATGCCCGAGGAATTATATAATTTAGTATCTACTTTAGCCCTTCAATTGTTACAAACTAGAAATGGAAATTTATTATCTTTTTCATTAATGTTCTCCCTTTATACAGCATCTAGAGCTTTTAGAGCCATAAGATACGGGTTAAACAGAGCATATAATGAAGAGGAAGATAAAAATAAGATAAAGTTAATAATACTCTCCGTTTTATTTATGATAGTGATATCTTTTATGATAATATTTGTACTAGGTTTTTTAGTCTTTGGAGAGATGATAAGTTTAGAATTAGTTCAATGGTTAGACCTTGATATTAAGTTATTTTATTTTATACGATATTTAAGGTACCCAATTGGTTTTGCAGGTATGATAGTTATATTTACAGCCATATATAAGCTTATACCTTCAAGACGAATAAAATGTAGAGAGGCCTTGCCAGGGGCTATATTCACAAGTATTGCTTGGATAATTTTATCAATGGGGTTTGCATTTTATGTAAACAACTATGGGAAATATACTGATATTTACGGAAGCATAGGAGTGGTTATTGTTTTGATGGTTTGGTTACAAATAACATCTACTACAATTTTATTAGGGGGAGAACTGAATGCACTATTAATGTATGATAAAGAAAATAACTTGAAAATATAAGAAACTCATGTTTAATATTAACACTTATGAGAATGTTTAGTTTAATTATTTGTAATACTGTGTTAAGATAATGAAGAAGAATGACAATGATGTAGAATATTGTATAAGGTCAATGGTAATGGAGGGTATGAGATGAAGGTTAGAAAGGCTATAATTCCAGCAGCAGGTTTAGGAACTAGATTCTTGCCAGCTACAAAAGCGGTGCCTAAAGAGATGATTCCTATTGTAGATAGACCTACTATAGAGTATATAGTAGAAGAGGCTGTGGCTTCAGGTATAGAAGAAATACTTATAATAACAGGTAGAAATAAAAAAGCTATAGAAGATCATTTTGATAGAGCGGTAGAGCTAGAAATGAATCTTGAGAAAGATGGGAAGAAGGAACTTTTAGAGTTAGTCCATAAGTCAACTAACATGGCTAATATCCATTATATTAGGCAAAAGAATCCAAAGGGGTTAGGCCATGCCATAAGTTGTGCTAAAGCTTTTGTTGGAGACGAACCCTTTGCAGTTATGCTAGGAGATGACATAGTAGATAGTGAAGTTCCTTGTTTAAAGCAATTAATGGATGCTTATGATAAGCATGGTACTTCAATTTTAGGAGTTCAAGAAGTAGCCAAAGAAAATGTAAATAAATATGGAATTGTAAAAGGCGATAAAATTAATGATAGAGAGTATGTAGTTAAGGATTTAGTGGAAAAGCCAAAGGTTGAAGAAGCGCCATCTAATGTGGCTATTTTAGGTAGATATATTATAACTCCTGAAATATTTGACATACTAGAAGATACTAAACCAGGAAAAGGAAATGAAATACAATTAACTGATGGTTTAAAAACTCTAATGGAAAAGGAAAGTATGCATGCTTATATTTTTGAAGGTAGAAGATACGATGTAGGTGATAAATTAGGATTTTTAGAAGCTACAGTGGAATTTGCTTTAAAAAGACAAGATTTACAAGATAACTTTAAAAAATTTTTGGAAGAAAAATTTAATTTAAAGCATATATAATTTAATAATAAAGCACAAAAACTGGTATATAATCCCAATGATATATATCAGTTTTTATTTTATATATCAAATTTTATTATTTTTACTCAGAAGAGGTACGTAGACTTATTCTCATTAACCTGTCAAGAAAAAAATGTAGAATAATAGTAGAAAAATGTAGTAAAAAAAGTATTAATTTTAGTGTAAAATGATTAAGTGGTACATTGAGTAACGTTAAAATTGGAGGATAAATAATGGAGTTTAAGAATAAGGAAGATTTGGAGTTTTACAACAACATTTCGGAACCTATTATAGTTATAGATAGTAATAATGAAATTAAATACTGCAATGAAGGAGCGTTAGAATTTTTAGGAGTTCAAAGTATAGATTCAATTCAAGAGTTGGATATAAACACAATGATAAAGTTCTCTACGTTGAAGAGTGGTGTCTTTGATGTAAAGGATTTTATAAAAAATGATAGAAGTGAGAGAATTCGTGCAAGTATAGATACAAGAATATATAAAGAAATAGAAATAGAATTAGTTTTTAGAAGTATAAAAGTTGGTAATAGTGAAGGCACCTTAATGTTGTTGAAAAATATAGTAAGTAATAATCTCCATTTTAAATCAGAAGATATCAATAAAGACAATAGCAAATTAGAGGAGCATGAAGAATTTAAATATATTGTAGTAGATAAAGACGAGGATGAAGCCTTCATCTCAACAAAAGAAATAGACTTAAATATAAATTTTTATAAAGCTATTTTTGCTAATAGTACCACTGGAATTGTAATAGAAAAGGAAAATAGAATTAGTTATATAAATAAAGTTGCTATGGATATAATTGGAGACCCTAAAAGTGATACCTTTTTAGGTAAAAGTATTTTTGAAATAATTAAGTTAGATTCTATACAATATAATGATGAATTTTTGAAAAAACAGTATTCTAAATATAATTCTAGTTTGAACATAGTAGAAAGAAAGTTTATTAGAGAAGATGGGAGCATTGTTTATTGTGAAGTTACACCCATGTGTTTTGTGAATGATAATGATATATATTCTATATTTTTAATTAGGGATATAACAAGAAGAATAAAAGTAGAGGAAGCAGTAATAAGCAATAGGGATAATTATGTTGAGCTTCTTAAACTCTTACCCTTTGGTATGGTTATATATTCTGATGGTAAGCTTGAAATAGGTAATGAGGCTTTAGTTAATATTTTAGGACTTAACGGTATAGATGAATTAAAAAATTTATCCTATATAGATATAGTAGATGATGAATATAAAGATGTAGTTAAAGAAATGTATTTTGATGCTCAATTTAGAGGGAAATCTACAGAATTTAAGGAAGTTAAAGTGAGAAGGGAATATGGAGCACTAATAGATGCTGAAATTGCAAGTTTCGGAATAAATTTTAGTTATGGAAGATCTGTAGTGTTTTTAATTCAAGAAGTTACAGAACGCAAAAAGGCTCAATTAAATAAAGTTAAATTGGAACAAGCTATAAAATATGATAAGTTAAAAACTGAATTTATATCTAATATGTCCCATGAGTTAAAAACACCATTGAATATAATATTAAGTACTGTACAAGTATTGCAATACAATTATAAAGATAAAAATGATGAGCAATTGGATAGATATCTAGATTTAATGAAAGTAAATAGCTATAGGTTATTAAGACTAATAAATAACTTAATAGATGTTACTAGAATTGATGTAGGTAACTTAAAAATGAATTTTGGCAATTATGATATAGTAGCTATAGTAGAGGATATAACTATGGCTGCAGTAGAGTATGTGGAAAGTAAAGGTATGACTTTAATATTCGATACTGATGTTGAAGAAAAAATTATAGGAATTGATAGAGAAAATATAGAAAGAATAATATTAAACCTATTATCAAATGCAGTTAAATTTTCTAAGGATGACGGAACTATTATGGTATCTATTCATGATTTAGGGGACAAGGTTCAAATTTCAGTGAAGGATAATGGAATTGGTATTCCAGAAGAACTTCAGGAAAAGATATTTGATAGATTTGTGCAAGGTGAGGATCTATTTACCAGATCTCACGAGGGGAGTGGAATAGGATTATCCCTAGTAAAATCTATAGTTGAAAATCATGGTGGAAAGACATATGTAAAAAGTATTGTTAATGGAGGAAGTGAATTTATTGTAGAACTTCCAAACATTCTTTCTAAAAATCAATTTTGTTCAACAAATCTATATCATGCTGATAAATATAATTTAGAAAGAATAAAAATTGAGTTTTCAGATATATATAGATAAGAATATTTAAAATGCTATTGGAATAGTTGTTCCAATAGCATTTTATTTTTCATACATTAAAAGAATGGTTAAGATATTTTTAATAATATGTTTAAAAAATATATTCATGGGTAAAATTACAAAAAATGATATGTTTTTTTGGAGGTATATGATGAATAGAATAGTTTTAGTTGGTAGATTGACACGAGACCCTGAAATTAAAGTTTTTGAAGATAGTAGTAAGGTTTTTACTAGATTGGTTTTGGCTGTAGATAGACCTTATAAAACTGCATCTGGAGAAAAACATGTAGATTTCATTCCAGTAGTATTAAGAGGAAAGAAAGCAGAAATTGTTAATGAATATCTAATTAAAGGAAGTGTTATTAGTGTAACTGGTAGACTTCAAAGTAGGCATTATGAAGGTGAAGATGGACAGAAAAAGTACATATCAGAAGTTATAGCAGATGAATTTCAGTTCATGAATACTAAGAAGCCTAAAGAAGAAATTGGTTAAATCTACATGACTTAAATTGTTATTTTAGTAAATCGCATATATGTGTATAACAATCTAAACAATATTTTTAATCAATAAAGCTTATTCTATTGTAATATAACAATAGAGTAGGCTTTTTTAAATTAATTAATAATAAGTAAAAAAAATATTTATTTATTAAAAAGGCATAGGTTAGTATATTAAAAATATTTGGATAATAGCCATATTAAGAGTATAATAAATTCATAAGGCAAAACTTTAATCTTATTTAAAATGGTAAATTTTACGTGTGGAATATAGATTAAAGTTAAGCAAAATATAAGGGTAGAGGGGTTTATTATGGAGCTTGAAAAATTTAAAGTATTTAGAGAGAAAGCAATGGAAAACATATCTAAAGTTATAATTGGTAAAGAGCATATAATTGATAAAATAATAGTGTCATTTATAACTTCTGGTCATGTATTATTAGAAGATGTTCCAGGACTTGGGAAAACTAAACTGTGTAAGACATTGTCAAAAACTATGAATTGTAGCTTTAAAAGAATTCAATTTACACCAGACTTATTACCTTCGGACTTAACAGGAATATATTTTTATAATCAACAATCAAAAGAGTTTGAATTTAGAGAAGGACCTCTTCTAAGTCAAATTGTTTTAGCTGACGAAATAAATAGAGCTACGCCAAGAACACAATCTGCTTTACTTGAGTGTATGGAAGAGAGACAGATAACAGTAGAAGGAAATACGATAAAGTTAAAGAGGCCATTCTTTGTTATAGCAACTCAAAATCCAGTAGAACAATTTGGTACATTCCCGTTACCAGAAGCTCAATTAGATAGATTTTTTATGAGACTATCTATGGGGTATCCAAGCTATGATGAAGAAATAAAAATGATGGATAGGTTTATAGGAAAGGATCCACTAGACTCCTTAGAGTCTGCTATAACTATAGAAGAAATAAACTATGTTCAAGAGAATTATAATAAAGTTCATGTTAGTGATGAAATAAGAAGATACATAGTAGATTTAGTCAATGCTACTAGAACTAACAGTGAAATAGAATTAGGATGTAGTCCTAGAGCTACATTAAATCTTATGAAAGGTTGTCAAGCATTAGCTGCTATTAGAGAAAGGGATTATGTGATTCTTGAAGATGTGAAAGAGCTTGCAGTACCTATAATGAGTCATAGAATTATCTTGAAAAGCGAAATAAATAGTGGCAGTGAGAAGAGTGAAAGAGTTATACAAAACATTCTCGCAACTATAGAAACTCCAATAGATAGGCAATAGAGGTGTATTATGATACTTCAAATATTTGTTCTTGCAGCAATTGTAATTATACTGGTAAATATAATGAGTTTTATTACTGAAAAAGGGTATGAAAACTTAAAGGTGTATAGGGAAATAAAACCAGATAGGGTAACTGTGGGCGAAGAATTTACAATAACTATGAAAGTAGAAAACAATAAAAGGATGCCTGTTCTATTCTTGGTGGTGGAAGAAAGAATACCTGTTGAATTAAGATTTGTTGGCGAAGTTTCTACTTACAAATATGGAAATGATAATTGGCACATATGCAAGTATGTAATGGGTAAATTTCAAAGGAAAAGTAGAACCTATACTTTAGTAGGAAAAAAAAGAGGAGCTTACATAATAAAGTGCATGAATATTTTTATAGGGGATATGTTGGGACTAAATATTAAAAGTAGAGAGCAGAATGATTATATTGAAGTTTTAATTTATCCTAAGGTAAAATCCATAGGAAACTTTAGATTTGATGTGACAAATTTTTTAGGAGACAATACAGTAAGGAGATGGATACATAAGGATCCTTTGTATATAAAAGGAGTAAGAGAGTATAACGTTGAAGATAGAATGAAGGATATTCATTGGAAAACTTCTTTAAAGGCAGATAAGCTTATGGTTAAGGACTATGATTATACTTCAGAACAACAGATGGTTATAATCCTTAATACACAATGTGGAGATCCTTGTTGTAATTATATAGATGAAGAGCTTATAGAAACATCTATAGATATTGCAGTTGCATTAGCTGCAAAGGCATCTAAGGAAAGTATCCCAACAGGTATTTGGAGCAATGCACATTTGATTTATTGTAATGAAAACTCTGTAAATGAAATTGAGCCCAAGGTAGGAAGTTTTAATAGGATATTAGAATTTTGTACTAGAATATATCTTGCTGTAAAATATGAACTTAATGAATACTTAAAGAGTAGAATGCCTTATTTTGATAAAAGTTGTACCTATGTATTAATTACTACTTATTTAAATGAAAAAGATATTAGGATTTTAAATATTCTAGTGGCAAATGGCTATAAAATAAAGATTATAGATGTTTCTAGAGAAAACAAAATTAAAAATATCAAAGGAATTGATAAAATTTCATATAAGGGGGAGATGAAGTAATGAGTTGGTCTGAACAAGTTAGGCTTTATTATGATATAACATTTAGCATGCTAACATCTATTGTTTGGATGATAGTAACAGCTCTTATATTTTCTAAGGATATGAAATTTTCTATTTTCATTTTAATGATGATATCTATATTAACTAGTAAATATTTACTAAGAAAAGGTAAGAAGGTAGAGATTTGTATTGGGGTTTCTTTAATCCCAATTATTGTTTACGAAATATTTAGTCAAGAAATAGTAATTGCCATTGTAGATATAATATTTGTAGCATTAATCAGTGCTGTTTTACTTAGAGAAACTAATGAAAATATAAATTATGATAGATATAAAAATATTTTTATAAATGGAATTTCTTATATTTTTATAGCATCAATCATCTGTAGTATGTTCAAGCCTATTTATGCAGAAATCATATTTAGAGGTATAGTTATATATCTGATTTTGATGGTTATAACTATGAGAGAGACTATGGGATATTGTTATAATATAAAAAGTTCAAAAGTGAATAAAATTATAAATATATCTCTAATTTCATTGGCATTATTAACTACACAGGAGTTTTTTTATAATATATTTGTGAAGATAGTTTCAATTTTGTATAGAGGAATTGAATTTATAACTGAATTTATAATAGATGTAATAGTGAAAATTATTGGAATTCCAATGACTTGGATTTTTAATGCTTTACAAAGATTATTTACTGAAAGACGAGGAGCTTTAGAAGATATATTTGGCAGAATAGATGCGGGTAGTAAAAACCCCAAAAATATAAAAGAATTAACGCCAGAAATGGTAACAGCAAGTCCCACATTTATATTTATAATGAAGGTTATAGTAACAATAATATTAATATTAATTGTAAGTAGCATTGTAAAAAGAATAATAAAGGGGACTAATTTAAATAGAGATGATGGTTATACTGAAATAATTGAAGAGATTGATCAAAAGGATCCAGGTTATAAAAAAGTTATAGATAAAATCAAAAAAATATTTAGAAAGAAGGGTACCCCTAGGGAAGAAGTTTTATATAAGTATAGTGAGTTTGTAGAAGTTGCAAATAAAAAAGAGATTTTTAAGACATACATGACTCCAAGACAACTTGGTAATATTGTTAAGATAAAAGTGGATAACTGCATGGAAGTTGATGAAGTTACCGATATGTATAATGAAGCAAAGTTTTCCACACATATTATAAACAAGTCTTATGAACAAAAAGTGGAAAAGTATGTGGATAACATCAATAAAAATATAAAATAGTGGCAACAAAAATTAATCTACAATAAAAGACAAGAAAACTCACATAATATTAACATTTTATCCACTGATATATTAACAATTACAAATAGTTTTGTATAACTGTAAAGAATAAGTAATTTTGTGAAATAAGGTGTAAATTTTGAGGGGGAATATATTATTGTTGCCTACAAGAATTTACACATTATTTTTTTATATAGTGATACAATTTCTTTAGGCAATAAAATATTGTAATTTTATTGCTATAAATGGTTTTACATTATTTGGGGGTGCTTTTATGATAATTGAGACATTGAAATCTAACATGGTATGTGAAGAGAATACTATAGAATACACTTATAATTTAATTGAATCAGAATTAGAGGTCCATATGAATGGTGAAAGAAGGGTTATAGATGTATATGGTGTAGAAATAGAAAGTGAAGTGAAAAATAAAGGCAAACATGTAAAGCAATACAAAGAACATGTAGAATGCATAACTCCTAATAAATATAAGGGAAGTGAACTGCTAGGATTATTAAAAAATAATGTGGTCTCACCAATACATCTTATAGATATTATAGAAGAATATATAGAGGCATATTATGCTGATTTTGACGAACTTGTACAAGCAATAGCAAATTAATTATAACTATTATTATTTATATGAGTAGTTTATAAAGTTAAACTTAATTAATGAGATAATTGAAAATATTATCATCATATATTTTCATATATATATAAGTTATAGTTGATATTAACCTATTTATTTATTAAAATTAAAGATGTAAAAATATGTTTATAATTTGATTATAAGTATATGAAATATTTAGGTTTGGAGGTGAGATAGTGATAGTAGGAGTTGGAGTAGATATAGTTGAAATAAGACGTATAAAAGATATAATGGAAAAAAATGAGAAGTTCTTAGAGAAAATATTTACAAATAACGAAATACAATACTTAAAAGCTAGGAATTTAAGGCCGGAATATGTAGCAGGCAGGTTTGCTGCAAAGGAAGCAGTTTCAAAAGCACTAGGAACAGGATTTAGAGGATTCAACTTCACAGATATAATAGTAGATAGTACTACTCTTGGTAAACCTACAGTCACATTAGAAGGGGAGGCAAAAAATATTGCTAACAAGAATGGGAATACAACTATTCATCTGAGTATTTCTCACGGATGCGATAGTGCTATTGCCTATGCTGTTTTGGAGGTCGTTTAATATGGTAAATCCTTTTGATAAATTAAAAAGTAATAGATTAGGGTTTATAGGATTTAAACATAGGGCCATACAAATGGATAAGGAAATGATACAAAATATATTAAAAGCTAGAGATGATGATACCTACAAAGGAGATTATGGACAAGCATTTATAATAGCTGGCTCTATGGGTTTTTCCGGTGCTGCATATCTTACCACTCAAAGTGCAGTAAGAAGTGGTGCTGGATTAGTGACCCTTTGCGTTCCTAAAGAAATACAGGAGATAATGAGCATAAAGTTAAATGAGGCTATGACAATCAATTTTGAACAAAGTGAAAAAATAGGCAATATTATGGTTAAGTCTAATTGTATTGCTATTGGACCAGGAATGGGAAACACTAAGTTAACTTTTAATATAGTGAAAAGTATGATTGAAAATGCAGAATGCCCTATTGTAATCGATGCGGATGGACTAAATGTACTACAGGGAAAACTTGAATTGCTTCATAGCAAAAATAATAGTATTATATTAACACCTCATTATGGAGAGATGGCAAGGTTAACTGGACTATCTGTTGATGAAATAAAAGAAAATAGGGTAGAAGTAGCAAGAAATTTTGCTTATGAGTATGATGTAATAGTTTTATTAAAGGACCATAGAACTGTAATAACTGACGGAACACAGGTTTTTGAGAATACTACAGGAAATAGTGCAATGGCATCAGGTGGAATGGGAGATACTTTGACAGGAATTATAACTTCGTTTATTGCTCAGGGATATGAAGCTCTAGAAGCTACATGCATCGCTACATTTATACATGGATATTGTGGTGATAGACTAGCAGAGAATATGTTCTGTGTCAATGCTACCCATATTATAGAAGAATTACCTTTTGGTATAAAAGAAATTTTGGATAGCAATTGATACATAGAAATAACTGTGGATTATAATAAAATAAATATGGTTATAGAGAGAAGAAAACTATAATAAACATATAGTGTAATAAGTAATTGGAGGAATTTATGAAAAAAAGACTAATTTATACACTATTTATTATAGCTATATGCCTAACCATTGCAGTGACTTTATTCATTAAAGGAAGAACAAGGACTTTAGATGAGTATAATGCAATTGATTCCTTAAGTGAGATTAAAGTCTATAAGAGTGATATAACTATAGAGGTTATAAATGACAGAGAAACAAATAAGTATGAAGGGTTTCAAACCTATAAAAAAGATATAGGATATAAACTGGATTTAAAGGATAAGAGATCTTTTACTTTTAAAGGCGATGAGATACTTGTTAAAGATAAGGAGAATATCAAGGAGTATACCTTAGATAAAGGGTTTGATGAAGTATTTAAATATGGATTTATTGGTGAATATATAGGATTAATATATACAAATGAAGAATTAGAATTTGAAACTGAAACAATAAATAATAGTGAATACTTTGTGATAACAACAGTTATTCCTGGAAGTAATAACAACATTTGCAAAGGTAGCTTATATTATGATATTAAAAATAATAGACCGAAGAAAATAATAATCTATGATAATAAGGGTAGAGAAAGAATTATATATACTTATGAAAACTTTAACTGGACTGATAAGGTTGAAGATGTGGAGTTAGATTTATAACAATGATACAAAACAGTAAGAGCGAATCTAGTATTTACTATGAGGTAGTTCTTGACAACTGGAAAGGTGAGCAAGGTGAGTAATATGGGAAAAAAGATAAGACCCTCTTGGGCAGAAGTAGATTTAGATGCTTTAAGGAATAATGTAAGGGAAGTAAAAAGAGTTTCAGAGGGGAAGGAAATAATTGCTACAATAAAAGCAGATGGATATGGACATGGAGCTATAGATATATATAAGTCTATGATGGATGAAGGTATAAATAGATTTGCAGTAGCTATTGTTACAGAAGCTGTAGAACTAAGAAAAGCTGGTGTGGAAATTCCTATTATTACACTAGGATATACACCAAAGGAGTTTTATGATGAAGTTATTGATTTAAACCTAGAACAAACTATATATGATTATGAAGATGCTAAAATACTTTCAGACATAGCTATAAAGAAGAATAGCATAGCAAAAATTCATATAGCTGTAGATACAGGTATGGGGAGGATTGGATTTTTAACAACCAGGGAGCAGGCTAGAGAAGTACATAGGATAACTAAGTTAAAAGGAGTAAGAATTGTAGGAATATTTACTCATTTTGCTACTGCTGATGAGAAAGACAAAACTTATGCTAATTCTCAAATTGAAAAATTTAATATATTTAATGAATATCTTGAAGAATTAGGTATAATTATACCCTTTAAACATGTAAGCAATAGTGCTGCTATAATAGATTTTCCTGACCTACCATATGATGGAGTTAGAGCTGGTATTATGCTTTATGGATATTATCCTTCCAAGTATGTTAATAAAAATAATGTTAACTTAATACCTGTTATGTCGTTAAAATGTAAAATTGTTCATTTGAAAAAAATACAGGAAGGCGATTATGTAAGCTATGGTAGATTGTATAAAGCACCTGCAGAACGGATAATTGGAACTCTTCCTATAGGATATGCAGATGGCATTTCAAGAGCATTAACAGGCGTGGCTAAAGTAATTGTGAATGGTAAAGTAGTACCTGTTGTAGGTCGTATTTGCATGGATCAATGTATGATAGATGTAACAGATGTGCCTGGTGTGAAAATTGGGGATGAAGTTATATTAATTGGAAAAGATAATATAGGGAATGTTATAACAGCAGATGATATAGCAGAATCTATAGGTACAGTCAATTATGAAGTAATTTGTGATATAAGTAAGAGAATTCCAAGAATATATACAAAAAACGGTAAAATTTTCAGCATAAGAAACTACGTATAGTAAAAAGTATAAAAAAATGTTGTAAAAAGTAGAAATTGAGGATAATTTCTTTGACATAATAACAATTGATGATTTATAATTAAGTTGTACATAAAGTTGTTATTTAAATTGGAGGTAATGAAATCCATGGGTAGCTCAAAGAAATTTATTCTGAATTTTGGTAGTAGTTTTTGCGAAAAATTTAATGATGTAGATAAAAAACAATTTATAACAAATAGTAAATTAATTATGGATTATGGAATAGTATATAGTGAAGGCTATAATAGTAATAGCTATATAGAGAAAATGAAACAAGGATATTTAGCTATGAGAGAATTAAATTTAGAATTATCAGAATATGGCTTTGAGAGTTATATTAATGACTTAAGTGAATATGAAGCTAGCCTTTAGGAGTGTGAATGCCTAATGACAATTGTTATAAAGAGAGGCGATATATTTTATGCTGATTTAAGCCCAGTGGTTGGATCAGAACAGGGTGGAATAAGACCTGTAATAATTATACAAAATGATGTGGGAAATAGATATAGTCCAACTGTGATAGTTTCAGCTATAACCTCTCAGATAAATAAGGCAAAACTTCCAACTCATGTAGAGATTTCTTCTGAAGAATACGGATTAAATAAAGACTCGGTAGTTTTGCTAGAGCAAGTTAGAACTTTAGATAAAAGAAGATTAAAAGAAAAGATAGGTCATATGACCGATGAAGATATGATTAAAGTTGATGTTGCTCTTAAAATTAGTTTAGATTTAAAAATGTAAAAATAAACTTAATATTAAGGGGCTGTTTCAAAATACACTAAATCTTAATTGGATGTGGAGTATGCACTAACAACAATATTTTAGTGAAACTTAACACTTTGTAAAGATTAGTGAATTATTTTGAAATAGCTCCTTTTAAATTAAATCCTTAGATGGATAAAAAAATATAAAGTATTTATTACTTTTATAATCCTAGAAGGATAGTTGTATTTAATTGAAGTGTAAGGTAAATAATATATTAATAATTATTGGGAGATTTCTTATAATTAAATATATTCATAAAAGGAAAATTTCAACTAAATAGTTGAGAATAAATAAATTATTGATATAATGAGTTTAGAAGAAAATCAGGGAGGGATAAGCAATGGAAAAGTCATTAATAGCATTAGAGAATATAGCGAAAGTTTTAAGAAAAGATATTATAAAGATGGTAACAGAGTCAGCATCTGGTCACCCGGGCGGTTCGCTATCAGCTGTAGAAATCATTACTACATTATATTTTAATGAAATGAATATTGATGTAGAAGACTCTAAGAATCCTAATAGAGATAGATTTGTATTATCAAAAGGTCATGCTGCACCAGTTTTATATGCAGCTCTTGCGGAGAAGGGTTTCTTTAATAAAGAAGAACTTATGAAATTAAGAAAAACTGGAGCAATGCTACAAGGTCATCCAAATATGAATTACATACCAGGAGTAGATATGTCTACAGGTTCATTAGGTCAAGGAGTTTCTGCTGCGGTAGGTATGGCATTAGCAGGAAAGCTTGATAATAGTTCATATAGAGTATATACCCTGCTAGGAGATGGAGAATTAGAGGAAGGTCAAGTTTGGGAAGCAGCTATGTGTGCAGCTCATTACAAATTAGACAATTTAACAGCTTTTGTAGATTATAATGGACTTCAAATAGATGGAGATATTGATAAGGTTATGAATCCTAATCCTATAGCAGATAAGTTTGTAGCATTTGGATGGAATGTGATTTATTTAGAAGATGGTCATGACTTAGTTAAGATAAAAGATGCTATAGAAGCTGGAAAAGGAGTAAAAGATAAGCCTACAATGATAGTTTGTAAAACAATTAAAGGAAAAGGTGTATCTTTTATGGAGAATCAGGCAGGTTGGCATGGTTCAGCTCCAAGTAAAGAGCAATGTGAAATAGCATTAAAAGAGATTGGGGGAGAAGAATAATGAAAAGTGTTGCAACTAGAGAAGCCTATGGAAAAGCATTAGCAAGAATAGGTAAAGAAAATGAAAACATAGTAGTTCTTGATGCAGACTTATCTAAGTCTACTAAAACTGCTGATTTTAAGGCTGTATGCCCAGAGAGATTTATTAATATGGGGATTGCTGAAGGTAATATGATGACTGTGGCAGCAGGAATGGCAGCTTGTGGGAAAATTCCTTTTGCATCTACTTTTGCTGTATTTGCAACAGGAAGAGCTTTTGAACAAATAAGAAATTCTATATGTTACCCTAAACTAAATGTAAAGGTATGTGCTACTCATGCTGGTCTAACAGTAGGAGAAGATGGTGCTTCTCACCAATCTGTAGAAGATATTTCATTAATGAGAAGTATACCTAATATGGTAGTGATTAGTCCAAGTGATGGAATTGAGGCTGAAGCAGCAATAGAAGCTATAACAAAATATGAAGGCCCTTGCTATGTTAGACTTGGTAGAAGTGCAGTACCTATAATAAATGATAATGAAGATTATAAGTTTGAAATTGGTAAAGGAATAACTTTAAGAGATGGGAAAGATGCTACTATAGTTGCAACTGGAATTATGGTAGAGGCGGCATTGGAAGCGTACAATATTTTGGCTGAAGAAGGCATAAGAGTTAGAGTTATTAATATACATACAATAAAGCCTATAGACGAAGAATTAATAACAAAAGCTGCAAGAGAAACAAATCTTATAGTTACAGCAGAAGAACATAGTATCATAGGCGGCCTTGGTTCAGCAGTGGCAGAAGTAGTAACTACACATTGTCCAGCTACAGTTTTAAGAGTTGGAATAAAGGATACTTTTGGTGAAAGTGGTAAGCCTACAGAATTATTAAAAGCTTATGGATTAACAGCATTAGATATAGTTAAAGCAGTTAAGACTGGAATTAGTATGAAATAAATAATAAAATTAAATAGGGAAGAAATCTAAGGATACTTAGGTTTCTTTTTTTTATAGCCTATGATATAATTTATAAATAATTTGAAAATTCGATTTACTAAGGAGAGCGTTATAGATGAAACAAGATGTTAAAGGATATATGAGTGATGTAGTCTTTTGCTTTAAATTGTCTTTAAAATTAGTCATTATACCAGTAGTCTTAGGTATAGTTATTAGTTGCATATATCTATTAATTAAAGGTCAAGCTATGGAACTTTATCGAATACTTAAGGGAATAAGAAATACAGGAATTATATTTTCTTGTGGAGGATTATTTGTATCAGCATTAGCATTTTTACAACCTACAAAGTTATTGAGACCTTTAAGCTATGAGAAAACTTGGAGACAATATCTTTATAAATTTGGTTTAGTAGGAACTATATTCTGCACCTTTGCATTATTAGCAACATATTTCTTGGTATATGATATACTAATTCACAACTTATATGTGTAGTTAACATACATAAAGAAGCATGAGTGGAAAAAAATATATATGTTTCCACTCTTTTTTTATGAAGAAAAATAAGAATTTATTATTTTTTAACTTATGTAGGACTTGCATTTTAAATTTTTATGTTATAATATACACAGATAAAAAGTAAAAAGTCGAGGAGAGTTAATAATTATGATAGATTTTAAAAATGTTACTAAGGTTTATAATAACAATGTACTAGCTTTATCTAATTTAAATGTACATATTGACCAGGGTGAATTTGTTTTCTTAGTAGGCCCAAGTGGAGCAGGAAAATCTACCTTTATAAAGATGTTATTAAAAGAAGTTGATCCAACAGCGGGTTCGGTTATAGTTGCAGGATCAGATTTAACAAAGCTAACAAGGAAAGAAGTGCCTTATTATAGAAGAAAAATTGGAGTAGTGTTTCAAGATTTTAGATTGATACAAAGTTTGAATGTATTTGATAATGTAGCTTTTGCACTAAGAGTTATAGGATCAAGCGAAAAGGATATACAAAAAAAGGTTCCAGCAGTGCTTTCAATGGTAGGATTATCAAAAAAGAGAGATGCTTTACCTACAGAGTTATCAGGTGGAGAACAACAAAGAGTATCTATAGCTAGAGCTATAGTAAATAGCCCATCATTATTAATTGCTGATGAACCAACAGGTAACCTAGATCCTGAAACTTCATTAGAAATTATGGATATTTTAAGTGATATTAGTAGAGCAGGAACTACCATTGTTATGGCAACCCATGCAAGAGACATAGTTGACTCTATGAAAAAGAGAGTTATAGCTATTGAGAAGGGTGTTATTGCCAGAGATGAGGAAAGGGGGAAATATGGTTATGAAATTTGATTCTTTTAAATATTCATTTAAGGAAGCACTTAAAAGTATAAAAAGAAATAAAACTTTAAGTATAGCATCTATAGCTACAGTAACAGCTACACTTTTTTTATTAGGAGCTATAACATTAGGAGTTGCTAATGCAGATAAATTAATTACGCAATTAGGATCCATGGTTGAGGTGAAAATTTACTTAAAAGAGGGTATAAGTGATAATAATAAAAATGCTATAGAGAATAAAATTAAAGAAGTAGATGGTATTGATAAGATAACTTTTCAAAGCAAGGAAGATGCTTTGAAAGATGTAAAGGAACAAATGAATGATGAATTAGGTCAGTTAACATCTGGATTTGAGGATAATAATCCATTCCCAGCTTCCTTTACAGTAAATGTTAAAGAGCCGCTAGTAGTAGATAAAGTTGTAAGTAGTATTAAAGATATGAATGGTATTGATGAAATAAAGGATGCAAGATCTATAATTGCAAAAATTTCTAAGCTTACAGATTCATTTAAAATAGGTGCTGCAGTAGCATTTGTAGTTTTTATTATGATATCTCTATTCTTAATAGGAAATACCATAAAAATTACAGTGTTTACGAGAAAAAAAGAAATAGGAATAATGAAGTATGTAGGAGCTACAGATTGGTTTATTAGATGGCCATTTATAATAGAAGGTATGATACTTGGAATATTGGGAGCAGTCATATCGGTAGTAGCACTAGGTTTTATATATGCTATTATAATTAATAATTTAAGTGCCGATACACTATTTGGATTTGATTTAGTAGGTATTTCTTATATATTGAAGGTGATTGTTTGGGAATTCCTGGGATGCGGAGTTTTCATAGGCGCTATTGGAAGCATAATATCCATGAGAAAATTCTTAAAAGTTTAAATTATAAAGAACAAATAAGACTAAGAATTTATTTCTTAGTCTTATTTGTGTATAATATAATATATTGGTAATAGAAAGGATTAATAAAATATTTTAAATTTCATAGTATTATTATCGGGGATAAAAAGTAATAATAAATATATGAGAATGAGAGGGTGATTTTTATGGATGGTAAGAAAAATAAATGGAAAAGAGTAACGGGTATAGTGGCTCTTTTGATAGTGACAAATTTAATTACTTTAGGATTATCTAACTATATATCTTTTAAGCTACCAGATGGTAAAGTTATAGTTAGTAGAAAAACATATGAAAATATAGTAGACTTTGAAAAGTTATATACTATAAAAGATAAATTAGATAGATATTATTTGGGTGAAATTGATATTAATAAACTTATAGATGGAGCAGCAGCGGGAATGACAGAAGCTGTAGGAGACCCATATACAACATATATGAATGCCGAAGAGTTTAAAGACTTCTATTCTCAAACAGAAGGAAATTATGTTGGATTAGGAATACAGGTAGGAGTTAAGGAAGATAAGATAGTTGTAGTAGCTACCTTTGAAAATTCACCTGCAGAAAAAGTGGGAATACTTTCAGGAGATATAATTGAAAGCGTAAATGGTACAAAGGTTGAAGGCAAGGACTTAGAAAAAGCAGTGAAAACTATGAAAGGTGAAAAAGGAGAAGCTGTAGAACTTACTTTATCTAGGGAAAACAAAGGTTCTTTTAATGTTAAAGCTGTAAGAGATGAAATAGAAATGATAACTGTAAAAAAAGAAATGATTGATAGTCAAGTAGGATATATTCAGGTAACTATGTTTGATGAAAATACATCTAGCAATTTTGAAAACGCAATTAAAGATTTAAACTCAAAAGGAATGAAGAGTTTAATAGTAGACCTAAGAGAAAATCCAGGAGGATTATTAGATCAAACTGTGAATATGTGTTCACAATTTATTCCTAAGAATAAGAATATAGTTTATACGGAAGATAAGAATGGAAATAGGAAGGATTATAATTCTGTAGGTGGAATTGCTGAAGGATTACCACTTACTATATTAATAGATGAGGGGAGTGCAAGTGCTTCAGAAATATTTACAGGAGCTATAAAAGATTATAAGTTAGGAACTTTAGTAGGTACTAAGACTTTTGGTAAGGGTGTTGTTCAAACAACTTTTTATAGGGATAGAGATGGATTTAGAGATGGAACTGCATTAAAGGTTACTATATCAAAATACTATACTCCTAATGGGCAGAATATCCATGGTATAGGAATAGAGCCAGATATTTTAGTTGAGTATCCAGAAGAACTAAAAGGGAAAGCCTATGATAAATCAGTAGATCCTCAATTTGAAAAGGCTTTGGAAGTGGCAAAAGAAAAGATTAAGTAATAAAATATAGGGTATTATAATAGATATGAGTATTTTTATTATAATAAATACTAATTAAAATAAGTTAACATATAGAAAAATTAATAAAATTAATTTTATAGTTTCAAGTAGATAAAGGATGATGTAAAATTAAGTATCTATTATAGTAGATACTTAATTTTACTTATGCACATCTACTCTTTGTTACATAATGAGAAGGAGAAAAATAATGGAACTTTTAAAGTATACTTTGCAGCAGGTGTCCTATGCTATTGTGGAGCCGTCTTATGCGCTTATATTAATAATGATGGCTGTTGTATTCTATATGAAAAATAAAAAAACTACAGTGATGGAAAGATTAATTATGGGTAAAAACTCATCAACGGCTTTTGAACTTACTGTGTCACAAATAGTTATGGGAATATTAGGAGGTGTAGTAGCTAGTTTAATTCTTACATTTTTGGGGATTACTTTTTATGAAACTTCTAATATATTTCTGATATTTATATTATCAGTAGCGTTAATGTTCTTTAGTCCAAAATTAGTTTGTCTTTCATATTCAGGAGCTATTTTGGGACTATTATCAATACTGTTGTATTTTATATCATTAATTATGGAGAATCCAAGTTTAGATATACTAAAAATGGATATAACTAATTTATTGGTATTGGTTGCAGTAATGCATATTGTTGAAGGGTTATTAGTAATCTTTGATGGGAAAAGAGGTGCTATACCTGTATTTGGATCAAGAGATAAAAAAATCATAGGTGGATTTGCATATAGAAGACAATGGATATTACCAATGATAATATTATTAATGGTACAGGCTACTAGTGCCAATACAGTTATGGGGGGAAGTGTAAACACTCCAGAATGGTGGCCAATAATTAATCATAATAAAAACATGTTGATATTTGCTACTATGGTAATTGGTGCACTACCGATTTTTGCAGGAGTTAATTATGCTACCATAACATTTACAAAAAGTAAAAAAAATAAGCCAATATTCTCAGGACTATTAATTTTAGGCTATGGTACTGTATTAATTCTATTATCTTTTCTTGGGGATATAAATAAGATTTTAGATGTGATAATTCTTACATTGATGCCTGTATTACATGAGTATATGTTATATATTGATCGCTTAGCAGAAAAGAAAGGTAAAATAAAGTATGTGAGCAATGAAGAGGGAGTATGTGTTCTAGATGTGGCCCATGATTCGATAGCTAAAAATATGGGAGTTAAAATGGGAGATTTAATATTAGAAATAAATAATATTAAATTATATAAGGATGAAATTATATTTAATATGTTAGAACGTCTTCCGGATATTATTAATATGAAGGTTAGAAGAGAAAATGGATCTATGGAAGAACTAGAATGTAGAGTAAAAAATAATAAAGAAAAATTAGGAATTGTTATAGTTCCTAGAGAAGTTCCAAAGCAGGCTACTGTAGCAAAGCCAGGTGGTTCTAGTTTTTCTGATATTCTAAATAAAATTAAAGAAAAGAAAGATAGTAACGATAAAGAATAATTTTTTTATAAAAAGATGAGGTGATGTATCATGGGTCAGTTTAAGATTCATTCAAAATTTAAGCCAACTGGAGATCAACCTGAAGCAATAGATAGTATAGTTAAAGGAATCCTTGAAGATAAAAAATATCAAACTTTACTTGGAGTAACAGGATCAGGGAAGACATTTACTATGGCAAATATTATTGAGAGAGTTCAAAGACCAACTTTAATTCTTGCTCATAATAAGACTTTAGCAGCTCAATTATGCTCTGAATTTAAAGAGTTTTTTCCAGAAAATGCTGTTGAGTACTTTGTTTCTTACTACGATTACTATCAACCAGAAGCTTATATGGCTCAAACTGACACCTATATAGAAAAGGATGCATCAATAAATGAGGAGATAGAAAAGCTACGACACTCAGCTACTTCAGCCTTGATAGAAAGACGAGATGTTATAGTTGTGGCTTCTGTATCATGTATATATGGGCTAGGAAATCCAGAGGATTATAGAAAGCTTACTGTATCTTTACGAGAAGGTATGATTAAAGATAGAAATAGTGTTATTAGTCAGCTAGTGGATATTCAATACGAAAGAAATGATATAAATTTTGTAAGAGGAACCTTTAGAGTTAGAGGAGACGTGCTAGATATATTTCCAGCATCATCAACTAATAAAGGGATAAAAGTTGAGTTTTTCGGAGATGAAATAGACAGAATCCGTGAGTTTGATGTATTAACAGGCAATATAATTAGTGGAAGAAAGCATGTATCTATATTCCCAGCATCGCACTTTGCTACATCAAAGGAAAATTTAGAGAGAGCTATCTCTCAAATTGAATTTGAATTAGAAGAGAGATTAAGGGAGCTAAAGGATGAGGATAAGTTATTAGAAGCTCAAAGATTAAAACAACGAACCAATTTTGATATAGAAATGATGAGGGAAGTAGGTTATTGTACTGGAATAGAAAATTATTCTAGAATATTAGATGGAAGAGCAAAAGGAACACCACCACAAACTCTTATTGACTATTTCCCAGATGATTTTCTTTTCTTTGTAGATGAAAGTCATGTTACACTACCACAAATTAAGGCTATGTATGGAGGAGACAGATCTAGAAAAACTTCTTTAGTAGAGTATGGATTTAGACTTCCATCAGCCTATGATAATAGACCACTTAAATTTGAAGAGTTTGAAGACAAATTAAATCAGGTATTATTTGTAAGTGCTACACCTGGAGTTTATGAGAATGAACATTCAGCTAATATAGCAGAGCAAATAATAAGACCAACAGGATTATTAGATCCTGAAATTATAATAAGACCAGTAAAAGGTCAAATTGATGACTTATATGGTGAGATTATCAAAACTACTGAAAGAGGGTTTAGAACTTTAGTTACAACTCTTACAAAGAAGATGGCAGAGGATTTAACTAAATATTTAAAAGAGTTAGGAGTAAAAACTACTTACTTACATTCTGATATAATTACTATGGAAAGAATGGAAATAATAAGAGATCTTCGAAGAGGAGATTATGATGTGCTAATTGGAATAAATCTTTTAAGAGAAGGATTAGATATTCCAGAAGTAGCATTAGTTGCTATATTAGATGCAGATAAGGAAGGATTCTTAAGGAGTGAAACATCTTTAATTCAGACTGTAGGTAGAGCTGCAAGAAACTCAGAAAGTAAAGTAATAATGTATGCTGATAATATGACAAATTCTATGGAAAAAACTATAAATGAGACCAATAGAAGAAGAAGTATTCAAGAAAAATATAATGATGATCATAATATAGTACCTAAGACTATAATCAAGGAAATAAGAGATGTTATAGAAATTTCTACAGTGGCAGAAGATGAAGCTTTATATATCAGTGAAGCAAGTAGTGATTTGCTTTTAGATAAGAAGGAATTGACTAAGCATATTACTAAACTAGAAAAAGAAATGAAAGAAGCAGCTAAGGACTTACAATTTGAAAGAGCAGTGATTTTAAGAGATGAGATAGAACGTATGAAGAGAGAATTTAATTTGTAAAGGAGAAATTTATGAGAAATAGTATTTATATAAAAGGTGCAAAAGTACATAACCTTAAAAATGTAGATTTAGAAATACCAAGAGATAAATTTGTTGTTTTTACTGGACTTTCAGGTTCAGGAAAATCTTCTTTAGCCTTTGATACTCTTTATGCAGAAGGACAAAGAAGATATGTAGAGTCTCTTTCAGCTTATGCGAGACAGTTTTTAGGCCAAATGAATAAACCGGATGTAGAGTATATCGAAGGCCTATCACCAGCTATATCTATTGACCAAAAAACTACAAGTAAAAACCCAAGATCTACAGTAGGAACAGTAACTGAAATTTATGATTATTTAAGACTACTTTATGCAAAGATAGGTGTACCCCATTGTCCGAAATGTGGCAAGGAGATTACCCAGCAGACTGTAGACCAAATGGTAGATCAGGCAATGACTCTGCCAGCTAGAACTAAGGTTCAAATCTTAGCACCTGTAGTTACAGGGAAAAAAGGAGAACATGTAAAGGTCCTTGAGAACATTAAAAAAAATGGATATGTTAGAGCAAGAATTGATGGTGTTCTGGTAGATTTAGAAGATGAAGATATCAAACTAGAGAAGAATAAAAAGCATACCATTGAAATAGTAATAGATAGAGTAGTTATTAAAGAGGGAATTGAATCAAGAATTACAGACTCTTTAGAGTCAGCATTAAAAATAGGTGAAGGTATAGCTATCTTAAATGTAATTGATGGAGAAGATATACTTTTAAGTGAAAAATTTTCATGTGTAAGTTGTGGAATAAGTATTGGTGAAATTGAGCCTAGAATGTTTTCCTTCAATTCTCCCTTTGGAAAGTGTGATGAGTGTGATGGACTTGGGACTTTAATGGAGATAGATGAGGATTTGGTAATTCCAGATAAAAGCAAATCCATATTAGGTGGAGGAATTTTAACTTTAGGTGAAGGTAGTCTAAAGGAAGATTCATGGACTCGTGCCATATTAGAAGCTCTCGCTAAAAAAAGAGGTTTTACTTTAGATACTCCTATAGAAGAACTATCAGAAGAAAATTTAAATTCTGTTTTATATGGAACAAATGGAGAAAAATTACGAATAGAGTATACCAAGGAATTTAAAACTGGTATATATAATTATGCTTATGAAGGTATAATAAATAATTTAAAAAGAAGATATATGGAAACTAACTCAGATTACATAAAGAGAGAAGTAGAAGAGTATATGAGTGATAATCCTTGTCCTAAGTGTAAGGGAAGAAGATTATCTAAAGAAGCTCTATCTGTTACTGTAGGTGGTAAAAATATAAGTGAATTTTGTACTATGTCTATTATAGAAGAACTTGATTTTGTAGACACATTAAAATTATCTAAAAAGGATGAAATTGTAGCAGAACAAGTATTAAAGGAAGTTAAGAGTAGACTTAGTTTTTTAAAGGATGTAGGACTTAGTTACCTTAACTTAAGTAGAGCATCAGGTACTTTATCAGGAGGAGAAGCGCAAAGAATTAGATTAGCAACTCAAATTGGTTCTAGTTTGATGGGAGTTTTATATATTTTAGATGAGCCGAGTATTGGCTTGCATCAAAGAGATAATGATAAATTAATAAAGACTTTAAAGCATCTTAGAGACATAGGAAACACTTTAATTGTAGTTGAGCATGACGAAGATACTATGCGAGAAGCGGATTACTTAGTAGATATAGGTCCAGGAGCAGGAGAGCATGGAGGGAAAATAGTAGCTGCAGGTACAGTAAAACATGTGATGAAGTGCAAAGAGTCCATTACGGGACAATATTTAAGTGGGCATAGAACTATAGATGTGCCTAAAAAATATAGAATTATGGATAAAAATAGAGTTATAAAAGTTAAAGGTGCAAAGGAAAACAATCTAAAAAATGTAAGTGTTGATTTTCCATTAGGATTATTTACATCTGTAACAGGAGTTTCAGGGTCAGGGAAAAGTACTTTAGTTAATCAGGTTTTATATAAGGGGTTAAATAGAAAATTAAATGGTTCTAAGAAATTACCAGGAAAACATGAGGAAATTATAGGTGCTGATCAGATTGATAAGATTATAAATATAGATCAAAGTCCAATAGGAAGAACACCGAGAAGTAATCCTGCTACATATACAGGAGTATTTGATTTAATAAGAGAAATTTTTACTATGGTTCCCGAGGCTAAAAGTAGAGGATATAAACAAGGTAGATTCAGTTTTAATGTTAAAGGTGGAAGATGCGAAGCTTGCAAAGGTGATGGAATAATAAAGATAGAAATGCAATTTTTATCTGATGTCTATGTTGAATGTGAAGTGTGTAAAGGAAAGAGATATAATAGAGAAACATTAGAGGTAAAATACAAAGGAAAAACCATTGCAGATGTTTTAAATATGACTGTAGAGGAAGGGTTAGCTTTCTTTGAAAATATACCTCGTATAAGTAGTAAACTTCAAACTCTTATGGATGTTGGATTATCCTATATAAGATTAGGTCAACCATCAACCACATTATCAGGCGGAGAGGCACAGAGAATAAAGCTTGCCTATGAATTATCTAAAAGAAGTACAGGAAAGACTTTATATATCTTAGATGAACCAACTACTGGATTACACATTGATGATGTTAGTAAACTTATAAAAATTCTCCAAAGACTTGTAGAAGGAGGGAATACTGTAATAGTAATTGAACATAATTTAGATGTGATAAAGTGTTCAGATTATATTATAGACTTAGGACCAGAAGGTGGAGATCAGGGAGGAACTATTATAGTTAAAGGAAATCCTAAAGATGTAATTAAATGTTCTAAATCATATACAGGACAGTACCTAAAAAAGATGATATAATTACTTGTAACTAGCATCATAATTTATAATGATGCTAGTTATGTTATATATGTATAAAGGAGTTTTGCTTATGAATATTTTAAAATTCGCATTGAATTTAGGAATAATAGCCATAGTTTATTTTATTATAATCTACGCTTTAAAAATAATGTATACAGATACTAAATCAGTGGGTAAAAGAAGGAATAGAACTAGAAAGGCTACTTCTGGGCTAGAAATAATAGTAGCTGGAGAAAATACAAATCTAAAAAATGGAGGAATACTACCAATAGTAGATAACTTAACTATGGGAAGAAAAAGTGATAATACAGTAATCTTAGATGATAAATATGTTTCTTCTCATCATGTTAAAATTTTCAGAAGAAATAATGAGTATGTGTTGGAAGATTTGGAGAGCACTAACGGAACTAAGGTTAATGATATTAGAATAAAGAATTCCCTTATATTAAAGTCAGGGGATATAATAAAGGTGGGAACTGCTACCTTTAAATTTATGTAGTTATTAGGAGGCAAGTATGAAGGGTATAAAACAAGAAAAAAGAGTGCTTAGATTTACTTATTTGCTTGTAATGGCACTATTTTTTAATGTAGCAATTCTAACTCCAACTATTGATAAGGGTGCAATATTTATAGGAGCAATAATATGTGGTTTATTATGTTATTCCCACTTTGTAATAAGAAGATTTTATCCAGATGGGGATAAATTTATATTATTATTTTCAAACATCCTTGCTGTTATAGGGATTGCTATGATATATAGGTTGGATTTACCCATATCAGGAGGTAGTTATATAGCGGAAGGTACTAGAAGTTTTTTAACAGCTAAGCAAATTATATTTTTTGCTTTAGGTATGACTATGTTTATATTAGTAGTTGTAATACTTCCAGACTTAAAAAGATTTAGTAAGTACAAATATTTATATCTGATAATAACGTTATTATTTATGTCTATGGGTACCTTTTTTGGAAAGGAACAGTTTGGAGCTAAAAACTGGGTAAGTTTATTTGGATTCGGTTTTCAACCTTCTGAGTTTGGAAAAATTGCCTTAGTGGCTTACCTTGCTTCAGCATTAAAGGATTATGAAAAGCCTTCGGAGTTTTGGATTAAAATAGGAAAGGTAATTGGATTTAGGAAAGAAAGCTCATATAAATATATAAGTTTAATAGAGCCTGCTATGATAATGATGGTATCATTGCTATTTATGTTAGCTCAAACAGACTTGGGTTCAGCGTTAATTTTCTTTGCCATAGCACTTACTATGCTTTATATTGCTACATCAAATAAAAAGTATGTGATAATAGCATTACTGTTATTTGTAGTTGGTGGTGTCATAGGATATTACTTATTTTATCATGTTCAAATAAGGGTTATGATATGGCGAAACCCATGGAAGTATGGATATGATGAAGGACATCAGCTCGTTCAATCCCTTATAGCTATAGCAAATGGAGGATTCTTTGGGGTAGGACTTGGAAATGGGTATCCAGGATATATTCCAGTAGTGGAATCTGACTTTATATTTGCAGCTATTTGTGAAGAACTAGGGTTACTTATTGGATTTGCAGTTATAATTTTAAATTTTCTATTATTCTACAGATGTATAAGGGCTGCACTCTACATAAAGGATAAATTCTCAAGGTTATTAGCCGTTGGATATAGTACTATGATGGTATCTCAAACCCTTGTAATTATTGGGGGTGTAACTGGAGCTATACCTCTTACAGGAATAACTTTACCTTTTGTTAGTTATGGAGGAAGTTCTATGCTGATAAGTTATCTTTCATTAGGTATAATACAAAAAATATCAGAGGAGAGTAGTAATTATGAATAATCTACAAAAGAACATAAAAAATGTAATGATTGTATTTCTGTTATTATTTATTGCTCTAATCTCCTATATAAGTTATAGTACGTTATTTAAAAGTGAAATAGCTTTAGAGAGTGTTTATAATAAAAGAAATCAAGCGGAGAAAAGTAGAGTTCTTAGAGGAACTATTTATGATAGAGATATGAATCCTTTAACCACAGGTGAAAAAACAGGGGAATTTTCTCAAACAAGAAAATATGTTGGAGGAGTAGCTTTTTCTCATGTGGTTGGTTATAATGATGCTAAGTATGGGGCTAGTGGAATTGAAAAGAAGTTTGATAAAGAACTTTCAGGACAATCAGTGAATTCCATAAAGGATATATTTTCTAATAAGAAGGATGATAATAAAGTTGGAAATCATGTAGTGACCACCTTAAATTCTAAGTTACAACAAAGAGCCTTTGAAGTTTTAGGTAATAGAAAGGGATCAATAGTAGCATTAAATCCTAAGACAGGAGAGGTTCTTGCTATGGTGTCAAAACCAAGTTTTGATGCAAATACAATACAAGAAGACTTTGAAAAGCTGTCACAACAAGAGGATACACCTTTCTTGAACAGAGCAGTTTCGGGTCTTTACCCACCAGGCTCAACCTTTAAAGTTATTACAGCCATAAGTGCTTTGGAGAATATGTCAGATATAACTAACAGAACCTTTAATGATGAGGGGAAAATTAGTTTTAATGAAAGCGAATACCTAGAAAACTACAAAGGGTATGCTTATGGAAGTATTGGACTTAGAACAGCCTTTTTAAAGTCTAGTAATGTAGTATTTGGTACCTTAACTATGGAACTTGGAAATGATAATTTAAAGGCAACATCAGAAAAGTTCTTCTTTAATAAGGATATTCCATCAGAAACTCTTACCATTGATAATAGTATTTTTCCCAAATATAAAAGTGATGAGGTTGGGAATATAGCTCAAAGTGGTATAGGACAAAGTGGAGTACTAGCAAGTCCAATAGAAATGGCGCTAGTAGCTAGTACTATAGCTAATAATGGTGTAATGATGGAACCTAATATAGTAAAGGAAATCATTAGTCCGGAAGGAAAAGTAGTTAAAAGCTATGAACAAAAAGAAGTAGCTACTGTTACAACTCCTGAAAATGCAGCATTGCTAAAGGAATATATGAAAGCTGTTGTAAATGAAGGAACTGGTCAGGCAGCAAAGTTATGGAACATTCAAGTATCAGGAAAGACTGGAACTGCAGACCATGACTCTGGAGATAAGGAGCCACACACTTGGTTTATAGGCTTTGCAGGCTATGATGACCCAGAAATAGCCTTTGCTATAATTGCAGAAGAAGGTGGAAATGATAGCTTTAATGCCAGCGCTATGGCAAAGGAACTTATGAAATCTTTTTTTAATGCAAACTAATATTAAAACTTTTAAAATATAATTATATAATATACCTTATGAGTATTCATCATTCCATTAAAACTGAAGCTCAATAAGTATTATACTAAAGATGAAACAACTTTTGGATGAGAAGTGAGGTGATTTAATGTTTGATTTTGAGTATCATCTAAAAAATCTTCCAGACAATCCTGGAGTTTATTTAATGAGAAATTCTTTGAGAGAAGTAATATATGTAGGAAAAGCAAAAAATCTTAAAAATAGAGTAAGACAATACTTTCAGAATTCTAAAAATCATAGTGAAAAAGTTAGAGCTATGGTTAAGAATATAAGTGAATTTGAGTATATAGTTACAGATTCTGAAGTAGAAGCTTTAATACTAGAATGTAATTTAATAAAAAAGTATAGTCCTAAATATAATATTTTACTAAAAGATGATAAATATTTTCCTTTTATTAAAATTACTAATGAAGAATTTCCAAGGGTATTAGTTACAAGAAATTATGGAAATGATTCATCTAGATATTTTGGACCATATACGGATGGAAGTGCAGTATATACTATAAATGAACTTATAAAGAAGGTATTCCCTCTTAGAACATGTAGAAGAGTTATAAAGGAAAATGGATCTAAAACAAGGGTTTGTCTTAACTATCATATAAAATTATGTAGTGGACCATGTGAAGGATTAATTTCTAAAGAGGAATATAAAAAAATTATCAATGATGTGGTGGATTTACTTACAGGGAAGGATACAAAGATTACTAGTAAGATTAAGACTGAAATGGAAGAAGCAGCAGAAAATTTAGATTTTGAAAGAGCAGCTTCTTTAAGAGATAAGTTGATAGCCATAGATAAAATAAATGAAAAGCAAAAGATTATTAGCAATAATTTTGAAAATGAGGATTTTATAGGTATTTCTCAAGATGAAAAAGATAGTTGTATTCAGATATTCTTTTTAAGAGATGGTAAAATCGTTGGAAGAGAAGATTTTATTTTAGACAATACAGGAGGAGAAGAGCCTGCCTATGTCATAGAGGAATTTATTAAAAACTTTTATGGTGGAACTGCTTTTATACCTAAGACTGTATATGTAAGTCATTGTGATGAAATTGATATCTTAGAGCAATGGTTATCTATAAAGAAAGAATATAGAGTGACTATAAAGGTTCCACATAAAGGAGAAAAGAGAAAGACACTTGATATGGTAGAAAAAAACGCTAGCCATGCTCTCGAAATGTTTAAAATTAAACATAAAGTAGACAAGGAACTTAATAATGTGGCACTTTCTGAAATTCAAGAGGCTCTTGGGATTGAAGATATGCCTAGTAGAATTGAAGCCTATGATATATCTAATATCATGGGAATGGATTCTGTAGGAACCATGGTAGTATTTCAAGATGGAGTAGCTAAAAATAGTGATTATAGAAGATTTAAAATTAAAACTGTAGAAGGTGCAGACGATTATGGCTCTATGCGAGAGATATTAACAAGGAGATTTACCCATGGATTAGAAGAAATAAGGAAAATAAATAATAATGGTATGGACTTTAAGTCGGGTAAGTTTTCTATTTTTCCTGACTTGATTATGATGGATGGTGGAAAGGGACAAATTAATATAGCACTTCAAGTATTGGAGGAGTTAAATATTAATATACCTGTATGTGGAATGGTGAAGGACGATAAGCATAGAACAAGAGGACTTATTTATAAAAATAAAGAAATTCTGTTAAAGCCATCTTCCGAGGCTATGCTTTTAATAACTAGGATTCAGGATGAAGTTCATAGATTTGCCATTACATATCATAGAACTTTAAGAGATAAGCGTACTTTATATTCTATATTAGATGAAATACCTAAAATAGGAGAAAAGAGAAGGCGTGAACTTCTAAAGAGATTTGGTAGTATTGAAAATATAAAAAAGGCTACCTATGAAGAGTTAATGGCTACACCTTCTATGGATGGGAAAGCTACTGAAAGTATAATTAATTATTTTAAGAAAAATAGTTAATAACCATATGTCAGCATACAAATATTGAATTAGAGTGTTTATACTATTAATAGAATAGTATACTTAAAATTAAGGAAATATGTAATAACTGTTGATATATATAACGTAAGTATTTTATACTTAATATATAATAATATAGTAAGAGGTATACAATGAAATTAAAGGATAGTTTTATAAGAAGTGTTTTAGATGTAGCAGGGAATGAAAATGTAAAAATAGATGAACTAATGAAGAATCATACTTCTTTTAAGGTAGGTGGACCAGCTGACCTATTAGTTTACCCTTCTAATTATGAAATGGTTAAAGACTTAATTAACATATGCAAGGAAAATAAGGTGGATTATTTCATATTAGGAAATGGATCTAATCTCATAATAAGAGATGGAGGAATAAGAGGAGTAGTCATAAAACTAGGACACATAAATAAAATAGTAGTAGATGAAAATTTAATATCTGCACAATGTGGAGCTAAGTTATATTCAGTTGCTGATCAGGCTTTAAAGAATAGTTTATCAGGGCTAGAATTTGCGTCTGGGATACCAGGATCTATTGGAGGTGCTACTGCAATGAATGCAGGTGCCTATGACGGAGAAATGGCAAAAGTAATTGAAAGTTCGTTAGTAATTGATAATGAGGGGAACATTAGAGAATTAAGTAAAGAAGAACTAGAATTTGGATATAGAAATAGTGCAATTTTAAAGTATGGCTATATAGTTCTGGAAACAAGAATGAGATTGTCTCATGGAGATAAAGCTTTGATCAAAGAAAGAATGGACGATCTAGCAGAAAGAAGAAAAAGTAAGCAACCCTTAGAATATGCATCAGCAGGAAGTACATTTAAAAGACCCGATGGATATTTTGCAGGTAAGCTTATTCAAGATTCAGGCTTAAAGGGTACTAGCGTTGGGGACGCACAGGTATCTGAAAAACATTCAGGATTTATCATAAATAGAGGCAATGCAACGGCAAAGGATATTTTAGATCTTATTGAAGTTGTAAAAGCTAATGTTTATGAAAAATTTAAGGTTAAATTACACACTGAAGTTAAAATTATAGGTGAAGATAGTTTAACCTAATATAAAAAATAGGGAGATGGGGATATGATTTCAAAAAAAATGGTCGATTATGTTAAAGGTAGTTCGTTAATCAGAGCTATGTTTGAAGAAGGTAAAAGACTCGCATCAATTTATGGTGCAGAAAATGTTTATGATTTCAGTTTAGGAAATCCAAATCTTGAACCGCCAAGCACTGTAAAGGAGGCAATTGTAGATATTTTAAATAATGAACCTAATACCATGGTTCATGGTTACATGAGTAACTCAGGATATGAGGATGTTAGAGAAACTATTGCAAACTCAATTAACAAAAAATTTAATACAAGTTTTACAGAAAAGAATATAGTTATGACTGTAGGGGCAGCAGGTGGTTTAAACGTGACTTTTAAAACTCTTTTAAACCCAGAAGATGAAGTAGTAGTATTTGCACCATACTTTGGTGAGTATAGAAGTTATGCAGCTAACTATGATGGAAAGCTTGTAGTAGTATCACCAAACACTATAGATTTTCAACCTAATTTAGATGAGTTTAAAAGTAAAATTACGGATAAGACTAAAGCTGTTATAATTAACTCGCCAAACAATCCTACAGGTGTTGTTTATTCAGAAGAGACTATTATAAAACTTACTAATATCTTAAAAGAGAAACAAAAGGAATTAGGAACTGACATATATCTAATATCAGATGAGCCTTATAGAGAACTTGTATACGATAACATTCAAGTACCATATTTAACAAAGTATTATGATAATACAATTGTTGGATATTCCTATAGTAAATCTCTTTCATTACCAGGAGAAAGAATTGGATATTTAGTTATTCCAAATGAAGTATCCGATTTTGAAAATGTTGTATCTGCTGCTAATGTAGCTACTCGTATTTTAGGATATGTAAATGCGCCATCACTTTTCCAAAGAGTAATAGCTAGATGCTTAGATGATAAAGTAAATATTGATTTTTATAATAAAAATCGAGAACTACTTTATAGTGAACTTACTTCTTATGGATATAATTGTATAAAACCAGAAGGTGCTTTCTATTTATTTGTTAAATCACCTATAGAGAACGATATTGAATTCTGTAATATGGCAAAAAAATATAATATTTTAATAGTTCCTGGAACTTCTTTTGCTTGTCCAGGATATATTAGAATTGCTTATTGTGTAGCCTACAGTACTATAGAAAATGCCTTACCTGGATTTAAATCATTAATTGAATCTATAAAATAAATATTTAAATATAAAAATAATGTTGTTAATTTTTTAAATTTTATGTGAGAGATATAGGATAAATAAATATTTATCCTATATCTTTTTTAGTAATATAAATTACTATATGATATAATTAATGTGTATAATATATAGATATTGGTGTTAATAATTATTAAAATTATTAATTTAAAGATGTATAATTTTAAATAAAAATAAGATTAAATTTACAGATTTTACTGGAATTAAATATGCAAAAGAGGTGTGATAGAATGAAATTTTTGATAGTTACAGGTATGTCAGGAGCAGGTAAGACACAAGCAATAAGATCCCTTGAGGATTTAGGGTTTTACTGTGTAGATAATTTACCACCAACACTTATAATAAAGTTTGCTGAAGTGTGCTTTAAAACTGAAGGTAAAATAGATAAAATTGCCATAGTAGTAGATATTAGAGGGAGAACATTTTTTGATGACTTATTAGGGAGTTTGTCAACTCTTGATAAAGAAGGTTACCTATATGAAGTATTATACCTTGAAGCTACAGATGAAACTTTAGTTAAAAGATATAAAGAATCAAGAAGAAAACATCCTCTTGCACCAGATGGAAGGATTATTAATGGTATAAGTATAGAAAAGAAAAAACTAAAAGGAATAAGGGAGAGGGCTAGTAAAATAATAAATACATCAAAACTTACTAATAAAGAGCTTAATGAAGAAATAACTATGGCCTATGGAGATGAAGGTCAAATTGAAGGTCCTTTACTTATTAATGTAATTTCCTTTGGATTTAAATATGGAATACCTTTAGATGCGGATTTAGTTATGGATGTAAGATTTATTCCTAATCCATATTATATTGCTGATCTAAAGCCTTTTAGCGGGCTAGATAAGCCGGTAAAAGATTATGTATTATCTAAAGTTGAAACACAGCAATTTGTAGAAAAATTTATAGAGATGCTTAAATTTTTAATTCCTAATTATAAAATAGAAGGAAAAAGGCAATTGATTGTTGCTATTGGATGTACAGGAGGTAGACATCGTTCTGTTGCTATTGCAAATAAAGTATATGAGACTTTAAATCATAATGGTAATAGTGTAACCATAGATCATAGAGATATAAATGAGGATGTAAGTAGAGGAGCTGGAAAGCGATGAAGCTTAAGGACGGGTTAATGCCTGGAGTGGGAATTAAGAGGTGGATATGCCAAATTATATTAGGTGTATTTTTAATTTCCTATGCTATAATTGAGCTTATAAGGAGATGGAATGAGGGTGTTTCTGTTAAATTATTTTTAGTAGCAATACTAGTTTTAGGGTGTATATTGACCTATATAAGTTTAGAGAAGTATACTAAAAGAGTAGTAGATATAATAAAGTTTGAAGCCTTGAATTTTTCAATGGGAAAGAAAAATTTTGACGATGATTTTTTTAAAAATAGTATATTAGTAAAAGGTCCTAAAGTGGTAGTTATTGGAGGTGGAACAGGGCTCTCCAATATGCTTAGTGGACTAAAAAGATATACCACTAATATAACCGCAGTAGTTACAGTGGCTGATGATGGAGGAGGTTCTGGAGTACTGAGGCAAGATTTAGGAATGTTACCACCAGGAGATATTCGTAACTGCATAATAGCTTTAGCAGATACTGAACCTTTGATGGAACAGCTCTTTAGGTATAGATTTAAGGATGGTTCTTTAGAAAATCAAAGTTTTGGTAATTTATTTTTAGCAGCTATGAATGGAATTTCCGAAAATTTTTTAGAGGCTATTAAAAAAACTAGTGAGGTTTTAGCAGTAACTGGAAAAGTACTACCTGTTACTCTAGAAAATGTGCAGTTATATGCAAAACTAAAAAATGGAGACATAATAAAAGGAGAATCATCAATACCTACTGAGAGTTTAAATAGAAAATCACCTATAGATAGAGTATTTATAGAACCTAAAGATGCTAAGGGAGTTCAAGAGGCCGTTGATGCTATAAGAGATGCTGATGCAGTTATATTAGGTCCAGGAAGTGTGTATACTAGTATAATACCTAATCTAATGGTAGGTGATATAAGAGAGGCTGTAAAGGCCACTAAAGCATTAAAAATTTACGTATCAAATATAATGACTCAACCAGGTGAGAGTGATAACTTTAGTGTTCAAGATCATATAAGAGCTATAATGAAACATTGCCAAGGTATGCCTATTGATTATGCTATTGTAAATAAAGGACTCTCAAAGGAAGAAGAAAATATAAAAGAAAGATACTTACAAAAGGGCTCAACCTTTGTTCAACTTGACCATGGTGACAAAGATAAGCTAAATGTAAAATATATAGAATTTGATATGATAAAGATTAAAAAAGAACTCATAAGACATGATGAGGATAAGCTTGCTAAAATACTTATAGAAACTATATTAAAGAAAAAAATGATTAATGATGAGAAAAGAATTTTTGAATATATATATTTATCACAGAGATTAAGAAGAGAAAAAAAGGATAGGGAGTAGAGAAATGTCATTTTCACTAAAGGTAAAAAATGAAGTATGTAGAAATAGTGAATTATCTAAAGATGAAATAGCTGCCCAATTATCAGCTATAATGAAGTCAAGTGGAACCTTGGGTTTTGGATTTAACAGATCTATTACATTTAAGATAGTAACTGAAAATCCAGCTATAGCAAGATGGATTTTTAAGAATTTAAAAGATTTCTATGATATTCACACTAAATTATTAGTAAAGAAAAGCAATTCGTTAAAGAAGAATAATATATATATGGTTTTAATACCAGAAGAAGTAGATGTAAAGGGACTCCTTCAAGAATTGGGAATAATAGAAAAGGATGGCTTATTTAATATACACTACGGAGTACCTGGTGAAGTAATAAAAAATGAAAATTGTAAAAGAGCATATATAAAGGGAGCTTTTTTAGGGGGAGGAAGTATTAGTAACCCAGAGAAAACTTACCATTTAGAATTTGTAACTCACGATCAAGATTATGCCAATGAACTTAGTGATCTTATTAACAGTTATAAGCTTAATTCTAAAGTAATACAAAGGAAAAATAGTTTTGTAATATATTTAAAAGAGGGAGAGCAAATAGTAGATCTTTTGAATATAATAGGTGCACATAATGCATTATTAGAGCTTGAAAATATAAGAATCATGAAGGAAATGAGAAATAATGTAAATAGAATTGTTAATTGTGAAACTGCAAATCTTAGTAAAACTGTTAATGCAGCTGTAAGACAGGTGGAAAGTATAAAGCTTATTGAAAGTGAAATTGGACTTGATAGACTACCTAAAAATTTAAAGGAAGTAGCTAAATTAAGGCTTGCCTTCCCAGATGAATCCTTAAAGGAGTTAGGAGCTATGTTAAATCCACCTGTAGGAAAATCAGGAGTAAATCATCGTCTTAGACGAATCGAAAAAATAGCTGATGAGCTTAGGAAAGAGGGTAGATAGGCATGTCAAAACATGAAGAAATAATTAAATATATTCTATCCTTAGATATAAATACTAAGATATCTGTTAGAGGAATTAGTAGTAAATTAGGTGTTAGTGAAGGAACGGCATATAGAGCAATAAAGGAGTGTGAATCTATAGGAATTGTCAATACAATTCCTAGGGTTGGTACAGTAAGAGTAGAAAAGTTAGAAAAAAAGAATATTGACAAGATATCCTTTAGGGAAATTGTAAACATGGTAGATGGAACCTTAATTGGTGGTAAGGGTGGAGAGAATAATTTTCTTGAAAGATTTATAATAGGAGCCATGGAAGTTGAAACCATTAAGAGATACATAAGCCCAGGTTCGTTACTTATAGTAGGAAATAGAGAAAAAGCTCAAAGATTAGCTCTTGAAAATCAATGTGCTGTGCTTATCACTGGGGGCTTTCAATGTAGTGATGAAATAAAGACTCTAGCAGATAAAACAAATTTGCCTGTAATATCCTGTACCTATGATACCTTTACTGTTGCAAGCATGATAAATAAGGCTATATATGAAAATAATGTTAAGAAGGAAATTGTATTAGTAGAAGATATTATGGATAAAAATCCAGAATACTTAAATGTATGGGACAAGATTAAAGCATTAAAAGAATTATCAGAGAAAACTAGGCATGAAAGATTTCCAGTTTTAGATGAGGAATCTAGAGTTATAGGTCTTGTAAGTATAACTCAAATAAATAATCATGATGACAATGAGATCGTAAATACCATTATGACAAAGAATCCTATTGTGTTAAACCCTACAAGCACAGTTGCCTATGCAGCACATATCATGGCTTGGGATGGAATTCAAATATGCCCAGTGGTATATAAAAAGAAATTAATAGGTATAATTTCCAGAGGAGATGTAATAAAGGCATTACAAATAGTTACAAGACAGCCTCATGTAGGTCATACTATGGATGATTTAATTTTAAAGAATTTTGAATTTGAGTCTAGTAAGAATAAGATGCATTTCTGGGGAGAAATTGTACCTGAAATGCTTGACTCTATAGGTACTGCATCATGGAATGCATTAAATATGCTTTTATCAACTATGGGAACTATGGTGTTAAGACAAAATGGTATTACAAATGTAGCTATAGATAGTTTCACATCTTATTTTACTAAGCCAGTTCAAATGGGTAGGATAATTGATGTATATTCTGAAGTAATAGATAGAGGAAGATATTATTCAAAGGTAGAAGTGACAATGTATAATCAAAATAAAGAGATTATGTCAAAGGCTATGCTATCAGCTAAGGTACTAAAAAATAATTAAATAAAATGGGTTAATGTATAGGGGGTAAAAAGTTGTTTACACATGTGGTTTTATTTAAGTTAAAAGAAAATACAAGGAAAAACGTAGATTTTGTAGCAAATACTCTTAAAGCTATGGAAGGAAAAATACCTGAGCTTAAGGAGATAGAAGTAGGAATAGATGAGCTTCATACGGATAGATCTTTTGATGTATGTCTTATAACTAGATTTGATTCTGTAGATGACATGAATGAATATCAGATACATCCATATCATGTTAATGAAGTTTTAGGTAAAATTAAGCCCTATATTGAGGTTTCTAAAGTGGCTGACTATATTAAATAAAGTATTATTTTAAAGATAAAAAGAACTCTGTTTATAATGGAATGTCTCAAAATTATTACTTTTTAGATCAGTTTTATAGATAAATTACTGGGGCTAAAAAGATTAATTATGTAAGACATTCCATTTTTGAGAATGTTACAAAACATATGTGTGTATAATTACTTAATAGTTTATAATTTTAAGTAAAGAGGTGTTTTAATGAAGGGGAAGATTAGAAGCATTATAAGTATACTTTTAATTTTAGTGGGGATTGGATTATTACTATTTGCTTTTAGAGGAAAGTGGGAAACAAAAAAAAGTTCAAGATCAGCTTTATGACAAATTTGTATCAGAAGAAAAGCAGGAAGTTAATCATGAAAAAAATAAGAATAGTACGGAAGAAAAACTTCCTTATATAGATATGGTAAATCCAATTGCAGTTTTAGAAATACCAAAAATAAATTTGAAAGTAGTAGTAGCAGAAGGCACTGAGGATGAAATAATAAAATATGCAGTAGGACATTTTAAGGATACTGCTATGCCAGGGGAAATGGGTAACTTTGCACTAGCAGGACATAGAAACTATGATACAGGAGAATTTTTTCTAAGACTAAACAAATTAGAAGTTAATGATGATATAATAGTATCTACTCATGATAAGACCTTTACTTATAAAGTTACAGAGAGCTTTACAGTTGCTCCAGAAGACACCTATGTTTTAGATAAAAGTGAGGATGCAACAATAACCCTTGTAACATGTACTTATGATGGTAAGGACAGATTAATAGTAAGAGGTAAGTTAGAAAGATAATATAAAAATAAGTATTTTAAAAGAAATTAGTTTTGTTACCAAGGATGCAGGGGGTGAAAATATGAAGGATTTTGTACATCTGCATGTGCATACAGAGTATAGTCTCTTAGATGGTTCAGGGAAAATATCTAAACTTATTAAAAGAACTAAGGAATTAGGTATGAAAGCTATTGCTATTACTGATCATGGAACTATGTACGGTGCAGTAGATTTTTATAAAGAAGCTATAGAAAATGGGATAAAACCCATAATTGGATGTGAAATATATGTGGCAGGAAAATCAATGTACATTAAAGAACCTCAAAAAGACAATGATACCTATCACTTAGTTTTGTTAGTTAAAAATCAGGTAGGTTATGAAAATCTAATGAAAATAGTATCTACTGCTTCTATAGAGGGATTTTATTATAAACCAAGAGTAGACTATGAATTTTTAAAGGAAAATTGTGAAGGATTAATTGCTACTAGTGCTTGCTTAGGTGGTGAGGTTCAAAAAAATTTACTTAGAGATAATAAAGAAAAGGCCAAGGAAGTTGCTTTAAAATATAAGGAAATATTTAAAGATGATTTTTATTTAGAATTACAATACCATGGAATTTCCCAGCAGTTACAAGTGAATGAAATGTTATTAGAGTTGTCTAAGGAATGTGATATTCCATTAGTATGTACTAATGATACTCACTATATAAATGAAGAAGATAGTAAATCACACGATGTATTACTTTGTATTCAAACAGGTAAAACCGTAGAAGATAAAACTAGGATGAGATATCCTTCAAATCAATTTTATCTTAAGTCACCTGAAGAAATGTATGAGACTTTTTCTTATATACCAGAGGCTATGGAAAACACGCTAAAGATAGCAGAAAAGTGTGATTTCCATTATAAATTTCATGAATCTAAGTTACCTAAGTTCCCTTTGCCTGAGGGGGTAGATCCATTTGAATATCTTAGGGAAAATTGCTATAAGGGACTTATTGAAAGATATGAAGTATTCTCAGCTTTAAATGGAGTATTGGATGAAGAAAAAGTAAATAAAATAAGAGAAGAAAATGAAGAAGGAAAACTTCTGTGCGATAGATTAGATTATGAGTTAGGAATAATCAAGAAAATGGGATATGTTGATTATTTTCTAATTGTTTGGGATTTTATAAAATATGCTAATGAAAATGGAATTCCTACAGGACCGGGAAGAGGTTCAGCAGCAGGAGCTATAGTTGCATATACCTTAGGAATAACCAAAATAGATCCAATAAAGTATGCTTTACTTTTTGAGAGATTTCTTAATCCAGAAAGGGTAAGTATGCCTGATATTGACTCAGACTTTTGCTATGAAGGGCGTCAAAGGGTAATTGATTATGTAGTTGATAAGTATGGAGAAAATAATGTATCACAGATAATTACCTTTGGAACCATGGCACCAAGGGCATGCATCAGGGATGTAGGAAGAGCAATGAATTACTCCTATGCTGAGGTAGATAAAATTGCAAAGATGATCCCTTCAGTATTAAATATAACTATAGACAAATCATTGGAGATGAATAGTGAGCTACAAGAACTTTATGATGTAGATGAGAGAGTACGTGAACTTATAGATGTAGCTAGAGATTTAGAAGGGTTACCAAGACACTCATCTACCCATGCTGCTGGAGTAGTTATAGCATCCCATCCTTTAGTAGAATATGTTCCATTACAAAAGAATGAAGGTATGATAGTAACTCAGTTTACCATGGGTACATTAGAAGAATTAGGACTTTTGAAGATGGATTTCTTAGGATTAAGAACTCTTACAGTAATGGATGAAGCTATTAAGAATATATGGGAAAATCAAGGTGTAAAAATAGATATAGATCATATAGACTTTGGAGATTCAAAGGTTTATCAGATGATTGGAGAAGGAAAAACAGTAGGTGTATTCCAGTTAGAATCTGCAGGAATGACTTCCTTCATGAGAGATCTAAAACCAGACTGCTTTGAGGATATCATAGCAGGAATAAGTCTTTATAGACCAGGTCCAATGGCAGAAATTCCAAAATACATTGAAGGAAAAAGAAATCCAGACAAAGTTCAATATGTAACTCCACAATTAGAAGGAATACTAGATGTGACATATGGGGTAATGGTGTATCAGGAACAAGTAATGCAAATAGTTAGAGATCTTGGAGGGTATTCCCTTGGAAGAAGTGACCTTGTGAGACGTGCCATGTCGAAGAAGAAACATAAGGTCATGGAAGAAGAGAGAAAAAACTTTGTTCATGGAATAGTAGATGAAGAGGGAAAGATTGTAGTACCTGGATGTATTCGAAATGGAATTACAGAAGAAGCAGCTAATAAGATATTTGATCAGATGATGGATTTTGCATCCTATGCTTTTAATAAGAGTCACGCTGCAGCTTATGCAGTAGTTGGATATCAAACAGCATATTTAATGTATTATTACCCAGCAGAATTTATAGCTGCCATGCTTAATAGTATAATGGGAAACAATGAAAAGGTAGCATACTACATTAGGTTTGCAGAAGAAATAGGAATAAAGGTACTTCCACCAGACATAAATGAAAGCTTTAGTAAGTTTACAGTACAAGGTAACACTATAAGATTTGGTCTTTCAGCTATAAAAAATGTTGGAGTAAATGTTATAGAATCAATAGTGGAAAGACGTAAGGAAAAAGGGAAATTTAAGAGCTTTAGCGATTTTTGTAACAAGATTGATTCTGGAGCAGTAAATAAGAGAGCTGTAGAGAGTCTTATAAAAGTTGGAGCTTTTGATAGTTTAGGAATATACAGATCTAAATTAATAGCTGTATTTGAGAAAATTTTAGATGGAATAAACAATGAAAGAAAGAGAAATGTCCCAGGACAAATAAGTCTATTTCAAGGAGCTGAGGATGAAGATAGTGCCTTTAAGATAGTTTATCCAGAAATTCAAGAATTTAATAAAAAGTATTTATTAGCTATGGAAAAAGAAATGACAGGAATATATTTATCAGGCCATCCACTAGATGATTATGAGAAGACTTTAAAACATGTAACCACTCATAAGATATCAGACTTAGTTTTAGCAGATACTTTAGAAGATGGAAGTACAGGTGTAGAAGGTCTTATTAGCGAGAGAGTTTCAAAGGTAAAGGATAAACAAAAAGTAATTTTAGGGGGACTTTTAACATCAGTTTCTAAAAAAATTACAAGAAATAATCAGGCTATGGCCTTTGCGACCTTAGAGGATTTATTTGGAACCATAGAACTGGTCATATTTCCAAAGACATTTTCAGCTTGTAGAGAATTTGTTGAGGAAGATGAAATAGTCACTGTGGAAGGACGTATAGCCTTGGAAGAAGAAGAACAACCTAAAATATTATGTGAAAAAATATCACCATTAGTTAAAGCCAGTACAGATAAGATATATATAAGGGTTGAAGATGATAGCAAGCTAAATAGTGCAATGAAGCTTATAAGAGACAATTTTATTGGGGAATTTGGTTCAGCACCAACTTACTTATTTGCTGCTAATACGAAGAAAAAATATCTTATAAATAAAAATAGTTGGCTTAATAATGATTATGAAACTACATCTAGATTAAGAGGAATTTTTGGAGATGATAATGTTAAAGTTTTAGAAGAGTAAAGTCCACTATCATAATGAAATAAATTAATTCAAGCACCAAGAAATTATCTTGGTGCTTTTTATAGTGTGCCCAGTATGGGCGTAATCTAATAGGTGAAAGTCCTTAGCATGGGTTGATAGTGCCAAGTGCATAGCTTAAGACAAGGGTGTCCATGGTGACGTGGAACCTGAAGAAAGTCGGCGGCGAAACTCTGGTCTGACGAACAGAAACTACATATAAGGCATATGTCTGTGGGTAAGGTTGCTATACAAACCAAAGCCCGAAACTATTCGAAACAGACAGTGTAAATGTAGCAGATATATGGAGTAAAAGATTACGGTCTTACCTGTGGAGAGCTGATAGATACGTTATGGATATGTATTTAGAAGTAACAATTATGGCTGAACTGTCAGAAGCCAGCAGAGATCATAGTATCAAAATAGTCATGAATATTTTTAAAAAAGGCTGAATAATAGGATATTTTGGATGTATTTTCATGTAATAGAAAATAATATTAATTAAGGATACTATAATAAGTTTACATAAAAATTTGACAATAGAAATTATAAGTTTTATAATAATTATTATTAAGAAATAAAAAAAACTATATAATTAATTTAATTATTAGGAAGTTATATAAACAATTTTAGTTTCAACTTGTATTGTAAGTATATTGTACTTTCTAAATTAAAGATTATAAATTTTTATAAGTTCTATTAATAAAATTTGTAAAAATTAAAATAAAACACTAAATTAAAGGAGGTAAATTTATGTTTTTTAAGACTACAGAAAAACACGAAGCTTTTCGTGCAAAAATCAGAGAATTTGCAGAGACAGAGGTAAAGCCACAAGCATTTATGTTGGATCAAGAAAGTAAGTTTCCAACTGAGGCTATAGAAAAGTTAGGTAAAATGGGGGTATTAGGTACTCCGTATCTTAAAAAATATGGTGGGTTAGGTCTAGATATACTTAGTTATGCCATTGCCGTTGAAGAACTTTCTAGAGTAGATGGTGGTACAGGTGTAATTTTATCAGCTCATGTTTCTTTAGGAACATATCCAATTTTTGCATATGGAACTGAAGAACAAAAGCAAAAATATATGATTCCTCTAGCAAAGGGTGAAAAGATCGGTGCATTCGGTTTAACTGAGCCAAATGCTGGTAGTGATGCTGGTGGAACTGAAACGACTGCTGAACTAGAAGGAGATTATTATATCTTAAATGGTGGAAAGATTTTTATAACTAATGCAGATAAGGCAGATACTTATGTTGTATTTGCTGTAACTACTCCAGATATAGGAGTCAAAGGTATAAGTGCCTTTATAGTTGAAAAAGGGTGGAAAGGATTTACATTTGGTGATCATTACGATAAGATGGGAATTCGCTCTTCTGCAACTGCTGAATTAGTATTTAATAATGTTAAAGTACCTAAAGAAAACTTATTAGGTGAAGAAGGACAAGGCTTTAAAATAGCTATGGGAACATTAGATGGTGGTCGTATAGGTATTGCAGCTCAAGCTTTAGGTATAGCTCAAGGAGCTTATGAAAATGCTTTAGAATATTCGAAAGAAAGAATACAATTTGGAAAGCCTATATGCCAACAACAGGTAATTTCATTTAAATTAGCTGATATGGCAACTAAGTTAAGGGCAGCTAGGTTTCTAGTATATAGTGCTGCTGAACTTAAGGAAAATCATGAGCCTTATTCTATGGAAGCTGCTATGGCTAAACAATATGCGTCTGATATATGCTTAGAAGTTGTAAATGATGCATTACAAATCTTTGGAGGAACTGGTTACCTTAAAGGAATGGATGTAGAAAGAGCATATCGTGATGCTAAAATTTGTACTATTTATGAAGGAACAAATGAGATTCAAAGAATGGTAATTGCATCTCATATAATTGGAAAAATGCCTAAAAATGAGGATAGAGCTAAAAAAGGTTCAGCTGGTGGAGTCACTGGTGCTCGTAAGAAAATGATTATGAAAGATGGAACAGCAGAGGAAAGAGTTGCTAAGCTTATAGAAGCATTAAAAGCAGATGGCTATGATTTTACTGTTGGTATTGATATAAATACTCCAATATCTAAGGCAGAGCGTGTTGTAAGTGTAGGTAAGGGAATCGGAGAAGAAAAAAATATGGAACTTGCTAAAGCTTTAGCTATTCAAGTTGGTGCAGCAATTGGATCATCTCGTCCTGTAGCTGAAACCTTAAAATACTTACCGCTAAATCGTTATGTTGGAATGTCAGGTCAAAAATTTAATGGAAATCTCTACATAGCATGTGGTATATCAGGTGCTGGTCAACACTTAAAGGGTATAAAGGATGCTACTACCATAGTTGCTATTAATAATAATCCTAATGCTCCAATATTTAAGAATGCAGACTATGGTATTGTTGGAGACTTACTAGAGATAATGCCATTATTAACAGATGCTTTAGATAACGGAGAACCAAAAAAGGAAGCACCTCCTATGAAGAAAATGAAAAAGTATGTTCCTAAAAAGGTTGTTCCTAGTTGGAAGAGATATGTTTGTAATGGATGTGGCTATGAATATGATCCAGCTATAGGAGATATAGAAAATGACATATCGCCAGAAACTCTATTTGAAGCTCTTCCTGAAGAATGGATTTGTCCAGATTGCGGTGAAGAAAAAGATAGTTTTATAGAGGTCTAATTTTATAGCAGAAATTTTAAGTTTTACAGTAAAAAAGGAGGAGTAATTTATGTTTTGTGTTAGAAAGATAACTGAAGACCTTTATTGGGTAGGAGGAAATGACAGACGTCTAGCTCTTTTTGAAAATATTCATCCAATTCCAAGAGGGGTTTCATATAATTCATATTTATTATTAGATAAAAAAACTGTGCTATTTGATACTGTAGATTGGTCAATTTGTAGACAGTTTTTAGAAAATATACAAGCTGTTTTAAATGGTAGGCCATTAGATTATTTAGTAATAAATCATATGGAGCCTGATCATGGAGCTGCTATTGAAGAAATAATATTGCGTTATCCTGATGTTAAGATTATAAGTACTGAGAAATCTTTTCTCCTAATGAGACAATTTGGATTCGAAATTGATGGTAGAATGGAGGAAGTTGTAGAAGGAGACATAAAATCTTTTGGAAAGCATGAGGTAACATTTGTAGCTGCACCAATGGTACATTGGCCAGAAGCTATGGTTACATTTGATACTACAAACGGTGTTCTTTTTTCAGCTGATGCCTTTGGATCTTTTGGAGCATTAGATGGTAAGCTATTTAATGATGAGGTTGACTTTGACCGTGATTGGATTGATGACGCTAGAAGATATTATACAAATATTGTTGGAAAGTATGGACCACATGTTCAAGAATTGTTAAAAAAGGCAAGTGGATTAGATATTAAAATGATTTGCCCACTACATGGTCCAGTTTGGCGCACAGATCTTGGATATTTTATTGATAAGTATGATAAATGGAGTAGATATGAACCAGAAGAAAAAGCAGTAATGATAGTTTATGCTTCAATGTATGGTAATACCGAAGCTGCAGCTACTGCCTTAGCTACTAAATTTGTAGAAAAGGGAATGAAAAATGTAGTTATGTATGACGTTTCAAGCACTCATGTATCTGAACTGATTTCAGAAACCTTTAGAGTTAGCCACGTAGTTTTAGCTTCTGTAACCTATAACCTTGGTATTTACCCACCTATGCATAATTATCTTATGGATATGAAGGCTCTTAACCTTCAAAAGAGAACTTTTGCAATAATTGAAAATGGCTCATGGGCATGTAAGTCTGGAAGTTTGATGAGTGAGTTCCTAGAGGAAATGAGAGAAATGACAGTTCTAGAAGATAAAGTTACACTTGTATCTTCTATGAATGAAGGAAATGTTACAGATATGGATACAATTGTTGAAGGTGTTATAGAATCAATGAAATAGTTATAATAAACATGTTGTTTAAGGGATGTTTACCTAAAACAAATTATGACGTTACTTAAATTGTAATTATCACCTTCACCATGAAACCCTCGATAGAAATATCGAGGGTTTTCCTCTGTACATAAATTTAGAATTATTTATTTAGATGAACGGCTAAGACGAAGGCTACGCCTATGCTATTGGTAACAATGGAAGAAAATTAAGACTAAATATGATAATCTTAAGATCTTAGGCATTGAAGAATTTCCAACAATCCTATTTTAGCAAGAATGCTAAATAATAAATATCTATCTCCTACTCGATTGATAATATAAGTTTTTTTGAAAATTCTTGACATTATATATTGAGTATATTAAAATATACTCAATAAAACTATGAAGAGAAGAGTAATTAAACTCAATTTTTTTACAGAGAGCTTTAGATGGTGAGAGAAAGCAAAAAACAGTTTGGTGAAAAAAGCCTCGGAGTTGTACACAGGATCTTTACTTCACTAAAGTTTATCTTAAAGTGAGGTTGCTTCTTAAAAAAGAAAGAAGTTTCCTTTAGGAAGAGAGATGGTGTAACGGGTGCTCCCGTTATAGAGCTAGGGTATAAGCTTAATATATTTTATTGTAAAGCCGTACTTGAAAAGGTTAATATGGTGACATATTAATAAACTGGGGTGGTACCACGAAGTTGAACTTACCAAACTCTCGTCCCCAAGACTATTGTCTTGGAGGTGAGAGTTTTTATTTTGCAAAAATATAATAATGGACGAAAGTAACGTAACTGAGTCTACTAGAAAATACTATAATGAGGTGTTATTTAGCTTCATAAAAGTTATGAGAAATTAAAAAGCAAAATTGAAAGGTGGTACTATTATATATGTACAATGATTATGTAGAATTAAATAACTTACAAGAAATAATGCAAGATGCCAATGAATTTAACGTAGAGAGAATAAAAAAATTAAATGAACTTTTAAGCAGAGGAATCAATCCTTATCCCTATACTTTTGAGCCAAATACTACTTCAACCTATATAACAAAAAACTTTGATAAAATAGATAGTGAAGAGAGATTTATTTTATCAGGAAGAATAATGCTTTTAAGAAGAATGGGTAAAGTAACATTTTTAAATTTAAGGGATCAGAATGGAAATATTCAAGTGTATATAAGTAAAAATGATCTTGGTGAAGATGCCTATGGAGTTATTAAACTTCTTGATGTAGGAGACATAATTGGTATAGAAGGATTCGCATTTAAAACAAAAACAGAGGAAATAACTATTAAAGCTCTAAATGTTACCGTGCTTTCAAAATCTATAAGACCTCTTCCAGAAAAATATCACGGAATTCAAGATATGGATTTAAGACAAAGACATAGATCCCTAGATATGATAATGAATGAAGATGTAAGAGATAGATTTGTAAATAGAGCTAAGGCTATGTATGCCATAAGAGAGTTTATGAATTCTAAAGGGTTTATGGAAATGGAAACCCCTATTTTAGATACAAAATATGGTGGAGGAGAAGCTAAACCATTTATAACTAATGTAAATGCATTAGACTGTGAAGTATTTATGAATGTATCTCCAGAGTTATACTTAAAAAGATTGATGGTTGGAGGCATTGATAGGGTTTTTAGTATGGGACGTTCCTTTAGAAATGAAGGAATAGATAGAACTCACTATCCAGAATTTACATTGTTTGAATGTTACATGGCTTATGCTGACTATAATGATATGATGAGAATTATGGAAGATTTATATGAGCACGTATTTACTAAAATCAAAGGAACAACTAAAGCTGTATATGACGGTGTTGAAATTGACTTTAAAGCTCCTTGGAAGAGAGAAACTATGTGCAATCTAGTTCATAAAGATACAGGAATAGATGTGGAAAGGTTAACTAAGGAAGAAATAGTACCTCTAATTATAGAAAAAGGATTATTAGAAGAGGAGCAAAGGGAAGGGTTTAATATTGAAAAAGCAAATAAAGGAGACTTAATACTTACACTATTTGAGGCCTATTGCGAGGATAAATTAATAGAGCCAACCTTTGTAATAGATTTTCCATTAGATTCGTCTCCACTATGTAAAGTTCATAGAGAAAATCCAGAGTTAATAGAAAGGTTTGAACCTTATGCCTTTGGAGTAGAACTTGGAAATGCATATTCAGAACTTAATAATCCGTTAAGACAAAGAATTTTACTTCATGAGCAAGCAGCAAAATTAAGAGCAGGACTTGAAACTGCCAGTCCAATGGATGAAGAATTTGCAGTAGCCATAGATGTAGCTATGCCACCAGCAGGAGGTCTTGGAATAGGAATAGATAGAATGATGATGTTTTTAACAAACTCATCATCCATAAGAGACGTAATTGCTTTTCCATTAGTAAAAAGATAATTAAAAGATAATATGAGAAGAGTTAGTTCAAATTTTACTTAGATTTAACTTTAATTTGCATGAAGATATAAAGAAATTTTATTGATATTAGATTGTAAATTGAATTGTTGGTAAAGATAAGTTTAATTGCAGAAGTAACTCTTCTTAATTTTGTATATAAATTTTATTAAAATTTATTAATTATAAAGGATAAAATGGGAAGAATAAATTATAAGAGACTTTATTAAAAGTTGACAACATTTACAATAGCAAATTTATAGATATTTACTCAAATACATCCAATAATAGGTTGCAAGGAGTAACTCTAAACATTAAACTTAAGTTAAGTAAGTAGAGATTTAAATAAATAATAACCACAATAAAGCTAGGGGGTAATATAGTGAAAAAAATTGCAGTATTGACTAGCGGTGGAGATTCACCAGCAATGAATGCAGCAATAAGAGCTGTAGTTAGGATTGGAATTGAAAATGAAGTCCAGGTATTTGGAGTACATAGAGGATTTAATGGGCTTATTAATGGAGAAATATTTGAGATGGATAGACACTCTGTTTCTGATATAATTCAAAGAGGTGGTACTATCCTAAGGACTGCTAGAAGTGAAGAGTTTAGAACACCTGAAGGGAGACAGAAGGCACTTAATGTTATTAAAGTCCTTAAAATAGATGGAATTATAGTCATTGGTGGAGATGGATCCTTTAGAGGAGCTAAGGAATTAAGTGATTTAGGTATACCAACAGTTGGAATACCAGGTACTATAGATAATGATTTACCTTATACAGATTATACCGTTGGTTTTGATACAGCTTTAAATACAGCTATTGATGCCATAAATAAAATTAGAGATACATCTAGCTCCCATGAAAGAGTGAGTGTAATTGAAGTTATGGGAAGAAACTGTGGTGATTTAGCTTTATTTTCAGGTATTGCTGGTGGGGCTGAACAGGTAATAGTTCCAGAAAAAAAATTCACTATTGAAGATATATGTGAGAATATTTTCAAAGGAAAACGTAATGGTAAGCTTCATAATATTATAATCTTAGCTGAAGGTGTAGGTGGAGCACAGAAATTAGCTAAAAGCATAGAGGAAATAACGGGTATAGAGACTAGGGCAACTGTGCTTGGATATATACAAAGAGGCGGAAGTCCAAGTGCTTTTGATAGAATTTTAGCTTCAAGAATGGGTAGTAAAGCGGTAAAAGTGTTGTTAGAAGGAAAGACAGCAAGACTTATTGGTATAAAGGCAAATAAAATTATAGATATAGATATAAAAGAAGCTTTAGATTTAAAATCATGTTTTAATGAAGAGTTATATAAATTAAGTGTAGATTTGTCGAATTAATGGGTTATAGATATTGTAGAATTATAAATATTTTAATATAATTTTATATAATGGTAAAGTTATCTAGGCAAAAGAATTTAAATCTATGAAATATAAAGGAGGATAACTATGAAGAAAACTAAAATTGTTTGTACAATGGGACCTACTACTGATGAAAAGGAAATTATAAAAAAGTTAATTGAAAATGGTATGAATGCTGCCAGATTAAATTTCTCTCATGGAAGTCATGAAGAGCATAAGAGAAGAATAGATATGGTTAAGGAAGCAAGAGCTGAATTAGAAAAGCATATTGCTATATTACTTGATACAAAGGGACCAGAGATTAGAACTGGAAACTTTGAAAATGGAACTGTAGAACTTAAAGAAGGAACAACTTTTATAGTTCATTGTGGAGAGGATATTATAGGAGATGAAACTAAATGTTCTATTACTTATAAAAACCTATATAAAGATGTAAAACCAGGAAACACACTTTTAATAAATGATGGATTAGTGGCATTAAAAGTATTATCTATAGAGGGTAAAGAAATAAAAACTCATGTTGAAAATACAGGAGTAATAGGAAATCACAAGGGAATGAACGTGCCAGGAGTTAAATTAAATCTTCCAGCATTAACAGAGAAAGATATAGCAGATTTAATGTTTGGTATAGAAAGTGAAGTAGATATAGTAGCTGCATCTTTTATAAGAAAAGGTACAGATGTTCTAGATATAAGACATCTTCTTGATAAGAATGGTGGAGATTATATTCAAGTATTTTCAAAGATTGAAAATAGAGAAGGCGTAGATAATATTGATGAAATTATAAGATATTCTGATGGAATTATGGTAGCAAGAGGGGATTTAGGAGTGGAAATTCCTACTGAAGAGGTACCAGTAGTTCAGAAGATGATTATACAAAAATGTAATGAAGCTGGAAAGCCCGTAATTACTGCAACTCAAATGTTAGATTCTATGATTAGAAATCCAAGACCTACTAGAGCAGAAGCTTCAGATGTAGCTAATGCCATCTTTGATGGAACTGATGCTATAATGCTAAGTGGAGAGACTGCCAGTGGTAAATATCCAGTAGAAGTTGTAAAAACTATGTCTCAAATAGCTATGAAGGCAGAGGAATATATAAACTACGAGGAAAGTTTTAAGAAAAGAAGAAAGTTACATGTTGCTAATGTGCCTAATGCTATAAGTGTAGCTACATGTACAACAGCAATGGAGTTAAATGCATCAGCAATAATTACAGCGACTCAAAGCGGTCAAACTGCAAGACAAATCTCTAAATATAGACCGGAATGTGAAGTAATAGCTTGTACTCCTTATGAAAGGGTTGCAAGAAGTTTAGCACTAAATTGGGGTGTGTTCCCTGTAATAACTCCAAAATTAAAAGATACAGATGAATTAATAGATAAGACTTCAGAAATTGCATTAGCAGCTAATTATGTAAAGAAGGGTGATCTTGTAGTAATTGTTGCAGGAATACCAATGAACTACATAGGTAGTACAAATATGATGAAGGTTCATATTATAGGAGATGTACTTTTACAAGGTAAAGGAAGTAATTCTGGTACAGCTTTTGGAACAGTAATGCATGTAAATAATTCTAAGAAGTTTTTTAATTCTTTAGATGAAAAGCAAATTATTATAGTAGATAAATTAAGTAGAGATTTTTCAGATGTGCTTAATGAAGTTGGTGGAATAATAGTAGAAAGCGATGAGATGAGTTCTAGCGTATTACTAGAATGTGCATCAAGAAACATTCCTATTATATATAACGCACAAAACGCATCTTCAATTATAAAATCTGGATGTTTTATAACTATGGACTCAAAAGTAGGAATGGTATATAGCGGCAAAGCTAATATTAAGTAGTTTCACCCAAGAAATTATTTTAAAATTAAGATAATTATGGTATTTATGTAAAATTTATAAAAAATATTGAAATTATCTGAAATTTAATGTATAATTAATAATCCAATGGATAAGACTTAAAATATAACATTTTTGGCAACTGATTCATTATTGACACCCGCTAAGGGTGTCTTTAATTTTTTTGAGAGTTTTAATTTAGATATATTAGCATTAAGAAGTAGCGATAATTTTAGGCCTACCCCGTGCATAAAAAAAATATTTTTCCACATAATAGTATTATCTAATAACTTAAGAAAATAATTAAGAATAGGAGTGCTATGAATGAGTGGAAATTTAGCATGTAATGCAACTAATTGTACACACAACAACTCTGGAATGTGCACCGCTAACAGTATCCATGTACAAGGAGCAAATGCTCACTCTAGTGAGTATACTCAGTGTGGAAGCTTCACAGAAATGGGAATAAAAAATTCTCTTTCCAATGTATATAATATGAATATTGGAGGAGAAGTTAAACAAAGCTTTAATAATTTCTCTGGAGGTACAGGACCAAGAATAGTATGTGATGCAATAAACTGTAGGTATAATATCAATAAGGATTGTGTTGCAAACTTTGTACACATTAATGGGGTAGGTGCAATAAGTAGTAATAGAACAGACTGTGAAACTTTTAAAATTTAATTCACCATAGTAAGGGTAACTTTAGCTAATTTTATTAATAATCTAAAGTTGCCCTTACTTTAATTTTATATTATGACTACTTATTATGGTTAATTGACTAGTTTTCTGATAAAATTAAAATTAATTAGAAGCTAATAAAGGGTGGTTTTATGAAAATACGTAAACAGATAAGTAAGGTTAAAGTTATAGAAGAAGCTGAAAAAGAAGAGAGAGAAAGAGTGAAAGCTTCATTAGAAAAAGAAAGATTTCTAAAAGAGGATAGGGAAAGTGAAGAAAGAGAAGCAGAGATAGAAAATCTTATTTTAGAATTAAACAATAATCATGCAGATATAGAAATTGCGAAGAATAAGGATTATATAATTAAGATAGAAGGATATGGACATGAAGGAGAAGGGGTAGGTAAAATAAATAACTTTACTGTGTTTGTTAAAGGAGCCATAAAGGGTGAAACAGTAAAGATAAAGCTTATAAAAGTAAGTAAAACTTATGGAATAGGTAAACTATTAGATGTAATTCTCTCCTCTAAATATAGGACAGAACCTATATGTCCAATTTATAAGAGATGTGGAGGCTGTAATCTTCAACATATATCCTATGAAGAACAACTTAACTTTAAAACTCAAAGAGTAAAGGATGTTATGGAAAGAGTAGGAAAGATAGAAGGATTAAAGGTACATAATACTATTGGTATGGATTTCCCATATAACTATAGAAATAAGGTTCAGTTACCAGTTGGAAATAATGATGGAAATATAGTAGTAGGATTTTATGCACCAAGATCTCATGAAATAATCAATATGGATCACTGTTATATACAAAGTAAAATAGGTGATAAAGTTGTTAAGATTCTTAAGGAATGGATGAAAGAGAATAAAGTAACTCCTTATGATGAAAAAAATCATAGTGGTGTAGTTAGACATATAATGATTAGAGAGGGTTTTCAGACTAAGGAGATAATGGTTGTAATAGTTACTAATGGAGAAAAGTTACCTAATATAAAACCACTTATAAAATCTCTTAGAGAAGAAATTTTAAATCTTAAATCTATAATTCAAAATGTAAATAAGGATAAAACAAATGTGATTTTAGGTAACAAATCTATTACTCTATGGGGAACAGATACAATATCAGATTATATAGGTGAATTTAGATTTAATATATCACCATTATCTTTCTTTCAAGTAAATCCTGTACAAACAGAAATTCTATATAAAAAAGCATTAGAATATGCAAGTCTTACAGGAAACGAGGTTGTATTTGATGCATATTGTGGTACAGGGACTATATCACTGTTCTTATCTAAAAAAGCTAAAATGGTATATGGAATTGAAATAATACCAGAAGCTATAGAAAATGCTAATGAAAACAAAATAATTAATAATGTAAAAAATGTGGAATTTATAGTAGGAAAATCAGAAGAAGAAATTCCAAGACTAATTGAAGGTGGAATACACCCAGATGTAATTATGCTAGACCCTCCAAGAAAGGGCTGTGAGGAATCACTTCTACATGCCATAGCAGAAGTAAAACCTAAAAGGATTGTTTATGTATCCTGTGACCCTGCAACCTTAGCAAGGGATTTAAAGATTCTTGAAGAATTAAATTATAAAGCAGTGGAGCTACAGCCAGTAGACATGTTCCCTCAAGGACATCACGTTGAAACAGTCGTTAGGCTAACAAGGACCAACGGGACGAAGTAAGCCTTACGAATGTCCATGCAAGGTTTTCCCATGAAAAGGAGTCACAGATGAACTTTGAATGGCAGAAAGCTACTGCTGAGGCGGTTGTTAAACTAGAGAGATAACTTTAACTAAATAATAAAGTCTTAATTTTTATAATAAACATTTGTTTAAGTTAGGATACTTAAAAATAAAAACCTAGTGTTATAATTTAGGTGTTCAATCAAAATTTACACTAGGGATTTTTATACCCTTCTTTAGAAATTCCTAAAGAAAGGAGTCTTTTTAAAATTGTATAATAATCATAGCAAGGAACTAGAAAAAATCAATTGTTAAGGGGAAGGCTCTTAAGTTTTTAATATTTGAAAAATGGAGTAGGTAGTGCTGATATTATTATCACTAATATTATTGCCAATATAATCACTGCAATCTTATTCGTTCCTCCTGATTGTCTTATTTTTTTGTTTTTTTCATCATTCCCAATTCTCATATTTTTGATTTTATTAATTTTTATCTTCGCGTGTTCATAATAAATTCTATTACTATACATACCTATTAAAACCCATAAAAACACAATAAAAGGATGTATAAAATTTCGTATCCCACCTGGCCTTAAAATAATATACAGAGGTATTATTGCACTAGCGCACAAATACATCTTTCTATATGCCATCCAAAAGAATCCAAATACAAATGCAGCCCAATTCCATTTTGGTGTCATATCAGCTGACTCATTAAAATATATATCTAGTCTTTTCTCATAATAATCTATATTCTTATCCCCTATGAAACTCTTTAATTCTTCCTTAGTTAGTTTCTTATCTACAAGCCCACTATTCATAAAATCACTCCAATACAAATAACGAATACGATATATATAAATCGTATTCGTTATTTGTATTTTAATTCCTTCTTTTTATATTATTATAGAACATTTTTAGTTCTGCTCCTTATTGTTTATGTTTTTTTGAAATTAAAATATAATGGACTAAAAGTTAATTCAACCATACCAGAGCCTTTCTCATACTTAGCATCACTCAACCATGCTGTTTGAATTAGAGCTTTGATTTGTTTAATCTTAAATACTTTTTTCATGAGCTCTTTATTTAATTTAAGGATTTCAATATATTTTGTTTTATCTTCACCTCATAGAAGTTGTATAAATTCAACTATTTACCACCCAAGGGGGAAAATAGCAAAGGTTTATTTTAATTGTACAATAACTTATGAACTCTAAAATCATTTAAACCCGCATGAACAGAACAACTAGTTAACTAGTTACATAGTTTCCTATTAACATATATGAATAGTTTAATATATAACTATTTGTTATATGAAAATATAAATTCTCTCCAAATTTTATCACGTTTATTAAGCACAGAGCCTAGTTACATGAGAATAAGTATGCCAAAATAGAGGTACAGGTGGTATAAGATGCCAGTAAGGGGTAAATTAATTTTAATGAACTATGAGCCAAGCATTTAAGAATAATTAAAAATATTTTAAGATCAAGAATAAGGTCATATGAGAGCACTGCTGTAAGGCGGTATTCTCATATGACAATGAAATAGTAAATATATATTTTATTTTGCTGGTTTTATAAGTACTTCTCCAGCACCAAATATAACAATTCTGTATTTTGGCGTAAGAGGAATTAAATCATGTATTGGGGATTTAGGCTCTAAACGTAGAAACTGCAGTGAAGTAAGATTTTCATCCATAACTATTAAGTAAGAATTATCTTTTGATGAAATGTTCCGAATAGTATAAAGATTATCTTTTGTAGGAGCAAAGTCTGCTAATGTGTAAATACCTTCTTTATAAGTAGCGTTGTCAGATGCAAGAGCTACAATAGAAGTACTAAGTATTAATGCAATCAAAATTACTAATGTTGTAGTAAATTTTTTCATATAATAGCCGCCTTTCGATAATAGTTTATGTAGTTAAAAAATAATGTAAAACAAAAATTTTATAGTAATTGTAAGGGGAATACATATAAATAATATATATTTTATTTATTACTAATGTAAGATTAAATAGAAAAATATATATTAATCAACACCTTTAATGAATATTTCGCCATCTCCAACTATAAAAACTTTATATTCTGATTTAAGAGGAATTAGATTATATCTTGACGATTTTGGAGTTAGGTATATAACTTGTAATAAGGCATCATTTTCACCCATAACTGCGAAGTAACAATTACCTTTTGATGAAATATTCTGAACAAAGTAAGAATTGTTTTTTGCAGGAACGAAGTCTGATAACTTATATGAGCCTTCTTTGAATAGATTTTGGGCAAATGCAGGAGTAGAAGCAGATGCAACAAACATTAGAGTTATCAAGATTAATATCATAACAGTAAATTTTTTCATATAATGACCACCTTTCAACAATAGTTTATGTAGTTGAAAAAATAATATACAGATTTACGATTTAGGAAGTATGTTAGATAAATTGATCTTTGAAAACTGAATAGTACGATGTTTACAAAGCATGTTATGATTATTTATATTTGTGTATATAATAATTTTAAAATGCTAGAGAACAAAAATAAATTTTAATATTGAATTTGAATGTGATTAGAAATTAGAAGTTATGTATTAGAATATCACAATAACGCTAAAGAAAGTTATACAAGAATCCATGTATAAACCAGTAAAGATTAAAAATAATAATCTTTACTGGTTTTTTATGTTGAAAAAAATATTTAGGTTTTACGATTAATGTTGAAATGTGGCAAATGAAATTCATTGATGAAACTTTGACAATTAGATAGAATTGTATATAAGTATATTACTATAGATTTACATATAGTATAAAAATATACTTATGAGTAAAATATTATTTAAGGGGGAGTAACTATACAATGAAAAAAATAAATTTTCCATTACTTATTGGAAGTATAATTGTAATATTTTTATCAATTGTAGCTTTATACCCAGGATTTTTCGCGTCAAAGGATCCTCTTTTTGAAGAAACACCTAAGTATATAGAATACAAAGAGGATGGTAAATTGGTAGAAAAGTTTGCGTACAATCCAATGCCACCTAATAAAGATAATATTCTTGGAACAGATGATGCTGGAAGAGATGTATACTCAAGACTTGTATATGGAACTAGAAACACATTAAAGTTGGCACTTCTTATAGCTATATTTAGAATGATCTTAGCCCTTCCACTTGGATTAGCTGCAGGAATGGGTATAAAGTTTATTTCAAATATAATAAAAATATTTAATACATTTTTTACTGCAATACCTATGCTTTTATTTAGTTTTGTTATTTTGAACATAGGATATTTCAGGAATCTACAAATGGATAAGTCAATTTTTGCTTTTGCAATAGTACTTACCATTGTGGGATGGGCAAAACTAGCTGGAATAATTGAAGATTCAACTAGGATGGTTATGGAAGAAGATTTTATAGAAGGTGAGATAGCTATAGGGAAGACAAAACTGCAGATAGCACGGCAAAATGTGTTACCTCACATATTACCAACTAGTGTAAGCTTGTTTTTTAAAGAAATGGGTATGGCGTTGTTTTTAATTGCTCAGTTAGCAGTTCTTTATATTTTTGTTGGAGTAGCAAGACAAGTTAAGGCACTAGCCTTTAGAGCAAATTATGAAATGATTTTAGAGCCAGAATGGGGAGGTACTCTCTCCAGAATTGCAATAAACGTTAAAAAATATGAAACAACATATTGGATGACTCTTTATCCTATATTGGTTTTTAGTATTGCAATAATTGGAATAAATCTTACAGGAGAGGGACTTAGAATAGAATTTCAAAAGAGGGAGTCTAGAGTTATTAGTTCTATTAGAAAGATTTCTTACCTAATATCCCCCAAAATATTTATCTCACAGCTTAAGGATATTAAGAAATACTATAAACCTGTGATTATAAAGAGTTCAATTATAATAGGTGCTATTGCATATATAGTAATACCTTGGCATCCAAGCCTTTATAAATTTGATATAAATCAAGCTAAACTACATGTTGAAGAACTTACCAGTGATAAATATGGAGGAAGGGTAGCTGGAACAGAAGGAGGACATTTAGCTGGAGAATATATAATTAACACTTTAAAATCATACGGCTACGAAGTTAATACTTTAGAAATTCCACTAACAACTACTATAAAAAGTTCAGAAACTAACACTGAAGAAACTATTCCTGAAATTCTGTCTCCTGTGGTAATTGAATCAGGATGGATAAAGGTTACAGATGATAATGGAGAAGAAAAGACCTACCAGCTGCATAAAGATTTTACAATTGCAACTGTAAGTAAAAATATATTTATGACTAAGAAAAAAGAAGAATTGCATTACAAGGGAGTTGCAGCAGACCTTAAAAATGTAAATAATATACCGGAAGGCACAGAGTTCTTTTCTATTAAGAGGGAATATACTGGTTTAGAATTTAATTCTTTTGGTACCCAAAATCAGATAACAAATGAATCAGGAGAAAGTTTTGATTATGATATACAGTTTATATTAGGTGAAGGATACAATACAAGTAATAATACCTACTTCTTTAATTCCACGGATATCATTCCTTTTGATGATTTAAGGGAAGCATTAGAGCAGGGGTATAGAGAAGTTGAGATAAGCTTTGATTATCCCAAGATACCAAAATATAAGGGTCGTAATATCACTGCATTTTTGCCAGGGGAAGGCAAAACCTATGAAGAACCAGGTGAGTTAATAATTATAGGGTCAAGCTATGATGGTGTCTATATAAATGGAACTGACAGTGCCTACGCTATGTCATCAACTTCTGCTGCAACAGCATTGGAAGTGGCAAGAATGTTATCTCTTACAGAAGACCCATTGGAAAAGTCAATTCAGTTTATATTTTGGGATAATGAGTATGACATGTTTAAATATTCAAAGGTTGATGGTTCATATCATTACAGTGTAATAGAAGGTATGCCTGTAAATATGGCAATGTCACATGGATATTATTATTTTGATATAAGCTATCCAGGATATGAAGAAGATAAAGATTTAAATCTTATAACCTTTCCAGCTCAAATAGCAGAGAATAGTAATTATCTAATGGGATTGGAGATAGAAAAACGATTTAAACAACTAGATGTGAGATATCAAAGATTTCACGAAAATTATGCAACTACAAATGCTTTAATTAACATGAGATTAAATGCATTCTCAAGTGTTGGAATAGGAAATCCTTCAACAGAGGGAGTTAATAGTAGTATTGATAATATAGAAAATATAAATTATAAAAGAATGGAAAGTATTGGACAAATATTAGTAGATACCATGACAATGAATTCTTATATGATGGATTAGTAAGAAACCTTTGAAAAGGAGAAAAACCATGATAGAAGTAATAAATCTAACTAAACAATTTTTAATAAAAGACAAAATTTTTGGTGTGAATAAAGGGGTTGTACATGCAGTAAATGGTGTTAACTTTAAAATAGAAAAGGGAGAGACTTTGGGTCTTGTTGGAGAGTCAGGAAGTGGTAAATCAACCATAGGGAGATTGATGTTAAGACTCTTAGAACCAAGTGACGGAAAGATATTCTTAGAAGGAAGAGATATTAGTACCATTAGCAACAAAGAATTCCGAAAGCTAAGAAAGAATTTACAAATAGTTTTTCAAAATCCCTATTCTGCATTAGATTATAAAATGACTATTGAAGATATTTTGATTCAACCACTTCAAATACACAATATAGTTAAGCCATTAGAATACAAAAAAGAGGTGTTAAGATTACTTGAAATGGTAGGATTATCAGCACAGGATGCTAAGAAACTACCTCATGAATTTAGTGGAGGTCAGAGACAAAGAATTGCAATAGCCAAAGCTTTGGCAACAAGACCTAAGTTTGTAGTATGTGATGAATCTGTATCAGCTTTAGATGTATCTGTTCAATCACAGATACTCAATCTTATTATGGATCTTCAAGAAGAGTTTGGTTTATCATATTTATTTATATCCCATGATCTAAGTGTAATAAGGCACGTTAGTAACAAAGTAGCAGTGATGTATCTTGGAAAAATAGTAGAAAAAGGTAGTGTAGATGATATATTTGACTCTCCAAAGCACCCATATACTGAAGCATTAATGTCTGCTTCACCAGTACCAGAGCCTAGCAGAAGCATTGATAGAATAAAGCTTCAAGGTGAAATACCTAGTGCAATGAATATACCATCAGGATGTGCATTCCACAATAGATGTCCTAAAAGAGTGGCTAAATGTGAAACTGTTGAGCCAGAACTTATAGAACTTGATAATGGAAGGTTAGTTTCTTGCCATTTATATGAAGATGGGAGGAGTAAAAATGAAAGCTGAAATATTAAAGGTGGTAACTAAAAAAGTTCTTATGAATATATTAATACTCCTTGTAATTGTATTTCTTGTTATAGCTGTAACAGGAATACCATTAGATTTTGATATAGTTTCATACAATGGAAAACACACACCTAATATGAATGTGGATGGAGTTATCGAAAACATAAGAAATAACTTTAAAATATTTTTGCGTGGTGAAGAATTTAATATTAAGGTTCAGGGAGAAACTATAGGACAACTATTACTTAAAACAGCAACTAAAAGCTTATTTATATTATTTTTTGGAACGCTTTTAGCAGTTGTTATTGGAATTCCTAAAGGAATTATAGATAGTAGAAAGAGGGAGAGGAGTGGAACAATAAAATTACTGCAATCTCTAATACCTCTTTCAATCCCAGATATATTAACAATAGTACTTGTACAGATGGGTGCTATATACTTATATAACAACGGAATTTCATTATTGGGTTTAGGGCCACTGCCAGCATTGGGAGATGAAGGATTTGTAAATGCAATTTACCCTATAATATCAATATCAATACTTCCAGCAGCATATATTGCAAGGATAACAGCTACTACAATAGAAGAAAATTTTGAAAAGCCATATATACTGGCAGCTAGGGGAAAGGGATGTTCTAGGGTTCAAATTATAAAAAACCACATGATTAAAAGCATAATTTATGGAGTGTTATCTGGATTTCCAACAGTTATGGGTATAATGTTTTCAAGTCTTATTATAGTAGAAAGATTATTTTACTTTAGAGGAATGGGATTTTATATGATACTTTTTTATACAACAGATTTGATTCCACCATATGAAGGTGGAATAGCCTTTACTACATTTATTTTATTTCTGGCGATTTTTTACTATTTTATTTTTCTGATTTTTAATGTGTTAAAAGATATTATATTACCTAAGACAAAATTTCATTAAGGAGGGATAAGATGACATTACTTCAGGTTAAGAATTTAAAAACATATTTTTATTTGAATGGAAAGGAATATCCTGCAGTAGATGATATAAACTTTACCCTAGATGAAGGTAAAACAATGGCGATTATCGGAGAGTCTGGAAGTGGTAAAAGTGTGACTGCTTTATCTATCATGGGGTTAATTGATGCTCCAGGAAAAATAATTCATGGAGAAATACATTATAAAGGAGAAAATTTGCTTAAAAAGAGTGAAAAGGCAATGAGACAAATAAGGGGAAATGAAATATCTATGATATATCAGGATCCAATGACAACATTAAATCCTATGAATAAGGTAGGAGAACAGATTGCAGAAGCTCTCATAATTCATAAAAAAGTTAGTAAGAAGGAAGCTCAAAAGGTTGTTATAGAGTTAATGAAAGCCGTTGGTATTACGGATGGAGAAGAAAGATATCATCAGCTCCCTAATCAGTTTAGTGGGGGAATGAGACAAAGACTTATGATAGCCATGGCAATAGCTTGTAATCCTAAAATATTAATAGCAGATGAACCTACAACGGCTTTGGATGTTACAATTCAAGCAGAAATTTTAGATCTATTACGTAAACTTAATAGTGAATACAATATGTCCATAATATTAAATACCCATGATTTGGGAGTAGTAGCAGAGATGGCAGATGAAGTGGTGGTTATGTATTGTGGAAAAATCATGGAAATTGCATCTAATAAAGAATTATTTGAAAATCCTATAAATCCATATACTAAAAAGCTTATGGAGTGTATTCCCAGAATAGATGATAAAAAAAGGAGATTAGATACAATTGAAGGATATGTTCCACATCTATCACAATTATCAAAGGGATGTAGATTTTCAGATCGTTGTCATGAAGCCTGTGATAAATGCAGAAGTGAATTGCCAGATTTAAAAGAGGTTTTTAAAGGACATTGGTCTAGATGCTGGCTTCATGAAGATTAGTTTAGGGTGTTTTTAAATAAATCATCTGAAAAAATAACATTTTATATAAAAGAAAATTCATGTAAATATAAATATGATTTGCTACCACAATTTTAGTGTTGGTAGCAAATTGTTTTTTTATTAAAATATTGACCAATATATATTATTGGTTTATGATATGGGCATAATATATAATTTTGAGGCACGAAATATTAATTTTATTTAAAGGGATGATAATATGTTGTCAAAAGAAATGGATGAATTGATTAAGCAACGGCAAGGTCAAGTGAAGAAGGAAAATTCTCAGATTCCTTACGGTGTTGCATTGCTTTTAATTACATTAATAATGTGTTCTATACTTTGGAAAAGCAAGTATAATTATGCTGTATGTTTAGGTGTAGGTGTTATAATTGGTATTATTTTAAGATATTCGAGATTTTGTTTTACAGCAGCATTTAGAGATCCTTTTATTAGTGGAAATACAAGAGGGTTAAGAGGGATGATACTAGCTATGATTGTAAGTACTGTAGGTTTTGCTGTAATTCAATCTGGATATATTCATAATAAAGGTATTGATTACAATTTGATTCCAGGAGCAGTTAGTTCAGTAGGTATTCATGTAATGATTGGTGCTTTTATATTTGGTATTGGAATGGTTTTAGCTGGAGGCTGTGCTTCAGGTGTATTGATGAGAATAGGAGAAGGACATGCTTTACACTGGGTTGTCCTTATAGGATTCATAATTGGAACCATACTAGGAGCTAAGGACTATTCTTTTTGGTATGAGCATTTTATTAAGGATGCTAAGACCATTTACTTTTTAGAACATTTTGATTTGAAAATTGTTGTTTTAGCGCAGATAGTTGTATTAATAATTTTATATAAATTAGCATTAAGGTATGAAAATAGACAGTTGAAATAATTGTAATGGAGGAACTTATATGACAGTAAGAAAGGTAGATTGTTTAAGCGAATTATGTCCTATTCCTTTGCTAAGGGCAATGCAGGAGCTTAAAACAATGGAGCCAGGAGATATTTTAATTCTTAATTGCGATCATAGTTGTGTAGCAATTGATATAGAGAAGTGGGCACTAGAAAAGGAATATCCCATACAGCTTGTGGAATTAGGTAGAGGAGAGTGGGAAGTATATATTCAAAAGCCAAAAGGAAAATAGGGGAGAGATAAAATGAAGTCTATAATAAAATATCTTAAGAAACCTTGGCCTTATTGGGTAGGTGGAATTTTATTAGGAGTAATGAATGTAATTTTACTAGGTCTAATTGGTATAAGTTGGCAAATAACTAGTGGTTTTTTATTATGGGGTATTGGCATACTACAATGGTTTGGGTTAGACCCTTTTAAATGGGAGTATTTTAGTCATTTTCAATCTTATTACGGTCCTATAATTTCCAATGGAAACATATTTATTAATCAATATACAATTTTAAATATAGGTGTTATTTTAGGAGCTTTAGTTGCAACGTTATTAGCTTCTCAATTTAAATGGAAGAAAATAAAGAGTAAAAAGCAGTTTATAATTGCACTTTTAGGAGGAATTATGATGGGATATGGAACTAGGCTTGCTGTTGGTTGTAACATTGGTGCTTTTTTCAGCGGCATACCATCATTTTCCTTACACGCTTGGGTTTTTGGTATTTTTGTAATGTTGGGTACATGGGTAGGAGTTAAGATTTTAGTTAAATTCTTTATATAAAAATGGAAAAGAGGACATGTGTCCTCTTTTTTTAACAAAAACCTCTTTTATTAGAAATTATAAAATCTACAAACATTTGCTCGTGCTTTGTAAGTGTATATTTTTTTCTTGAAGCTATATAATAACTGAAAGAAATTTTAAAATCCTCTACTTCAACGATTTGAATAGACTGTTTTTTTAGTTCTTGAGCAACTGTTAATTTTGGTAAAAAAGAAAAACCTTTTCCCGAAAGAATAGAAGACTTAATAGATTCGGGAGAATTTAAATCATAAATCACATTTAACTCTTCTACAGTTACATTTTTTTCTTTTAATGATTTTTCAATTACATATCTAGTTCCAGAATTTTGTTCTCGTAAAATTAGTGGAATATGTTTTAATTCTTCCATAGAAATTCTTTTAGGTGAATTATCACTATTTCCTACTAGCAAAAGCTCATCCGAAATAATAGGTTGAGTAGAAATATCATTTAACATTGGATCATGCTGAATGATTCCAATATTAATATCGTGTTCTTGTAGTTTTTGAATAACTTCCCTTGAATTTATTACCTCCATACGAATATCAACTTCTTCATGGAGATGTTTAAAGGTAAAAATACTACAAGGAAGAGCATATTCACCCACACTTTTGCAAGCACCAATCATTAACTTTGGTTGCTCTTGATGCAAGTTAATCAAATCTCTTTTAATATTTCCTTGAATAGAAAGTAAAGTATCTGCATAGTTAAATACTACTTTTCCTTCTTCTGTTAATTCTACACCTTTATTACTTCGATTTAAAAGATTTACACCTAATTCATTTTCTAAGCTCTTAAGCTGACCACTGAGACCAGGTTGGGTAAGGTGAAGAATTTGTGCTGCTTTTGAGATACTATTATATTTCACTGTTATATAAAATGATTCAAGATATTCAAGATTCATATAGTCACATCCTAAAAATAATTATACATATATTCTATTTTACTAGTATATTACACAGAAATAAATATATTTATTTTTATTAGGCATATTTTACAATTGGTTAAAGGAAAGTGTTATGGTATATAGCATTTAGTTTCTATGGAAAAAGAATAATATGTAATAGAATTTTATTATAAAGATAACACGTCATGATGTAAACGAAAACACAACTACTTTGCACCAAATATTGTTAAAAAAATCACACTGAATTTTAAATTAAAAGTATAAGGAGGAAAAAAATGAAAAAGACTGAACAAATTTTAGGATTTATAGGAATTTTAATAGTATTACTTTTAGGAAAGACATTATTAAAAACTGACATGCTATTTTTTAGACTTTTAGTGGGTGTGGGATTAGGTTATGCTTTATCTAGGGCTTATACAGGATTTGCAGGTAGTGTTAATCGTGCATTTAATACAGGATCAACAAAATTAATGAGGACACTAATGTTCTTGTTCTTTATCTCATCTTTATTGACTACTGCATTTTTATTCAAGGTAGATCCAGCTAGTTACGATCTGTGGATAAACCCAATTAACTTTGGTCTTATATTAGGGGCAATACTATTTGGGTTTGGTATGTCATTTTCATCATGTTGTGCATCAGGAGTACTTACGGACTTAATAACAGGTCTTCCTAGAGCGTTTATTACATTAATCTTCTTTGGGTTAGGAGTATTCTTAGGATTCCCTATACAAAATACTGTAGGATGGGTTAAGAACTCTTGGTTTTCAACTCCAGTAGGTGAAAAGTTGGCAGGAGGTGTATTCCTACCAGATCTATTTAAATGGGATGGTCTTGAAGGATATCTAGGTGCCTTAGTATTAATGGCATTATTTTGCGGATTAGTTGTGTTTATATCATACCGTTACGAGAGAAGTCGTAAGCAAAATAATACTTATACTGGTCACTCAATGGAAAAGGTACAGGATGAAAATGAAGTGTTAGACACTAAGAATTACAAGCTTTTAAGTGAAACAACATACAACAGATTATTTGTAAAACCTTGGACATTAGTGCAAGGGGCTGTAGTTATAGGGATATTATTTGCTTTGTTAATGGGAATTACTAAGGCTGGATGGGGCGCATCTACTCCTTATGGAATATGGTTTGGTAAATTTTTGATGATATTTGGAGTTTCACCAGAATCTTTGGCAGCCGTTACTCAAATGCCAGCAAAGGCGTATCTTGTTCCATTCTTTGAACATGCTGTTTCAGTGCAAAACTTTGGAATACTCATTGGAACTAGTATATACTTGTTAACTGCGGGTAAGTTTAAGAAAACATTTATGTCAGAGATGCACATTACAGTAAGAGAAGTATTACTATATGCACTAGGCGGAATTACTATGGGATTAGGTACTAGACTTGCTAATGGATGTAATGTAGGAGCATTATATACTCCAATTGCAAATTTCTCACTTTCCGGTTGGATTTTCTTAATTTTCATGGTAGTTGGTGGTATTGTAGGAAATACACTAGCTAAAAGACTATTTAAGCAACATTAAAAGGAGGTATCATTGTTATGGGTAAAAGAATTTTAATTATTGGAGGAGTTGCTGGAGGAGCTTCAGTTGCAGCAAGAGCACGTAGAATTGATGAAGAAGCAGATATAATTATGTTTGAGAAGGGACCTCATGTATCTTTTTCTAACTGCGCTTTACCATTTCATTTAAGTGGCATGGTGGAAAATGGTGATGATTTAGTTTTAATGTGTCCAACACAGTTCAAAAATCAATATAATATTGAAGCTAGAGTTAATAGTGAAGTTATAAAAATTATAAGAGAAGATAAAAAAGTAGTAGTTAAGAACCTGCTTACAGGAGGAGAATATGAAGAGTCCTATGACAAATTAGTTTTATCTCCTGGAGCTAATCCGATATTGCCAAGAAGTATTGAAGGAGTAACAGGTTCCAATGTATTTACAGTAAGAAATGTAGTTGATATAAAGAAATTAAAAAACTATATTGATAGCAATAATATTAAGGACATTGCTGTTGTTGGTGGTGGTTTTATAGGGGTCGAAGTAGCGGAAAACCTATGTTTAGCAGATAAAAATGTAAGCCTTATAGAAGCACTTGATCAAATAATGAATCCTTTTGATTATGATATGGCTCAAATACTTCATAAGGAAATGATGGATAAAGGGGTAAACCTTATATTAAGTGATGGAGTTAAGAAGATAGATGAAGACTTTGTAGAATTACAATCAGGTAAAAAGGTAGCTGCAAAGGTTGTAGTAATGGCAATTGGGGTTAGTCCGGAAACAGGATTAGCTAAGGATGCAGGACTTGAGATTGGAGTAACTGGAGGCATTAAAGTTGACCATAACTATTTGACTAATGATAAAGATATATATGCTGTAGGCGACGCTATAGAAGTTTATAATCGTTTAACACATAAAACTTCAAGGCTAGCATTAGCAGGACCAGCCCAAAGACAGGCTAGAGCAGCTGCTGACAATATGTATAATATTCATCACAATAATAATGGAGTAATAGGGTCATCTGTAGTTCAAGTATTTGATCTAGGAGCAGCTTCTACAGGATTAAATGAAAAAACTGCTAAAGCAGCAGGTATTTCTTATGATTTTGTATACATTATTCCAGGAGATAAAGTTGGCTTAATGCCAGATAGTAATCCAATGCATTTCAAATTAATATATGAATATCCAACAGGAAGAATTCTTGGAGCACAGGCTATAGGAAAAGGAAATGTAGATAAGAGAATAGATGTAATTGCAACAATGATAACAATGGGTGGAACCTTAGAGAATTTAAAGGAATTAGAGTTATGTTATGCTCCTTTATTTGGAACAGCAAAGGATGTAGTTAATTTTGCAGCTTTAGTAGGACTAAATTTATTATATGGTAAGTTTAGACAAGTACCAGTAACAATAGTTAGGGAGTTAGTAGAAAAGGATGAATTTATTGTAGATGTAAGAGAGAAGCATGAATATGAACAAGGACATCTTAAGAATTCAGTAAATATTCCATTAAGTGAAATTAGAGAAAGAATGTCTGAAATTCCAAAGTATAAACCGGTATATTTACATTGTCGTTCAAGTCAAAGAAGTTATAATGCAGTAATGGCACTACAAAATAGTGGATATGATAATGTAATCAATATATCTGGTTCTTATCTAGGTATTTGTTGCTACGAATATTATCAAGATCAAGTAACAGGAAGAGCAAAGATAGTTACAGAATATAATTTTAATTAAGGATTGAATTTTATGAAGAAAAAGTTGAACAGAATAGACATATTAGCCTTAGCATTAGGATCTATTATTGGATGGGGTTCATTTACCTTGCCAGGTTCAAAGTTTCTCCATGAAAGTGGTATTATTAGCACGGCCATCGGTTTTATACTTGGTGGTCTTGCTATTGTTTTTATACAAAAGGGTTATCACATAATGATGGAGAAGCATAATGAAGATGGGGGAGAATTCTCTTATACTTACAATAACTTAGGAAAGGGAAATGGATTTATAGTAGGCTGGTCCTTGACATTGTGTTATATAAGTATGGTTCCACTTAATGCCACAGCCTTTGTATTGGTGCTTAAAAGGTTATTTGGTTCAGCAGTGGATTTTATATATCTATATCAAGTAGCAGGTTATCCAGTATACTTGTCAGAGGTTATCATTGCCAGCTTGATAATTCTTGTATTTGCTTATATTAATATCAAAGGATTGAAATTGAGTTCCATGGTACAGAACATCTTAATTTTATTAATGGTGGTAAATGTAATTATAGTGTTTGCTTTCATGTTTATGAAGGTAGATCACAGCTTGATTAGGGATACCTATATTAATAACTATAAGTTTAATATTACTGAAGTAGTAAAAGTTTTTGCTATAGTACCCTTCTTGTTTGTTGGCTTTGATGTAATACCGCAAGTATCCACAGATTTAAATTTTGAAGCACCAAAAGCTACAAGAATGGCATTACTAGCAATATTTGCTGGAGCACTTTTTTATAACCTATTAAATATTACAACAGGTCTAGTTTATACTCCAGAGAAAGCCTTATTGGAGCAGTGGGCTTTAGGGTCTGCAGTACTTGATAATATGGGATATATAGGCTTTATTCTACTAATAATATCCCTAGCTGGTGCGGTAGCAGGGGGGATAAATGGGTTTATGTTAGGGAGTAGCAAGTTAATTGGAGCTTTGTCGAGATATAAACTTATCCCAGCAAAGTACAAAGAGAAAAACGAAAATGGTGTTTTCGAAAATGGAGTTAAATTTATAGCCGCAGTCAGTTTAATAGCGCCATGGTTTGGTAGAGAAGTTATTATTTATATTGTAGATATGTCATCCTTACTAGCAGCAGTAGCATATTTTTATGTATGTTATATTGGGTTTAAAAACTCAATAGGAGTTGACAAATATTTTTCAGCATTGGGGGCTTTTATAGGGCTAGTATTCATAGGATTATTGATAATACCAGGTTCTCCTGCAAGATTAAGTAGACCTTCTATGGTATTGGTGATTTTATGGGCAGTGTTAGGATATTTTTACTATAAGAAGTATTCAAAGACAATGAAATCAATTGATAATCACATATAAGTTTAAAAATAATTTCAAAAGTAAGTTATTCTTGAGAAATATGTTCATTTTAAAATATCATAGGAAAGTTAAATAAATTGGTGTTAGTATATTATAAAATATTATATAAGGCAGCCTGAAAAATAGTTTCAGGTTGCCTTTTTATAGTTTAACAATATAAATCATAAGATATAAATAATCCTCAACATGTTAATAAATTGGTAATCATATAAATCATCCAGCATATAAATATAAAAAACATTGGAGGAATTAATAATGATAGATAGATATAATAAAACACCGTTATATATACAAGTAAAAGAAGAAATAACCAAGGCAATTATAAGTGGTAGATGGGAGGTTAATTCTCGAATTCCAACTGAAAGGGAACTGATGGAGAACTATGAAGTAGGTAGAGCTACAATAAGACAAGCGATAGACTTATTAGTTAGTCAAGGATATCTGTATAAGAAACAAGGAATTGGTACCTTTGTTTTAAGAGATAAGCCTTCTTTGGGATTTGAGCCACTTATTAGTCTAACTTTTACATTAAGAACTAAGGGAATAAAGATTAGCAACAAAATACTAGATGAGAATTTTTTTATCCCAGCCGAAGAATTAACAAATAAGATGAGATGGAAAATAAATCAAAAGTGCCTTTATGTAAAAAGGTTAAGAACTGTTGAGGAAATCCCAGTAGCCATTGAGAATTCATATTTTTCACAGCGGTTTTCTAATAATAATAGTAAATTTGATTTTAAAAAATCCTTGGCAAGCATGATTATAAATGATTTAAAGGTAGATATATCAAAGGTAGATCAGACGATAACCATTAGAATTCCAAATAGCGAAGAAACAAGTCTGTTAGAAATAGATGAAACTACAAGAGTATTAGTTATGGAAAGATGGATATATGAAGAAAATAATGAAGAACCATTCTATTATTTAAATTTTATAGTTCCAGAAAATTTATACTATGTACCTATGATAAATTATTGAAAATAAGTATTTATTTTATAGTTAAATCATAGTATATACAGAGAAGTTAAGATGTCCGAACATCCTAAGGAAGGGATATGTAATGATAAAAAAATATGAAAAGGTTCAAAAACTTATACAAAAAGAGGTTAATAAAGAGATTTACTGCAGAGAATGGAACTCTTCCATCATTTTAGAAGGACAGGTAGAGAGTTGGGATATGGTTATTAAAGCCGGTAAACTTGCTGCTAAAAGAGGATATAAGGGTGTAGTAAATAAAATAACTGTGAAGGATTTAAAAATACCTCTAATTAAAGCACCGATTATAAGAGATTCAAATTTAAATGGGAAAAGGGTAGATGTACTCATTATTGGAGGAGGAGTTATAGGATGTGCTATTGCTAGAGAGCTTGCAAAGTGGGAAATGTCTATTTTATTGCTTGAAAAAGAATCAGATTTGGCAATGCACACATCATCAAGAAATGATGGGATGATACATCCAGGCATAGAAGCTCCTATAGGAAGTAAAAAATCCATATTTAATGTTAGAGGTAATGAGCTTTATTCAAAGATTACAAAGGAGCTAGGGGTACCTTTTGAAAGATGTGGCTCTACAGTGCTTTTTGATAGAGGATTTATAAGGTTAGCTAAACCTTACCTTATGAATAGAGCACGGAAGGCTGGAGTAAAGGATGTAGTTATTTTAAATAAGGCACAGGTAAAAAAAATAGAACCAAATGTGACGGATAATATAGTTGGGGCAGTTCATTTTGGAACAACAGGTATATTATCTCCTTATAGGATGACCTATGCTTTTGCAGAAAATGCAGCTATGAATGAAGTTGAGTTTTCCTTAGATACCTTAGTAGAATCATTCCTTATGGATGGAAATGAGATTATTGGAGTAAATACAAATAGAGGATTAATATATCCTAAGGTAATTATAAATGCAGCTGGAATCTTTGCTGATAAAATTGCTAACATGGCAGGTGATCAGTTTTTCACAATACATCCAAGGAAAGGAGAGACGTTAATATTAGATAGAAAGAAAGGTTCTTTAATTAATGGAGTGGTAGCTAAACCAAGCTTAAATCTGACTAAAGGAAATACTAAGGGTGGAGGTATTATAAAAACAATAGATGGAAATATATTGGTAGGGCCTGATGCTTATGAACAACCCTTTAGAGAAGATTATTCTACAAATTTAACAAATATAGAGAATATACTAAGAAAGCATTTACCTGTAGTACCTAAATTATCTAATGGTGATGTAATAACATATTATGCGGGAATAAGAGCAGCTACTTATGAAGAAGATTTTATCATTGAACGCTCTGAACGTGTTGATAATTTAATTTATGCAGCAGGTATCCAATCACCAGGTCTTGCATCTGCACCAGCTATAGCAGAGGAAATTGAGAATATAACCTATAGATTATTAGCTGAAAAAATACAGTTAAAGAAAAAAGATTATTGGAATCCAATAAGAAAAGGAATACCACAAGTAAGAAATATGTCCTTTGAGGAAAGGGCTAAGTTAATAAAAGAGAAACCAGAATATGGTGAAATAATTTGTAGATGCGAGGAAATAAGCAAAGGTGAAGTTCAAGATGCGTTAAGAAGTCCTATAAAAGTCAATACAGTAGATGCTATAAAAAGAAGAGTTAAGGCTGGGGCAGGCAGATGTCAAGGAGGCTTTTGTTTGCCACAGGTATTAAAGATTATTAATGAGGAATGTGGTAAAAGTTTTGATGAAATAACTAAGAAAGGTAAGGATTCTAACATTCTTATAGAAAAAGTCCAAAGTAAATATAATAATCTCACAATAAATGATAATGAGGTGAAATTAAATGAAAGACAATAAATTTCACTTTGATGTAATAGTTATAGGTGGAGGTCCAGCGGGGCTTTCAGCAGCATTAGCATCTAATGAGAAGGGAAGTAAAACATTAATTGTTGAAAGAGAAAAAAAATTAGGTGGAATATTAAAACAATGTATTCATGATGGATTTGGATTAATTACCTTCAATGAGACACTTAGTGGACCAGAATATGCCGATAGATATATGAGAAAGATTATGGAAAAAGATATATCAATATATACATCAACATTTGTAAGTAAAGTAGAAAAGGTAGGAGAAAGTTTTATATTAACCTTAATAAATTCAAGAGAAGATGTTTTTCAGGTTAGCTCTAAGGCGTTAGTTTTAGCCAACGGGTGTAGAGAGAGAACGTCTAGACAAGTTTTTATAAATGGAGATAGACCTGCTGGCATATATTCAGCAGGAACAGCACAATATTTAACAAATATCATGGGTTATCTACCTTGTAAAAACTGTGTGATTTTAGGAAGTGGAGATATTGGATTAATTATGGCTAGAAGGTTAACCTTGGAAGGTGCCAAGGTTATAGGTGTTTATGAAATGAAAAGTACTCCTTCAGGATTAAGCCGAAATATTATGCAATGCTTAGAAGATTACAATATCCCATTACATTTATCCCATACAGTAACTAGGGTAATAGGGGAGAGTAAAGTTTCAGCGGTCGAAACATGTAGAGTTGACGAAAATATGAAGCTCATTGATGGAACAGAAGAGATAATTAAGTGTGATGGATTAATATTATCAGTAGGATTAATACCAGAAAATGAGGTAGCAGAAAGTTTGAATATAGAAATTGATCCATTAACCAAAGGACCAAAGGTAGATCATAACTTTAGGACAAGTGTAAATGGGGTATTTTCCTGTGGAAATTCTCTTCATGTTAATGATTTAGTAGATTATGTATCAGAAAGTGGGAAATATGCTGGAGAACAGGCAGCAACTTATGAAGAAAATAGTTATAGAAAATTAGTGGATATAACCTTTGATAAAAAAGAATTTCTATATGTAGTACCACAAAGCATAGATTTAAATTTTATAGATAAAGATATAACAATTTACTTTAGAAGTAAAGATGTAATAGAAGATGTAAAAGTGGAATTTTACTTAGATAACAAAGTAGTATTTATGAAAAAGTATAATATAATAAAACCTCCGGAGATGGAAAAAATAATTTTGAACTTAAAATCATTTTCTGTAAATAATATGGATAATTTAAATTTAGTTATGAGTAAAATTAAAGAAGGTGTATAAGGTGGAGTTAAAAAAAATCACCTGTATAATGTGTCCTAATGGTTGTAAACTTACTATAATTGAAAAAAATGAAGAACTATTAGTGGAAGGTAATAAGTGCAAAAGAGGCATAGAATTTGGAATTAATGAGATTAAAAATCCATTAAGAAGTATTGCTTCAACAGTAAATACTATATATAAGGAAATGCCAAGGCTACCGGTGAGAACTGATGGACTGATTCCAAGGGATAAAATATTTAATGTAATGAGAGAAATAAGTAAAGTAGTGATAACAAATCCTATTAATATAAATGAAGTAATAATTGAAGATGTATTAAATGCTGGAGTTAATATCATTTCAACCTCAAGTTTAATTGAGACATTAAAGGAGGAGTATCCGAATGGAGGATAAATATGTTCTCTCCATAGATTGTGGGACGCAAAGTGTAAGAGCATTGATATTTAATGGATTAGGTACATTAGTAGCTAAAGAGAAGTTAGACTTTCAACCATACTTTTCAAATAGACCAGGATGGGCAGAACAAGATCCAGAGATTTGGTGGCAAGGTGTATGTCATGTATGTACAGCACTAAAAGAGAATAATTCCACTGTTTTCAATGAGATACTTGCAGTATCAGTAACAACACAAAGAGATACAGGAATAAATGTAGATAAAAATGGGGAAGCATTAAGACCTGCAATAATATGGTTAGATCAGAGGATGGCAGAGTGTAAAAAACCTATAAGTAAAAGATATGATTTTCTTTTTAGGTTAATTGGAATGAAAAAAGCCATAGAGGTTTCAAGGAAAAAATGTAAAGCAAATTGGATAATGGAAAATCAGCCGGAAATATGGAGAAACACTTATAAGTATTTATTACTTTCAGGATATTTAAATTTTAAATTAACAGGAAATTTTGTAGATTCCATAGCATCTCAGATTGGACATATACCTTTTAATTTTAAAAAGAAAGATTGGCCAAAAGGAAATAAAGATTATAGATGGGAAATTTCGGGAGTTGAAAGAGAAAAACTACCTCAGCTTGTAGAGGTGGGAGAAAGAATTGGGGAAATAAGTCCAGAAGTTGCAAAGGTTACAGGGTTAAAGATTGGAATACCTGTTATTGCAGCAGGATCAGATAAAGGTTGTGAAACCTTAGGTACAGGTTGTAAGAATGAAAAATGGGTAAATTTAAGTTTTGGAACAACAGCTACAGTTCAGACTATGTCAAAAAAATATATAGAGCCTTTAATGTTTATGCCAGCTTATCCAGCTTGCATCCCAGGTTATTATAATCCGGAATTTGAAATTTTCAGGGGGTATTGGATGATTAGTTGGTTTAAGAGGGAATTTGCTAGAAAGGAAGCTATGGAAGCTGAAGAAAGAGGCATTTCTTATGAAGAAATATTAAATGAAAGATTAAAGGATGTTCCACCGGGATGCCATGGGTTAATGCTTCAACCATATTGGGGACCAGGTTTAAAATATCCTGAGGCAAAGGGAGCAATTATAGGTTTTGGAGATGTTCATACAAGAAGCCATATTTATCGAGCCATTATTGAAGGAATAAATTATGGATTATTAGATGGAATAGAAAAAATAGAAAGAAAGACTAAGGAAAAAGTGAAGTATGTAATGGTTTCAGGAGGCGGCTCTCAAAGTGATACTATTTGTCAAATAACTGCCAGTATGTTAAATAGAAAGGTTTATAAAACTACGACCCATGAGACGTCAGGATTAGGAGCAGCTATTATAACTTTTGTAGCTTTAGGAATATATGTAACTTACAATGAAGCTATTGAGAAAATGGTTCATTATAAAAAAATATTTACTCCAGAAAAAGAATATACAGAAATATATTCAAAACTTTTTAAGAATGTTTACAAGAGAATATATAGAAGACTTAAATCACTATATTCAGATATTGGAAAGATAACAAATTATCCAGATATTTAATTGTATATGGGGGAATTATTTATGAATAAAAATGAAGATATTTTCACACCAAATTGGTATGAAGATTTACCACCAGAAGGATCCTATAGATCTATTTTAAAATGGGGAAACCCTAAGGAATTTAAACATCCCAATCCTAGATTATACACTTTGATGAAGAAAACCTTTGAAATGACTGATGATGATTTTAAAACACCTCAAAAAATGGGTTTAGAAAAGGTTAATTTTGAAAAAGAGATTACTTTAGCAGAAGGTCAAATTGCTCACTTTAAGCACATAGTAGGAGAAAATAATGTAAGAATGGACCCTTATTCAAGGCTTCAAATAGCTTATGGAAAAACTATGATAGATTCAATGAGACTTAGAGAAGGTATCGTTGAAAATATTCCTGATATAGTAATACATCCAAGAAGCAAAGAAGACATAAAAGAAATAGTTGAGTACTGTAATGAAGAGAAAATACCAGTGTATGTTTACGGAGGAGGTTCGTCTGTAACTAGAGGCGTTGAGTGTGTAAAAGGTGGAGTATCCTTAGATATGAGAGTTCATATGAATAAGGTAGTTAACTTTAATGAAATTAATCAAACAATAACTGTAGAAGCTGGTATGTCAGGTCCGAAACTAGAAGAAACATTAAATAAAGCAAAGGAACTCTTTGGTGCAAAGAGGGCATATACCTGTGGGCATTTCCCTCAATCCTTTGAATATTCGGCAGTTGGAGGCTGGGTTGTAACTAGAGGAGCAGGTCAGAATTCAACCTACTTTGGAAAGATTGAGGATATGGTTATATGTCAAGAGTATATCACGCCGGCTGGAGAAATAAAAACTGATGAGTATCCTGCATTAGCTACAGGACCATCCATCGATGAAATCATGATGGGAAGTGAAGGTGCCTATGGAATATTAGTTTCTGTAACTCTTAAGATTTTTAGATACATGCCAGAAAATCAAAGGAGATTTAGTTATATATTCAAGAACTGGGAAGATGCTAGAAATGCAGCAAGAGAGATTATGCAAGGGCAATTTGGATTTCCATCAGTATTTAGATTATCAGACCCAGAAGAAACTGATGTTATGATGAAACTCTATGGAGTAGAAGGAACAATTATTGATAAAATAATGACTGTAAGAGGATATAAGACAAATGAGAGATGTATGTTTTTAGGATTTACAGATGGAGAAACATGTTTTACAAAGGTAGTAAGGAAAAAGGTTCATAAGATATGTAAAGCGTATGGAGCTATGTCGACCACAGGATATGTAACTAAGGCATGGGAGCACGGAAGATTTAGAGATCCATATTTAAGAGAAGATTTACAGGATTATGGTATTATGACTGATACCCTTGAATGTTCAGTTAATTGGGAGAATATGGATTACGTTCATAAGGGAGTAAGAGCTTACTGCAAAAGTAGACCAAATACAATTTGTATGACACATATGTCTCATGTTTATCCACAAGGTGCAAATCTGTACTTTATTTTTATAGCTAAAATGAATAAAATAGATGAGTATTTAGAATATCAATATGGAATACTTGATAATATTCAGAAGTATGGAGCTGCGATGAGTCATCACCATGGAATAGGAAAGATGACAGCCCCTTGGCTTGAAGGTCAAATAGGTAAAAATCAAATGGAGGTATTCAAGGTATTAAAAAATCATTTTGATCCAAATAATATTATGAATCCAGGTGGAACATTAGGTCTTGATTTATCTGATGATAAGAAAAGAATGGTAAAGTAAAATTTAGCTTTAGTGTATCCATAATTGTACTAAAATTTAAAAAAATAGGTAGAAAAGCATTCTTTATTACTTTTATATTTTTAAAGAAGATATTTAAATTGTAACACAAGTTTTTTCAATCCATAATATAATAACAACACAGTATGTTATTATATGGAGGAATAATAGTGAAAGAATTTTTAAGTGTTGAAGGAGTAGTTAAAAGTATAGAAGTGATGAAAACATCAGTAAATGACACATCGGCATGTACAATGATAATGTCAGTAAGAGGAAGAAGAGATGATGATTTTAACTTAGTAGTTAGCCGAGATACTTACTTTGTAGACCATGTTAATATAAGACCTGGCGATTATATAATTGGATTTTATGATGCATTAGCACCTGTTCCATTAATATTTCCACCACAGTATAGAGCTATTGTTATAGCCAGAAGATCAAGAAAAGAAAATGTCATAGTGTCTCATTTCAATAGAAGATTAGTCAGTAGAGATGATTCACTTAGACTTAATATTAGTAATAGAACACAAATATTACTTGAAAATGGCCAGAGTTTTTTAGGCAATATAGAAAATAGAAATCTTGTGGTTGTATATGGAATGAGTACCAAGAGCATACCTGCAATTACGACACCATCACAAATTATAGTTTTATGTGATAATTAGATATTTTATAAATAAGTTTGCCTAGTATGAAAGTATACAAATCATACTAGGCAATTTTATTATATTAAATAGAAGCATAATAATTTTATAAATTAAGCGATAATTATTAAATTTATCTGAAAGCTTCTTTAACTATTTTAACAATGTTTGGAATAACGTCATCTACAATTATTTTTCCCCTTGCAGCTGAAGAGGATTTAGCTGATGCAAGTATTCCAGTTTCGGGAACGATATCTTTTTCTATAGGATATCTAAAATAAGTTGCAGGACTAGCATTTTCAGTATCTAATATTTTATCTTCTCTAACAAGCTCTGGTGCAAAATACATCATTAATGAAGTCTCTGTAACGGCAGCATGTTCTAAAGCCCATCCTGGGAATGGGACTTCATCAAAAACTTTATCAATAACATCAGGTGACATTGGATCCCACCAGTTAGTAAGAAGAAGCTTTACCTTGTCTCCATATTTTGCAGAACATAGATCCATAGCTTCTACAATAAATGCTTCGTTTTCAAAGTGAGCACTTAAAATAAATATTTTTGTAAATCCATCACGAACAAATTCATCAACAATATCCATTACTAAGGCTTGTAATGTAGCACCATTTAAGTCAATAGTTCCAGGAAATAATGGGCCACCACCACTTAATGGTTTTGATTTATATCCATAGGAAATTGTTGGAGCAACTACTCCATTTATTTTTTCAGCTATGCGATAAGCAAACTCTCTTGCTAATACAGAATCTACACAGGTAGGTAAGTGAGGGCCATGTTGTTCTGTAGCACCTATTGGTAATATAATTACATCATCTTTTTTCTTTGCAAACTCTTGCCATGTCATATTTTCCATTTTAACATTTTCGTACATAATTAATGTCTCCTATTCTTAAGTGTAATAAAGTTTTTTGATAATTATTTATATAATAAAAATAAAGTTTACATAATATTATTGTAACATAAGTATGCTTTTACATAATAACCATATTATAAACAAAAATATAAATAGAATTATTAAAACACTAGCATAAGTATTATTTTATATAGGATAGCATAGTAGTGATTTTTGAATTGATTATGATATAATAATTATACTATTAAAGGAAAATAGAGTAATTCATCCTATGAAAATGATTAGGTTTAAATATGGTGAAAATTAGTTAAAGTTGCATTAATTGATATTGTAATGATTAAACAAGTTTGTGTAAATTATTAATAAGTATATGAATAAAATATAGGATTTAGGGGGAAAAGATATGGAACAGGTTTTTATTGCCTTTGCATTAACGTTATTTGCAGGGCTATGTACAGGAATTGGAAGTGCTCTTGCGTTTTTTGCTAAAAAGACCAATACAAAATTCTTATCAATTAGTTTAGGATTTTCTGCAGGAGTTATGATATATGTTTCTATGATAGAAATTTTTGTTGAAGCTAGGAAATTATTATCCGTTGAACTTGGTTTTAAATTGGGTTCTTGGGTTACAGTAGGAGCTTTCTTTTTTGGTATGTTAATTATAGCGATTATTGACAAACTTATACCAAGTGGTGAAAATCCTCATGATATTTATAAAATTGAAGAATTAGAGGGAACGGAAAATGATAATTTAAAAGATACATCAAAAGATAATAAGAAATTGCTTAGAATGGGATTACTTACAGCACTAGCAGTAGCTATTCATAATTTTCCAGAGGGATTGGCTACATTTATTTCTGCATTACAAGAGCCATCAATAGCAATACCTATAACAATAGCTATTGCTATTCATAATATTCCTGAGGGTATCGCAGTGTCAGTTCCAGTGTTTTATGCTACAGGTAGTAGAAAGAAAGCCTTTCTATATTCTTTTCTATCTGGACTGTCAGAGCCTCTAGGTGCTATTATTGGTTATTTAGTACTAATGCCATTTATTAACAATGTTACCCTTGGAATTATTTTTGCTATAGTTGCTGGTATTATGATATTCATTTCTCTTGATGAATTACTTCCATCGGCAAGAGAATATGGGGAACATCATTTATCTATCTACGGGCTAGTAGCGGGAATGGCTGTAATGGCAATTAGCTTATTACTTTTCATTTAAGTAAAAGGATGGTGTTGTAAGTTGCTTGAAAAAAATAGAATTGGATATGCATGTACACCTGCATCTATTCCATATAAAACTTCAAGAAGCTTTTTATTAAAAAATTTTAGTGATAATGTTTTTAATCAGTGTGTTAGAAGTAACATTGATGATTTGATGAATATATTAAAGTGGAATGTAGAAAATTCAATATATTTATTTAGGATAAGCTCAGATATAATTCCCTTTGGTAGTCACCCCATTAATAACCTAAAGTGGTGGGAGACCTATAATAAAGAACTTACAGAGTGTGGAGAATTTATAAAAAATAATAATATTAGGGTTTCTATGCATCCTGGTCAATATACAGTTCTAAATTCTCCTAATGAGGAAGTAGTTGAGAAAAGTATTATGGATCTAGAGTATCACTGCAAATTTTTAGATAGTTTAGGTGTGGACTATTCTAACAAAATCATACTTCATGTTGGAGGGGTATATGGAGATAAAATTTCTGCCATGGAACGATTTAAGCATAATTTTAATAGACTATCAAACTCTTTGAAAAAAAGATTGGTAATTGAGAATGATGATAAGAGTTATACCATAGAAGATGTATTAAATATTTGTAATGATATTAAAATACCAGCAGTGTTTGATAATCTTCATCAACAGCTCAATCCTTGTTCTTTAGAGTGGAAGGATATTTTATACTCTGTTAAAAATACATGGAAGATTGAAGATGGTCCAGTAAAATTCCATTATTCTGATAGGGATATAAGTAAAAAAGGAGGAGCTCATTCTAAGTTTGTTGTTACTAGTAATTTTTTAGATTATATGAAAAGTATTTCAGAAATTAATTCAGATGTTATGCTTGAAGTTAAGGATAAGGAAATATCAACAATCAAGTGTATTTGTGCTATTAATGAGGACTTACCAATTTATGTAAGGACAGAGCAATGGGCGAAGTATAAGTATTCTTTAATGGAAAAGGATTATTCTTATTATAAAAAATGTAGTAGCTTAGTAAATTCTCCTATACCAATGAGAGAAGTGTATATGTATATAGATCAGTGTTTAGAAAAGCCTTTTAGTAGAGGAAATTTTATTAACACATCACAACATGTTTATGGATATATAAAAGATAAAGCAACATTAAAAGAAAAGAATAGGTTTAATGAACTTTTAAAGAATCCAGATGAAAATAATATTAAGGTAAAAACTTTGTTAAAGAAACTAAGTGAAAAATATGGAGTGGATTATATTAATAACTCTTATTATTTTATATATTAGATTTAGTTCTAGGTATACATTTTATCCATGGTGATATAAAACAAATGCTAAAATAATGAATTTATTGTTTTAAGTATATATTTCTTAAGGGGTGGGAGTGTAAGAATGGATAATTATACGGAATTCATTACAAAAGCTTGGAATGAATTTGTGAAATACGGTATAGATAATAAAAAAGTTAAAAAACATATAAGAGATTCATGGATAAGATGTAAAGAGTATAATGTAGACTATATGGATGGAAGAGGTGTTGAGAAATATAAAGCTCCTGTAGGAATTAAAGTTAAAGAGAATATAGATTTAGTTTCAGTAGCACATTCTATAATGGAGAATTTGTATAACACCATATCAGGTTCAGGCTTTGCTTTATTCCTTGCAGATAAAGATGGATATATAATAGATGTTATTGGTGACGATAGTATTTTAGAAAAAGCCAGGGATTTAAGATTTACAAAGGGAGCCTTATGGTCAGAAAAAGCAGTAGGAACTAATGCTATAGGAACCTGCTTATATCTAAATAAACCAATACAAACTATTGGAGCTGAGCATTATGGTATACAACAACATTCTTGGACGTGTTCATCAGCACCTATACATGATAGTGATGGGAAAATAATAGGGTGTATAAATATGTCTGGCATATGCAAGGATGCACATCTGCATACTTTAGGAATAGTTATTGCAGCAGCTGAATCCATAAAGAAACAGTTAGAACTTATATTATCCTATAATTTATTAAATATAACTTTTGACTCCATTGTAGAGGGAATGATAGTAATAGATGAAAAATTTAATATTAAGAGAGTGAATCATAGAGCAGAAAATATTTTAGATATGAATCAAGATGAAATATTTGAAATAAATATAAAAGAAGCTCTAGGTAATTTAAATTTTGATTACATTATAGAAAATTATGAGGAAACGTATAATAACATAGAATGTGACTTTAATATTAATAATAAAAGAATAAAATGTATATTAAATATTGTACCTATGAATGCTAATAATAGGTCCATGGGAGTAGTTATAACTTTTAGAGAAAGTAAGTCTGTACATAGGCTTGTAAATAAAGTGGTAGGATATAAGGCTAACTATAAGTTTAAAGACATTGTAACTAGTAACGATAAAATGATAAATATGATAAATTTTGCAAAAAGGGCTTCAAGAAGTGATTGCAATATATTAATAGAAGGACCTAGCGGTACGGGAAAAGAACTGGTAGCTCAAGCTATACATAATTATAGTCAAAGAAGTGATGGACCTTTTGTAGCTGTAAACTGTGCTTCAATTCCTAGAGACCTAATGGAAAGTGAATTTTTTGGTTATGATAAGGGCGCTTTTACTGGAGCGGCTAAAGAGGGACATCCAGGAAAATTTGAATTAGCAGATGGTGGAACAATTTTCTTAGATGAATTAGGAGAACTTCCTTTAGATATGCAATCGAAATTATTGAGGGTTTTAGATAACAATACCATAGTTAGAGTAGGCGGAAATTACGAAAAGAAATTAGATGTAAGAATAATAGGAGCAACCAATAAAGAGTTGAAAAAAGAGGTAAGTAAAAAAACTTTTAGAGAAGATTTGTATTACAGGTTAAATGTAATGAATATAAAAACCATCCCTTTAAAGGAAAGAAAGGAAGATATAGAGACATTAGCAAGATACTTTGTTAATAACCTTAATTTTAAAAATAAAGATAAATATAAACTAATAAAAACAGATTATATAAATGGACTAAAAAAACATGATTGGCCTGGAAATGTAAGAGAACTTAGAAATGCTATAGAAAGGGATTATTATTCTAGTGAAAAGGATATAATTTGTGTACAATCTTTGGAAAAGTCACAAATAATAGAAGATAATTTTAATAATGAGAAAGCAAGTGATGTAGGTGAAATAGTACCTATAGATATTTTAGAAAGAGAAAGTATAATAAAAGCTATTAACTTTTGCGGAGGTAACATATTAAAGTCTGCGGAAATGTTAGGAATAAGTAGAGCTACTATTTATAGAAAGATAAAAAAATATAACATAAATGACCTATAAATTACTTTGTTTTTTTATTATCAATGATTAGAATTATATATGTATCAAAATGAGAATTAAAAATAATAAATCTCAAGATGAGACACTAAGTTGTGTATCATTTTGAGATTTTTTAATTTACTATATAAATTAAATTTTTATATAGGATTTATAATAAATTTAATTAGAAATATAGAATGGTACTTAGTGTAGTCATTTACATAGCTATAAGTAAAATAGGAAAAATAATGTCTGAAAAAGTATTTTAAGTAATGATTTTGGCATAAGTCTTGCATAATAAATATGTGAGAATATTAACAATATAATAGATTATATTTTTTAGGAGGTACTTTTATTATGAAAGCAGCATTATGGTATGCTAAGAAAGATATTAGGGTTGAAGAGGTAGATGAACCAAAGGTTACTAAAGGAAATATAAAAATTAAAGTTAAATGGTGTGGAATATGTGGTTCAGATTTGCATGAATATTTAGGAGGACCTATTTTTATACCTGTTGGACAACCTCATCCTTTAAGTGGAAATATAGCACCAGTAGTTCTAGGGCACGAATTTTCAGGGGAAGTTGTAGAAGTAGGAGAAGGAGTAACAAAATTTCAAATAGGTGATAGAGTTATTGTAGAACCTATAGTAGCTTGTGGAGAATGTCCAGCATGTAGAGAAGGTAAATACAATCTGTGCTCTTCCTTAGGATTTCACGGACTTTGTGGTAGTGGTGGAGGACTTGCAGAATATACTGTATTTCCAGAAGAATATGTGCATAAAATGCCAGAGGGGATGACTTATGAACAAGGAGCTTTAGTAGAACCAATGGCGGTAGCACTTCATTCTATTAGAATTGCTAATTTTAAAACAGGAGATACTGCCATAGTACTTGGTTCAGGACCAATAGGTCTTGCAACTATTGAATGCTTAAAAGCAGCAGGAGCAAAATTAGTAGTAGTGTTACAAAGAAAATCAATAAGACAGGAATATGCAAAGAGGGCAGGAGCAGATGTTGTTCTTGATCCAAATGAAGTTGATATAGCTATGGAGGTTAAAAAACTTACTGGTGGAACAGGTGTAGATGTGGCCTTTGAAACTACAGGAGCAAAGATAGGCTTTGATATAGGCTTAGATAGTTTAAAATATGAAGGAACTATGGTAATAACAAGTATTTGGGAAGATGGAATAAACTTTAATCCTAATGTATTAGTATTTTCTGAAAAGAAAATAGTAGGAACTTTAGCCTATAGACATGAGTTTCCGGCAACAATTGCGCAAATGAGCGATGGAAGAATTAAGGCAGAAGGATATATAACTAAGAAAATAGCACTTGAAGATATAGTTGAAGAAGGCTTTGGAGCTTTGACAGGTCCTGAAAAGAAAAAACATGTGAAAATTCTTGTAACTCCAGATAAAGAGCTTTTAAATAAATAAGAAATCAGAGAAAATGTAAAGATATAAAACAAGTATGGAATAAAATGATAAAAAGCCTAAGGAAATAAATTATCCTTAGGCTTTTAAATTTTTTTGTTTTATGAAAATTACTTATAGATGTTTGTTAACATCCAAGTTCATTCTCTTAAATAGAATATTGTTTTCAAGGTGAATATGCTGGAATAAATCACTCTCTAGTTCTTCAATAATTTTAAAAGTTATAACATAGGTATTACAACCGTCATTAGGAACTTTGAAATCATTGGTAATTTTTCTAAGTTCCTTTAAAATATCTCCAGCACCTTCATGCTCCTCCTCGGTTTCATTAATTACTTCATTAATTTTTTGAAGTTGATTAACACTTGGATTTTTATCATATTCTTTAATTAATGGGAAAAGAATTTGTTCTTCTTTAAGCAAATGTTGTTCTAACTCAGTTTTAAGCATTGAAAAGAGCTTATGGACTCTAAATAGTACATTATGGTTTATACCATGAACTCTCATTATTTTTGTTGTTAACTCTCCTAATTCAGGAAGTACTCTTTTAGTATAGGCATGATGAGTATTTTCAATATGGTCAATTAATTCACTTGATGTCAATGCTCTAAAATCCATGGATACTTCTTTTGTATTATTACTTTCTTCAAAAGTCTCATTTATTTTATTTAATATTAGATTTTCATCAAGATGTAATTCGTAGAGTACCTCTTCAAGGGGTCTATTACCTCCACAGCAAAAATCGATTTTATATTGTTTGAAAATTTCACTAGCCTTAGGCATAATTGAAACAATTTCTCCTACGGTTTGAGAACTATTAAATTTATTCATATATATTCCTCCAATACAGTTTATTTAAAGATTTCTTGTTTATAACTCTATAATATATTAGTTATATAAAATATTCTGTGACTGGAGTCATAGTTTTAAAACAAACTATCTAATTATTTTTATTTTTTAATTCATTAAAGCATCTATATCTCTTATTAAAATCTGTTTATTTCCTATCATATCAATGACACCTTCATCTTGTAGTACGCTTAATTTCCTACTAACCGTTTCTCTAGCAGTACCTATATAATTAGCTATTCCTTCACGACTTAATGGGAGCTCTACAATAACACCATTAGGATGTTTTTTACCATACCTTTCTGCAAAATCAAGAAGTAGTGAATTTATACGCCACTCTATGTTTTTAGTACCCATATTCTGTACTGAGCTTTCTATTTTATCCATTCGACTACATAATTCTTCTATGATTTTAATCCCTATTTTAGGATAATTAATTAAAAGATTTTGAAAGTCATTTTTATTTATCATGCAAATATAAGTAGTTTCTAATGCTTCAACATTATAGGTAGATTGTTGATTATTTAAGAGATTTTTTTCACCAAAGAAGTCACCATGATCAAATATATATAGAATTTGCTCTTTGCCTTCAATAGTATAACGAAATACTTTTACTTTACCTTTATCTATAATGATTAAATTTTCTAAATAGCTTTCTTCCATTATAATTAGCTCACCTTTTTCATATTGCTTTTTTACAATTAAGGTAGCTACTTTACTTAATTCTTCAGAATTTAAACCAGAGAAAATTGGAACTCTTTCTACACATAATTTATGAAGACAATTATCGCAGTTACATTTTTTATTTTCACTCATGAATAATCACATCCTTATTTATTAGATGATAAGTCATTTTTAATAATATTACACTAAATTTCTTTAAAATCAATATACCATTAAAATATTCAAAAGTGAATATTGGGTTTTAAATTTAGATTTTAGCAAATTAGGAACAGCTTAAATTTTAAAGTCTTGATATAATAAAGATACCCTAGGGAAAAGGTTGTGATAAAAGTGAATTACAGTAAAGACATTGATAGATGTATTGAATTTATAGAAAATAATATTAAGGAAGCTATTACGGTGAGTGAAGTTGCTGATTATGTGGGGTATTCTGTAAACCACTTTTGTAGAGTTTTTACTTTATGTAAAGGTATATCTATAATGGAGTACCTTAGAAAACGTAAGCTATCATTAGCAGCATTAGAACTATTTAAAGGAAGAAAAATTATTGATATTGCCCTTGAATATGGATTTGAAACACCTAGTGGATTTTCAAAGTCCTTTCGGAAAGCTTTTGGATATAGTCCAACACAATATATAGCTAGAATGGATGGATACTTTAATAAGGGAATAACATTTAAAATTGGAGGTTATATTATGAAGCCTATTATTGTTAAAAAGCCAGCTTTTAAGGTAGCTGGATATGGAATAAATACTAATATTGGAGGAACAAGTTATACAAAGGATATTGCATCCTTTTGGAGTAATTATGATGGAGAAAATTTAGAAACAAAGATGTATGAAATCTTAAATCCTCCTAATCATGGGGAAGTTGGTCTATGCGTTCCAACTGATAAAGGGGGAAATGTATGCTATCTTTTAGGAGTCATTGTTGAGGATTTCTCTAAAGTTACAGAGGATATGATTACAGTGGAAGTACCAGAGGCGGAGTATGCAGTATTTACAACTCCTCCAGTGGATGTTACTGTAGACCCTAACCAAGATAAGTTTTCAGAAGTGATTAAAGAAACTTGGAAATATATATTTGAAGAATGGTTTAAAGATAGTGGATATATTTATGACGAAGATAAATTAGATTTTGAATTTTATGATGAGCGTTGCCATTATCGAACAGACACGATTATGGAGATTTATGTTCCAGTAAAAAGGCTACTTGAAAATTAGTTAAATATTAAAGCACAGGCTAAACTTTTGGTGAAAATCAGAAGAGAATTTTGAATTAGAGCCTATGAAAAATAATAAATATAATACTTGATAAATTAGAGAGCATTGCTATATAAAGAGCATGCTCTCTAATTTTTATGTACTTGTTAATAATACCTAGTGTATTTTTAGTTCAGGTAATGGAATATATCTACAATAAAATTGTAAACTATAATAAATTTATAAGTTGACAATAAAAGAATTCTTAATTATAATTTCACTATAAAGTAAACATTCTAAGGAGAGAATTATGAAAACTACCAAGAATACGAGAAATTTGATTTTAGTAGCTATGTTTGCAGCCTTAACTGCTATTGGTGCATTTATTAAAATACCAATACCTTATGTGCCTTTTACTCTTCAATACTTATTTTGTGCCTTAGCAGGAGTTATCTTAGGATCTAAACTCGGCGCACTATCCCAAATAATTTATGTTATGGTTGGACTTGCAGGTGTACCAGTATTTACTGAAGGGGGAGGGCTTAGCTATGTATTTAAACCTACCTTTGGATATCTTATAGGATTTATAGTGGCAGCTTATGTCATAGGAAAGATAAGAGAAAAGATTAAGGAATTAAGTTTTATTAAAGCTATGGGGATGCTTTTAGCTGGACTGTTTTTTATTTATTTATTTGGAGTTATATATCTTTATGTTAGCTATAACTTATATCTAGGACAACCAATGTCACTATATTTTGCATTTTTTAATGGCTTTGTACTATGCATATCTGGAGATTTGATTTTAACAGCCTTTGCAGCGTATGTAGCAATAAAAATAGTACCTATATTCAAAAGGTTTGGATACATTTAATAAAAGTGAAAGAAGGCTTGAAGTATGAAAAGTTTTATTAAGGATTTAGAGATAAGAATTTTATCAGGTGAATACATAAATTTTCAAGAAGCAATGACATTAACAGAGCTTAGAAATAATGATGACATTGAACAATTATGTCTTAGTGCTAATAATATAAGAAAAACCTTTTGCGGTAATAAGGTAGATCTTTGCTCTATCATGAATGCAAAGTCAGGTAGATGTTCTGAAGATTGTAAATTCTGTGCGCAATCTGTTCATTATAATACTAGTGCAGAAGTCTATGATTTAGCTTCAAAGGAAGTAGCATTAAAGTTAGCAAAGGAAAATGAATCAGAGGGAGTAAATAGATTCTCTTTAGTTACTAGTGGTAGAGGGATTACAAGTAACGATTTTGAGAAGGTTTTAGATATATATGAAAACCTTAATAGGGAATTAAAGATTGAGTTATGTGCCTCTTTAGGAATACTTGATTATGATAAGCTACTTAAGTTAAAGGCAAGAGGAATAACTATGTACCATCACAACTTAGAAACAAGTAGGGAATTTTATAAGGAAATATGTACAACTCATAGTTATGAAGAAAGAATAGATACCATAAAGGCTGCACAGAAGGCAGGTATACCTGTATGTTCAGGAGGAATTATTGGACTTGGTGAAAGTTGGGTTGATAGAATCAATCTTGCTTTTGAATTGAAAGAATTAACGATTATGTCTATTCCGGTGAATGTACTTAATCCTGTAAAAGGTACTCCTCTTGAAGATTCTAAAAATTTAAGTCAAGGGGATATTTTAAAGACCATTGCTATTTTTAGGTTTATAAACCCTAAAGCTTTAATCAGATTAGCTGGTGGTAGAAATCTCATTAGGGATTTGGGGAAAGAATGCTTTAACTCAGGTGCAAATGCTACTATTACTGGAAATTATTTAACCACTTCTGGTAATAAAATATGTGATGATAAGAAAATGATAAGTGAACTAAAGTTGGAGGTTAGAAGTAATGGCTAAGGGGATATTTGTAGTTGGAACGGATACAGATGTAGGAAAAACTGTTGTAACTGCAGGACTGCTTCATGTCCTTAGAAGTAAAGGGCACAGAGCAACATATTTTAAGGGAGCTTTAAGTGGGGCTATAGAAGAAGGTAATAAACTAATTCCTGGAGATACTGACTTAGTAAGCCAGGTTAGTGGATTAAAGGAACCCTATGAAAATATAACTCCATATATATTTAAGACAGCGATATCTCCACATTTAGCTGCCCAAATAGAAGATAATCCTATTGAGCTAAATATTATAAAGGCTAAATTTGAGAAGCTAAAAGAAAAATATGATTTTATAATTACAGAAGGTAGTGGTGGTATAATATGTCCTCTAATAAATCGAGATGAAGAAATATATACACTAGGTGACCTTATTAAGGATTTAAATATGAGTACCGTGGTTGTAGCTAGAGGTGGAGTGGGAACAATAAATCACACAGTACTTACTGTGAAATATATAGAGTCCATGGGAATCAAAGTAAAAGGAATTATTATAAATAATTATGAAGACAATTATATAACTCAAGACAATATTAAGGTTATAGGAAAACTTACTGGAATTTCTATTGTAGGTAAATTTAAAACTATAGATAACTTGGATAAAGGTAATATAGATAATATAAGAACTGTTGCATCAAGGATTTTTAATGATAAAAGTATTATAGAATGGATGGAAGAATTGTAGTAAAGGGTAGGTGTTTATATGAAGGATTATGTAAAAAGAGATTTAGAATATATATGGCATCCTTGTGCACAGATGAAGGATTACGAAGAGCTTAATCCTATAGTTATTGAAAGAGGAGAAGGTGTTTGGCTTTATGATATTCATGGAAATAAGTATTTAGATTGTATATCATCTTGGTGGACAAATACCCTAGGTCATAGCAATAAAAGAATAAATAAAGCCATAAAGAATCAAATTGATGAAATAGAACATGTTATCTTTGCTAATTTTTCAAATAAACCGGCTATTGACTTAGCAGAAAAGTTAGTAAGTATAACACCAGAAGGATTAAATAAAGTATTTTATTCAGATAATGGATCTTCTGCAGTGGAAATAGCTTTAAAGATGAGCTTTCACTATAATATGCAAAGAAATAAAACTAAAAAGAAAAAATTTGTAGCTTTAAGTGATGCCTATCATGGAGAAACTTTAGGTGCTCTATCTGTGTGTGATATTGATGCCTTTAATATGATATATAAACCCTTACTTTTAGATACTCTTAGGATTGATGGACCAGATTGTTATAGGTGTAAATATGGCTGTACTAGAGATAAATGTAGTGCTAGATGCTTTGAAGCTATGGAAAAATGTTTAGTTGAAAATCATGAAGAGATAAGTGCTGTAATAGTTGAGCCAATGGTTCAAGGTGCAGCAGGAATGAAAATTTATTCACCTATTTATCTTAAAAAGCTTCGTAATCTTTGTGATAAGTATGATGTACATTTGATAGTAGACGAAATTGCCATGGGATTTGGAAGAACAGGAGAGATGTTTGCATGTAATCATGCAGATATAAGTCCAGATTTTATGTGCCTTTCAAAGGGGATTTCTGCAGGATATATGCCAATGTCTGTAGTTATGACTACTAATGAAATATATAATTGTTTTTATGCTGATTACTCAGAAAGAAAATCTTTTTTACATAGTCATACCTATGCAGGAAATGCTATGGCTTGTGCTATTGCTTTAGAAAATCTAAAAATATTTGAAGAAGAAAATATAATAGAAAATAATAAATTTAAGGGAAGATTAATAGAAAAACTTACAATAGAAAGAGGAAAGAATTGTAGTCATATAGGAGAAGTAAGAAGTATAGGCATGATAACTGCTATTGAAATAGTAAAGGATAGAGGTACCAAGGAGAGATATTCTTGGCAAAGTAGAGTAGGTTATAAGATTTATAAAATAGCATTGAAGAAAGGGTTACTATTAAGAGCTATAGGTGATGTACTTTATTTCATACCTCCTTATGTAATAAGTAAAGATGAAATAGAATTTATGATAGATATTTGCTTTGAAAGTATAGAAGAATATTTTAAGTATAATTTTAAAATAGAATAACAGTAAAATAAATATGTAAATATTAAACTAGTATTATATATAGATATTTAACTATTAAACTAGTTAAATAGTTGTTCTGTTTATGCGGGTTTCAGGGATATTTATAGGCATATAAAAATACAAAGAGTATGGGGGCATTAGGGGCATACTCTTTGTATTTTTTTGTACTTTACGATGTTTTTATCTTTAGTTTATTTAATTTATGTTTTTATCTTTAGTTTGTTTAAATTATATTTTTATCTTTAGTTATATAAGTAATATATATAAAAACTATTATTAGTTTTTATTTGATTTTTCATTACCTTTTTTTCCTGGATTTTCAGGTTTGTTAGGTGTTTTTTCTTTAGATTTCTCAGGCTTGTTAGGTATTTTTTTCTTTAGGTTTTTCAGCATTGTTGTTATTTTTTTTTCTCAGTTACTTCAGATTTTTTTATTAGCTTTATTCTCAGTCTTTTCAAGCTTGTTAGTAGCTTTTTCTATTTTATTCTGAGATTTTTGGCTAGCTCTTTCCTGCGTAGCTTTAGTATCATTGGTATTTTCAGCTTCTTTAGTTAGGGCTTTATCAGTTTTTATTTCATCTGCTACTTCTGTACTATCTGTAGTTGATTCTTCAGTAGATTCATCTTCATCAGAAGTTTCAGTTTGTTCTATTTTAGCTTTCTTATTTTCCTTTATAGCACTCATAATTTCTTTAACAGGTTTATTTAACCACTCTTCAAGAATAATGCTTTCTGGATTTGAAGAACTATTTTGTAGTTTTTCAACTAAATTTAGTTTGCCTGGTGTTACACCAAGTTCTTTGGCTTTTTGTACTCGTTCAAATCCAACACTTATAGTTTCAAGGGTAATATCTTCACCTATTTCTTCAATTTCAGTTTCTAAACTTTCTTGTAGTTTTTCAGCAAGTTCATCTGATTTTTCTTGATCTTCACCAGAAGTTGCAATAATAATTCCACCATCAATGTCATTATCAATGCTATTATCAAAATAACCATCTTCACTAATTTGATTAACGGTTTCAGCAACTGCATCTTCAATTTTTTGATCTTCAAGCTTGTCCAATTCAAGTTCATTAAGAATTTCCTGACCATCATCATTAACTGCAGTTATACTAATTACCTTGTCAAAACGATTTAAAGAATATTCAATAGAAGGATTTACATCTAAACTCACATAGGAGTAAGGTGTTTTATAGGCCCATAGTGTTATGCCTCCTACAATTGCAATCATAGCTGTTAAAGCAGAACACATTACCAATTTATTTATATTTTTCAAATTGTTATTTTTCATCTCAATCACCTGCCCAACGATATAATTTTTATCTTTTACTTTTGATATGCAGCCATCTTCAGAAAGGACTGCAGCATAGCCAGCCTTGATTTCTACAACAACAGATTTCATTTATTAATCTCCTCTCTGATGTACCTGAAATAGTAAGCTAGATTTGGATACTCTCCGGATAGTATCTCTACTGCTGCTATTATATATTTTCGGTGACGTTCTAATATTTTTCGGGGTACATTTAAATTTTTTTCAATTATTTTTAATGGTAGTTGTTTTGAACTTTGTAATTCATTAATTAATATTGGGTTATTGAGTAAATATACTACAACTTTTGCACAGGACGACTTTGTCTTTTTAGCTTTAGGTGAACATGTAGATAAATCTAAAAAAGAAAAGCCATAATAGAAAAATACTTCATTTGCAGCTTCAATCTCAAATTTTAGTGTATAATTTTCTTGGTGAATTATCTTTTCTGCTACTGCAAGTCCAAGTGCAATATCTTTATCATTTTCATTTTCGTCTAACTGACAATTAAATATGGCAGGATTTACGGATAATTCTAAGTTATATTTCTTCTGAAGCCTAAGATAATCAATAAGACGCCTACGAATTATAAGCTCGGCAAAACTGAGAAAATTTCCTTTAATTAATTCGTAGCCTTTAATTGCTTGTACAAATGCCTGAAGTGAAACAGACCATTCATCATCACTTTTAGTTATGTATTTTCGGGTTATTCTTGATGTACATTTCAAAATAAACAATTCATTTTGCTCAATGAAACTATTTAATAGATCCTGATTATTATCAGCATCTATAGCCATATAATCTATTTCTCTCAACATGGCACCTCCTTATTCTTATTATTCTATCATCTAAAAATTATTAGGTAAACCTTTAGAACTATAAATTGCTAAAGCAAATTTCTGAATTTTAAAATAGATTTTTTAAAAACTTTAAGATATAATATATTTAGGAAAACGAAATATATTATATCTTAAAGGTGGAATATTATGAAGCAAATATTTAAGTATTTAAAACCTTATAGAGTAAACATGCTTATAGGATTTTCAATAAAGTTTACTGGAACTATTGTAGAACTAGCAATTCCATGGATTTTGTCTTATATGATTGATGAAATTATTCCATTAAAGCAGGTATCTCTAATTTTAATTTGGGGTGGAATTATGCTTTTATGTGCCATTTGTGCAGTAACTTTTAATATATTAGCTAACAGAATGGCTTCAAAGGTGGCAAGAGATACCACAGAGCGAGTTAGAAATGATTTATTCTCTAAAATGATATGTCTTTCTGATAGACAAGTGGATGCTTTTACACTACCTTCTTTAATTTCTAGAGCTACCACGGATACTTATAACATCCATCAGATGGTGGGAATGATGCAAAGACTAGGTATTAGAGCTCCAATAATGCTTATTGGTGGAATAATTATAACATTGACATTAGATCCATTACTAACTTTAGTAATGATTTCAGTAATGCCTATTATTTTTATCACTATTATGTACATATCAAAAGTAGGTATCCCTATGTATTCAATTGTTCAGAAAAAAGTAGATGATTTTGTACGTGTAGTTCGTGAAGATGTTACAGGAATTCGTGTAATTAAGGCTTTATCAAAGGAAGAACATGAGAAGGAAAGATTTAATGCTCGGAATGATGCTACAGTAATTCAAGAAAAGAAGAGTGGTATGGTTATGGCTATACTAAATCCAGTAATGAACCTTTGCTTAAATGTGGGGACAGTATTTGTTATTTTGGCTGGAGCTTACAGAGTAAATAGTGGAGCCATTAAACCAGGAGCAATAATTGCATTTTTAACATATGTAACTTTAATATTAAATTCCCTTTTATTTATTTCTAGAGTATTTACTAATTACTCCAAAGCAAGTGCTTCCGCAAAGCGTATTACCGAAATACTAAATGAGAAAGAAGAATTACCAATTAGGAACATACCAATTATAAATACAGATTATGCTATTGAATTTAGAAATGTCTCTTTTTCTTATAATCATAAAGAAGAAAATGTGAGTAATATAACCTTTGGAGTTAAAAAAGGTGAAACTCTAGGTATTATAGGGGCTACAGGCTCAGGAAAATCTACTTTAATTAAATTATTAATGAGATTTTATGATGTAGATCAGGGTTCTATTTATATAAATGGACAAGATATTAGATCTATTAATATGAAAAAATTAAGAGAAAAGTTTGGAGTGGTATTTCAAAACGATTTTATAAGCACGGATACAATTTATGAAAACATTAGGTTTGGAAGAACTCTAGAGAATAGTGCTATAAGATCAGCAGCAGATTATGCTAAGGCAACTGAGTTTATTGAAGGCAAGGCAGAAGGCTTTAATACTAAAGTTGCAGTAAGAGGTGCAGATTTAAGTGGTGGACAAAAACAAAGAATGCTTATAGCCAGAGCCATAGCAGCACACCCAGAAATATTAATTTTAGATGATTCTTCTAGTGCTTTAGATTATAAGACAGACGCTGTACTAAGAAAAAATCTTACAGAACATTTTAAAGATACTACAACTATAATGATTGCTCAAAGAATTAGTTCGATTTTTAATGCAGACCAAATCTGTGTATTAGAAGATGGTTATGTTGTAGGGTATGGAACTCATGAAGAACTTATTGAAAGTTGTGATGTATACAAAGAAATTCATAAGTCTCAGATGGGAGAGTAAGTTATGGAAATCAAAGTAAAAAGGGAGGACATTTATAATATATGAAAGATAGAAAAAGGAATACATTAAAAAGAGTAATGTCCTATTTATTTGAATATAAGATATTAATTATCATAGCAATTATATTATCCATAGGCTCTAACGTATTTGCCTTAATTGGTCCAATGTTATCAGGTTATGCTATAGATAATATAAATGTTGGAAGAGGGGCAGTAAATTTTTCTAAGATATATTATTACTGTGGACTTATGATTGGATTTTATATTTTATCTTCTATATTAGCTTATATTTTATCAGTACTTATGCTAGAAATTAGTAAGAGAATATCCTATAGACTAAGAAAAGATTTATTTGATAGATTATTATCTCTTCCAGTGGGATATTTTGATACCCATGCAACAGGAGATATCATAAGTAAAATTTCCTATGATGTGGATACTTTAAATTCTACCTTAACATCTGATTTAGTGAGCATTTGCTCAAGTATAATTACTGTGATTATATCCTTTGGGTCTATGGTTATGATATCTGAAAAGTTAGTTTTAGTATTTGTATTTACAGTTCCTATGTCTATTATACTTACTAAAAGAATAACCAGGGTAACAAGACCAATGTTTCGTAATCGTTCAAGAAAATTAGGGGAACTTAATGGAATGGTAGAGGAGTTTGTATCAGGTCAAAAGACTTTAAAGGCTTATCATCAAGAAGAAAACACAAAGAAAAAATTTGCAAGTAAAAATGAAGAAGCAGTAAATGCTTATTATCGTGCTGATTATTATGGTTCTATGGTTGGTCCTTCAGTTAACTTTATGAATAATTTATCCCTAACTCTTATCAGTATTTTTGGGGCTATTATGTATCTTTTTGGACAAATGACTTTAGGAAACATATCTTCCTTTGTACTATATTCTAGAAAATTTTCAGGACCTATTAATGAAGCTGCTAATATCATGGGAGAATTTCAATCCTCACTTTCTGCTGCTGAAAGAATTTTTCAATTAATGGATGAGTTGTCAGAGGTAGCAGATAAGGAAGGAGCTAAAGAGCTTGTGGATATGGAAGGAAATGTGAAGGTAGAGAATATTTCCTTTGGATATAATAAGAATAAGATTATTCTTAAGAATCTTAGTATGAATGTACCTGCTGGAAGTATGATTGCTATAGTAGGCCCTACAGGAGCAGGAAAAACTACTTTAATTAATCTTCTCATGAGGTTCTATGATGTTAATGAAGGGGATATTAAGGTAGATGAAAATTCAATATCACAGGTTACACGTAAGAGTTTAAGAAAAGCTTATGCTATGGTACTTCAAGATACATGGCTATTTGAAGGAAGTATATTTGAAAATATTGCTTATGGCAATGAAAATGCAACTATGGAAGATGTGGTAGAAGCAGCTAAGGCAGCTAAAATTCATTCATATATAAAAAGACTTCCTAAGGGCTATGATACAGTAATTACTGATGATGGAGCTAATGTATCTAAAGGACAAAAACAATTACTAACCATAGCAAGGGCTATGCTTTTGGATGCAAAGATGCTTATTTTAGATGAAGCAACTTCTAATGTTGATACTAGAACAGAAGTTCAAATTCAGCAAGCCATGAGAAATTTAATGAGGGATAAAACCTGCTTTGTAATTGCACATAGGCTTTCTACCATAAGGAATGCAGATCATATTCTAGTGGTTAATAATGGGAATATAGTTGAACAAGGAAATCATGTGGAGTTATTAAAACAAAAGGGTTTTTATAGTCAATTATATAATTCTCAGTTTGAATAATTAATAAAAAAGGCTATCTTCAAATAATTAACTAATACTATAAAAATAAATTTGCACCTAACAATATAAGTGTAAATTTATTTAATGGTATTAGTTTTTTTAGATAGCCAAATTTATATTCAATTTAAGTAATTACTTTAAATTAAAATTCAATGTTGTTGCTTTTATTTATTATAAGATGAATCTTATCTATTCTTCTATCATCTAAGGCTAAAAGTTTTAGGGTTACATTATCTATTTGAACTTGATGGTTATTTGTGTCCTTAGGGAAAGTTCCAAAGGTTTCAAGGAATAAACCACCTATGGTATCTGCAACCTCTGAATCTAAAGAGAGATTTAAAAAATCATTCAAATCAGATAGAGTAAGTAATCCACTAACTATATAGTTTTCCTCATCTACTTTTTCTATTTCAGGTTGTTCATCATCATATTCATCACAAATTTCTCCCATTACTTCTTCAATAATGTCTTCTATGGTAACAATACCTGAAAATCCACCATATTCATCTATTAATATAGCCATATGATTCCTGTTTGTCTGAAGTTCTCTGAATAAATTATCAATAGAATTTGTCTCAGGAACAAAATAAGGTTTTTTCATTATATCTTTAATAGAAATATTATCTATGCCCTTTTCTACTATACTTGCAAATATATCTTTCATATAAAGCACGCCTACAATATTATCAAAGTCCTTATCATAGACAGGTATTCTAGAAAAACTTTCACTCAGGATATAACTTATGTTGTCTTTAATGGAATCATTTACTTCTAGTAGATAAGCCTCTGTTCTTGGTGTCATAATTTCTTTAGCCATGGTGTCATCAAACTCAATTATACCATCAATCATCTCACGTTCTATCTTATTAATAGCGCCCTGTTCTTGGCCAATTTCAATAAGACTTCTGATTTCTTCTCTTGAAACCTGATCTTCCATACCATCTGTCTTAATTCCAAAGAGTTTCATTATAAGATTAGTGGAGCAAGATAAAAACCATACGAAAGGTTTAGTAAATTTAGCTATAAGAACTATAGCTTTTATAGAAAACATAGCTACCTTCTCTGAATTTTGAAGAGCTATTCTCTTTGGAACTAGTTCTCCTAGAACTAACGTTAGATAAGATATAAGCAAGGTTATAACAACTAGAGCTATTTTATCACTGTATGGTATACCAAATCCAGATAGTGTATCTGAAAAGCCTACAGAAATAGATGTAGCTGCTGAAGCAGATGCAAAGAAACCTGCAAAGGTAATTCCTACTTGGATAGTAGATAAGAAATTATTAGGATCCTTTAAAATTTTTTGAAGAAGTAAGGCCTTCTTATTACCTTCATCCGCTAAAAGATTTAGTTTAGTTTTGTTTAAAGATACAATTGCCATCTCTGCAGATGCAAAGAAAGCATTTATTAAGATTAGTAAAAAGATTAGAATAAAACTGCCACTGGGGCTCCCGTCCATTCTTATATTCCCCCTTATTTTAAAATGTAGTGAGCTTATTATAGCATACTAATTTATAGGTAATCAAATAACAGACTTAATTATTTAAGGTTAAATATGGCAAAAGAATCAAGTCTCCTTATTAAATCTATGGATATATAGTATTTACTTTAATACTCTATGGTTTAATTAGCTATTAAATAAAAAATCTATTGACATAGATATTCATAGTCATTATAATGATATGTAATAAAATATTTAATATAATACTTATCAAGAGAGGTGGAGGGATAGGCCCTATGAAGCCCAGCAACCAATGTGTTCATCTACATATATGGTGCTAAATCCTACAGTATGAGCTGAAAGATAAGAAGACGATTGTTACAACCTCTTTCAGTGAAAGAGGTTTTTTGTTTTTAAATTGTTTTCAGAAATTATACTATTTAAAATTTAATAATGAAACTCTTATCAAGAGAGGTGGAGGGATAGGCCCTATGAAACCTCGGCAACCTTCAGACCCATTTGTCTGAAAAGGTGCCAATTCCTACTCTAATTTTACAAATTTAGAGAAAGATGAGAGGGAGCTATAACATGGGTACCCTTGTATGTAAATCCCCTTTCATCTAGATTATTTAGATTTAGATGAAAGGGGATTTTATGTTTTCTAATAAAATATTTTAAGGAGAGATTAAAATGGGAGAAAGAAAATTTAAATTTGATACGTTACAAGTTCATGGAGGTCAGGAAGTAGATAGTGCAACAGGCTCTAGAGCAGTTCCCATATACCAGACTACATCCTATGTTTTTAATAGCGTTGAGCATGGAGCTAATCTATTTGCTTTAAAGGAAGAAGGAAATATTTACACTAGAATAATGAATCCAACAACGGATGTTTTTGAAAAAAGAGTGGCAGCTTTAGAAGGGGGTGTGGGAGCTCTTGCAGTTGCATCTGGTTCTGCTGCAATCACATACGCAATAATTAATATAGCAGGAGTAGGAGATGAAATAGTTGCAGCTAGCACTTTATATGGAGGCACATACAATCTTTTATCTACAACTCTTACTAAGTTAGGTATTAAAACCGTATTTGTAAATCCAGATATCATAGAAAATTTTAGAAAGTCTATAAGTAACAAAACTAAGGCTATTTATTTGGAAACTATAGGAAATCCAGGGATAAATCTTATTGATATTGAAGAGGTAGCTAACATTGCTCATGAGCACAATATACCACTAATTGTAGATAATACATTTGGGACACCATACCTTATACGTCCAATAGAACATGGAGCTGATATTATAGTTCATTCTGCAACAAAGTTTATAGGGGGACATGGAACTTCAATAGGTGGAATAATTGTAGATTCTGGAAAATTCCAATGGTTGAATAACCCGAGATTCCCTGAGCTTAACAAACCAGATTCTAGTTATAACGGTATAGTTTATGCTAAAGATATAGGAGCAGCAGCTTATATTGTGAAAGCTAGAGTGCAACTTTTAAGGGATACAGGAGCAGCCTTAAGTCCTTTCAACTCATTTTTATTTTTACAAGGACTGGAGACTCTTTCATTGAGAGTAGAAAGACATGTGTCAAATGCTAAAAAGATTGCGGAGTTTTTACAACGACATCCACTTGTATCATGGGTAAATTATCCTAGTTTAGAAGGTAATAAATATTATGCTCTTTCACAAAAGTATTTTCCAAAGGGTGTTGGTTCCATATTTACATTTGGGATAAAAGGTGGAGTAAAGGAAGGAGTAAGATTTATTGAATCACTTAGCATATTTTCTCATCTTGCTAATGTTGCAGATGCAAAATCTCTTGTAATACACCCAGCAAGTACTACTCATGCTCAATTAAATGAAAAAGAACAATTAAATGCCGGAGTTACATCAGATATGATAAGACTTTCTATTGGAATAGAAGATGTGGATGACCTTATAGAAGATATAGATCAAGCTCTTAAAAAAGCAGTTTTAAAGGAATGGTGATGGAATGTCCTTAATAATAGATAAAAATCTTTTATCAGTAAATAAGTTAATTGAACATGGAATCCAAATAGAAGATGCTTCTCACAGTTACCATTCAGATGTGATACGTATTTTAATTGTAAATTTAATGCCTAAAAAGTGTGAAACAGAATTTCAGTTTTTAAGTATATTTGGCAATATGAATACAAGTATAAAGGTAGATTTCTTGTATATGAAAACCCATACACCACGAAATACAGATAAAACCTATTTAGAGAAACATTATAAATCCATAAGTCAGGTAGCAAATAGTAATTATGACGGCGCTATTATTACGGGAGCTCCCTTAGAATTTTTAGATTTTAATGATATCGAATACTGGAAGGAACTACAGAGAGTAATTGATTATTCTAATAAAAAGGTTAAGTCTACATTATATATATGTTGGGCAACAATAGCAGGATTATATCACAATTTTGGAATAAATAAATGTGTAACAACAGAAAAGATCTTCGGAGTTTTTCCTCATGTAATTGTAAATAAAAAGGAGCCTCTATTAAAAGAGCTTAGTGATGGATTTATAGTTCCTCATTCAAGATATGGGAGAGTTAGAAAACAGGATATAGAAAAAATAAAAGAATTAGAAGTCCTATGCGAATCAGAAGAATCAGGTATCTATATAGTAAGCACTAGAGATAAAAAACAAATCTATATTACAGGACATCCTGAGTATGAGAGCTGTACTTTAAAAAAGGAATATGAAAGAGATATAAAAAGTGGATTTAATATAAGTGTACCTAAAAATTATTTTCCAAGTGATGATTCTAGCCAAGAAATTGACTTAGATTGGAGTAGTAATTCACAGCGTTTATTCTCAAATTGGGTAAGAGAATGTTTAGTAAAAAGTTAAAATATGCAACTAATTATATTAAAAGAGGAGTGATATTTTTATGAATATAGGATTATTAGGATTTGGAACTGTAGGCACAGGAGTTTATGAAATTATATATAAAAGAAAAAGGATTTTTAGAACATTAGTGGGTGATGAACTATCTATAAGTAAAATTCTTATTAAAGATATAAATAAGGATAGGAGTATAAAGGAGTGTAAAAATAAACTAACAGATAATCCTTATTTTATTTTAGATGATCCAGATATAGATATAGTCATAGAAGCTATAGGGGGAATAAAAGAAGCTTATGAATATATAAAATATGCTTTAATAAAAGGGAAACATGTTATAACTGCAAATAAGGCGGTGGTTGCAAGGCATATGAAGGAACTTATAGATTTAGCAAATAAAAATAAAAGAGCATTTTTATATGAAGCTAGTGTGGCAGGTGGTGTTCCTATTGTTAAACCTTTAAAACAACAAGTAACCTTAAATGATATTAAAGAGATAAATAGTATATTAAACGGTACTTCTAACTTTATATTAAGTAAGATGATTAAAGAAAACCTAGACTTTTCACAGGCACTGGATATTGCTCAAAAGTTAGGTTATGCGGAAGCGGATCCAACGGATGATATTGATGGATATGATGTTAGAAGAAAATTAGCAATTTTATCTACCATAGCCTTTAAAAGAGAAATAAAAGAAGAAGATATTTACTGTAGAGGCATTAGAACTATTAAGGCAGTAGATATAAAGGCAATAAAGGAATTAGGATATACGGTAAAACTATTAGCAAAGGCTTTATTTAATGAAAATAACTATTATTTATCTGTAGAGCCCAATATTTTGTCTAAGGATTCATTTTATGCAAAGGTAGAAGATGCTAATAATTTAGTGTCTATTATTGGGAATGATATAGGAGAGCTGAAATTTTATGGTGCAGGTGCGGGTAAACTACCTACAGCAAATGCTGTGGTAAGTGATGTTCTTGATATTATATATAATAATTATGGAAGTTGTGGAATAAATCAGGAAGAAGATAAGTTATGTAATAATACAGATTTAGTTAAAGATATATATTATATAAGAATAAGTCCTAAATATGGATTAAATGAGAAGGTATTAAACCTTATTAAAGAAGAAAAAATAGTTGATAAAATTATAAAAACTGGTGAAAATATTATATTTACCTCTAAAGATATAGATTATGTGAAAATAAGTAGATTTATTAGTAACATTAAAAACTTCATTAATGATGAGTTTTATGCTGTTATTAGATAACAAATATTATATTATTCTAAGAGGGGGTATAGTAAATGCATATAAAAGAGTTATTTAAGGAAAAAGAAGTAGTTTTTTCTTTTGAAATATTTCCACCTAAACCTACATCATCAATAGAGACTGTATACGATACTTTAGAGGGATTACAAGGTTTGAATCCTGACTATATTAGCATTACCTATGGAGCTGGTGGAAGTGTTAATAATAATAGAACATGTGAGTTATCATCTTTAGTTAAAAATAAATATGGTATAGAGGCATTAGCACATTTAACGTGTATAGGTTCTACTAAAAGTGAAATAAATGGAATTTTAGAAAGTTTAAATGAAAATGGAATCGAAAATATATTAGCTTTGAGGGGAGATGTTTCTGAAGGAAATCCCTCAGTAGGGGAGTTTAATAATTCTCAAGAACTAATAAACCACATAAAGGAAACCAAGGAATTTGGAATAGCAGCAGCTTGCTATCCTGAAGGACATATTGAAAGTAGAGACATAGAGAGGGAAATTGAAATATTAAAATTAAAGGAGAATGCGGGAGCAGAGTATTTAATTTCCCAGTTATTCTTTGATAATAATTATTTCTATAAATTTTTAAATTCTGTAGAGAAAAGTAGTATAGAGGTACCTATTCAAGCAGGTATTATGCCAGTAACCAATAAAAAACAAGTTGAAAGGATAGTTTCTCTTTGTGGAGCTAATCTACCCTCCAAGTTCATAAAAATAATAAATAGATATGAGCATGATAAGGATGCACTGAGGGATGCAGGAATAGCCTATGCATTAGAACAAATAGTAGATTTAGTTTCTACTGGTGTAAGGGGAATACATCTTTATACAATGAACAATCCATATATAGCTAAAAGAATTACTAATAGCATTGGATCAATACTAAATTCTATAAATAAAAGACAAGTAATTTAATATATAATTAATGAATAAGGGAGGTGGAGCTTGCCCATGGATAAATTTCTACAAAATAAACATGAGGTTTTAAGATATTTAGGCTATAAAAATCAAGTTTTAGATAAAGTTACTAATGATTTAATTGATGAATTAATGGATGAAATGAGAAGTTTAATTAAAGCTAGATATGTATATAAATTCTTTAACATTAGGAAAGAGAAGGATAGAATATGTATTTTAAATAGCAATTTTAGTATAGCAGGAGAAGATATTAGAAAGCACTTGGATAAATCAGAAATCTGTATCTTAATGGCTGCAACTCTAGGAAATAGTGTAGATGAAAAAATAAGATATTATGAAAAGATAAGCATGACTAAGGCATTAATACTAGATGCTTGTGCTACAACAGCTATAGAAGAACTATGTGATAGAATATGTGAAGAGTTGGAGGAAGTTGTACAAAATGAAAACAATACACTAACATCTAGGTATAGTCCTGGATATGGGGATTTACCCATAGATATACAAAAAAAAATTTCTCGCTATGCTCAGTGCAGAAAAATCTATAGGGCTTACTGCATCCTCTAATAGTATTTTAATACCAAGAAAATCCGTTACAGCCATAGTAGGGGTTGTTAAAAGAGAGAATAATAGCATAAAAAAGATAAGCTGTTTACAGTGTAATAAATATTCTAATTGTATGTTTAGAAAAGGGGATGATAGATGTGGAAATTAAAGAAAAATTGAAAGAAGGAATTTTAATTTTTGATGGTGCTATGGGTACTATGTTGCAAAGTAGTGGATTAAAGTTAGGTGAATTACCAGAAATATTAAATATTACTGATTCAAAAATAATAATTGAAATACACAAAGCTTATATTGAAGCTGGTGCAAATGTTATTACTACCAACACCTTTGGAGCTAACGAAATTAAGCTTAAAAATAGTAATTTTAGTGTAGAGAAAATAATTCATTCAGCAGTAGAAAATGCAAAAATAGCTACTAAGAATAAACAAGCATATATAGCTTTAGATATAGGTCCCATTGGTGAACTATTAGAGCCCATGGGGACTTTAACCTTCGATGAAGCCTATAGTATTTTTAAAAGGCAGATTATTCAAGGGGTAAAAAGTGGTGTTGATTTAATATTAATAGAAACCATGACAGACTTATACGAAGCAAAGGCCGCAGTATTAGCAGCTAAGGAAAATTCAGATTTGCCAGTATTTTGTACAATGAGCTTTGAGTCAGACAAGAGGACTTTCACAGGGTGCAATGCCACATCTATGGTAATGGTACTAGAAGGGTTAGGCGTAGACGCTCTTGGAGTTAACTGTTCTTTAGGACCTAAAGAAATAGAACCTATAATAGACGAAATATTAAACATATCTAAAGTGCCTGTAATGGTCCAACCTAATGCAGGATTACCTAATATTATAAAGGGTGATACGATATTTAATATTTTACCAGAAGAATTTGCAGTTTACGGAGCAAAGTTTAAAGAAAAAGGTGTAAAAGTAATAGGCGGATGCTGTGGTACAACAGATAGACATATAGAAAGTTTAGTAAAAGCTTTAAAGAAAGTAGAAATAAAAGACAAGAAATATAGTCCTTTAAGTGGTGTATGCACTCCTACTAAAGCAGTAATTATTGATCAGGTCAAAGTAATAGGAGAAAGGATAAATCCTACAGGTAAAAAATTATTTAAGGAAGCATTAAGAAATGGAGATATAGATTATATTCTAAGGGAGGCTATAGCTCAAGTTGATGCAGGAGCCCATATTTTAGATGTTAATGTTGGTCTTCCAGAAATAAATGAAGAAGAAATAATGGTTAAGGTTATTAAAGAAATACAATCCATATTGGACGTACCTCTTCAGATAGATTCTACAAATGCTAAAGCTATAGAAATGGGATTAAGATATTATAATGGTAAGGCTATAGTTAATTCAGTAAATGGAGAAAATAAAGTTTTAGAAAATATATTACCTATAGTAAAAAAATATGGAGCTGCTGTAGTGGGGCTTACTTTAGATGACAGAGGAATACCTTCAAGTGGGGAAGAAAGATTTAGAATAGCTGAAAAAATAGTAAAAACAGCAGAAAGTTATGGTATAGATAAAAAAGACATATATATAGATTGCTTAACATTAACAGCTGCTGCTCAACAGGAAGATGTTAAAGAAACTTTAAAAGCACTTTCCTTAGTAAAAGAGAAGTTAAATGTAAAGACTGTACTTGGAGTATCCAATGTATCTTTTGGATTACCTAATAGGGAAATTCTAAATAAAACATTTTTAGCAGCAAGTTTATTTGCGGGTTTGGATTTACCTATAATAAATCCCTTAAATAAAGATATCATGGACATAATAGTAGCCTCTAAAGTTTTATGGAATGAAGATAAGGGAGCAAAGGAATATTTAAAATATAATGAAAATATATCTAAAGAGCAAATATCTATAAAAAAAGATGTAAACAATATTCAAGATGATTTATTTAAAATAATATTAAATGGTATTAAAGAAGAAGCCCAAATAGCTACAGTGAAGTTATTAGAAAATAAACAACCACTAGAAATTGTAAATGAATATATAATTCCTGCCTTAGATATTGTAGGAGAAAAATATGAAAATGGACATATATTTCTTCCACAACTAATCCAATCTGCAGAAACAGTAAAAGAATCCTTCAAGGTCATAAAAGATAAGTTAAGAAAAGGAACTGATGCTGAGATTTCAAAAGGAAAGATAGTATTAGCTACTGTAAAAGGAGATATACATGATATAGGAAAAAATATAGTAAAGGTACTTCTGGAGAATTATAACTATGAGATTATCGATTTAGGAAAAGATGTTTCTAAGGAAAAGATAGTAGAAGCTGTTATTAGAAATAATGTTAAGCTAATAGGACTTAGTGCACTAATGACTACTACTGTTAAAAATATGGAAGAAACCATATTTGAACTAAAAAGGACTAAGCCAGATTGTGTAGTTATGGTGGGTGGAGCGGTACTTAATGAGGAATATGCAAATATGATTAAAGCAGATTTTTATGCTAAAGATGCAAAGGAATCTGTAACCATAGCTAGGAAAGTATTGGGATAAAACAAGTTACATATTATTTTTGAATATTAAGGGTGTATTAATTTGAATATGCGAAAAGGCTATTGGAGAATTTCCAATAGCTCTTTCTTATTAACAACAGTATTTATTAGATACCTTAAAGAATAAGGACTTATACATTAAATTTATTTTATTATGATAACAAAGCAATGAAATTGGAAACTTTAAAGAAGTATAAAAATACGTAGCAAGTATACTATAGCAGCATATAATAAAATTAAGAGTAGTCATTAGTAAATGATTATTTTAAATAGACTTAAAAAAGCTGAACTTAATACTAATAATAGATTTTTATTTAATAAAATCTAATAAAATTACGGTTAAAATTTTAAAAATGAGAGGGTATAGTTTATGGAAAATAAAATAAATTTAAATACTGAAAATATAGAAGAAATATCTATTGAATCTGAAATTCCAGAAAATGCTGAAAGTATTATACTTCCTGATAGATTTAGAGATTTATTACCATGTGTATGTCCACAGAATCTTATTAATGAAGCTGGTGCAATAGACGGTGCAACTGTTGGGAGAGTAGTTAATTTTAATGTTTTGGTTAGAAACCTTTGTCCTAACAAGCCTTTTATCATATGTGTAATAATATACAAAATTGTTGGTACAACAAGAGTTACACTTGCTCAAATCGCTGATGTAGTAACAAATACTACTGGTACTACTTGTAGTGATTTTGTTAAACCTTTGACTGCAGTGATTAATGAACCTATATGTTCTAGTGAAAGAATCTGGTTCCGTGTAATTGGAAACTATGTAAACTGCTGTAATGTGCCTTTAAGCTAAGTTATTTTATCTAGAAATTTAAGTAATAAGGAATGGAGTATGCTTAGCAAAGCATACTCCATTTATTCTAGTGCGCCCAGCATGGGCGTAATCTTAAGGGTGAAAGTCCCTAACACGACCTAGTAGTGGTAAGTGTATAGCTTAAGACAAGGGTGTCCACCGTGAGATGGAATCTGAAGGAAGTCGGCGGCAAATCTCTGGTCTGACGAACAGAAACCACATGTAAGGCAGTACCTATGGGTAAAGTTGCTAGTCAAACTAAAGCCCAATAACTACTCGAAAATAGGTAATGTAAATGTGGCAGATAGATGGAGAGAAAGATTACGTTCTTACCTGGGGAGGTCTTAGATATACATTGTGGAAATGAATTTTGAAGCAATAACCTATGTAGTGATACATAGCTGAAGTCTAAGAAGTCAGCAGAGGTCATAGTACTCTCGCTAATCGCGAAAGCGAGTGGAAGGACTGAACGATAGGAGGTTTTGAAACTTTGAAGAACACAAAGAAATGTGATGAAAGCAGACAACTTCATAGAGAAGGTTACCTACAGAAGGATAGAGTGGAACTCGAAGAGTATGTAGGAGCGCCTAGCATTTCATTGACGTTAGAAAAGCGACAAGACGCCGAAATTAAATACTCCAATGGATTGCTAGAGAAGATTATAGATAGAAACAATCTAAATCAAGCCTTTAAAAGAGTTAAAGCTAACAAAGGAAGTCATGGTATTGATGGTATGAAAGTAGATGAACTTCTACAATACTTAAAAGAAAATGGCGATAGCCTTAGGCAATCTATATTGGATGGTAGCTATAAACCAAATCCAGTTAGACGTGTAGAAATTCCAAAATCAGATGGTAAGAAGCGTCCACTGGGAATTCCAACGATAGTTGACCGAGTGATACAACAAGCCATTGCTCAAGTGCTAATCCCAATATTTGAAGAGAAGTTTTCTGAGAATAGTTATGGATTTAGACCAAATAGAAGCGCTCATCAAGCAATTCTAAAATGTAAACAGTACATGGATAATGGATATAAGTGGGCTGTTGATATAGATTTAGAGAAATACTTTGATACTGTAAACCATGATAAGCTAATAGGCTTAGTTTATAAAGAGGTTAAAGATATTAGGGTAATTTCTCTAATAAGAAAATATCTACAAGCAGGTGTGATGATGAACGGAGCAGTAAATACTACGGAGAAAGGCGTACCTCAAGGAGGTAATTTATCTCCATTGCTTAGCAATATCATGTTAAATGAACTTGATAAAGAACTAGCAAAACGAGGATTAAATTTCTGTAGATATGCTGATGATTGTAATATATATGTTAAATCAAAGAAGGCTGCAGAAAGAGTAATGCATAGTATCACAAAATTCATAGAAGAGGATTTGAAACTCAAAGTGAATAAGGACAAAAGTAAGGTCGATAGACCGTGGAAGTTAAAGTATTTAGGATTCTCATTTTATAACAAGAAAAATGAGATGGGAATAAGAGTACACAGTAAATCCATTGAGAAATTAAAAGCTACGCTTAAGAAAATTACTGGGCGAAGCAATGCAATGAGCATGGAATATCGTGCAGTAAAATTAAGACAAATAATAATTGGTTGGATTAATTACTTTAAGTTAGCAGATATGAAAAGTACTCTTATAAGTCTAGATGAATGGCTAAGACGAAGGCTACGCCTATGCTATTGGAAGCAATGGAAGAAAATTAAAACAAAACATGATAATCTAGTTAAATTAGGATTAGATAGCTTCAAAGCGTGGGAATATGCAAACACAAGAAAAGGCTATTGGAGAATCTCCAACAGCCCTATTTTAGCAAGAACATTATCTAACAATTACCTAAAAGAACAAGGGTTTATAACATTAACTGAAAGTTATTTAAGATATAGGTAATTCTATTGAACCGCCGTGTACCGAACGGTACGCACGGTGGTGTGAGAGGACGGAAAATAAAATAATTATTTTCCTCCTACTCGATTTTAAAATTTTTTATAAACTAGTTGACATTTTTCATTTATGTGCATATAATAAAATATAATAATTTAAATATACAAATACATCGAAGAAGGAAAGTAATATTTAATGAAGATTCAGAGAGAATATCCATTAGCTGAAAGGATATTTATTGGAATTATATATGAAGTGCCCTTTGGAGTACGATACCGAATTAAGTAGGCTATCGCGGTTTTAACCGTTATATTAATAGAGTATGATAGTACTTGAAGAGTGGGGTTATTTTTTTACCAAATAGAGTGGAACCGCGGATATTATCCGTCTCTAAGTTTATCTTAGAGGCGTTTTTTTTTATCTCTAAAATAGCTTAAATATAGTATGAAGTTAATTATTTAGATTAAAAATAAGTATATTGTTGATTTATAGTTTTACAATTGAAAATTTTATGGAGGAAATATATTATGAACTTTTTAAAATCGCTTAAATATGATATAGACTCAGTTTTTCCAAGAGATCCTGCAGCTAGAAGTAGGATTGAGATATTTTTATTATATCCTCACATAAAGTCTCTTATATTTTATAGAATATCTAATTTTTTATATAGAAAAAAAATTATTCTTTTTAGCAAGATTTATTTCAAATATCAGTAGATTTATTACAGGTATAGAAATACATCCAGGAGCTAAAATAGGAAGAGGTTTATTTATTGATCATGGAATGGGGGTGGTAATTGGTGAAACAGCAGAAATTAAAGATAATGTAACTATGTATCATGGAGTTACACTTGGTGGAACGGGTAATGAAAAGGGAAAACGGCATCCAACTATAGGAGAGGATGTAATTATTGGAGCTGGTGCTAAGGTTCTAGGAAATATATATATTGGTAAAGGAACCAAAATAGGAGCTAACTCAGTAGTACTGCAATCTACAGAAGAAAATTCAACTGTAGTAGGAATAGCTGCAAAACCTTTAAATAAAAAATAATATTAAATTTTAATAAAATATAGGGAGGAATTACTCATGAAAAAGATTTATAGGAGTTTAACAGAATTAATAGGAAATACACCATTGCTAGAGCTTTCAAATTATAATAAAAAGCATAATTTAAAAGCAACTATAGTTGCAAAATTAGAATATTTCAACCCAGCAGGAAGTGTAAAGGATAGAATTGCAAAGGCAATGATTGATGATGCAGAGGCTAGAGGAATTTTAAATGAAGATTCCGTTATTATTGAACCAACTAGTGGAAATACTGGGATAGGGCTTGCTTCAGTGGCATCAGCAAGAGGATATAAAATTAAATTAGTGATGCCAGAAACTATGAGTATTGAAAGAAGAAACTTGATGAAGGCTTATGGAGCTGAGATTGTTTTAACAGAAGGTGCTAAAGGAATGAAGGGAGCAATAGCTAAGGCTGAAGAGTTAGCTGGTGAAATTCCAAATTCATTTATTCCCGGACAATTTGTAAATCAAGCTAATCCAGCAATTCATAAAGCAACTACAGGACCAGAAATTTGGGAAGATACTGATGGTGAAGTAGATATTTTTGTAGCTGGAGTTGGAACAGGGGGGACTATAACTGGAACGGGTGAATTCTTAAAGTCAAAAAATTCAAAGGTGTCAGTTGTAGCAGTAGAACCAGAAGATTCACCTGTGTTATCAGAGGGTAAAGCAGGACCTCATAAAATTCAAGGAATAGGTGCTGGATTTATTCCAGAGACTTTAAATAAAGAAGTTTATGATGAAATCGTAAAAGTATCTAATGATGATGCTTTTGATACAATTAAGGAACTAACAAAAACTGAAGGAGTGTTAGTTGGAATATCTTCAGGAGCTGCATTAAAAGCAGCTACAGAATTAGCTCTTAAGCCAGAAAATGAAGGGAAAACTATAGTTGTTTTATTACCAGATACTGGAGAAAGATATTTATCAATTCCAAACTTTATATAGAGTATAACTAGTTAAGGAGAAGGGAAAAAATTTATACCCTTCTTTTTGTTAATTGAAATTTAAATAATTCATATTGTATTGAAATAATATTTAATATAACATTATATATAGAAATAAATGATAATAGTTAAATTAAATGTTAGGGGCGAGGTCTAGTGGCAGATAAAAATGGAGATGAATATGTAGTTTTATCTTTAAACCAATTAATAATAGATAATGAGGGGAAAACGGGGATACCCTTCGAGGTACTGAGAAAGGTCTTTGGGTTCTCCATAAATGTAAAGGGACCTCATATTTATATAAAAAGTGCCTCAGATAAATTTGAAATTTCTACAGATAAATATAATAGTAAAGAGGGCTCTACAGATAATTTTTTACAAGACTTTAAATTTTTAAAGGAGAAATTTTCTTTTAAAGAATATTACCAGGGCTCTCTAATATATAGCTCAGACTTAAGGGGGCTTAAGCACTATGATGTATTAATTACGGAGAATTCAACTTGGTGTAATATAACCCTAAGAGGAGACTATGTAAATTATTGTGATTTCTCAAGTAATAAAAATATAATAGCTCCCCTTATGAAATTTTACTTTCCTAAGGATTATGATAAAATTCTTAAGGATATTTTAGAAAAGGAAAATGCAAGATATATATGTGATGAAAGAGATGTACTTATAAGAAAAGATTTTGATGGCAATACCAAAGAAATCGTATTTTCTCAGTTAGGTGGAAGTTTGTAAAATAAAAAGAGATTTTTTAGTAGAATTTCAATAAGAAATACATAGGATTTATTTTTAATTTGAAACTTAGGGAAAATACAAAATAAGGAATACTCTTATATGGTATTCCTTGTTTTGTGAGAAAATATTTATATTTAATCTTATTTGTTCTTGCGTAATAAGTTCCAAAGTGATGTAATGTAAAATAATAGAGTGGTAGCAAGTAGCAATTAAAATTTGAATATATTTAAATGTTTAAAAGAATTATATTATAATTTAAGTACGCAGCAAATATTAGCCATAAAAGATATGGTATCTGTAAATATGCAGCACATTTATTTATCTTATAAAAATTAAATATCATAAAGGAAACTAATACTATCAATACTAAAATCCAAATGAAAGCAAAGGTAAATTGATTTAAGTTGAAAAATATTATAGACCAAAAGAAGTTGACTATCAGTTGAACTATATAAAGTTTAAGACTATATTCTTTATATGGAGAATTTGATTCATAAACTATATAGGCAGAAATACCCATAAGTATAAAAAGAATAGTCCACACAATTGGAAAGACAATAGCTGGAGGCGCTAAATTAGGCTTTATAAGATTAGCATAAACTTCTCTACTATTTCTTGTAAGCAGTGAAGAGAGAAATCCGGTTCCTAAACTGAGTATTAAACTAATTATTAATGGTTTTAATTTAATGGTAGATATATTTGACATATTTTCACCTCCTTAATGCTATAGAATTTAAATTTAGAGTTCATATAAAGTATATTAAAACTATTATAAATTAGTACTTATATAATAATCATATTATTATGAATATATTTTAGATATAATTACATAATATTTATTTGTGAGTGAAACTCATATTATAGAAGGGGATTAAGATGAATAATTTATTACATCCAGTAAATGAGAATAAGTTTAAAGAAATAGTTAATATAAGATTTAACAACATTAATGAAGGATTTAATAATTATAAGAGTGCAATGTTAAAAAGCAAAACTTTAGAGGATGCTGAAGAAAATATAATTAAATTTATGGAGGAAGTTATAATATTAAATGGTGAGGATAACTCCTTTGTAGATTTATATTTTTCTACTTTAGAAAAAGAAGATAAAGAAAGACTAATAGGGTTATTGGAAGAAAAAGATAAAGAAATAATGGAAAGTATTAAGGACACTTTACAGGGAGACACAATTTATTTTAAGTTAACTAAAGACATCATACCATTTATAACTAGATTAAGTACTAGAGAAGTTCTATTCTGTACTGTATATTTCACAAAATACCCATTTACTATATGGGGTAACTATAATAAAAAATTTCCATGTTTTTATAAGGCAGATAAAGTATTGGATTTATATACTAATATTGCAAAGGAATGCGATGTTGAAGTTATTGTTTAATAATAGCTATTATTGACTAATTTATGAGTTAGTAATACTATATGTATATAGCTATAAGGAAAATTACAGTTATAATATAGGGTATATATGGAGGAATTCAACATGAAAAAATTTATTTGCAAAGTATGTGGATACATATATGAAGGTGAAAAATTACCAAGTGATTTTGTTTGTCCAGTCTGTGGCGTGGGATCAGAGATGTTTGAAGAATTGAAGGAAAGTAATTTGTTTAGTAAATTTAAAGTGCTTAATAAGGTTAAAGAAAACGATGTAGTTACATCTTTTTATTTAGCTTCTGTAGATAAAAAAGTTTTAAAAAAACATAAAGCTGGACAATTTATTTCTATAAAACCAATAACTGAAGGGGATAAATCTAGTGAGGTTAGACAATATTCCTTATCTATGAAGCCAGGAGAAGATTTTTATAGAATAAGTGTTAAGAGAGAAGATAAAGGATTAATTTCCAGATATCTTCATGATAATATAAATGTAAATGATGAAGTAGAAATAACAGAACCATTAGGTGAATTTATATTAAAGGATAACAATAAACCCTTAGTGCTTATAAGTGGTGGAATTGGAATAACGCCTATGATGTCTATGCTTTATAAGGCTATAGAAGAAGGACGAAAGGTAAAATTTATTCAAGCAGTTATAAATTCAAATGTTCATACTTTTAAAAATGAGCTAAGGGATTTAGCTAAAAAATATGATAATGTAGACGTAGAATTTTTCTATAGTAAGCCATTAGACAATGATAAACTTGGAGAAGATTATCAATTTGAAGGATATTTAACTAAGGAATGGATTGAAAAAAATCTATCCAAGGATGAAGAATTTTATTTCTGCGGACCTTTAGGGTTTATGAAAATGATATATGATGCTTTAAAGGCAATGGGAGTGTCAGAGCATTATATAAATTATGAAATGTTTGGTCCATCTGCTGACTTATCAAAAATGTAGTTTACAGGGATACTTCAAAGTATATTTGAAGTATCCCTGTATTTTTTTATATTCCCCTAAATAGTTATGAATATTTTAAGCTTTAAAGCAAAGAATAGCAATATTAATAATTATAGAGGTGAAATTTATGAAGAAGTTATTGTATATAACTGTAAACTCTAAACCAGAAGAGTTATCTGCTAGTAAAACAGTAGGTAGAACATTTGTAAATAAATTTTTAGAAAATCATAAGGAGTTTATTCTAGAAGAATTAGACCTTTATCAGTGTCACATACCTAGACTTGAGTACGAATACTTTGAAAAAAGAAATTGTATGATTAAGGAAGAAGATTTTAGTAAGTTGAATGAAAAACAACAAGAAGAAGTTCATAAAATTGTAAAACTTGTGGATCAATTCAAAGAAGCTGACTTATATGTAATAGCAGCGCCGATGTGGAGTCTTTCCTTTCCAGCTCCATTAAAGGAATATATTGATTGTATAGTTATGGATGGAAAAACTATAAAAATATCAGAAAACAAAATGGAAGGACTATTAAATGACAAACCAAGGGCTATGGTATATATCCAATCATCAGGAGCACCTATTCCATGGATGTTAAGGTCTATTTTTAATAAAGGACTTGATTATGTAAGAGATATAATGAAGTATATAGGAATTAAGAAATTTGAGGAACTATTGGTGGATGGAACAGGTTTTACTGAAGAAGAAAGAAGAGAAGCTATAGAAGAGGCTAACAAAGAAGTAAATAAACTTATAGAAGAAATTTGGGAAAAATAATCAACATATTACAAAAACTGTTAATATTCTACATATTAATAGTTTTTTTGCGTATACATAGGATGTTTTTTTTTACTAAAGTGTTTATTATAACTCCGTTGATACGATTATAATTGTGTAACCTTTAATAAACAAAAAAAAATTATATATTTTTATTAATAACATTACTATTTAATTTTAATATAGTTATATATTATAGAATATTGAAGAAGTTTAAAATTAGACTAAGAAAGGAGATGGATATGAAATATATGCTTGTAGAAAAAAAATAATATATAAAAAGTAAAATTGTATGTGTTGAGTAGCAATGACTTATATGTAAGACTGGAATTAATTATAGGGGGAGAATTATGTTTAAGTTTAAGCGTTTAGGAACTAAAATGACTGTGTTTATAGTAGGCATAGTGTTAGTTGGAATGTTAACAACTCAATTAACAACTACTATAATAATGAAACAAAATCTTAAAGAAGATACAAGTGAAAGAGGAACTACAGTAGTAGCAGAATTAGGAAAGTCCTTTGAAAAGGAGCTATTACAGTATGAAAAAGATTTAAAATTAATTGGAGAAGAAAGTGCTTTTAATAAGGAAGTGCTTAAGGATTCTGTAGCTTTAGAAGAGGTATCATCATTATTTAAGAATTATACTGAATCTAACTCACAGATATTAAGCATATATGTAGGATTTCAAGATAAAAGTATGCTTGCAGAACCTACATGGGAAGTGCCAGCAGACTATGATGTAACCCAAAGAGAATGGTACATAAAGGCATCAGAAAGTCCAGAAGATGTAATATGGACAGAACCATATATTGATGCCGACAATAATGTTCCAGTAATTACAGCAGCAAAAGCTATAGTTGAAAATGGAAAAGTAAAGGGCGTATTAGCTGTTGACTTATCTCTAGAAAACTCTTTAAACAATGTTAAAGAGCATAATGTAGGATACAAAGGTTATGCGTTTTTAGTTAGTAATGAAGGAGTTGCACTATACCATCCAAAATTAATTAATGAAAACCTAAAAGAGCAACCTATGTTTGGTGAGATCTTCAAATCAGAATCAGGTTCTTATAAATTTAATGAAGGTAAGGAAGATTTAGAAGTATATTACTATACTATACCAAACTTCAATTGGAAAGTAGGAGCTGTATATAATGAGAAAGATATGCAAGCTAGCATAATTGAAATTAATAATTTTACTATGGCTATAACTTTTGTAGTGATGCTAGTATTAGCTATAATATTATTTATACTTATAAAAAGAATATCTAATCCTTTAGTTAAGTTATCCAAGGAAGCAAAGTTAGTAGCAGAAGGTGATTTAACAGTAGATATAAAATCTAAATTGAAGGATGAAATTGGACAAGTAACTAATAATTTCAATAGCATGGTTAAGGATATTAACAATATAGTATCTAATGTACAAAAATCTATATATCAAATCAATAGTGCTAGTGAAAATCTAAGTGCTATATCAGAAGAAACTACAGCTTCAACAGAAGAGATAAATGCTGCAGTTGCAGAAATAGCTAGAGATACCTCAAATCAAGCAGAGACTATTGTAGGTATAGTAGACAAGGTAGAAAAACTTAATGAATCCATTGAAGATATTAATAATATTATCAATAAAATGAATGAACTATCCAATTCTTCTACAGCAGCATCAGAATTAGGCTTAGAAAATGTAAGTAATTTAAATATAAAAATTAATGAAAACACTACTGAACTTAATAAGGTAAATGACATATTCCAGGGATTAGTTTACAAGCTACAAGAAATAGATAAGGTTATCGATATGATAACTAATATATCTGATCAAACTAACTTACTAGCTCTTAATGCAAGTATAGAAGCAGCCAGAGCTGGAGATGCTGGAAAAGGATTTGCTGTGGTAGCAGAAGAAGTTAGAAAATTAGCAGAGCAATCTAGTGATGCAACAAATAAGATTAAGGAATCTTTAACTAATATAAATAAAGAAACTAATAATGTGAAAAGTGCAATACTTTATGCTAATGATATAAACAAAGAAACTGCAAATGCTGTATTAAGTACAGAACAATCTTTTAATTCTATTAATGATGAGTTACAAGAAATAGTTGAATTAATAAGAGAAACAAGTCATAGAACAGAAGATATTAATAACTATAGTGGAAATATCTTAGGTGGAGTAGAAGACATTTCAAATAATGCACAACAGAATGCATCTACCGTTGAAGAAGTTAGTGCTTCTATAGATGAACAAAGCGTTGTATTTGGAAGTATAGCACAACACTCTGAAGAATTATCACAATCTTGTCATGATTTATCGCAATTAATTAATCATTTTAAAGTAAGTAAGTAGAAATATTTTTTAGACTATAATAATGAAATAAATTATGGATAAAATAAAGGGTATCTCAAGTTGTGGAGATACCCTTTATTGTTACATAGGGTTATAACAAATATTTAATAAAGTAGTTGTAGGATTTTCTATAATCACTGAGTCAACTCCATAAACATCTTTAATTAACTTAGAAGTAAGAATTTCTTTAGGTGTACCATAAGCAACGATTATACCTTCTTTTAAAACATAAAGTTTGTCACAATACATTGCTGCAATATTTAAATCATGAATTGCAGCCACTACTTCTATGTTAAGATTTTTTACAATACTCATAAGCTGAATTTGATATTTTATATCTAAATGATTAGTTGGCTCATCCAAGATCAAACATTCAGTTTGTTGTGCTAATGCTCTAGCAAGAATAATACGTTGTTGTTCACCACCGGAAAGAGTTAAAAAGCTTCTATTTATAAAATTTACCATTCCTACTTTATCTAAGGCATCATAAATTATATCGTAGTCCTCTTTTGTATCTCTATCTAAAAATTTTTTATGTGGAGACCTACCCATGAGTAATATATCTTTTACAGAAAAATCAAAATTATAATTATTATGTTGAGAAAGAACAGCTAATTTTTTAGAGCTTTCTCTTACTGTAATTTTACTTAAGTCAATATCATCTAATTTTATTATGCCACTATTGGGTTTTAAGTTTCTATAGATACACTTTAATAAGGTAGACTTACCACTACCATTTGGTCCAATAATTCCTATGAATTCTTTATTATTAGCATTAATATTAATACCCTTTAGAATATCAGTATCACCAATTTTAACTTTTATGTTTTCTGTTGAAATATGCATTAATTGCTACCTCCAAATCCATAGGATTTTTTTATCATAAGCGATACAAAGCAAGGCGCACCTACCATAGAAATTAATATACCAATTGGAACCTCGGTGCCTTTTATTATAATTCTAGATAGTACATCTGCCCAAATTAGAAATATTGCACCTAGTATAGCTCCTATAGGAATTATTTTTTTATGATCTGTACCAAATAGTATTCTAACTATATGGGGGATTATAAGTCCAATAAATCCAATCATACCTGAGGAATATACTATTACACCAATCATTAAAGAAGTAATAATTAAATAAATGATTCTAAATCTATGTAAATCAGTACCTAAAGTAACAGATACTTCATCACCTAAAAGCATTAGGTTTAGAGTTCTATATTGGGTCATAAAGAATAATGTTCCTATAAAAATAATAGGGAGTATAAAAGAAATTTCATTCCAATTAGCACCAGCTAAACTACCCATAAGCCAAAAACTAATGTTTTTCATTCCTTGAGAATCATTGGTAATATAAACTATAAAGCTTGAAAATGCACTACATACAGAGCTGAGAGCCATTCCGGAAAGAAGTAATTTTACAGAATTCGTTCTTCCACCTATATTAGAAAGCATTAAAACTAGCATTGAGATAGAAAAAGCGCCTATAAATCCCATTATTCCAATATAACTGCTACCTAAACTTGCGCCAATACCGAGTAGAATTGCTAAAGTAGCCCCAAGGGATGCTCCAGAAGATATTCCTAAAATATAGGGGTCGGCTAACGGGTTTTTAACAATGGCTTGCATTACAATTCCAATTACGGATAATCCCATTCCAACGGCTATAGCTAAAACTGTTCTAGGCATTCTAATCAACCATATAACATCTATTTTAGCAGCACTTGTAGAGATCTCACCTATATTAAAAAGTTTATAAAGAATAATCCCATATACTTCTTTCATGGATATATTTACTGAGCCAATAGTAACAGCTAGTCCTATTGAAAGAATAAGTATTATTAAAAGAACAAGAGAAGTACCTATATAAATAGGCATTCTCTTAAAAATATTAGAATATCTAGCTTCGTGTAAATTTTTATTTTTAATCATCATAATTACTACTTACCTAAAGTTCCATATAAACCTTCAGAGAAAGTATTTATTCCATCTATAGTTCTGATGCCACTAGAATACATTTCTCCTAAAGATATAGGATATACTCTTTTATTTTTAATAGCTGAAAGTGTTTGAAGAGATTCATCTTTTAAAATTTTATCTACTTCTTGTTGAGGAATGTTTTCATCGCCTCTATCCATATAAACTACAAATATACAATCAGGGTTAAGAGTTATTAAGTCTTCTTTACCAATACTGTTTCCTTCGGGATTTAATAAATTAGCTCCAAGTTTTGTTATCATATCACCAGCTAAAGTGCTAGCTCCATAAGTGCTGATTTTATCATCAAAGAATTCTACAACTAAAGCATTTTGCTTTTCTTTATCTTTAACTGAATTAGCAGTATTTTCAGCGGCTTCAGTAATTTTATTCACTAGAGCTTGTGCTTTATCTTCAACATTGAAAATTTTTCCTAAGTTTAATATATCAGTAATTTCATTATCAATAGTTTTCTCTTCAGCAACACCACTATTTAAAGACATATATGTATTAGTACCATTATCATTCCAATAAGATACATCACCAAGATTTTTATCCTTAAAAAGTGAATACCAGCCAAGAATGAAGTCAGGTTCAGACATAACTACAGTTTCTTTTGAAGGAGTAAATTCCTTTAAATAATTAACTTTTTCAAAAGCAGATTTGTATTCTTCTTTTACAGGATGGTCAAGACCAGCAGCAGCTACTATTTTATCTTCAAGACCTAAAGCAAGAAGAGTTTCTATAGAGTTTTGATATACAGCAAAAACTTTTTCAGGTGCTTTATGAAAAGTTAGTTTTATAGGTTCTTTTGTGAAGTTATAAGTTTCAATTGTTACTGGATAATGAGAATCTTTAGATTCGTTTTTAGATGAATTAGATTTCTCAGAAGAAGTGTTTTTATCAGATTTGTTATTACTACAACCTACTAGACTAAGGATAAGTAATAAGCTCAATAGAAGTGAAGTGATTTTTTTTAAGTGTTTCATTGTAATTCTCCTTTAACATTATAATTATAATCAGTTAAATATTATAATTTGTATGAATATAAGGATACTCTTGATAAAACCATAGACAATAAAAGTATAGTTGTCATGGCAAATATCACTCTTTACTCGAAGAGTATCGATATTTTTAATATTGGTAAGTATCCTGACTTATAGATCATTATATTAATTAACCTTCCCAAACAAAAGTTCAGTGGTATAAATAATTAATATTCCCTAATTACAGTAGCGGTACTGTGTGGAAATTTCATCCATCTTCCTTTGAAAACCAATATCATTCATATGTTATTATATTTCAACAATCCATACTTTATCATAGTTGAGAAAGGTTGTCAATGAATAGAAAGGAAGAACTCTTTAAATTTCCGGCAGGCGCAAATAAATTCTATACTGAATATATTATTAAAAATAACAAAGAATAGAATTGTAGCTACATCAACCATGGACGATGAATAGTGAATATATAATAATAAATATTGATTAATAAAAACTATTAGGTTATAATGGAAATATATAAATAAGAGATTTAAGGAGGAATATGAAATGTCACTAGAACAAATCGTATGTTTATGTAATGGAGTTACTTATGCTCAAGTAAGAGAAGCTATGGCTCAAGGGGCTAGAACAGTACAAGATATTCAGGCTGCTACAGGAGCAGGAGATGTTTGCGGAGGATGTATTGAAAGAATTGAAAAAATATTAGGTGATGTATGTACATGTAGAAATGTTTCTACCGAAGAGGTGGTAAAAGCAATACAAAATGGAGATACTACCGTAGAAAAAGTAGGTGTAACTACAGGGGCAGGAACAGCATGTGGAAAATGTAAATGTGTTATTGAGAGTTTAATTGAATCAAATAAATAATATGTTTTAATGTTACAAACAATTTCATTGGCTGTAAATCTAAAATCTAAAAATATAGTGTATTGAAATGTGATTTATAGTAATACTATTATAGAATAATTACATTATATATGATTAATTATGTTAATCATATATGTCTATATTAAGGAGGAAAAATAAATGTCAGAAAATAGAATTATATGTACTTGTCAAGATGTAGACTATAATACTATAAAGAAAGCCATTGAAGATGGTGCTAAGACTGTAGATGATATAATGGAAGCTACAGGAGCAGGAACTGTTTGTGGAGGATGTATTAGTGAAATAGAAGAAATTCTTCAAGAAGTAAAAAAATAATTAATAGAAATTTTTAGGTCTATATTGATATATAAAGTAGTTATATCAGTATAGACCTAAATTAACTTTCATGTTTATTAGTTCTTCATTTGATTTTTCACATCATTTTTTAATTCTTTAGCTATTGTTTTTCCTCCAACCATAGCTTTATTGTACAGGTTTTTAGCTAATTGACCTTCTTCTCTAACTTCATCTTTCATTTGATTTTTAAGGTCGTGAACAAATTTCTTATTTGAAATAAATTCTTTAATATCTTCCTTTTTTTCACCATACTGAATTTTAACTTCATTATACATATCCGTAACTTCACTAGTAACTTTATTCATACCTTTTTTAACTTCATCACCTATTTTATTCATAAAAATCGCCTCCCATAAAATTATTTTAAATGAAATTTAGTATCATATAGTAGAAATCATTATAAAAAATAAAAGTAAAAATTAATTCTATTTTCTATATAGTTTACTCAAATTACAAAATAATATTTAATGAATTTAATGGATATTCAATTTTAAAATTTAAGTGGTTATATTGAAAAATATAGTAATAGAATATACTCACTCCATGTATTAATAAAATAAAGAACTATGTATTAAGTTGTATGAAAAAAGTATTATATATGTATTAATAAGTAATAAAATTTAAAAAAAAGTAATATGTATATTTAAAAAATATTGAAAATATGGTATACTAAACATGGATTGGGTATACATGTGTTTAAGTAGAATAATGTTCATGTATAAAAATATGGTACAACCAATATAGTTAAAAATTTAACTATTCAAATGAAAGCAATATAATTGATAGCAACAAATAGCTACATAAAAAATATAACTATTTGCTGATATAAAGAAATCCATATATTTATTAAGGGGGAAAGAAAATGTTTAAAAAATTTACAAATGGTTGCGTTAAATTAGTTCAAAATTACCTACCAGATCCATTTTTATTTTGTATCATTTTAACTTTCATAATCTTTATTTCAGGTGTTTTATTCACAGGACAATCTCCATTATCTATGATTATTCATTGGACAAATGGATTTTGGAGTTTATTAGCATTTGCAATGCAAATGGCATTGGTTCTTGTTTTTGGTCATACCTTAGCTAGTGCACCAGCATTTAAAAAAATCACAAAGAAACTGGCTAGAATACCCAAAACACCAACCCAAGCAATCTTATTAGTTACTTTTGTATCTTCTATAGCATGTATATTAAACTGGGGATTTGGATTAGTTATAGGAGCAATATTTGCAAAAGAACTTGCAAAGGAAGTAGATGGTGTTGACTATAGACTTCTAATAGCTTCAGCTTATTCAGGTTTCTTATTATGGCATGCTGGACTATCAGCATCAATTCCATTAACTCTTGCTACTGGTGGAGAATCTTTAGTTAAAGCTACAGCAGGAGCAGTAAGTGCTGCAGGAGTACCAACTAGTGAGACTATATTTTCAATATTTAATCTAGTTATAGTAGGCGTTTTAGTAGTAACTCTACCACTTATAAATAGAGCAATGCACCCAGATAAGGGCAGTGTTGTAGTTATAGATAAAGGATTATTAGAGGATGAAGAAGTGTTTGTAGAGATGCCAAAAGAAAATATGACTCCAGCTGATAAGTTAGAAAATAGTAAGATAGTTACTTGGTTAATTTCAATAATGGGATTTACCTATATAATATATTATTTTATTACTTCCGGATTTAATTTAAACCTTAACATAGTAAACTTTATATTTTTATTCTTAGGTATTTTGTTACATGGAACTCCTAAGAGATTTATAAATGCTTTAATGGATGGAGCTAAAGGAGCTGGTCCTATATTACTTCAGTTTCCATTTTATGCAGGTATAATGGGAATGATGACAGGAGCAAATGCAGAGGGGATATCTTTAGCTGTGTTAATGTCAAATGTGTTTGTAACTATTTCTAATAAAGTTACATTCCCAATGTTCTCATTTTTAAGTGCAGGATTAGTTAATTTCTTTGTACCATCTGGTGGTGGACAATGGGCTGTACAAGCGCCTATCATGATGCCAGCTGGAGCAAAACTTGGAGTAAGTACGGCTAAAACAGCAATGTCAATTGCTTGGGGAGATGCGTGGACAAATATGATTCAACCATTCTGGGCTTTGCCAGCACTTGGAATAGCAGGTCTAGGAGCAAAGGATATTATGGGATATTGTATAATAGATTTATTATACTCAGGAGTGATAATTGCAGTAGGCCTTACTGTTATAGGTATGTAGAATTATGTTATAAATCTACATACTTAGAATAAATGCTGTCTACAATATAATACAAAGGACTTTTATAAAAATATATAAATAATCTTAAATAAAATATTGAGCATGTACTTTAATATTACGAGGCGTTTTAGCCTTAATAATATAAGTACTTGCTCAATATTTTTTCACACTACGTTATTTTATGATAAATTAGTTAGTTTACAATCAGATTACCTACTCCTACATTTAGATCAAAGGTGTATATATCTTCACCAGAAGTTTTGGCATTTATATCTATGCTACCTATACCAGTAGAAGTAGCTAGCTTTACAGGAGAATTATTTGGAATAGATATAACAGTTTTACCTACACCACCATCATAAGTTAAGTCTCCTCCAACTTCAGCAAAGATAATGGAAAGATTACCTACACCACCATCAATATCTATATCACCACATTTGCTAGAAAGATCTATGGTTGTATTTCCAACTCCTTGTTCAAGCTTTAGATCTTGAAAAACTATATCTTTCAAGGTAAGATTTCCAGCACCACCTTCAACCTTTAATTTATTAATATTTATTCCATTAATAGAAATGTTACCAGCACCACCATGTAATTCTAAATCCTTATTAAAATCTTTAGGAATATTAATAGTAATTTCTCTAGATGTAGATTTATTAAAAAAGCCTAAGTTTATAGAAGAATTTAAACCATGTTCTTTAATGTTGAGGGTATTTCCTATAACATCAATTGTGGTTTTATCTACAAAGGAACTAGATCCCCTGCAAGTTATAGTAAAATCTGAACTATCAACAGAGTTAATATTTACATTAGAAGCATGGATTTCAATATCTATATCTTCTATATTTTTCATAGGAATGGTTTTGGATATGTCTTCATCATAGGTGGTTAAATTTCCATTATTATCAAAGTCATCAAAGTTATTACTAATATCATCTAAATTATCTAGAAAGTCTGTACCTAGATTCCCAAATAATTTATCATTATTAAAATTCACTGAATTACTATTCTTAGGTCGAGATTTCACACCAAACTCTACATTACAACCCACAAGAAGAGTAGTCGTAAGTATTAGAGTAGGAATTATAATAAAAAGTTTCTTCTTCATAAAAAACACCTCTATTTTAATAAATTAATTAAATTATATCTAGTTTTTTGTCTATTCTATTGGCAGCAACTATTTGAAGTATAATTAGGGCTAATATATCTATAATTATTGCAAATATATCTAATTCAATAGCTCCATATTTACCTATGGTCATATACATATAAGGTAAAAAGTATAATATTAAATTAGCTATAAAGGAGTAAATAATATTTCCAACAATACTAGCACCTATTACAGCCAATACACATAAAGCAGTGCTTCTAATATAGGAACCTAGTATTGCGATTAATGCAGTTATAATTAAATAACTTATAATAGTACCTAAGGACATAGATAATGAAATATTAAGAACTATGGATGGAAAATTGCCAGAGTTAACCATAGCACCTAAAGCTACAATTATAGTAATAAAAAGATTTATAAAAATTAATTCTAAAAGATTACCTAGAATAAAATCTATACCAGATATAGGAGTTAAAAATAAAAGTCGCCCATATTCCTTTGATAATTGCATAGAAAATATTATTATATGAGCTATAAAATTTGTAGCGATAAGAATTGAAACAGCTGGTATTAGATCTAACCCTTGAGTGAACTTAGACAAAAATGAACTTGACCCAAGAGCTAAAACTAGAATAATAGCTTCTATTAAATACATAATTCTCAAGGTTCTAAAAGAATATTTAGCTATACTAAAAATATTTTTCATTTTTATTGATTTACTTTTAATTATTTTATTTTCCATAATATTCACCTATTCTGCAAATACCTTTCTATATATTTTGTCTATAGATGTACCGTACTTTATACGTAATTCTTCTGCATCGCCTTTTTCAATTATTGAGCCATCACCTAAAAATATTACTTCATCAAAAATCTGCTCAAGTTCTCCTACATAATGAGTTGTAATTATCATTGAAGCATTACTATCTAAATTATCTATAATTGCATTAATTATCTTATCTCTACTTATAATATCAACTCCAGAAATAGGTTCATCAAGGATATATAAGTTGCAATTTCTACTTAAGGTTAGGCTAAGAGCAACCTTTTCTAACATTCCTTTAGATAATGATTTAAGTTTTGCATCTGTTTGGATATTCATAAATTTTAATAAGCTTAGAGCTTTAGATTCATTAAAATCATAAAAGAAATCTTTATAAAACTTAAGAGCATCATTTACTTTCATCCACTTAAATAGATAATCTTTTTCCTGTAGATATGAAACAAACTGTTTAGTTTCCCTTCCAACTGACATGCCGTTAATAGTTACAGTTCCTAGAGTGGGTTTAAAGAGTCCAGATATAACATTTAACAAGGTTGTTTTTCCTTGACCGTTTGGTCCAAGGATTCCAAGAACTTTACCTTTTTTCAAGTTAAAACTTATTTCATTTAAAATATGCTTAGCTCCAAAATTTTTGGATAGAGTAGTTATTTCTAGTACATTATCACTGAATGTGTTTAAATCAACATTATTTAAAAGTTCATCTTTAGTTACTATGGTAGTTGCGTCATTCTTCAAGATTATTCCTCCTCATACATATTCATAATTAGTTCTAAAATTTCTTCTTTAGAAAACCCTAAGGTTTTACTTTTATGGATAAAATCTCTTAGTAATTCTTTAGAATATTCTTTTCTTAGATTATCTATTATAGCTTCATCCTCTGTTAAAAATTTTCCGATACCCCTTTGAGTATTTATTAATCCTTCATTTTCAAGCTCAGAATAAACTCTTAATATAGTGTTTGGGTTAACTTTGAGTTCACTGGCATAATCCCTAACAGACAATAATCTCTCCCCCTTTTTAAGTTCTCCAGAAACAATTTTCATTTTCATGTAATTTTTTATCTGAATATATATAGGTTCCTTTGAGTTTAATTCTAACTCCATTTCATCACCTCATCTTATCAGTTATAGTGTCTTAATTACATGATACACTAGTACTGATTTAAATGGTATTGTTAAAAAGTGCCATATAATCTGATTAGAGTAAAATAGATGTAAATTACTCTTGTTTTCTCTAATTTATAAGGAAATAAGCAATTTAGAAGATAAAATACTACAAAATAATCCAATATATAATAATTCATGTCATTAATTTGTTACTATATATTGTAATATATTACTTTAAAATGTATAATTGGTAGTGTGAATATACACTTGTAGAGAAATATGGAGATATAATATAAATAAATATACATATATGATAAAAAGTCATAAAAATTAACTTTTATAATAATTTCAGTGCAGTGAAGAAAGATATAATAAAGGAGATGGAAGTTTATGGAGCAGGTTTTTAATAGTCTAGATGAAATGATATTAGTAGTTGATAGTAAAGAAAAAGTTCTATTTGCAAACTCTAAGTTAATAGAACGGTTTGAATTAAATGAAAAAGACTTACAAAAATCTTATAGAGACATAGCTTTACAGCAAGATAGGGATATACTAAGGGAACTTATATGTAATTTTGAAATGTATACTAATAGAGTTATAGAGTATACGCTTTCTTTACAAGGGTTAGGCAAAATTCACTGTGATGTAAATGTTAACAAAGGAATGTGGTGCGGAGAATCAGCTTTTTTTGTTACGTTAAAAGAAAAAGAAATATATAGTAAAAGAAATTTAGAAATACTTCTAGACAAGCTACCCTATAGCATGTGGATGAAGGATGTTGAGGGCAAATATATATATGCAAATACTCAATATGTAAAAAACTTGGATGTTGATAAGGAGAGGGTTATAGGATCTTATGACTGGAACTTTTGTGATGAAGACCTATGTGATTATTCAAGTGAAACAGATCATGAAGTAATTATTGATAAAAGACCAATACTATATGAAAGAGCAATTCATAATTCAGAAGGTGATATGTGGCTTGAAACTTATAAGGCTCCAATATTAGACCAATATGGAGAAGTAAAGTATATAATTGGTGTTTCAAGAGATATAACTTTTAACAAGAAGATAGAATCAGAATTGTTAGATAGTCATAAGCAATTTTATGCTTTAAGTGAAGTAGTAAGCAATGGTTATAATGAAAGTAGTGGAAGATTTGATAATTTAAAAGAAGATATTATCCAAAAACTAGGTGCAGATGCTATAAATATATGGGCCTATGATGATAAGGCAGGTAAACTTAATTGTAAATGTTATCTAGGAAAATATAATGAAATAGATATTGACAATATAGAGTTTCCAATAACCTATGAAGAATTGGATAGATTATTTATAGAAGAGGGTGGCGAGGGATTAAAGCCACTGTGCGAAAGAAAAAATTATCCTAATAAAGACATATTAGAAAAAAAAGGTGTAAAATTTGTTGGAATATATAAACTTGAATATAATAATAGAATTATCGGTGTAATGAGTTTCTTATATAGTGAAATCGATGATAAAAAACTAAATAGCCATAATTTTATAAAAGTATTGTGTAATCAAATCGCAGTAATAATAAAAAATGATATTTTATCTAAAGAGATTAAATTAGAACTTAAAAAACGTATGGAAACAGAAAGTGAGCTACAGTTATTTTTAGACACTGCTATTGATTTGATGGTTATAATTGGAGAAAACGGAAACCATAGAAAGTTAAATTCAGGGTGGGAAAAGACCTTAGGATGGAGCAAAGAGGAACTTTTAAAGATGAAGTGGACAGATATAATTCACCCAGAGGATTTAGAATTAAAGAACGAATTTATTAAAAGGTTAAAAACAGAAGAAAAGATAATGAGTTTTAAGACAAGACTTATGTGCAAAAATGGAGATTCAAAGTGGATTCAATGGAATAGTAGATATTTAAAAAGTAGAGGAATATCTATATGTACAGGTAAGGATGTAACAGAGCAGCATCAACTAGAAGAGCAAAGAAAAAATTATGAAGAAGCAATAAAATTAGAGAAAATTAAAGGTGAGTTTTTCTCAAATATATCTCATGAATTTAAAACTCCTTTAAATATTATTCTTACAACTATGCAACTGATAAATAGTAATATAGAAAAAGAGCGTATTCATGCTGATAAAGGTGTGGCTTTAAAAAGATACATGAATTCTATTAAACAAAATTCTTATAGATTATTAAGGCTTGTTAATAATCTAATAGATATAACTAAGATAGATGCAGGATATTATAAATTACAACTTGAAAATCATAATATTGTTAATGTAGTAGAAGATATCACCATTTCTGTAGCTCAGTATGTGGAAAATAAAGGAATTGAATTGATATTTGATACAGAAATTGAAGAAGAAATAATTGCTTGTGATCCAGACAAAATTGAGAGAATAATGCTTAATTTATTATCCAATGCAATTAAGTATACAAAGGTAAATGGAAGAATTGAAGTATATTTAGGTATTGATGATGGAAAAGTCTTTATATCAGTTATGGATAATGGAGAAGGAATAGAAAATGAAAAGGTAAATTTGGTATTTAATAGATTTATTCAAGCAGATGATACTTCAGAAAGAAGATATGAAGGTAGTGGAATTGGATTATCACTGGTTAAATCCTTAATTGAAATGCATGGTGGTAGCATTAATGTGACAAGCAAGGTTGGTGAAGGTACTAAATTTACATTTTATCTTCCAATAAGGATTGTAGAAATGGAGGAGGGTGAAAAAGACCATGTGCCTCATAAAAGTGAAATGATAAGTTCAAAGGTAGAAAAATGTAATATAGAATTTTCGGACATATACAATTAATGTGACTCCTAAAATCATTATTGGAAATTTTATTTTAGTTTATTATTTAGTAGTATATAAATATTATGATATAATAATGTTTATATTACTAAAAGATAAAATATAAATTATAAGGAGTTGTGTTGCTTCATATCATGATAGATAGAAGCGTATATTATGAATAAGACTAGAAAAATTATTTTTGAGGCCGCAATAAAAGTATTTTCAAGCAATGGTTACGAGAGTGCCACTATGGATGAAGTAGCAAGCGAAGCTGGAGTTGCAAAGGGAACTTTATATTATCACTTTAAAAGTAAAGAGGAATTATTTTATTTTGTCGTACAGACAGGAATTGATTTAATAAACAGTGAAGTTGAAGAATCCATAAAAGAAATAAGTGATCCTATAGAAAGATTGAAGGAATCTGCTAGGGTTCAGTTAAAATATGTGTATATTAATAAGGATTTATTTAGAGTAATAATGAGTCAGGTATGGGGACAAAAGGAACGTCATGAAGAAATAAGAGAGCAGGTAATGAACTTAATTAATATGAATTCTAAATTTTTAGAAGGAATTACAAAGAGTAGAAATATTTCTGACGAAGATTCAGATATATTAAGTTACTGCTTTATAGGGGTATTATTTTCATCTGCACTCTATGAAATTATAAATAATGATAATTATAATCATGATGAAGTAGTAGAAAAATTTATGGATTACATTAACTATGACATAAGATTATCTTGAGATATGAAATATAAATAAAAAATAATATACAATTTTAATAGAAGAGTTTTCTAACTAGGAGAATAGCAAGTTAGAGAGCTCTTTTTTAATATTTTTGAAAAGGATAACAGTAAAAATATTCTTTAATAATATTGACTAGTCAGTGCAAAAATAGTATATATATAATATTGACTGTAAAGTATAAAAAATTAAAGAAGGTGATAGTGTGAACTTTTTAAAAATTGCCGGTAAGGATATAAAAAGCATTTTTAAGAACAGATTCATAAGAGTATCGGTTATTGCAATTATTATAGTACCATTACTATACTCACTGTTGTACTTAGATGCATTTTGGGATCCTTATGCACGAATTCAAGACATGACCATAGCTGTAGTTAATGAGGATGGTGGTGCCTTACTTGATGGTAAAGAGGTAAACTACGGTGAGGACATTGTAGAAAACTTAAAGGGAAATGAAGAGGTTGGCTGGGATTTTACTAGCAATGATAAAGCCAATGAAGGTTTAGAAAAACAAGGGTATTATGCTAAATTTGTAATTCCAGAAGATTTTTCAAAAAGTGTTGTGGCTGCAAAAGAAGGTAAGCCTCAAGTAGCAGATTTACAATTTGTTTGTAACGAAAAGAAAAACTTTTTAGCAGCTCAAATCAATTCACAGGTTGAAAAATTACTAAAAGAAGAAATTGTAGGAACAATTTCAAACAACTATGTCACTGTTGCTTTTGATAAGTTATATGAAGCAAAAGATGGATTTATAAAGGCAGCTGATGGAAGTGAAAAACTTTATAATGGAATTGGTGAACTAAATGAAAAGGTACCTATGCTAGCGGAAGGTGCTAATAAACTTGGAGATGGTTCAGCACAATTAAAAGATGGACAAGGTGCTCTTAACTCTGGAATAAAGTCAATAAATAATGGCTTATCAGAAGTGAATAGTAAGGTGCCAACTTTAGGTTCAGGTGTAGAAAAGCTATATAATGGTTCGCAAGAATTAAAAAGTGGACTAGGAACTGCAGCAAATGGATCAAATGCATTAACAGCGGGAAGTGAAAGTCTTTATAGTGCATTTGGTAATACAATTTATCCAGCTATAAATTCACTTAAAAATGGAGCTAATGAGCTAAATGGTGCATTAAAAGCTGGAGAAAGTAGTATAAAAACATTAAAAGAAGGTGGAGAAGGCTTAAAAACTGCTAGCGGTAATGTTGCGGAGGCTGCAAAAGGCATAAATAATGGATACCAATCAGTTAAAGGTGGAGTTGACCAGCTTATAAGTGGTGTTAATACATCTTCAGTAGCAATGAAGGATATATCTAAAGATATTATAACAGCGGTTAAATCAAATCCAGAAGTAGCAAAAGATCCAAATATTCAAGCAGCACTTGTAAAGATACAAGCTTTAAACGAATCAACTAGTGAAACACCAAAGCAGATACAAGGATTGCAAGCAGGAACTAAGATGTTTGGTGATAAATTAGGTGAGTTTAATGGTGCTGTAAATATGTACACTGGTAAGGTTAATGAATTTGCAACTGGAACAATAGCTTTAACCGATAATGTAAATAAAGTTAGTGAAGGGGTAAGTAAAATCAGTGGAGGATTAAATTCTTTAGAAGCTGGACTTGATGAAAATAATACTGGTTCCTTTGGAGCAGGATTAAAATCAGTATCAGACAATATGGCTGCTTTAAGTTCAGGTATTAATAAGTTAAGTAGTGGATCTGGTGAAATAAATGGGGGGCTTGGGCAGTTAAGAAGCAATGTTCCAGCTTTAAGTGGTGGAATACAAGCTTTATATAATGGTTCAAATCAATTAGTAGATGGTTCTAATGCACTAGTAGATGGACAAAACAAGTTAAATGATGGAGTGTTAGAGTTAACAGGAAAAGTACCACAATTAGAAGATGGGGTAGATAAGTTATATAAAGGATCAAATGAGCTTGCAACTGCTTTAAAAGATGGTGCAGGAGAGATGAAATCCGGACTTAAAAATTCCTCTAAGGAAATGGGTGACTTTGTATCAGCTCCAATAAATATGAAAAATGAACCAATAAATAAAGTGCCTAACTATGGAACAGGTTTTGCACCATACTTTATATCGCTATCTTTATGGATAGGTGCAATAATGATGTTCTTCGTTATCTCAGCTAAAACTGATGATGATGCTAATTTATCCAAGTTTGATAAAGTTATAGGTAAATACTTATCCTTTGGATTTATAGGTTTATTACAAGCATTACTTGTAAGTGCAGTTGTAATGGGACTAGGATTAACTCCAACAAGTACAGGTATGTATTTTGCATCCATAGTATTCTTATCATTGGTATTTATAGCAATAATTCAATGTTTAATATCCCTATTTGGAGATGCAGGAAGACTTTTAGGAATAGTATTATTAATACTTCAGCTAACAGCTTGTGCAGGTACATTCCCGTTAGAGATAGTACCTAAATTCTTTAAAGTGATTAATCCATATATGCCATTTACTTATAGTGTAGAATTATTAAGAGAAGTTATTTCAGCCAATACAATTAATTATGGAATAGTCGGAAAAGATTTCTTAATCCTTGGAATTGTTCTTCTTGTATTTTTAGCAATATCAATAGTATTTAAAAATGCAGGGGAAAATCTACAAAATATAATTGAAGGAAGAAAAGAAAAATCAGTGGAAAATATAAAAGAACAATCAATGTAACAGTAAACTTATTATTACAAATAATCCTAACAATAGCTGGTTGTAAAATATAAATGTTCGTGTTATAATGACAATACAATTGGTAAGACTCGTATATAATCGGTAATATGGTCCGAAAGTTTCTACCTGCAAACCATAAATTTGCAGACTACGGGGAGTTGTATTTTATTATAACTATAGGCATTATAGTGATGAATCACAGCACCTCAATTTTTATTGAGGTGCTTTTATTTTTTGATTTAAATAAATCTAAGGAAGTAGCTAACCCTTAGATAAAATTAAAACAATATCTAAAAGGAGATGAACTTATGAATAATGAAGAACTATTAACTAATGATATTGAATTAACTTATGGTGTTGATGATAACCCAACTTTAGTTAAAAAGATATTATTTGGTTTACAGCATATATTTGCAGCTTTTGGAGGGATAGTAGTAGTGCCTCTAGTAATAGCAAGTGCATTAGGATTTGATGCAAAAATAACTACAACATTAATAAGTGCAACAATTTTAGCTTCTGGTATTGCAACCATAATTCAAGCTAGAGGTTTCGGAGTTATAGGTTCAAGGGTTGCTTGTATCATGGGTACAGACTTTACCTTCGTTTCACCAGCTATTTCAGTGGGAACAGTACTTGGACTTCCAGGAATAATTGGAGCTACTATTTTAGGAGCATTCTTTGAAATTATTTTAAGTTACTTTATTAAACCTCTTATGAAATTATTTCCGCCAATAGTTACGGGAACAGTGGTATGTTTGATTGGACTTACATTATTACCAGTATCTATTGATTGGGCTGCGGGTGGAGTTGGAGCTGCAGATTATGGTAGTATTAAGAATTTATCAATAGCCATGTTTGTTTTAATTTTTACCTTGATTTTAAATAGATATGGAAAAGGTATGGTTAGTAGTGCATCTATTTTAATTGGGATGGTTGCGGGATATATAATTTGTATTCCTTTAGACTTAGTGAGTTTTACAGCTATTAAAGAAGCTAGTTGGATTTCCTTCCCTAAAATATTTGAATATGGAGTGACCTTTGATATAAAAGCTGTAATTGCATTTATTCCAGCTTATTTTGTAACTACTATAGAAACTGTTGGATGTCTTAAGGCTATTGGAGAAACTTCTCAGATACACATGGATGAAAAACGTGTGGGTGCTGGTGTATTGGCAGATGGTATAGGAAGTATGTTAGGTGGAGTAGTAGGTTCTTTCCCAAATACTACCTTTAGCCAAAATGTAGGATTAATAGCATTAACAAAGGTAGCAAGCAAACACGTTGCAGTTATGGCAGGAATAATTATGGTGATTTTAGGTTTCTTACCTAAACTAGCAGGTCTAATAAGTGGAATACCACAACCAGTTCTTGGTGGAGTTGGAATAGTAATGTTTGGAACTGTTGCAGCAGCAGGAATAAAGACTTTAAGTAGAGTAAGACTTACTGAAAGAAATCTACTTATAATAGCTACATCTATAGCTTTAGGTCTTGGAGTTACCTTTAGGCCAGATGTTATAGCACAATTACCAGAAGGATTAAAGATGATTTTCTCATCAGGAATATCTACAGGAACTATAACTGCTTTAATATTAAATTTAGTATTAAAAGAAGATAAAGTAGAGAAAATAATAGTAGAAAAAAGTGAGGTGGCATAATGGAAACTTTAAAAAATCGTATATTAAAAGATGGACATGCGTTAAATGAATCTGTATTAAAGGTTGATTCTTTCTTAAACCATGGAGTAGATGCTAAATTAATGCAGGAAATAGGAACAACATTTAAAGAACATTTTGAAAACCATGGAATAACTAAAATCTTTACCATTGAAAGTTCAGGGATAGCTCCTACAGTTATGACCGCACTTCAAATGGAATTACCAATGGTAACACTAAAGAAACAAACATCTAAGATTTTAAGTGGAGATGTATATCAAACTACAGTACATTCTTTTACTAAAGCTGTAGATTATGAGTTAACTTTATCAAAGAAATTTATATCACCAGAGGATAATATACTTATAATAGATGATTTCTTAGCCTATGGAGAAGCAGCACAAGGCGCTATAAGATTGGTAGAAGAAGCTGGAGCAAAGGTTGCAGGAATTGGAATAGTCATAGAAAAATCCTTCCAACCAGGTCGTAAAAATCTTGAAGATAAAGGTTATGAAGTATATTCACTAGCAAGAGTAAGTAAGCTTGGTAAAGATATTATAGAATTTGTAGAAGAATAATAAAAAAGGTGTATGGGCACCTTTTTTATTTTGTAATACGCTAGTAGCTATATTGCATATTCATGAATCTCGCAAACCCGCACTATGACAACAACTATTTAACTATTTAACTAGTTTTATATATGAATAGTTTCATATATAAATATATATATAT
>NZ_JPMD01000016.1 GCF_000732635.1 Clostridium sulfidigenes | reverse complement strand
TATATACAATATCATATTATTATATTAAGTAGAACATATTAATTAATAGATATTAACTAAATATTATATCAAATAGTATTTAATAGGGGGAAAATGTTATGGAAAATATTAGAAATGAGATTGACTGTAGAGGATTAAATTGCCCAATTCCAGTAGTAAATACAAAAAAATATTTTGATGCTTTAGAAAGTGGTATAGGAGTAACTGTTGTAGATAATGAGGTTGCCAAAAATAATGTGGTTAAATTTGCTCAAGGAAATGGATTTAATTATGAAATAGAAGAAAGAGAAGGCAATATATACTATATAACAATTACAAAGAGAGAAGTTACAGTAGAAGAATTAAATCTAAAAAGTTCTAAAGAAAAAGAAGAGACTTTTACTATTGTTATAGGTTCAGATAAATTGGGAAATGGAGATGATGAACTTGGAACAGCTCTTATAAAGAGTTATTTATTTGCACTTTCGGAGGCTGAAGTTATACCAACCAATTTAGTATTCTTAAATGCAGGGGTAAAGTTAGTAGTTGAAGGAGCACTTACCCTTGATAGTTTAAAAAGATTAGTAGAAAGAGGTGTAAATGTACAAAGTTGCGGTCTTTGTTTAGATTTTTATGGATTAAAGGAAAATCTTGCAGTTGGAGAAATTAGTAATATGTATGCAATAATTGAAATGATGAATAAAGGAAAAACTATAAAGTTATAAGGAATAGTACTAGGAGATATACGAAATGAAAGAATTTTTAATTGTAACTTTTAATAATACTCATGAAGCCATGAAAGCTGAATCAGTATGTATTAACGAAAAGCTTAAGGTTACTATGATGCCAACACCAACATATATAACTAAAAGTTGTGGAATAAGCTTAAAGGCGGATATTGGTATTGTAGATAGCTTAAAAGAGATAATAAAAGATAAAAAGATGGAGTTCAAAACTATTTATCAATTTACTGATAGTAAGTTAATAGAGTTAAATATTGATTAACATAATATGAGATGGTAAAAAATAAGTATAAAACAATATAGTTTATTGATATAAATATTTGGAAACAATGATATAGGAGAAGAATATGAAAGAATTTGAATTAAATGATATTGTAGAAACTAAAAAAACACATCCATGTGGTAGTAATAAGTGGGAAATAATTAGAATGGGTGCAGATATAAAAATTAGATGCACCGGATGTGATAGAATTGTTATGATTCCTAGAAGTAAATTTGAAAAGAGTGTAAAGAAAGTTCTTAAGAATGAGGAAAAATAAGATAACAATATTGACTTGATGGTTTTACTATGATATAATTTGATGATGTAATCCCTGCTGTGAAAATCACAGCCGTTAGTCCGGGGGGAGGAGGTGAAACTAATGAGAGCATATGAAACTATATTCATATTACACCCATCATTAGACGAGGAGGCTGTTAAAGCTAACGTTGAAAAATTTAAAGGTGTAATAGAGAACAATGGTGGAGAAGTTGAAAGCGTTGACGTTTGGGGTAGAAGAAAGCTAGCTTATGAAATCGCTAAAGTTAACGAGGGTGTATACACATTAATCAACTTCAAAGCTGACGCTGAATTACCTAAAGAATTAGACAGAGTATTCAGAATTACAGATGGTGTTATAAGACATATTATAATCAATCCAGAAAGCAAGTAGGTGGTATGAATGAATAAGGTTGTTTTAATCGGAAGATTAACCAAAGACCCAGAGTTAAAATTTACTCCAGGTACAGGTACAGCTGTAGCCACATTTACAATTGCAGTTAATAGAAGATTTAAGAAGGAAGGTCAACCGGATGCTGATTTTATACCTGTAGTAGTATGGGGTAAACAGGCTGAAAGTACTGCTAATTACATGAGTAAAGGTAAACTTTTAAGTGTAGCTGGTAGAATTGAAACTCGTTCTTATGAAGCTAAAGACGGTGGAAGAAGATATGTTACTGAAGTAGTAGCTGATGAAGTAAGTTTCCTTGAATGGGGTGGCAATAAAACATCAGGAATGAATACTGGAGCTGTTTCTCACAATGATTCATCAATACCAACAGATTACTTTGGTGGAGGAGATATGACTCCGATTGATGATGGTGAGGATATGCCATTTTAATAATTAGGTAAGGAGGTAAGAGCAATGGCTTATGATAGAAACGATAAGAATGATAGAAGAAAAGGCGGAAATAGAAAAAGAGCTAAGAGAAAAGTATGTGCTTTTTGTATGGATAAAGCAACTTCTATAGATTATAAAGATATCAATAAATTAAGAAAGTACGTTACAGAAAAGGGTAAAATATTACCAAGAAGAATTTCTGGAAACTGTGCTAAACACCAAAGAATGCTAACTGTAGCTATTAAGAGAGCTAGAAACATAGCATTATTACCATTCACAACTGAATAGTAATAATTTATTTGGTAAAACAAACATATAATTAATAAAAACTAGTGAATCGCTGTTATTCACTAGTTTTTTATTTTAATCTCAGAATAACTGTGAAATAAAGGTAAATATACCTATAATCATGTTGCATAAATATTAAAAAAAATTTACAATAGACTTATAGCCTAAAGAAAGGATGATTCTTATGAGACGAGAAGAGTTTAATATTATGTCCAATATAAAGATAATAGAAGGACTAAAGGCAGAATTAGTTTGTATTGTAGGTGATTTTTTTAAATTATTAAGTAAAGGGAGTAATATAGCACAAGATGCAATTTTAGATTGTATATCAGGAGCAATAATAATATTATATATTTTAGCAGAAAAATTAGGTTATTCTCATTTAGCAATTGATGAAACTATGAAGAAAAAATTAAAGGTTGGTATAGTAGAAGGTGATCCTCTTGAGAAAAATGGAAAAGAGCTTAGTAAGCTTTATGACCATATAAGAGAAAGGAATTAGAAGGAGGATGTTATGGAACAAAAGATTAATACAAAGAGTTTAATAGAAGCTGCGTTGATGGCAGGTATTATAACTATAATAAGCATTAGTGCATCATACATTTTATTATTTTATATAATAGGGTTAATATTGTTGCCGATTTTGGTAGCTCTTATTTACTATAGGAATGGAATGAAGTATTCAATAGGAGCTGCATTAATAAGCACAATATTAGTAGCTATATTTCTCAATCCTATTTTGGCTATAATTTCAGGTATGTCTTATGGGATAATAGGTGTAGTCTTAGGTTACTGCTTAAAAAATCAAAAGAAAACATATAATATATTAATAGCCCTGATTATTGCATGTATAATAGCAATGCTGGTTGAGGTATGGTTAACAAGTAGACTTGTTAGCAATATAGGTATAATTCAATTTATTAATGATAAATTGAATACATATATACATGAATTTAAGGCGTATATAACTCAAACAAAACAAATTTATAGCAACATGGGTATGAATGCTACTCAACTACAAATGTTTGAACAAATAGAATCTATCTTTACAGTTGAGCTCTTAGCTATGTTGATACCAACTGTATTATTTATAGCTTCTTTTATACAAGCATATTCAACCATATTATTTACACATTTGATATTTAGAAAACTTAAATATAAAGAAGTAAAATACTTAAGGTTTTCAGAGTTTTATGTATCTAATCTAGTTGGAGCTGCATTAATTGCTATTATTAGCATATGTGCAATAGTAGGAAGTAGGGGGATTACAGGTAGCTTATTTTTATATAATGCTATTTTAATGTTAACAATTATGATATTAGCTGTGAACGGAGCAGCTGTAACTGATTATTATTTTAGAAAGAAACTAGGAATGCCTAAGACAATGAGAATACTTTTAGTAGTTCTTTTGTTTATAATAGGATCATCTAAAATTTTAGGAATAGTAGGTTTTGTAGAAATGATGTTAGATTTTAGAAAGTTGGATCCATATAGAATCAGAAAGGCGTAATATATGAGTAAAGAGAATTTTAAAGAAATGCTATTTAATTTTATAAAAAGTAAAATAGTTATAACTATTTTAGTTATATTATTAGTAGTGTTTTTTATAAAGGATATGTTAATTGTTTCAAATATACTACTTCTAATATATGTAGCCGCTCTTTTGTATATTATATTTGATAATAGCAAGAAAGATAATTTTTCTAACAAAATTGAAAATATAATACACAAGGTTGATACTGTTAAGTCTACGGCATTTTCTAAGGTGCATTTTCCAACTATGTTTTTATTAGAAAATGGAGAGGTAATATGGTATAATGAAAGTTTAGCTTTAAGATTAGAAAATAATGATATAGTAGGTAAAAATATAAAAGAAATAATTAAAGAGTTCAATATAAAATTAGCATTAGAAGGAAAAAGGTCAGAGTATAAAAATGTTGTTTTTAAGGATAGAATTTATGATATTTATATAAGTATTATTCAGGATTATGAGATTAATGAAGATAATAATCTTATAGTAATTTCTTTTGATGATATTACAGATAATGTTAATTTAATAAATCAAATTAATAATGCTAAAGAAAGTGTAATGCTCATAGAGGTAGATAATCTTGATGAGGTTATTAAGACTACAGAAGAAGATTTAAGACCACAGCTTATAGCAGACATAGATAGAACTATAAATAACTATGCTAATAGCCTAAAAGCGTTAATAAGAAAATATTCATCAAATAAATATGTATTAACTACTAAAGATGTTAATATAGAAACTGAGATGAATAAAAAATTTGATATACTAGATACAATTAGAGAAGTAAGCAGTGGAAATAAACTTACAGTTACTCTAAGCATTGGAGTGGGTAGAGGTGGAGAAAATCCAGCTCAAAATCATGAATTTGCCACTATAGCAAAGGATTTGGCTCTTGGAAGAGGTGGAGATCAATGTGTAGTCAAGAGCTTTGAAAAAGTATCTTTTTATGGTGGAAAAACTAAAGAAGTTGAAAAAAGGACTAAGGTTAGAGCTAGGGTAATTGGTCATGCACTTTTAGAACTGATAAATGAAAGTAGCAATGTAATTATAATGGGACATCACAATCCAGATATGGATTGCTTGGGAGCAGCAATAGGAATGTATAGTACCATACGTTCTTTAAATAAGGAATGTTATATAGTTATGGATGAGCCTCATGATGCTGTGCAGTATATGTTGGACAGATTAGATGAAGATGATAACTATAAAGACACATTTATAAATATAAATGCAGTTAAAAATATAAAAAATGATAAAAGTTTATTAATATTAGTTGATGTTCATAATGAAAGTTACGTACTTTCTATGGAGGTAGTAGATTACTTCAGTAGAATAGTAATTATAGATCATCACAGGAAAACAAAAGACTTTATACAAGGTACAATGTTAAGCTATGTGGAAACCTATGCATCATCAACATCAGAATTAATAACAGAATTAATTCAGTATATGGTTGAAAAACCAAAATTGAGAGAAGTAGAAGCGGTAGCTCTATTAGCAGGTATTTGTCTAGATACTAAGAATTTCTGTTTTAAAACTGGAGTTAGAACCTTTGAAGCAGCAGCATTTTTACGAAGGCTAGGTGCTGATACTGTAGATGTAAAAAGAATTTTTAGTGAAGCTTTAGATATTTACATAACAAGAGCAGATATAATAAAAACTGCAAAGGTTAAAAGTGGAATAGCTGTAGCGAAATGCCCACCAGAAATATCAAATTCTGTATTACCAGCACAAGCAGCGGATGAATTGCTAAATATTACAGGTATTCAAGCATCCTTTGTTATTGCTAAAATAGAGGAGGGCACTTATATAAGTGGAAGATCCTTAGGTGAAATAAATGTTCAGGTAATATTGGAATATTTAGGTGGTGGAGGACATTTAACAATGGCAGCTGCTAGAATTAAAGATTATAATCAAGATGAGGCAGAAGAATTATTAAATGATGCTATAGAAAAATACTTAAGGAAGGGTGAATAATAATGAAAGTTATTTTATTACAAGATGTAAAATCAGTTGGAAAAAAAGGAGAGGTTGTTAATGCCTCCGATGGATATGCAAGAAATTTCTTGTTTCCTAAGAAATTAGCACAAGAGGCAAATGATGTTAACATGCATATTTTAAATAAGAAAAATGAAGCTGATAGAAAGAAGAAATTAGCTGAAATAGAGGAAGCTCAAAAAGTTGCAAATGAACTTAAGGATAAAGAAGTAATTATCTATGCTAAGTCAGGAGACAATGGTAGATTATTTGGAGCGATAACCACAAAAGATATTTCTCAGGAAATGGAAAAACAATTAAATATAACAATAGATAAGAAAAAAATAGTAGTTAATACTATTAAAACTATGGGATTATATGATGTAGAAGTAAAGTTATATCCTGAGATATCAACTAAAATAAAGGTTATTATAAAAGAACAACAATAGATTTTAAAAACCGAGGGGAGGAAAGCATAGAAGGTATAAAAGTCCTTCTATGCTAATAATTTTGAATATAAATTCAGTTGATAAAATAAATAATTTTAGCTTAGAAGAAGAATTAACTATGGAAGTAGAAATAGAAGTTTTAGAAGAAGTTATGTACAAGCTTTTAGATGAAGGCACTATTAGAGGTAGAGCAGTAAAGTTTAAGGTTCAAAAGCATTTAAATAGTAAGGATATGTATAGAAAACTTTATGCTATAAATAAAATAGTTACTAATGGAAAAGGAATTAGTGTTCCACCAAGTGATAATAATATAGAAGAAGTTTTAAAAGAAACTAGCCTAGAAATAAGTGAACTTCTAGCTAAAAGATATGTACAAAATAAATTAGATGCAGAAGTTGAAAAGCAAATTATAGAAAAACAGGACAAGTATATAGATGAGGTAAGACTAGGAATCATAAAGAAACAAAGAGGACCAGAGAATAGTAAGACATTAAAGAAATATGCAGAGTTTGAATGTTTAGATTCAAAGCATTTAACTCAAAACATTATGAGTATGCTTAGACCTGATAGTTTTTCAGAAATAATTGGGCAAGAGAGAGCTATTAAATCTTTAATATCTAAGATGGCATCTCCATATCCACAACATATAATTTTATACGGACCACCAGGAGTGGGTAAGACTACAGCAGCTAGGATTGCGCTTGAAGAAGTTAAGAAATTAAAGCATACGCCATATGATAAGGATGCAAAGTTTGTAGAAGTAGATGGAACCACATTAAGATGGGATCCAAGAGAGATATCAAATCCTTTATTAGGTTCAGTACATGATCCTATATATCAAGGTTCAAAGAGAGATTTAGCTGAAAGTGGTACTCCAGAACCAAAGACGGGACTAGTTACAGAAGCACATGGAGGAGTTTTATTTATAGACGAAATAGGTGAATTAGATTATACTCTTCAAAATAAATTATTAAAAGTTTTAGAAGATAAAAGAGTTGAGTTTTCATCATCATATTATGATCCAGATGATGAAAGTACACCTAAATATATTAAGTATTTATTTGACAATGGTGCTCCAGCTGATTTCGTTCTAATAGGTGCTACTACTAGAGAGCCAAGTGAGATTAATCCAGCATTAAGATCAAGGTGTACTGAAGTTTATTTTGAACCACTATCTTCTGTAGATATAGAAAAAGTTGTATTAAATGCAGCTAAAAAGTTAAATATTAAATTAGAGGATGGTTTAGCAAAAGAGATAAGCAGATATACTATAGAAGGTAGAAAAGCTGTAAATATACTTGCAGATGTATATGGATATGTATTATTAAATAATGAAGAGAGAAATGATGTGGTTATAACTATTTCTGATTTTAATGAAGTAGCATCTAATAATAGATTAAGACCATATGAAGATATTAGTGATTTAGATTCTAAGGAAGTTGGACAGATTTTTGGTCTTGGAGTATCTGGATTCTTGGGGTCAACTATAGAAATAGAATGTTCAAGTTTTGAGGCTAGGGAAAAAGGTAAAGGAACTATTAGATTTAATGATACTGCTGGATCTATGGCAAAAGATTCTGTTTTTAATGCAGCCTCTGTTATAAGAAAGATTACTGATAAGGAAATCAGAGATTATGATGTTCATGTAAATGTTATTGGTGGTGGAAAAATTGATGGACCATCAGCTGGTGCAGCTATAACAACATGTATTATAAGTGCCATTTTAGAAAAACCAATAAGACAGGATATTGCAATTACTGGTGAAATATCAATAAGAGGTAAGATAAAACCAGTAGGAGGAGTGTTTGAAAAAATATATGGAGCAAAAAGAAAAGGTATAAGGCAGGTAATAATACCAAAAGATAACCTGAAGGATGTTCCAGCTAATATTAAAAATATAGAAGTTACAGCTGTATCAACAATAGAAGAACTACTAGAGTTAGTATTTTAGATACTTTGATTATTAAAACCCTGTAATATGATTATACAGGGTTTTAATTTAATTTTATAAATAAATGTTTGGATTTTTTTATAACTACATTATAATTAAAGAGAAGAATTTTATAATAAATAATGTTTTCTACATTATTTATTCCTTGAGAGTACATATAGGAGTTTTCTTTTAATATATCGCAGGAGGTAATAATATGAGTGACTCACTTAGAACTATGCCACAAAATATAGAAGCTGAGCAGTCAGTAGTAGGGTCTATGTTAATAGATAAGAATGCTATTGCACAAGCTGCAGAGGTTCTTTCAGCTGAAGATTTCTATAAAGATGCTCATAAGACTATTTTTAAGGCTATTAGAGATTTATATAATAAAGATATACCTGTAGATATGATAACCTTGGTAGACTATCTAAAATCTAATGATATGCTTGAGCAAGCTGGAGGGGTAACATATATTATGGAGATAAGCACCTCAGTACCTTCTACAGCTAATTTATCTTCTTATATAAAAATTGTTGAAGATAAATCAACCCTTAGAAGGCTAATTAGAAGCTCAACGGAAATAATTGAAAATAGCTATAATAAACAAGATGATGTAGAATCAGTAATAGACTTGGCAGAAAAAAATATATTTAATATATCTGAAAAACGAAGTACTAGTGATTTTGAACCTATGAGTACTGTATTGGAAAGAGGATTTTTAGAGATAGAAAAGATTTTTAATAATAAAGGTCAAGTAAATGGAGTAGCTAGTGGATTTAAAGATTTAGATGCAAAAACTTCAGGGTTTCAGAGCGGAGATATGGTTCTAATAGCAGCTAGACCATCTATGGGAAAAACTACATTTTGTCTTAATATAGCCCAAAATGCAGCTATTAGAGATGGTAGGAAAGTTGCAATATTCTCATTAGAAATGAGTAAGGAGCAATTAGCATATAAGCTCCTTTGTGCAGAGGCTAATGTAGATATGGTTAAGCTTAGAAATGGAGATTTAGACGATAGAGATTGGGAGAATATAGCAAGGGCTTCAGGACCACTTGCATCTGCGGGAATATATATAGATGATACTGCAGGTATTTCTGTCATGGAGATGAGGTCTAAATGTAGAAGACTTAAAATAGAGCATGGAATAGATTTAATTATCATAGACTATCTTCAATTAATGTCAGGAAGCAATTCTGATAATAGACAACAGGAAGTATCAGAAATATCAAGAAGTATAAAAGCTTTAGCTAAAGAAATGAAATGTCCAGTAATTGCATTATCTCAATTATCCCGTGCACCAGAACAAAGGGCAGACCATCGTCCTATGTTATCAGATTTAAGAGAATCAGGTTCTATTGAGCAGGATGCAGATATAGTTATGTTCTTATATAGAGAATTTTATTATAGCAAAGAAAAAGAAGATGAGAACATAGCGGAATGTATATTAGCTAAACATAGAAATGGTGAAGTTGGAACCGTAAATTTAGCATGGATAGGTAAATATAGTAAATTTGGAAACTTAGACTTAGTTCATCCAGAGTAATTTAAATAGATTTCGTAGAAATTAGTAATAAAGTATAATTATATATGATTTATATTTATTGCATATACTAAAGCCTTATTACATAAAGATATATTAGCTATACTTTATGTGAGGTGAGATTACTCATGGTAAATGAGATGAAGAACAATAAATTAATAGATGATAAGTTTAACAATGGAAAAGAGACATATTTTCACAAGCATTCGGAATTAGATGATATTACTATAACAGAGGAACATGAAGATGACATTGTAAGTCTGTATAATAATGGAATTGTGAAAGATATAAGAGATACTAGTAACACCAATGAAGAAGTAAAAATAATTAAGACTAAAGAGTTTTATGGTGACAAAGATAAAGGGTCTATATTAGAACCTAAGGAGAAAGACTGTAGTGAAAAAAGTTGGGGAGCAACATTAGTGTTTTGTATACTTTTAGGTTTTATAGGCTTCCATAGATTTTATGTTGGAAAAGCAGGAACTGCAATATTAATGTTACTTACACTAGGTGGTTTTGGCATATGGATTATAGTAGATTTAGTATCTATAATAATAAATAGTTTTACAGATGAATATGGTAGAATTGTTAAAAGAAAAAAGTCCATAGATCAAAATTAAAAAGATGTGGTAAAACATATCTTTTTTAAGTATTATTGAATAATTTTAATAGATTTGATAATATTCATCTTATATAGTACACGAAGTAAAGATTAAGGAGAACAGTTATGGAAAATAAGAAAATTGGTGAGTTTAATAAAGGGGATAGAATTGAAAGTTTTTTCTTAGTAAAAAATGCAGAATGTAAAATAACTAACAATAGTACTACGAATAAATATTTAGATCTTATGTTAATAGATTCAACTGGAGAAATAAATGCAAAGCTATGGGAATGTAATGAAAATATTGAAGCTTCAATAAAGGATAATATACTTGTAAAAGTAAGAGCTGTAGTTAATGAATATAGAGGGAAATTACAGTTAAAGATAGAGAAAATTAGACCAGCTACAGAAGAAGATAATGTTAATATAGATGAATTTATACTAGTTGCTCCTTATAAGTCTGAAGATATGTTTGAAACTCTATTAGATTATATAGAGAAAATAGAAAATAAAGATATAAAACATATTACAGAAAATATTATCGGTAAATTAAGTTACAAGTTAATGCATTATCCAGCTGCTAAATCCAATCATCACGCGATTAAAGGTGGTCTTTTATATCATATAACCACTATGTTAAATGCAGCAGAAAAATTATTAGGTATATATGATTATCTAAATAAAGATTTATTGTATTCAGGTATAATTCTTCATGATATAGCTAAAATAATGGAGATGGAATCTAGTGAGCTAGGAATAGTATCTAAATATAGTACAGAAGGCCAGTTACTTGGACACATAATACAAGGAATTGGTCTAATTGAAGATGCTGCAATGGAAGTCAAAGCAGATAAAGAAATAGTTATGTTATTACAACATATGATATTAACACATCACTATGAGCCGGAGTATGGAAGTCCTAAGAAACCTATGATACCCGAAGCAGAAATGTTACATCATTTAGATGTATTAGATGCTAGAATGTATGATATGCGTAAAGCTACTAAGGATTTAAATCCAGGTGAATTCTCTGAAAAAATATATAGTTTAGATGGAATAAGTATATACAAATCATTCATATAAATACGAATAATATAAATATAAAAAGTGTAATATATTCTTATAGGATATGTTACACTTTTTATGGTTTAAGATAATATTATAATAAATTTAATTATAATAAAAAG
>NZ_JPMD01000015.1 GCF_000732635.1 Clostridium sulfidigenes | reverse complement strand
AATATATTATTCATTAATATTTCATATACATTAATATGTTCAAATTTTTTTTTGAAAATCAATAATTAAGGAGCGATATTTTATGAAATCCACACTATTAATGTGGGAATGCATTGGTGCAATCATGATTTTCCTAATAGGTGCATTAATACATTTTGGCTATGAAGCAACAAACAAATTATCTTTTACTTCTGGTATCTTTGCCGTTAATGAAAGCATATGGGAACACTGTAAGCTTACCTTTTGGTCTCCTCTAATCTTTGCTATTATAGAATATTTTTTCGTGGGTAAATATGTAAATAATTTTCTCTTTGCAAAGACTCTAAGCGCTTATATTACAACAATTTCAATGTTACTTCTTTATTATGAAATGCTTAAAAAGAATGGCCATCACTCACTGCTTAAAGATTTAATTATCTTTGAAGTTAGTATTCTAATAGGACTATTAGTAAGTTATAACTTAATGTTACTACCTGAATTTCCACCAATAATGAATAAGGTAGCCATTATTATGTTAGTTGGAGCTACATTCATATTTTACCTATTTACTTATTGTCCACCGAAGTTACCTATATTTTATTGTCCCGTATCCAATTCCTATGGTATCAAGAATTAAATTCTCACAAAAAATATTTTTAAAAATGACTGTATCAAAATTAACTAAATGTTAATATTTAATATAGTCATTTTTAAAATTTATTATACCTTAGGTATTTCTATTATAAATTCCGTTCCTTCATTAACTTCACTTTTAACTTTTATATTTCCTCCATGAGCTTCTATTATTGCCTTTGATATGGTAAGACCTATACCAGCTCCTCCTGTAGCTCTAGTTCTTGATTCATCAGCCCTGTAAAATCGCTGAAAAATATAAGGTAAGTGCTCTTTAGAAATTCCTATGCCACTATCCCTTATGTGTATTATTGCTATATTTTTTCCTTCATCACAGGTAATTTCAATTATTCCCCCTTGCTCAGTATATTTTATTCCATTTGAAATGATGTTTATTAACCCTTGAGTAATTTTATCTCTATCTACATTTATAATAAAAGTTTCTAATTTATTGTTCACACTGATATCTTTATCATGAAGTTCCTTTTCAAAATTAATTAGAATCATTTCTACTAATTCCTTTATATCAACTTCATTTTTATTTAAAATCAAATCTTCACTTTCATATCTAGAAAGATGCTCTAAGGAACCAACTAACCTACTTAATCTCCGTACTTCCTCATGAATACTTTGCAGCCTTTCTTCTGTAGGCTCCCAAATTCCATCTATTAATGCCTCCAGTTGTCCTTGCATGGTAGTTAACGGAGTCCTAAGTTCATGAGAGATATCCTTAGTCATGATTTTTCTTATCTTTTCTTCTTCATCTAAACTAAAAGCCAAAGTATTTACCGAACTAATCATTTCATTAATTTCTTTTATATTGCTTTCCTCTTTTATTTTATTTTTATATTTGCCTGTAGCTATGGAATTTGTGGCTTTAACTACGCTTCCTATAGGTTTACTTATTGAAGTAGAAATTAAAATTCCTATAAATATGGAGATACCTAAAGAAAAAATCCCCACAAAAATTAATATATTATCTAAGGTTTTAAAAAAAATCACATCAGAATCATTATAATAAAGGGGACCATAATAGCCTATTTCAAGAATCCCCGCATATTTTTCATCTATTTTCAAATTATATACTTCCTCAGTATAATCACCTTTATATCCTGGATTTACAATGCTCATATTGTAACCCATCCTACTCATCATTGCCTCACACATACTACTATTATGAGTTTTGGCACTCCATATTACATTATCTGAAATATCTTTTATGCTTATAATAAATCCATTATTTATAGCTTCAATCCCTATGTCTTCTATATTTTTATTATCCCATTGTTCATTTTTATAAGTATTACTTATATCTTTAATCAGTGATTTTTTTCTTCCTTCTATAATATCCTCTAGATATCTATTAAAGTTTTTCTTCATAAATATATGAGATGAAAAACTAATTAAAAGAATAATTGTCATAGAAAATAATAAAAAAATCAAAGTAAGCCTATGTTTCAATTTCATCGAATTATTCACCACCAAACTTATATCCAATGCCGTGAACTGTTAATATATATTTAGGATTTTTACTATTTTCCTCTATCTTACTTCTTAAATTCTTAATATGAGAATCTATTATTCTATCATAAACATCACTATCATCCCCTAGAGCTCGATCAAGAAGTTCTCCTCTAGAGAATACTTTCTTTGGACTTTCACATAAAGCTAAAAGTATCTTGAACTCCGAAGGAGTTAATTCTACTAAATTATTACCTTGTCTTACCTCATAAGTATCTAAATTTATAACTAGGTCTCCCTTATTAAATGATAAAACATTATCCTGTTTATAATTCAATGCTCTTTTTAACACTGCATTTACTCTAGCCACTACCTGCTTAGGGCTAAATGGTTTTGTTATATAATCATCAGTCCCTAGAGAAAAACACTTCAAGATACTTTCTTCCTCTACCTTGGCTGTTAACATTATTATAGGAACCTCTGATTCCTTTCTTATGATTTCACAAATTTTTTCTCCTGATATATCTGGTAACATTAGATCTAGTATTATTAATCTAGGATTGTATTGTTTATATTTATATATAGCTTCACTTCCATTAATTGCTGTTATAACACCATATCCAGCTTTCTTTAGATATGCTTCCAAAACTTCTAAAATTTTAACTTCATCTTCTACAATAAGTATATCCACTTGCATCCATACTCCTCCATTAATATAAAACTTATTATAATATACTTCTTAATTATAATAAATCATTATGAAGATTCTATGTAGAATTCCTCCATAAAATCTACACAACTTAAATATATACTTTAGCTACTATCTTAAAATTATGTATGAGGTGATAATTTTGTCTAATAAATCTATAACTCTAAATATTGATAATATGGTATGTAAGTCTTGCGAGAATACTATAATAAGACATTTAAAAAAAAATTTCAGGAGTTACAATTGTAAAAGCAAACTATACTAAAGGAACCGTCTATGTAGAATATGATGCTGAGAAAGTATCCTATTCTACCATAGTTTCTACTATTGAAAAATCCGGATACAAGGTTACTAGTGATAAAAAAAATAGTCGCTCAGAACTTTTACCCATTATAGGAATAGTCCTTATAGCTTTACTTATGATACGCCTTGGCAAAGGTACTGGCGTATTTGATATGTCTTCTGCTTTAAGTAGTAAAGTTAGTTACATTGCTCTATTTACCATTGGCGTTTTCACATCTCTACACTGCGTGGGTATGTGTGGTGGAATAATGATGTCCCAAAGTATTACATCTACTATTGTACCTGAAAAAAACAAATTTAAACCTGGACTTATGTATAATTTAGGCCGTTTAATTTCTTATACGGTTTTAGGTGGTATCGTAGGTGGTATTGGTAAAGCTTTTTCTCTTTCCTTTGGAGTTCAAGGCTTCATAGCGATAATTGCAGGTGTATTTATGGTAATTATGGGTTTAAACTTATATGGTTTTAAAGCCCTTAGAAAATTTTCTATAAAGCTTCCTTGGAGTAACTGTAACTCCCAGAAAAAATTTAGAAACCCTCTTATAGTAGGATTTCTAAATGGGTTTATGCCTTGTGGTCCCCTACAAACAATGCAGCTTTATGCTCTAGCTTCTGGAAGTGTCATAGCTGGTGCAACTTCAATGTTTTTCTTTGCCCTAGGTACAATTCCTTTAATGCTAGGCTTTGGAGCTATTGCTAATGTACTTAGTCAAAAAAATTCCAAAAGATTAATTAAATACAGTGGTGGTATTATCATAATTTTAGGTATTATTATGGCTAATCGTGGCTTGTCTTTAATAGGAGTTAATTTAATGCCTAATTCCTTATCTTTAGGTGGAAATAATAATACAACTATATCCGATAAATCTTCAGCTAGTAAAGCAACAATTTCTAACGGAAAGCAAGTTATAAGGATTGCAGCTAATAATCAAGGATATACTCCAAATGTAGTTTATATTCAAAAGGGAATTCCTACAGAGTTTATAATTGATGGTGAAAGTATTAACTTCTGTAATAATAAAATTGTTATTCCATCTATGAATATTGAAAAGAATCTATCCTCTGGAGAAAATGTAATAGAATTTACTCCAGACGCTGGAGACATAAACTATAGCTGTTGGATGGGCATGCTTAGAGGAACAATAAAGGTAGTAGATGATTTAAATTCTATAAATGATTCTACTATACAAAATGATATAGATAGTGAATTTTATTATCCTTCTAATGATTCTAATAACCAATTTTTTAATGGTGGTTTTTCTTGCCATTAATAAAAAAAGAAGTATTAAGGAAATTTCCCTTTAATACTTCTTTTTTATATGCATTTTATATAATATCTACTTTTAAATAACTCTTTAATATTAATTCACTTACTAAATTCATCTATTAATATTATACTTTTATTTTTTAATCTAGAACTTCAGAAATAGTTACTAGTACCTTACTATCTACTTCAGCAATTATACTATGGTCTATTCTTGCATCGAAAGGAAGGAAATCACCTTTTTTTAATCTAAACTTTTCTCCTGTTTTAAATTCCATAGTTATATCACCTTCATATATTTGAATTGATGCATAACCATTATGAGTATGATAAGGCTTACCACTCCCTGCTACAAAGTTGAAGAATATAGTCTTAAACTTTTCATTTGATGCTATAACTTTAGTCCTAATATCTATATCATTCATACTTATAGGTACTAATATATTTTTATCTAAACTCATTTTTATTTCCTCTTTTCAAACTTATTTTGCTTCTTATAATACTTGTATATTAACGTTCTATTATATATACATAAGTAAAATCTATATGAAAGATATTAATTTAATGCAGCTAATAATTTTTCTATGTCTAATCCATGAACTATAGCAGCTTCTGCAAGAGTTTCTGCTTGAGCTGATGGGCAACCTACGCAACCCATACCAAAACTCATTAAAATTTCAGGAGCTCCTTCTTTCATTCTTATAACTTCACCTATTGTCATATCTTTATTTATCATATTCTTTTCCTCCTATAATTTGAATTTTTATTTATAACTAATAATTTAAAATTATTAGTATCTCTTACAAGTTAAAGTATACTAAAACACTCTACTATATTCGGTAACATAGGTTACAGAATATAAAAATTTTATAAAAAAAAAAGTATTCAAAGGTAAACTCCATTTACCTTTGAATACTTCATTACTTCTAATTCTAGCTTTCCATGAACATTTTCATATCATCTTCTACATTAGTTATTCCACCAATACCAAAGTTATCTACAAGAACTTTAGCAACATTTGGTGATAAGAATGCTGGTAATGTTGGTCCTAGATGAATATTTTTAACTCCTAAGTATAATAGTGATAATAATACTATTACTGCTTTTTGCTCATACCATGCAATATTATATGATATTGGTAGGGCGTTTACATCATCAAGCCCAAATACTTCTTTAAGTTTTAGAGCTATAACAACTAATGAATAGGAATCATTACATTGTCCTGCATCTAGAACCCTTGGAATTCCTCCAATATCTCCTAGGTTTAATTTATTATACTTATACTTTGCGCAACCTGCTGTTAAGATAACTGTATCCTTTGGTAGTTTTTCAGCAAACTCAGTATAGTAGTTTCTTGATTTCGCTCTTCCATCACAACCAGCCATAACAAAGAATCTTTTTATAGCTCCAGTTTTAACAGCCTCCACAACCTTATCAGCCAAAGCTAATACTTGATTGTGAGCAAATCCTCCAACTATTTGTCCCTTTTCTATCTCTGTAGGTGCTTTACACTTTTTAGCCATTTCTATAATCTTAGAAAAATCTTTTATACCATCTCTATTAGCTTCTATATGTGCACATCCTGGCATTCCAGTTGCACCAGTTGTAAATAATCTATTCTTATAAGACTTATCTGGAATTACTATACAGTTTGTAGTCATAAGAATTGGACCATTGAACTTTTCAAACTCTTCCTTTTGCTTCCACCATGCATTTCCATAGTTTCCTGCAAAATGTTTGTATTTTTTAAATTTAGGATAGTATTGTCCAGCAAGCATTTCACCATGAGTATAAACATCTACCCCGGTTCCTTCTGTCTGCTCTAACAACATCTCTAGATCCTTTAAGTCATGTCCTGAAATTAATATTCCTGGATTTTTTCTTACTCCAATATCTACAGTTGTTATTTCTGGATGTCCATAGGTTTCAGTATTGGCTTTATCTAATAATGCCATACCATCTACTCCATATTTTCCTGCTTCTAATGCAAGTGCTACTAAATCATCAACAGTTAAACTATCATCTAAAGTTGCAGCTAATGCCTTAGCCATAAATCCATGAATTTCTCTCTCATTATATTTTAGGTTCATAGCATGCTTCATATATGCTGATAATCCTTTTAATCCATAAGTTATAAGTTCTCTTAGACTTCTAATATCTTCATTTTCAGTAGCAAGCACTCCAACTTTTTCAGCTTTAGCATCAAATTCTATAGTATTATCTGCTGTCCAAGCTACTGCATCTGCCATTACTATTTCTTTCTTTTGTAGACCAAATATCTTTTTAAAGAAACCTCCAGTTATTTTTACTTCTCCAACTTGTCCACCAGCACTAACAACTTTTCTTTTTAAAGTTTCTCTTAATTTTAAAGTTTCTTTTACTCTATTTAAAATAGCATCTCTATGGAAGTTAGCATTAGTAATAGTAATAAATAAATTTTCTGTAATATATTTATCTACTACACTATCAATAACATTTACTTTTCTTCCTTCATTACTTACGATAGCTAATCCTTTAGTTACATATACTAATAAATCTTGAGCCTTTGCAACTTGCTCATCTTTACCACAAACACCTTTTATAGTACAGCCTTTACATCCTGCTGTCTCTTGACATTGATAACAAAACATTGACATAAATTTCTCATCTCCTATTAAATTGTTATTATTGCTTTTCACAAGTTAAAGTATACTAAAGTACAAAACAATATTCGGTAACATTCGTTACCAAAATTCAAAAGAATATGTATTTTAATATGCAAATAAAATTTAGATATCAATAAAAATAAATAAAATGAACTTTAAGCACAAACTCTCATGTACTTAAAGTTCATAATTCCGATTATTAAAGATATTTTTTCTCTAACTCCTCTAATATTGAAGTATATTTTTTCATAACCTCAGTATTTGCATCTTCAAATTCAACACACTCTGCATTTACCTTATCAATGATTTCTTGCTTTAATTCTCTAGTAGCAAATTTATATATTACATTATCTTCTTTGTCTATATGCCTTTCTAAAAGATGAGTATAAGAAATGGCATTAGCAATAACATCTAATATAGCTTCTTTATTACCTGATTTTAAATTTTCAAGTGCTTCACTTAGTCCTGTAATATAAAGTCTTCCTAAATCATGTTCTACAAGCATGCCATATTTCACAGTCTTCTCTGCAATAAGTCCAAGCTCCTCCACCATCTTATTAAAAAGAATTACTTCTTCTTTTTTATGGTGATGTGCATCTGCATAATTTCTAATGAAATCTATCATCTTATAGAAATCTTCATAGTTTACATTCTTTTCTTCTAGAGATTTGTAAGTAGCTTTTCTAACTACAGTAAGCATACGTTTAATATACTTATGCTCTTCCATCATTAAATCTATAGCATTCATCTTTTCTCCTCCTACTTTCTTTTAATGATTTGAGTTCCATCTCCTAATTCCTCGTATTCATAGTTACCATTAACTTCATTAACAAAGGCCTTAATCCATAGTCCTCTTAAACTATAGAAATAAGAAACATCTCCAGATTCTCTACTCCATATGTCCTTATGAACACAAATTCTTCTACTCCACTGTACCATATCTTCCGTAGACGCTAGAACCTCATTCACTCTATCACATGGCATTCCATCTAATATATAGTCATTTATTCTATCATATATATCCATAGCATTACTTGCTGGATCTAATTTTTCTTTAACTTCCTTAGCTGCTTTCATTCCTTGATGAATATAAATATTTTCTAATTTAGCCTTAACTTTTTCATTACTATTTAGTAATTTAGTTGTCCAAGCTGCCATCCTTCCCTCTGCTGAATGTATTTTCCCTTGTAGCCACCCATGGATGTTACTTGTATCTATCATATCTTCTAAAGGAAGATTTGGCAGTTTTTCTCCATGATTTTCATTAATCTCCTTAGCTAATGAAGATACATCTAGTCCCTCTTCCTTAGCTAGATTAATTATTTCTTCCTCTAATCCTTCAAACCATAATATTTTGTTAAATAACCAATAATGTACTTTTCCAAGATATAAACTCATATTTTCTCCTCCTACATTTAAATAATTTTAAAACCCAAATCATGTTTATCTTCTATATTGAAATTACTTTATAGCCATAATTTCAATATGTTTGTAAATCATAATCCTTTAGTTAAATATATTTTAACCTGCTTAATTTATATTAACCTTTATAAGCAGATTATATTTTATTAATCTCTACATCTATGAGTTTATATTAATATCTTTATAAATTCGGTAACATTGGTTACCAAAATAAATTAAAAGCCAATATATCAAAACTCTTTATGATATATCAGCTTATAATTTATATATTTATCCTATATATAATTTACATTTAATAGTTCTTCAAATTCTTCCCTAGGCATAGGTTTTGCAAATAAATATCCTTGGGCCATTTCACATCCTATCTCTTTTAAGAAATCAGCCTGTTCTCGCGTTTCTACCCCTTCACAAATTACTTCCATATTAATATTTTTCGCCATATCAACTATACTTTTAACAATATCTTTACTCCTCTGTGAATTAGTTGTTTCATCTAAAAATGCTTTATCTATCTTTAAGGTATTAGCTGGAAACTCTTTTAAAAGATTTAATGATGAGAATCCAGATCCAAAATCATCAACAGAGATTTTAAATCCTACCTTTTTTAACCCTATCATTTTTTCTATAAGCCTATCAGCATTTTTCATAAAAGCACTTTCCGTTAATTCAAACTCTACCAATTTAGGATCTATGTTATAGCTTTTAACTAACTCATTAATATCCTTGACTATATTGGGATTATTAACATGAAATCTAGAAACATTCAATGATATTGGAACTACACTTTCTCCATTATCTAATCTTTCTCTTAAACACTGCAATACACTTTTATAAACATACATATCTAAATTTACTATAAACCCATTTTTCTCAAACAAAGGTATAAATTTCACTGGAGGAATTAACCCTTTCTCAGGATCCTGCCACCTAACTAAGGCCTCAGCACCTACAATTTTCTCTGTATTTAAGTCATATTTAGGTTGATAATAAACCTTATATTCTCTATTTATAAGAGCCTTATACATTTTATTTTCTATTTCTAATTCCTCAATAATTTTATTTTCAAAACATTTATCATAAAAGGCAATTTTATTTGTATGAGAACCCTTAACTGATTTACGTGCTATATTAGCTTTATTGATAATATCTTCAACCTCTATACCATTAGAATTAAATATATAGATTCCACTTACAACTATTAACCTATAATTTTTTGCAAAAACCTTTTCTAATTGTCTAAAAATATTTTCAAATTTTGTTAACCTATCAATTAATTCTTTTTTATTTGTGTATTCTACAAGTATTAAAAAATTATCTGCAGATACCCTTGCAAAAATTTCATTTTCCCCCATTGAGTTGTATAATTTATTGGATATTGCACAAATAATTTTATCTCCTTCTTCATATCCTAAATTATCATTTATAAACTTAAATTTATCTATGTCACTGTATATAAGAGCATAGGATTTTCCTTTATTAGTCTCAAGTATCTTTTTAGCTCTAACTTTAAACTTATTAGCATTCCATAGACCTGTAAGTGGATCTGTAAATGCCATTTTTTCATAATACTTTGTTCTTCGTTGTTTTACATAAAAAAATATCAAAAGAGATATTATTACTAATAAAGATATAAAAATAATAATTTCTAATCTATATTTAACTAGTACTACCTTTAAATTTATTGGAATAGATTCTTGTACTACATTTTTCATAATAATATCTACTCTAGTTTTTTCATCTATAACATTAATAGCCTTATTAAGTATAGGTATTACTAATGAATCTATATTAGGATTTACTCCAATTGATATATTATAACTTAAATTCCCAATATTCATTGATTTTAAATTATTATCTTTTATACTGCTAATAGCAATATTAGCTGTGTAGCTGTCTAATACTGTTATATCTACTTTTCCCGATTTAACTGCATTAATACAACTAATATAATCATTGTAATACTCAATGTTGTATTGTCCAAATTTATTTTCAAAAGCTTCTTTGTTGATTTTCATATCATTAGGTATAGATATATCCACATTCTCTGTTTTTATATATTCTTCTCCTTTTCCAACTATGACTAAAGGTAAGGATATATACGGGTTAGTTAATATAATGTCTCTAGAATGTGTATTTTTTTCAATACTAGATTCACTAGCTATTAAATCTACTTTTCCATTTGCCATTAACTTTATAGCTTCTTCCGTATTTTTTACCTGCACATATTCAAATTCTATACCTATTTTTCTAGAGATTTCTTCTAACATATCTCTTACTATTCCAGAGAAGTCACCCTTACTACTCCTATATTCTATAGGACTTAAATAATCTTTATAAGCCACTTTTAACACAGGCTTTCTTTTTATAAAGTCAACCTCTCTTGGAGTAAGTAACGGTTGTTGATTTAAAATGCTATTACCATAATATTTTTCTCGTAATTTCATATCAAAATTTAAATCATCTAATTTTATCTTTCTTAATGCTTCATTAAGTTCATTGGTGATATCATTATTACCCTTTTGTGTTATATAATAAAAAGGGTGAATATCGCATTTGGCAACTAATCTACCACTATTCTGATTTGAAATGCTTCCTAAAACTATAGCATCCACATTACCAGATTCCATATCCGCTATCATTTCTTCTTCAAAATCATAATATACTTTTTCATAAGAGAAATTATTTTGTTTTGCATAACCTTCAAAGACTGTATTTTGAAAACTTTCCTTTAAAAACCCTATTTTCAAGCCATTGAATGCTTCAAAATCTTCATAAAATACACTGTCATTTTTACTTGAAACATACATAGTTGTAAGTTCTATTCCATTTGAATATTCTACATAGTCATATATCTTGCTTCTATCCTCGGTGTACTGAGCCCCACATAACAAATCTATCTCTCCTTTAGATAGCTTGTCTAATAGTTCTGGCCATGTATCATATACATATTCATAATTCCAATTAGTATATTTTGATATTTCCTCGAGATACTCTACTCCATACCCTGAAAAAAGTCCATCTTTATCTTTTTCAATGAAAGAAGGATAATCATAATAACCCACTTTAATTATCTTGCTCTCGGTATCTGAAAACGCTATCATCGTCATAGCTATATTTGTACTTATCAAAAATATTAGTGTTAAGCATAGTAATTTAAATTTTCTCATCATATCCTCTTTTCCTATTGCAAATAATAATATATTTACATACCACTATAATTATCGTACTTTAAAATTATATCTTAAAGCAACATTTATTATAATGATGAAATAAAAATTTTATTTCACTTTCTCCTATAAAAAACAGGTTTTAGATTCATAAATACAAATCTAAAACCTGTTTTAATTTCTTTTAAAAATATAATTATATTCAAAAATTAAAAATTTGATGACTATCCTAATGCATTTCTATCTAATTTTTTGAACTCTACCAACTACTCCACCTTCAAGCATTACCTTAATACCTCTTGGATGTACTGAAGAATTAGTTAATAACCTTGTAACTGTTCCCTCTGTCAATTTTCCTGTGCGTTGATCTTCCTTCTTTACTACTAAGACCTTTGAGCCTATTTTTATATCTGCTCTTTTAGTTCCATCCATAGTTATTTCTCCTTACTTCTTGAATAGATCTCCAAGGGCTGCAAATGGATTATCATTAGCTGCTTCTTGTTCTGCTTCTTTTTTCATTTTCTTCATATAGTTATTAACATCCCTCTTATCAACTTTTCCACCTTTTTCGAATCTCTTATTAAATTGGGATGCCTTTTCTCTAAAGTTACAGTTTGCCCCTGGACATACATAGATTTGACCTTCTCCGTGTCCTTTAAGGGTAAGTTTTTTCTTACATTCTGGACAACGAGCATTGGTAGTTCTACTAACACCTTCTCTGTGACCACATTCTCTATCTTGGCACACATTCATAACTCCAGTTTTAGTCTTAACCTCTAACATGTATTTTCCGCACTTAGGGCATTTTGCACCTGTGACATTTTCATGAACAAACTTATTACCATTGACTTTAACATCTTCAACTAGAGCTCTTGAATATCTTCTCATCTCTACAATGAAGTCCATGGCATCTTCCTTGCCTTTGCTAATATCCTCTAGCTGACTTTCCCACTTAGCTGTTAAAAGTGGTGACTTAAGGTCACTTGGAACTAATTCTATAAGTTGTTTTCCCTTAGATGTTGGAACTATTTCCTTACCTCTTTTTTCTATATAAAATGAATTAAATAATTTTTCTATAATATCTGCTCTTGTAGCTACAGTGCCTAATCCACCAGTTGCATTTAAGGTCTTTGCTGCATCCTTTGAAACATTAATATATTTATGTGGATTTTCCATAGCTGAAAGTAATGTTCCCTCGTTAAATCTTGCTGGTGGCTTAGTTTTACCTTTATTTATATCTACAGAGTTTATCTTTAATTTATCTCCAATATTAAGCTTTGGAAGTACTTGATCCTTTAAGCCATCTTCTTCGCTAGAATCCTCCATATCTTCTCTATCATATAGTGCTTTCCATCCCTTAGATTTTATAACTTTTCCTTTAGCTACAAACTTCTCTCCAGCTATTTCTGTCACTATATTAGTTTGTAAATATTCAAAAGGTGGCATCATAACACTTAAAAATCTCTTGACTACTAAATCATAAATATTTCTTTCCTCTGAACTTAAGTTAGACATATTAGGACTTTCCTCTGTAGGAATTATGGCATGGTGATCTGAAACCCTGCTATTATCTACAAAACTCTTGCTTGGAGTAATCTTACCTTTTAGGATATTTGTAGCTGCTGCTCTATATGCTCCTATAGATATAGCTCTTAATCTCTCTGGAAGTGTAGCTACTATATCTGTAGTTATATATCTTGAATCCGTTCTTGGATAAGTTAATATCTTATGATTTTCATAAAGTCTTTGCATTATAGAAAGGGTCTGCTTTGCAGAATATCCCCAAATTTTGTTGGCATCTCTTTGAAGCTCTGTTAAATCATAAAGAGCAGGTGATGGCTTTTTCTTTAGGCTTTCAGTTATATCTATAATACTTGCTTCTTGACCTCTAACCTTAACTAGGGTTTTATTAGCTACTTCCTCATTAAAAGTGCTTTGATAATTATTCTTATCAACCCACTGTAGTGAAAATTCTTTAGCCTTGGCAGTAATTGTATAGTAATCCTTAGGAATAAAGTTTTTAATATCTTCTTCCCTTTGAACTATCATGGCTAAGGTTGGAGATTGAACTCTTCCTGCTGAAAGCTGAGCATTGTATTTACAAGTAAGGGCGCGAGTAACATTAAGTCCTACAAGCCAATCTGCCTCTGCTCTACACACCGCTGCCTTATATAAATTATTATAATCTTTACCTGGTTTTAAATTTTTAAATCCATCTAAAATTGCCTTATCAGTTTGAGAAGAAATCCATAATCTCTTTAGTGGTTTTTTTACTCCAGCCTTTTCTATTGTCCAACGTGCCACTAACTCTCCTTCTCTTCCTGCATCTGTTGCAATAACTATCTCATCTATATCATTTCTTAGCATTTGCTTTTTTACTTCATAAAACTGCTTTTGGGTCTTTTTTAAAACTGTAAGTTTCATATGCTTTGGAATCATTGGCAAAGTTTCCATACTCCATTTTTTATATTTGGCATCATAGTCCTCAGGATCTTGTAGTCCCACTAAATGACCTAGTGCCCAAGTTACCACATACTTACTTCCCTCTATGTATGCACCCTTACTCTGATTGCATTTTAAAACCTTAGCTAAGTCTCTACCTACTGAAGGTTTCTCTGCTAGTACTAATATCTTTCCCATCTTTTACTTCCTCTCTTATCTACAGTATCTATATTAAGTATTATTAACTTATTAATCTAAATCTTATCTTTTGTATTATATCATACTTTATCTTAGGATAAAGAGAAAAATGGTAAAAGAAGGCTATGAACCAAAGTCCATAGCCTTCTTAATATATTTATTAAACCTATTTTACATACATTCCACTTGGTTTTTCAGATAAATTAACCATAATATTCTTCATTTGAGTATAAGCATCTAGGACAGATTTATGAGTTTCTCTACCTATTCCTGAGTTCTTATATCCTCCAAATGGTGCTCCAGCTGGGAAGCTATTATAAGTATTTACCCATACACGTCCTGTTCTAATACCTCTAGCAACTTGTATAGCTTTATTTATGTCTCGAGTAAATACCCCTCCACCTAAGCCGTATTCGCTATCATTTGCCATGGCAATTACTTCATCTATTGTCTTGAATTTAATAACAACTCCTACAGGTCCAAAGATTTCTTCTCTAGCAACTCTCATGTCATTAGTAACATCAACAAGTAGAGTTGGTTTCATGAAGTAACCATTAGCAGCATCGCCTTCAGTGTATCTTTCTCCACCTGTAGCTACTTTAGCTCCTTCTTTCTTACCGATTTCTACATAGCTAAGAATTTTATTAAGTTGATCCTCACTTACTTGTGCTCCCATTTGAGTATTATTATCTAATGGGTTACCCACCTTAACCTTTTCAAAAGCTTTAACTGCTTTTTCTATAAATTCATCATAAAAATCTTCTTGTACAAAAATTCTAGATCCTGCTGAGCAAACTTGTCCTTGATTAAACAGAATTCCTAGTTGAAGTCCTTCTAGAGCTATATCTAAATCTGCATCTTTAAAGAATATATTAGCAGATTTCCCTCCAAGTTCTAGAGTTGCAGGAATGATATTTTCTGCTGCTGAAAGTCCAATTTTTCTACCTACTTCTGTTGATCCAGTGAAGGCTAATTTATTAAGGCCTTTATGATGTTGTAGATATTCTCCACTTTTAGAGCCTCTGCCTGTAACTATATTAATTACACCCTTTGGAACTATATTCTCTATTAATCTCATAAGCTCAAGTACACTTAATGAAGTTGTGCTTGATGGTTTAAATACTGAAACATCCCCTGCTGCTAATACTGGAGCAAGCTTCCATGCAGCCATTAAGAATGGGAAGTTCCAAGGTACTATTTGTCCTACAATCCCAATTGGTTCTCTTAATATTATGTTTAAAGTATTTTCATCAAGCATTGTTGAGCTACCCTCATCTGAACGAATAACTCCAGCAAAATATCTAAAGTGATCTGCTGCAAGAGGTATATCAGCTCCTGTAGTTTCTCTAATTGGTTTTCCGTTATCCATAGTTTCAATAGTAGCTAAATACTCTGCATTGTCATCAATGACATCTGCAATTTTGTTTAACACATCTGCTCTTTCAGCAACTGTTGTTTTTCCCCAAGTTATAAAAGCTCTTTCAGCTGCTTTAACTGCATCATCTACATCTTTTTCTGTAGCATCTGCTATTTCAGCTAAGAATTCTCCGGTAGCAGGATTGTAAGTTTTCAATACGCCTCCATCAGAAGCCTCTCTCCATTGACCATCAATATATAGTTGATATTTTTCTTGTAATTTTATATTCATATTAAATCCTCCTTGTCCACTCTTATAATGATTTAGATTTTTTCTATCTCTTAATTTAATTTTATTATAATCACAAAATATCTTTCTAGGAAGTAGGCACTTTATTCTCATTAACTATACTTTTTGTGACATAGTATCATAAATGATACTATTATATTAATAAATAATAGTAGAAAATCTTATAATAATGTAAATAGTGGATTTAAAATTTAACATATATAAAATTCATGGTATAATGCAGAGTATGTTATAGACTTTTTTATATGTAGTTAATTTTTTATACTATAATATAATAAATATACTATTAGGACGGTGAATATAATGGATAAGAATTTGCTATGCATATTTCCTAGACATGAAGAATGTCATATGAGGAATCAATGAACTAAGTACTCTACGTGCCCCATGGTTGTGGTACAAAATCTTCTATCTGGTAAATGGAAATTATTAATTTTATGGTACTTAAGTTATGGTACCTTGAGATTTAGTGATATTAAAAAGAGGTTACCTAAAGTAACTCAAAAAATGCTAACTTCACAATTGAGAAGTTTAGAAGAAGATAAGCTTATATCTAGAAAAGTATATCCTGTAGTCCCACCTAAAGTTGAATATAGTTTAACTGAAGTTGGTAAAGAAATCATACCAATTCTAGAAATGATGCATTCCTTTGGAAGTGAATATTTAGATGCTGGTTTATTTAATACTGAAGAAAAGGATGAAGATAACACTGAATTAAATTAGTTAGATCTTTCTATTTAAACCTATGTAATAATTGAAGAAATACATATAAACAGATTTCTAAGTATCAGTATTTTCGATACTTAGAAATGTTATCCAGGGACGTAGCAGCTCTAATACTCCCACTTTGAAGAGATGGGAGTATTAGAGCTGGTAGTCATCAGATAAAAAGTGCCATTTCATATATACTCTAAGACTTATTAGAGTATAGTGTCTTATTTAAGATTTTCTGAATAAATTTTGTCTTTCTCTCGCAGTAAGTATCAGCATCGTATCTATATTCTTTAGCTAGCTTTGTTTTCAGTGCTGTATAATCCTCTCGTGCATCTCTATTTGTTCTAAGATGATTTCTTAATGCAATATGCTCTAAATATCCTTTACCATCTTTAGGACATACATATAAGTGATATGGCATAAATCTATTTTTCACATAACTAAAAGCCTCTCTATCTTCAATGCCTAAATTCCCTTCATGATGATATCCAGCTTCTTCTAACCTCTTCTTTATTTCAGGGAAATTATCATAACTATCCATAACCACATCTATATCGATGATAGGTTTTGCAGAGAGCCCTTCCACTGAAGTACTTCCAACATGTTCAATTGATAAAACTAAATCTCCAATATAAGAATCTAGCATGTCCCTTATTTTTTCAAATTCTAACTTCCATTTTTCGTTATAAGGCTCAATAACAATAACTTTTGTTCTAATTGACATAGATTTATACCTCCTTTACACATCTAATGTAGTACACCCTACTTATTTTATATTTGCTTCATAATGATCTTCATTAAGTCTCATTATTTCAAGTTCTTTTATATTCTCATTCAATTTCAATGCTAAACTTTGAATTCCAAAGAACTCGGTGAAAGTATGACTACCGATAATAAGATTTATCCCTTTAAACTGAGCATATTGAATGGTATACAAATTACATTCACCTGTAATGTATACATCACACTTATTTTCAACTGCTTCCTTAAGGCAATCTGTTGGCCCTCCATTACCACAGACTAAACCTACCCGCCTCACTTTTTCGTCATTAAACTTCCAAGACTTAACTGGTTCTTCAAGTAGATTTTCAATTTTTTTTACTAATTCATTAAACTCAATTTCTTCATCATATTCTGCCACTCTACCAAAATATAATCCTTCCCATTGGTGGGTTCTTTTAACATTTTCTAAATTCAATTTTTTTAACAGACTATCATTTGTTCCAAAGTTACAGTCATCAAGTGGCAAGTGATTATAGTAATGACTTATACCATACTCTTCCAATTTCTCTCTGCATGCCTCTTTTAATCCATATATTTCATCCCATGCATCGTGGTGTGTCACCATCATATCAACTCCATGAATTCTTGCTTCTTCTATAGTTTCAAGGGTTAGGTTAACACAGTATCCTAATTTTTTAACTTTTTTACCTGCATGATATGTGATCCCAGATTCATTAGAAAAGATTTCCTTACTTGTTACATTAAAAAGTTCATTAATTCTTTTAACAATATGTGAAACGTCCATATACTTCCCTCCATTTTCTTCCTTGCATTCAGGTATATTTTCAACTGTAGTACAGAAACTTGTACAAGTTAAACAATGACTAATAATTGCAAAAACAATTATCCTAGTCTTAAAAATTTCATTGCCTATAAAATTAAATGTTAAATCACCATCTATAAAAGACACTAAAAATGTCCATATTAAAAAGTCTTAACTTCTTTTCTATCTATATCAACAACTCGAGTTCTAGTATCAGCTTTAGATATAAATATTTCTTCTCCATTACTATCTATGCAATAGGAAATAGGAATAGATATACCACAATTTCTATATGAACCATCTGCATGACTTGTTCCAATTACAATGGTTTTATAGATTCTAGCAATATTTTTCGCCTCTGTTATCCACTGTTGAAATTGTTCATCACTAAACATTCCTACACCAATTGGATGAGCAATAAAGTTTATAGTTTCATTAACTCTTTGTAAATCTCTAACACCTTTCAAAATTTCCATACATAGTAAATAACCAATATTCATTTTATTATAATTAACCACTAAAGGATTATATAATTTCTCATTATCATCTGGTGGTGTTTTAGCTCTCTCTAATATTTTCTCTCCATGATTATTGATTATTACTGCTCTATCTTTGTTATTCATTCTATAAGACGTAATAATCATCACTCTATATTCTTTTGCAATGTTACAAACATCCTTTAATAATTCTTCATTAGCTAAATACCCTTCAGGATATAGTACAATATCAACTTCTCTATTATTTATTATTTCATTACTAATCTGCTTAAGCCCATTTTCATGTAGTGGTTGTCCTATTAATATCTTCATCTTCGTTCCCCATTCCATAGTTAAATATTACCTTGCCATTAGTTTAATCATAGAACCCTCTACTAATTTAAATCATTTAAAGATTTAATTATAGGGTACTTACTTTCAATATCATTCCTATCATATCTATCAATTAGAATTGGAATCATACCAAAATCTTCTGCCGCAATAAGATTTGATTCACTATCATCTATAAAAATTACTTCCTCTGGTTTTACTCCGATTTCTTCAATAGCTATTTTAAAAAGTACCTTTTCAGCTTTATAGGAGCCATAAATTGATGACATAACAAATGTAGAAAAATATTTTCTTAGACTCTTATTAATAAATACTCTTTCTAAGGATGGCCATGTATCTGAGACAACCCCTAAAATATATTTATCTTTTAATCTTTGTAGCCCAGGTTTCACATCATCAAAAAAATAAAATTTATCATCATTATATACATTATCACTTGCCAAAGAATTAATTATTTCCTCATTTATACTCGTATACTTTATTTCTTTTAGTACTATTTCATAAAACTCCTTGAACATCGCAAATTCATCTTCTTCTGTTTTTACTAATAATATTTTACTAATATGATCACAGGCTTTATTCATTGCTTCACTTAATTGATCTTCTGTATATTGAAAGCTTGTGTCATTAAAAATATTAAAGAAGTTAGGTGTAATAAACCAATGCCCTGTCCTAGGTACATTTAAGGTTCTTCCCGAATCAAATAAAATAGCTTTAATGTTGTTCATATTCATTATAGATTTCCTCCAAGCCCACAGTAAACATTTTCATTGTTTCTGTGTATAAATAATTACGATTCTAAATTAAATACTGTTGCTATCCTCATTGTTCAACTTTTTTAAAATAATATTTAGCTTTTCATCTATTTCTTTATTTCTATTAACAAAGTTTTTACACCATTTTATGCCTTTATATATAGCTATTAAAATTACAAACATCAAAATAACATTTATAATAGAAATTATTATTATTTTATTATCTACCTCCATCTATAGACTCCTTTCTTAATTTAAAATACTTATTTATTTTCCCTCATATTAAATTCTTCTACATTTAGCATAATTATGGAATTTTCTATTTTTCCATCAACTGTTGAATATTGAAGATTGAAATAAAGATTATTCTTAATAATACCCAACTGTTCTTCATTGAATAATTGTTGTGAACTAATTTCTCCTATACTTTTATTCAACAAAAGTTCACCAGATAAAGATGTTCCTTTATTATCCCATCCATTTGAAACTGCTTTTGATAAAACTAAATATTTATCTCCTTCTTTATCTAAATAGATATTTTGAGAATATGATTTAATTTGTTCTTCTTTGCTTCCTATATACTGTATATTGCCGCCAATAACTATATGCCTGTTAGGAAATAGAATAATTAACCCTTCTGTTACTCTTATATCTGTGTTTTCTCCCTGAAATGAATACACTTTAAATTCTTGGTTATCCAGCTTAGTTTTGTACCACATAGTTGTACCAATGAATACTATATTAGTTATAACTAAAAAAAATACAATCCAAAATATAAATGATCTCTTCATACATTTTTCCTCCATATATCATTAATATTTTTGTATATTTTTACAATATATAATTATTATACCTTATTATTAACTATATCCCTATAACTTTTACACATTTTTACTCTTTTAAATCTTAAAAAGATTAATTATAATAAATCTAATTTACTTTTTATAAATCATACACATTAAAATGAATAATGCTATAATTTATTTATTAATGATAATATTGTATTGGAGGGAATTTTAAAATGAAAGTCTTATTAATAAACGGTAGTCCTAATGAAAAAGGATGTACTTATACTGCTTTATGTGAAATAGCAATGGAACTAGAAAAAGAAAATATACAATCAGAAATATTCCATGTAGGAAAGGCTCCTATTAGAGGCTGTATGGGATGCGGTTACTGCTATAAAAGTGGTAGTGAAAGATGCGTTTTTAATGATGATACTGTTAATATTGCTTTAGAAAAAGCTAAGGATGTTGATGGATTTATCTTTGGTTCTCCAGTTCACTATGCTGGTGCTTCTGGTATGATTACATCATTTTTGGATAGATTTTTCTATGCAGGTAGTGGATTTGAATATAAGCCTGGGGCTGCCATTGTAAGTTGTCGTAGAGGTGGTTCCTCTGCTACCTTTGACCAATTAAATAAATACTTTACTATATCAAATATGCCAATAGTTTCTTCACAATATTGGAATATGGTTCATGGCAATACTCCAGAAGAAGTAAAACAAGACCTTGAAGGTATGCAAACAATGAGAACTCTTGGTAAAAATATGGCTTGGATATTAAAATCTATAGAAGCTGGTAAAAAAGCCGGAATATCCTTACCTAAAAAGGAAGAAAAATTAAGAACCAACTTCATAAGATAAAATGAAAACAAAAGTGCTTTTCAAAATATCCTACTAATTTCATGTAAGATGTCTTGCCAAGCACTTTCAATTTATTTATATAAAGTTTACTTTACTCTTCATATCCTTTTGGATTTTGGCTTTGCCATCTCCAAGAGTCTTCACACATTTCTTTTATGCCCTTTTCAGCTGTCCAGCCTAATTCTTCATTAGCCTTTCTTGGTTCTGAATAGCAAGTTGCAATATCACCAGGTCTTCTTGCAGTAATTTTATAAGGAATTTCTCTTCCACTAGCCTCTGAAAATGCCTTAACTATATCAAGAACACTATATCCATTTCCTGTTCCTAAGTTATAGGTTACAAGACCTGAATTAGTTTTTAATTTTTCTAATGCTTTTAAGTGACCTTTAGCTAAATCTACTACGTGAATGTAATCTCTAACTCCTGTACCATCTGGTGTGTCATAATCATCCCCAAATACACTAAGCTCCTTAAGCTCACCTATAGCAACCTTTGTAATAAAAGGCATTAAATTATTTGGAATACCACATGGATCTTCTCCAATAGTTCCACTTTCATGGGCCCCTACTGGATTAAAGTAACGAAGTAATGCTATATTCCATGAATTATCAGAGCTATATAAATCTCTTAAAATTTCTTCTAACATTAGCTTTGTTCTTCCATATGGATTTGTAGCAGATAGCGGTGCTTCCTCTGTAATTGGAATAATTTTTGCATCTCCATAAACAGTAGCTGATGAGCTAAATACAAAATTTTTAACTCCATATTTTCTCATTAATTCTAAAAGTACAAAAGTGCTAGTTAAGTTATTGTGGTAATAATCTAGGGGCTTAGCCACAGATTCTCCCACGGCCTTAAAGCCTGCAAAATGAATTACTGAATCTATAGCATTTTCACTAAAAACCTTGTCCATATCTTCCTTGTTTAAAACATCATATTTATAGAATTTAGGCTCTTTTCCTGTAATAGCCTTAATTCTATCCTTTACTAACTCTTTACTATTACTTAAGTTATCTACAATAACAACTTCATACCCCTCTTTTAATAGCTCAACGGTAGTATGACTACCGATATAGCCCATTCCTCCAGTTACTAAAACTGCCATGTAATACACTCCATTCTTACTTTATTTATGTCAAATTTTAATTTATATCATAGCACTTACCTATATTGACAATGCTCAGATAAATATCTTCGTATACAATTATATCTCAAATTGTAAAATTATTAAAGAAAAAAGAGCTATTAGTTCAGCTCTTTATTTAAAACCCTTAAGAATTCCTTAATAGTATCTTTATCTACACTATAAAAAATTTTATTATCTACCTTTTCCATATATACTAATTTAGCTACAATTAAAGCATTCATGTGATAAGAAACAGTAGCTGTAGTAAGAGAAAGAGCCTCTGCAATTTCTTGCCCGAACATAGACTTTTTCTTAAGCATCTTTATAATATTAAATTTACTTTTATCACTTAGACACTTCAATCTATCAATTAGGATTTTTTCCTCATTATCATTTCCTATAGAATCACTCAAAAGTTCATAAAACTTCCATCCAAAGTACATATATTCTCTTCTTTTATTATTAAAAACAGGGCTTATGGTTGATAAAAATGATACTGAATTAAATCTAATTATACTTGGAAAGATATAAATATCATCTTCCCACTGATCAAAGATTTTAATACCTGTGGAATCAGAGATAAATTTAGGGTTTTCTTTAATTAAATCTCTAAGATCATATATAAATTTTTCTACTTCTTTTTCCATAACCTTAAAAGCTTCCTTAAATACATCTATAGAATTTATAATCATATCAATAAGTTCGCTTAAATACTCCTTTGGATTTTGAGAAATAACCGTAAGCCACCACTTAGATTCACTGTCTAAAGTACATCTTTCTATAAGATAAGGCATAAATTCTTTTTCTGCATCTAGGTTAGATAAATCATCCTCATCAGGAAAATCATCTCTAAGATAATCATCTTGACATAGAATTTCCTTCATAGCAAGTTCCTTTAGTTCCATGGAATCTAAATTGTGAATTCTATTGCGTCCCTCAATTAGTTCCTCCTCGGTTATATTGTTAATAAAAATACTAGCTATACAATGTGTTTTTTCATGAACTTCACTAATATCATTAAAGAATATCTTAAGTCTATCCATAGGTATCTTATTTCTAGTCTTAAATTTTTCGATAAATTTAAAGAAGTTTTTTAAATCCTTATTTATATATTTATCTATATCTTCGCCATACTTTTTAAAACTGTCCCTGAGCTTGTTAACTATTTTTTCTTCATTAACTATAAAATAAAGAGTATTTTTCACTTCCTCAATTAAATTAATGTTATTCTCTACTATATATTTCATATGAAACTCCTTCTCTCGTCCTTCAGATAAGTAAGTTCCAATAACTAAATCAAATATTTAGATTGTCACTTAAATTTCCTGCATGCTTTTATTATAACGTTGACATAGGAATAATACCACCATACCTATTCCGAATATTAAGAATAGTTGAGCTGTGCTTAAGAATACACAAAGACTTCCTACTACTAACGATCCTACTGGTGTAGCTGCCATGCATAATGAATTAAGTATTCCTGCTGCCCTTCCCAAATATTGTTGTTCTGTTTTTTGCATAAAAGTTATATTTACTATCATCATAAATATACTAGCAGATGCACCAAATAAAAAGGCTAATAAAATGATAGTTCCATAAAGGACTAAATCAACACCTATCATAGGTACAAATGCTAGAGATAAATATGCAGTTCCTAGGATTACCCCCGATATTATAAATAAATTAATTCCTTTAAATTTTTCTGCTATTTTAGGATATATAGCACCACCAATAAGCATCCCTGTAGTTAAGCTAAAGCTAATCATCGCAACTACCTCAGGACCCTTTAACAACTCCTCATTTACATATGCAACTCCTAAAGTGTTAAAAGGTATCATAAATAAATTAATTAATGCGGCAAATATGGTTATTGACATCAAAATTTTACTAGTCTTTAAATAGATAAATCCATCCTTTAAATCTACAAAGTACCCCTTCATATTTAACTGTTGCTTCTTTAAAATCTCTTCTTTATATCTAACCATAGCCATAAATATTCCACATAGAAAAAAACTAACTGCATTAACAATCATTCCGCCACCAATACCAATGACTGCAATGATTCCGGCCGCTACAGCAAGTCCTACTAGCTCCACAATTCTAGATAAGGTAGATTGTAACGCTCTTGCATAGGCAAACTTTTCTTTTTCAATAATTAGTGGATAGGCTGCTATTGCTGCTGGTCCTTCAAAGGACTCAAAGGTAGAATTTATAAAAGTAAATATAAATAAATGATATGGCTTAAGTATGCCAAATATAAACATTAATGCTGTGATAGTTACTACAGTGGCTCTTCCTAAATTACAAAGGACAACCACATTTTTTTTCTTTTTATAGTCTACAAACACACCAGCAATAGGTTGAAATAATATTGTTGGAATAGCATTAACTCCAAAAATTAAAGCCATTAACGCAGTACTGCCTGTAATTTCATATACCATCCATCCATAGGCAATGGTGTCAATAGAATCCCCAAATCTTGAAATAAGATTACCAATGATAAATAAGCAAAAATTTTTATCCATAAGTATGTCTTTATATCCTATTTTTTTCTTTTCTACAGCTAAATCCATAACTATACCATCCTTACATAATTTATATATTATTAAATTTTCTTCCTATTATTAGTTTATGATTATGTTAGATAATTGTCAATACCAATTAGATATATATCTAACATAAATTAAAAATAAAAAGGTCAAGAAGTATTTATTCAACATCACCCTTTATTAAGGTGTTTTGCTACTTCTCAACCCTTTATTTCTTAATTATTTTTTTCTTCATTGTTATCTAAACATTTTAAAAATAGCTCTACTAGTTCTGGATCAAATTGGGTACCTGCACATCTCTTTAATTCTTTAATAGCCTCTTCTTTATTCATAGCCTTTCTATATACCCTATCATGAGTCATAACATCATAGGCATCAGCAATAGCAATAATTCTTGCCATAAGCGGTATTTCTTCTCCTGCAATGCCTAAAGGATATCCACTACCATCCCATTTTTCATGATGAGTTAAAACACATTTTGCCACATTCATTATTTCACTAGAAGCATTGATTATTCTAAATCCCTTTTCTGCATGAGTTTTCATCACTTCAAATTCATTTGTTGTCAGTGGCCCTGGTTTTAAAAGTATATCTTCCTCAATGGCAATTTTTCCAATGTCATGAAGTCTAGCTATTATCATTAATTCATCCATTTGTGAGCTCTTAAATCCATATCTCTTTCCTATTTCCAACGCATAGGATTCTACCCTTTCAGTATGCTCTTCTGTTTCCATATTCTTAGCTTCCAAACTCTTTTTTAATGAGTTCATCATGGAGCTTCTAACACTATTATGTTCTAAGAGTTTTTGCCTATATACCCTCTCTTCTACTTCTTTAATACACTTATCAATGTCTTCTTCTACAGAATGCTTAACCACTTCACCAAGGGCAATGCTAAGTTCAATGTAATTATGTTTATACTTCTTACATTCACTTCTTATTTTTTCAATACTTCTCTCACAACCGCTTTCATCACAGCTTGGCAGGAGTATCATAAATTCATCTCCACCCCATCTAAAAACAAAGCCTTTATCACTACAAGCTTTATTAAGAACACTAGATATACTTTTTAGTAGCCTATCTCCTTCTAGATGTCCTAAAGAATCATTAACTAGCTTTAGTCCATTTACATCTCCCATAATTATTCCTAAAGGAAGGTGCTCCTCATTATTTAATTCCCGTATCTTTTCTTCAAAATAAGTTCTGTTATATATTCCTGTTAGAGCATCATTATAACTCAAATATCTAAGCCTATCCTCTAATTTTTTTTTGGCTAGTGATATTTCTAGCTAGCCCAACAATTCCCAAAACTTCACCTTTTTTATTTATTACAGGAGCCTTAAAACTTTCTTCTATAATTCTATTTCCATTTTCATCTAAGGTAACTCCTTGAATATATTTTGCTTCTTTACTCTCCATTATTTCTTTATCTACTTTAATAAAATTTTCTGCGATTTCCTTATCTGGATAAACTTCTAAGTCATTTTTCCCAATTACATTATCTACTCCAAATTTCTTATAATAGTCATTGAAATTTTTATTGCAACCAATATATCTTGAATCCTTGTCTTTATAAAAAATAGCCTCTGGTAATGAGTCTATTATAGTTCGAAGAATACTTTTTTGATTTTGAAGCTCTATTTCTCTTCTTTTTTCTTCTTCAACATTTACAATAATCCCACCCATAGCATTAGTGTTACCGTCATCATCAGTGATTGGGAATACATAACACTCTTCTGCTATTTCTCCAGTAGTTTCATCATAGGAATACAATTGTAATTTATCTAAACCTTCCTTTACTCTTTTATTATATATACTTGCTACTTTCTTCGGAAAGATTTCTTCATATGTCTTACCTTTTACTTCTTCTAGCTTTAAATTATAACTTTTTTCACAGGCTTTATTAATAAAAATAATCTTTTTATCTATATCTGCAATCCATGCAGCCCATGGCATATTCTGTAAATACAATTCAGCTAACCCCATACTTATCCCCCATATTTATTCCCAATAATTCATCATCACCTTATTCTACCACTTTTCTTCCTATAATATCTACATTTTCTTGTCATACTATGTATTTTTATTCATCCCATATTTATCTAATCTCAGATCTATACACTATTTAATATAAATCTATATAAACTTATAATATATACTCATATTAAATTATCTTATATTATTTAATATGAGTATATCAGCCAAGAGGACAAATGAAATTATCTCCAAGTTATTTAGTCCTATTAGAAGCTTATTAATTTCTATATAGCCCTCTAATTATCTTTTTCCTTTTCTTTGTAATTCCTTTTGTAATTTAATCTGAAATCTAGGATCATTAGCAATGTAGTAACTTAAAATATCACTTATAGTTTCTCCATCTAACCCTTCAATTCCACCTCTTTTATCTACTTCATCTTCTATAATATCTAAAATATATTCTTCTAGAATTTCTCTTGTTAACTCCGCTCTCTCTCTTATTTCTTCTTCCCTTTCCTCTCTTTTCTCTTTTTCTTCATCAGCTTTTAATCTTTCTTCTATTGATATATATTTATTATTTCTTTTCTTTTGTTTTTTCCTCTTTTTTTTTAATTTTACACAAAAAATACCCCATATTAATCCTCTCTCTTTAAAACTCTTTCATTATAAACTTCACCTACTAATTCTTTCTAATTAGTATCTTCCCTAAGAACTCTATTTATATAGTAAACTCCATATCTTTGTTATAATCTGTTCTAGCAATCAAATATCTTTTTAATATTTTAGAAGTGTATACTCTAAAATTTAAGGAGGGTTCTATTTTTATAGAATAATCTTCACTAGTTATAGCTAATCTAAGCTCTTCTATGGTATAACATGGATTATCTAGTTTAGTATATATCCCACCCAATTGTAATGGAGTGTGACTATCACTACCTGTAATTACATTAACTCCTATTTTACTAGATAATTCATATAACTCTCTTCTTACCTCTTCTTCACCTTTTTTGAATATATCTTTAGCATTTAAATCTATAGCATCTAATCTCTTTAGTAGTTCTTCAGGATGATTACATAACTTATGTCCTCTCCTAAAAGGATGTGCTCCTATTTTTAAACATCCATACTCATCAGCTAAATCTAATAACTCTTTAAATTCCACTAAGTTTTCTCTATTCATATAATGTTCTAGCCCTTCATGAATCTCTAATATAGCCTCTCTCCTTCCTACTAAAACAACATGTCCCTTATCCTTTATGCTCACTTCCATAGCAGGAAAAACAGAAACTCCTTTAACTAAATACCTATGATCTTTGTATTCATAGTTTTCTTCAAGATATTTATATATTTCTTTAAAATTTATAGCATTAAAATGTTCACACATAATTATTCCATTTAATTCACATTGCTTTGCATATTCAATTTCCTCATTAAAAAATCTCTCATTAAAATCTTTTCTTTTACTCAACAATCCATGGACATGAAAATCTATGTTCATATTAACTTCTCCTCATAAAATTACTGATAAAATCTAGAATCTAAACTGTAAACTCTCTCTTCTTATCATTATATAGAAATAACACCAGTAAGTTCCCCATATCTGAATTGCTTCTCATCCATTACACATAAATAAAAGACTGCCCCCAAATAATTTTGAGACAGTCTTTGTGCAAAATTAAAATCTGATTTTTTCTTTTCTAAGTCTTTGTATGGCTCTTTTTTCTGTAATTACTGCTACAACTTGACTTTTTAAATTCTTATTTTCTGAGTATTTTCCATGGAAGGATAAGAAATTAAAATTTCCAATAAGAGCAAGATTTTCATCACAAATCAATACCCTTTCACAGGTATCACCCTTCTTTATTTCAAAAAGTTTACCATAGTTATTAAAATCATCTTTAATGATATCTGCTATTCTTTCTGATCCTCTTTCCATTTCTTCCATATTCAAATCCTTATTGGAACCTAAGCCATAAACTATTCTAACCTTAACCTCTCTGTTTAATGCCTCTTTCAAAAGACTATAAACTTTTTCCTTATACATTACATGATTATTTATCCAAGGAGTAACTATGTCTATTTCGCTTTTAGCTGCAATTAAAGCTTCTTTGAAAATATCAATGATTTCTTCATCCTTTATAGTTTTATAATCAGCTACCCCTAGTCGAGATAAGCTATTCACTATTTCTATAGTACAATCTACATTTTTCTGAACTGAAGTCATATAACTCTCTTCTAACTCTTCTATATTCTTTTTAATATTTTCACTTATTTTTTCATAATTTCCTTTTTTCTTTAGTTCTTCAAATTCATCAGTAATGTTATCCACCATTTGATTAATTTGTCTCTCACTTTGTCTTATACAAACATCCATAACATTATTAGTATGACTCTTTAAGCTTTTTTCAAAGCCATCTAAATTTATGTTACTACTATTTTTAATTTCTCCCTTCATAGACTTGAACTGCTTGTCTATATTCATTCCTATTTGCATCTTTAATGAAGTGCTCTGTCTAGTTAAAATTTGTTCTACTTCTTTAGTATAAATATTCATACTTTCATTTAAAAGCTCATTTATTTCTTTATTAATTCCCCTGTAATCTTTTTCACTATTATCACTAACATAATTTTTTATTTTAGTTTCTATAATTTCTATGAGCTCCTCATTATTCTGTGAAAATTTGTTTCTTGCCTCTTTTATTACATCTTCATAAGTATTATTAACAGTTTCTCCTATTTCATTGACTATCTGTTTCTCCACAAATCTTTTTTTCCCTTTCATAGTGGTTGCTAAAACATCAGACATACTATTATTAACTCTATCATTTGCATATTCTATAACATCTCTTTTTACTTTACTTATCTGATTATTAACTTTTTCCCTTATATCATCTTTAATGTCAAAAGCTTTTTCATCAACTGCAACCACTGCTTCTACTTGTTCTTCATGACTCTTCTTTTTTTTCTTTAAATTATACCCCTCAAGTAACTTTGAAAATAGAAATACACATAATGTAGCTAAAGCTATTACTAGTAAAATAGTAATTACTAAAGTTACTGTGCTTTCTCCTAAACTTTTAAACATCATTTTCCCCCACAATCCTATTTGCATTTAAATTTACTGTAAACACCCCTAAAACAAATAATATATACTTTCATAATTAATATACTATATATTATAATATTCTACCAAAATATATAAATCTTTATAGTTTAAAGAAAATATGATGAAAACTTTCAAATAAGTATGCTATAATCTATGTTATCCTATTTAAATCTTATGAAAAGGAGTAATAAAATGGCAAATATAACCTTTAATAATATTGTTAAAAAATATGATGAAACCAATATTGCTGTTGAAAACTTTAACTTAGAAATAAGAGATAAGGAATTTATTGTTTTAGTTGGACCATCAGGATGTGGAAAATCTACAACTTTAAGAATGATTGCAGGTCTTGAAAGTATTACAGAGGGTGAAATATTCATTGGTGATAAATTAGTAAACAATGTAGCTCCTAGGGATAGAGATATTGCCATGGTATTTCAAAGTTACGCTCTATATCCCCATATGACTGTATATAAAAATATGGCTTTTGGACTTGAAATGAAAAAGGTACCAAAGGATGAAATTCATAAAAAGATCACTGAAGTTGCTAAAACTCTAGACATTGAAGAACTATTATATCGTAAACCTAAGCAGCTGTCAGGGGGGCAATGTCAACGTGTTGCACTAGGACGTGCTATTGTTCGTAATCCATCGGTGTTTCTACTTGATGAACCTCTATCAAATCTAGATGCAAAGCTTAGAACTCAGATGAGAGCTGAGATAATCAAGCTACATAAAACTTTAGGTACAACCTTTCTATATGTAACCCATGATCAGACAGAAGCAATGACCATGGCAGATAGGATTGTACTAATGAAAGATGGCCTTATTCAACAGGTAGATACCCCTATGAATCTATATAATAATCCTTGTAACTTATTTGTAGCAGAATTCATGGGATCTCCTAAAATGAATACCCTAGAAGTTACTCTTATAAACAACTCTAACAATTTTTATGCTAAACTTAATTGCATTACAATTAAATTACCTAATACAGATAAAATTAAGTCTTTATTTAACAACTACGCAAATAAATCTATTATCTTAGGCTTTAGACCTGAAGATATATATATTGAGAATAACACTATTAAAGATAGTCTAAGTAATATTATTTCGACTAAAGTTGATATTACTGAACTAATGGGATCAGAATCATACTTATATCTAGATTGTAATGGTAACAAGTTAATAGCAAAAGTCCCATCTTCTGCAGATATAAAATCAGAACAAATAAATATAGCAATTGATACTAGCAAACTTCATTTTTTTGATAAAGATACAGAAGAAAGAATAAATACCTAATATTATTAATTTTAAAAAGCACCTTCTTAAAAATTTTAAGAAGGTGCTTAATTATTAGCCTTTACTTGATTATCTAATTTATTATCTCTATATTATCTATGCTTTCAATACGGATAATATTAGTTTTAATAACATCCTTTTTATCTCTATAGGTTATCTTAACCCACTCATCATCTACGTCAAGAACCTCACATTCCATTTCGCTTTTACCGATAAATACTGGAGCTCCCTCGCAACTAATAATACATTTCACACCAATTAGTTCCTTTAACAACTTTGACAAGGCCTCTTCCCCCTTAATCTTTCTTTTTAAACTCTTTAATTCACCTTCTAATTTTTTTATTTTCGATGGATATCCCATCTGAGATAGGACTAGTACAAATGCAATTAACCCAAAATACTCCAAGGAATTAATCCCCTTTCTAAAACTTATAACTTTACTAAGATGTCCATATCCTCCCACAAATATAAAACTATATAAATATTAACATATGAACCTAGTTATATAGTCATATATAAAAATATATAACTATATAACTATTTAAATAGTTGTTCTGTTCATGCGGGTTTCAGCATCTTTGCTACTTAAATTAGCTCTTTATAAATGCTTCAATTACTGACTTAACTTCCTCTTTATTTTCCATATATAACATGTGCTTTCCTGAAATAATTTTAATCTTCATATTAGGAAATATAAAATTTTCATGATGATCTAGTCCTACAGCATAATCTTCATTGCCAGCTATTACAAGGACTGGAATGTTTATTTTTATAGTAACATCAAAATAATTTTTTAAATACTCTTTATTGCTAAGTCCTTGATTTGCCATGGATGTATTAAAACTATCTATTGTATTACTTACTTCTCTTAATTTTAAAAAATTATCATATTCCTTATATTGCAGTTTATAAAAGATATCTTTTTCAATAAGTCTAGTAACTATCTGTTGCCATTTTTCCATATATGATTTAGCCTCTATGGACTTTAATTCATTTTCAGATAATAATTTTGATCCATGATCTATTTGACTCTTAAATGAGTCTTCCATGCTAAGAGTAACATTTAATAAAATAAGCTTGTCTATAGCCTCTCCATACTTATGAGCATAGTTTGTTGCAATAATTCCTCCAAAGGAATGAGCCATAACTATCCACTTTGATATGCCTAGTTTTTTTCTAATTTCCTCCATATCCTCTACAAGTCTATCAATAGAGTAATCAGTTTCCTCGTCTCCTTCTGATCTTGCACTTCCTCTTTGGTCAAAATATATCATATTCATAAAACCTTCTAATGCATTTCCGCCTAATACTTCAAAATCAAGACTTCCTTCCCCTGGTCCACCATGGACAAATATACATGGAATACCTTGTCCTGATTGCTTTACATACAAGTTAACCTTATCCCTCATTTCTAGATACATTTATTTCACCTCTTTAAAATATCTTCCTATTATTTCAATAGTGTTTCCATCTGGATCTTCTAGTATATCATCCACTTTTTAGTTCTAGGATTATAATCAAGGCATATTCCACATCCAGGTATATTTCTCTTTCTATCAAGACTTTTGTGTATATCATCAATATAACCATCTTTTTTGATGGGATATATGTTGACCCCATTACTATATGCATTCTCAAAATCAAATGCTGCCCCATCCTTAAACATATCATAAAGTTTATCTAATATCTCTGATGGTACTGGCTCAATACTTCTTTTTCTTCCCTTTAACTCACTAAGAATTTTGTGATGAATAACCTCTTTATAAACTTTTATATCATTCATATAAACCTTTACTATATAATCATCATCATGACAAAGATAAGCATATCTATTTTGTAAACTATGGAAAGTAAACTTCCTTAAAGGTTCAACTCGATGTGCTAAATACAATAACTCTGCCAGTTCCTCATTACTAACTTTCTCAAGATCATCTTCACATTGAAAATCTACCCAACAAAAATCTCCATAACTATATACATCTTCTTCTATAAAACTTTCCATGTTATTCTGCAAAATATATTCAAAACCTAACTTATGACCCCAATTGCCCTCATTTGGAAATCCCTTTAAAACTAGAATGTTATTAGGTGTTTCTTTAATTCCACTCATAAAGTCCTTAAAGGTCATTCCTGATGTAAACACGGAATTACTTTCTTCATCAATTTTTATATAACAAAACCATTTATTCTTCATTTTATTACGCCTAACCTCTCTAATATGTTCTTTCTATTCATCCATTATATATTAAGATTTTATCTTTTTAAAAATATACGTAACAATAAAACCCCTATCATCTTGACTTTCACTATATTTAATTAACTTAAATGACTTATTTAAATCTTCAAAATCAGTTTGCTGAATCAAGTCATCTTTTCTAATTTTAGTATCTACTTTATGCTTCCATCCAAAACCACATACAAATAAAATGCCATCATCAGCTATACATTCTCTCACATATTCAAGCTGGTTCTTGCTTAGTCTATAATGGTTAACTAGAACATTATCAAATGTTCCAATATTTTTTAAAGAATTAATTACACTTAAATCAATTTGCTTTGTATGAACCAAATAATTATTTCTTTTTGCAAATCTATTCAACCTTTCAAGTGCTTTATTGCTAAAATCAATTCCTGTTACTTGAAATCCTTCTCCAAGAAAAAATAAAGTATTTCTACCATCTCCACATGCTATATCAAGAACAGATCCTTTTTTAAAGTATCCTATATTTTCAATTATTGATTTTTCAGCACTTAAAGGCTTGTCACTTCTATTTTCAAATTTATCATCCCAATATTCCTTATTTCCCATGTACTCCATACTATACCCCCCTAATTTAATCAAGTCGTATTGATATATCCTCTTATTAATCTTGAATCTCCCTTATAAAAGTTTTAATAATACTTTTCCTTTTATATCCATCTATATTATGATAAATATCTTCTCGCTTATAATCAGGTACTATAAAACTGCTATCAATATTTTCATAGTTGTATTCCCACCTTAAAATACATATTAAAAACCACATTCCTCATTAACTATAAATAATTTCATCCTATTTTTATTCGCTTGTCCCTCAATTATGGAAAGCACATTACAAACCCTTTCCTTTGATGTACAATCTACACATCTATTTATTTCTACACAGGGTGGATTATAACCTGCTCTTTTTGCATTTAAAGGACATGCTATATTTCTAACTCTTTTTATTCCCTCTTCAACATTGTCTACAATTTTATTTTTACCTACAACTACAATTACTTTATCTGGTCCAAAAGTAATTGCTGCTACCCTATTTCCACTATGATCCACATTGATAATTCTCCCATCAGTGGTCACAGCATTAGAACCGGTAATATACCAATCAGTTATAAGAGCTTTCTTTTTCAGCATTTTAGTTTCATCCTTAGTTTTTCCAAGTTCTTTATCATAAACTATATTTCCTCTGTCCATCAGTGATTCTACTATATTCATTTTCTGAAGGGTAGCTGAATGACCAATTCCAATGGTACATTCTTCATCTATAATTTTTAATATATGATTCTTAACTTCAGTTAAATCTTCAAAACATTCAACCTCTATATTTCTCATCCTAAAGTTTTCTTTTAATTTATTTATAGTATTTGTATCCATGATTATACCTCCATAATAATTTCATATAGAAAATACCGTATATACATTAATGAATAGTACGGTATTCTATAGATAAACATTTTAATTTTTTATTAAATACTCCTATGTTATAAGCTTCTATTCTTCAACAAATCTCATTAATTCTTCATTAAATTTTTCTTTCTGATCGTAAAATACTCCATGACCACTATATTTGAATGGTACAAGTTTTGAATTTCTAATACACTGATTTTGAATTTCAGCTAACTCAAATAGAACCACTTTATCATGAATGCCATGAAGAATTAATGTTGGAACTCTTATAGTCTCTAAATCAGAAAATAATTTTTCCTCACCTAGCCACGTGTTTGCAATAGCCGCTGTAGACCATCCTGCTGCTTGTAATCCAAGATTAAAGAACCACTGAGAAAATGGTTCAGATATATATTTAAAGAAAAATATATCTCCGAAATCTCTCAGCATTTTAGGCCTATCATTATATGTCCCATTAATAATTTTAACAACTTCTTCTCTATCCAATCCATAAGGAAAGTTTTTACGCTTAATAAGACTAGGTGCTGCTGCAGATATAAGAACTAGCTTAGATACTCCATACCCTTTATGACGAGCCATATATCTAATAGCCATAGCTCCACCTGTTGAATGTCCTGCCAGTGTGAAATCTCTAAGATTTAGAGCTTCTATTACACATCTAACATCATCAGATAAACGATCATAATCGTATCCATCATAAGGTTTATCAGAATCTCCAAAACCCCTGGTATCTATTCCGATACATCTATACCCATACTTTGGAAGTTGGTCAAACTGATATTCAAACAGATTATGGTTACCAGGCCAACCATGTAAAAATACAATTGTTTTCTTTCCTTCTGGATTAAGATCCTCTACATAAACTTTCACATTTGGTTCAACTTTGATATAATATCCCACTCATTACCTCCATCAATGAAATAACTATATTGATAGATTATTCATTGGGAAATATTTTGTGAGTTATTTTCATAATTCTTACCCAATATATTGTTAGCTTTCCAATAAATTATTACTATTCAATTTAAATTATCTATAATTATTTAATATTTCTCTTAATCTAGTAATTTGACTTATAATTTCCTCTTTAGCCTCATTACATATATTGTTTGGTGATATTATAGGAATGCCTGTGTTAATTCTATCATTATTTCTTCCATATTCTAATGTAATCATTTTAGGATTACATTCTTTTAGAAGTTTTTTCAATGCTCTATACCCTAACTCATTTATTTTAGTATGAGACATAATATCACTTTTCGTTTCAATCCATCCATTAATATGTATTTCATAAACTTTATCTATAGGTAATTCATATAAATAAGTTTCGAAATTAACCTTTAATTTTTTTGATGAGCAATAAGCATGACTTATATCTAATAGAAAATCTGAACCTGTTTCATATATAATCTCAGAGATAAAATTAGATTCGATGCATATTCCAAGTTCACCATTCTTACTATAGGGATTCCCATCAGCATTTTCGAAGGATATAAAATCTAAATTATGAAATTGTTCCTTAAGATACTTGATGTTATTAATAATAATTTCTTTACTTTGCTTTCTCGATAATAAAGAATCAACACCTGCTAAATGAAGTGAAATTCCATTAACTCCTGACAATTTAATAATCTGTTTCACATAGTCTATATCTAAATCTTGAATAAATGTTTTTGAGCAAATATTATGTGGTTTTAATCCTAGCCCATGAATCATTACTGGACGAACCCTATTTGTTTGTGATACAAATTGCTTATAATCAGACAAATCCTCTTTTTTAAAGACATCCATTTGATATCCAAGTCCAGGATATTTAAAATAGTCTATATCTATTTTTCCTTCTTCAACAAGCTCTACAACTTCTGGATAATAGTTACATCCGAGTTTTATCATCATATTAATTCTCCTTCTAATTAAATAGTGACTGTATTATAAAATGCTTTTAAATCCCTTTTTACTTCTTCTGAAAGAGAATGCCATCTGATTCCTCGTATTGCTCCCTCTAAGGCACATAATCTGTTAATACATGCAGAACTATCTATAGCTCTAATATTTAGCCATGCTTGCTTACTCCCAACTTCTTTTAATTGCTCAATAGTTTCTATGCCAACTTCATTAAGTTGCTCTTCTAGTTTCTTACCTATATTAGGTAAGTCAGATAATTTACTCATACCTTTTCTCCCATATTAAAATTCTTTAATTTAAAATTTATTCTTTGGTTCTTATAAAATAATCACCATACATCATCATTTTTCTATTTAGCGGAACATAAGATTTTTTCTTTAATGACTCAATACGTTCAGTTGCATTTGGAATTGCCTTTGTAAGAATTTGCTCAACATTAAATAGATCAAAAAAATTCTCATTTGCAATTTCTAAAATATCATCTATATATTTTTGTTTTTCATATTTACTCTGCAAATCTATTCTCAATACTCCATAATTGTTAAACTCATCTTCTGCTTCTCTTTTAAACATTTCAATAGTCCCAATTTTTTCATTTGTATCATTCAAAGTGATTGTCCATCTCACAAAGTATTTATTCTCATAGGAAAAATCCCAAAATTTAATTGCCTGCTCCATTCTTTCAACTGTTGTATAATAAAAATCGTCACCATTACAGTTATCAGAATTGAAGAATTTAACAGCCTCTTTATCTGAATAACACTTTAGTAATTCCCCTGCTTCTATAGTTGTCGTCTTTTTTAATGTAATAAAATCATTTTTAAATATAGGGCACTGCTCATAAACATTCCTTCTCATTTTAACTCTCCCCTTAAATTAGTGCTTTTATCTTATCTTGAATCTAACTCACTGAAAATTATTTCATAAAATTTATCTTTAGCATAAGCTTCATTCCAAGGGTTATGTCCACACTCTTTCAATAGTATAAATTTAAAATTCTTTATAGCTTTTGATAAGGGCTTTTCAACCCCTTCAAAAGAATGAGAATCATATTCACCATGTATAGCAATTACAGGACATTTTATATTCTTTCCAAAATCCAAAAGTTCCCCGTTGCTTCTTAATTTATTTATTTCTTCCATACAACTTTGAAAAACTTCTGGTTGGAAATCTAGAGATTCATTTTCAATAGAAATTGGACTATAGGAATCCGCCTTTGCCATTAATTCTCCAAATTCACGCAATACTTCTTTTTTGTTTGGATTATTATGTTCATTTAATAATTGAAATAATGTCCCAACTCTTAAGTTTTCTTCTTCTGTAAGTCTTTTAGCTCTTTTACTATTCATTGATGAAAGATAAGTATCTTCATAGGATCCACTTCCTATAAGTATAACCTTACTTACTAATTCAGGATATTTCCATGCAAAAATATAGCTTAACCATGCTCCCCATGAGTGACCAATTAGTGTTACTGGAAATTGTCCATTATTTTCAAGCAATTTTTTAAGTTCACTAACTTGTCCATCAATAGAATTTGCTGATTGCATAGGTTCAAGAACTCCATATTTCATTGACAATTCTTTTGCTACTGGAGCCATTCCCCCTGGAGCACCAGGTCCTCCGTGAATAACTGCTATATCATATGGTTGGCTTCCATACCTTCGTATCTTAATCATATAATTACTCCCTTTTATAAATATATTAGACAATTTTTATATTATCTCTAATATTTTTTGAACTTTAATCCTTATCATTGTTAATCTTTACAATTATTTATTTTCTTTATTATACAAAACCTTCAAGTTTATTACAAATTTTTTCTATTTATGTATATTCATAATAATTATCTATTCTTATCAGTAAGTATTTTTCTTAATCTATTTCCCTAAATATAAAAAAATTTTTTAAATCAATATATATTCCAATATGGTAAATAATAGTATAATAGACTTAACCCTCATTAAATCTTAGGCTGAATAAATGTGTTATTAAATGTTATGAAAGATGTGGATTCAAGGCTATAAAAATCCTTAAAAAAAGAGAATCTCATGAAGGTCAGTATAGAGATAATTTGATAATGCATCTGGTCAGGTTTTAATATATATCTACTATTTAATAAAAATATTATATAGAAGGATGTGCTTGTTTTGAAAAGATATTCTTTCCTAGACTTAGGTAAATGTTTATTAGTTGCTATTCCTACGGCCTATTTATTAGGAGTAGTAATTATGTTTATAATTCAATGTTGGAGGTTTTTCATATGAAGGAGTGGTTACAACGAAAGTCTATACCTAAACCAGAATTCCTATTAATAGTTATTTTATTATCTATTGCTTTTATCCTACAAGGCGGACTTTTAGTTTTTAAAATAGGTATATACTATTCAACTGTTTCTGGGAAATCTATGGAAAAAACTTTATCAGATGATTCCAAACTACTTCTTATTAAATCTGATTTGAAAAAAATTAAGCGTGGAGATTTAGTTTCTATTAAAGCTGATAATGAAGGTAGTTATAACTTGCTTAAGCGTGTTATAGCACTCCCTAATGAAAATATAAAAATCAAGGAAAACAAAGTATATATTGATGGGCAGCTTCTAGATGAACCCTATGCCTATTATAGTCAATCCAGCAAAGATGATTTAAACCTTACGATTCCACCTGATGGATACTTTGTCATGGGGGATAATAGATTAGATAGCGTAGATTCTCGTGACTTTGGGCCAATATCAAAAACTTTAATAAATTCTGTAGCATTAAAATTTAGAAAATAACTCAAAGAATAATTATTATACATTAAAAATAGGAATAGATATGTTGCTAGTAATATACCTACTCCTATTTACTATTATATCCGATTTAACTTTATCTCTTAATTTTCTTTTAAAAATCTAGCTAGTAACAATGTGTTTTTATATTCCCCTTCGATTTTTATGTTTTTATTTTTTCTTCCCTCTTCAACAAATCCGAACTTTTTATAAAGTGCTATAGCAGGTGTATTTTCTTCAAAAACCTCTAATTCAATTTTCTCAACTTGATTTTCTTTGCACCACTTTATAACCTCTTCCATTAACAAAGTTCCTATTTTTAACCCACTGTATTCCCTTAAAATTGTTATACCAAAATCTGCAACATGACTTGTCCTTTTAGTTCTACCCCTTTGTAATGTGGTAGAACCTACTATTTTCTCATTTATCTCTGCTACTAAAAATAAAGATGTATTTTTAATATATTCTGCCTCGTCTTCAGCTGTTAAGTCAAATTCGTCTGGGTCTTTAGGAAAGAAACTTACCTCGCCCATTACTTGTTTCACTAACATTACAATTTCATTAGAATCTTCAACTGTTGCTTTTCTAATTATAAGTTCATTGTAATTTTTTATCTTCATCATAATTATAATACCTTTCTACACTTTAAATATTTTCCAATTTGCCATTTGTATTATATTTTCCAATTTCAATCAAAAATTGATAATTGAGTATGGCATTCTTGATTTAACTTTTCTTTCATTGGTTTGGAATAACTACTTGATAAACCATATTTTTCTCTCAAAGCATTTACTGTTTTATATAAATTATTTTTATATTCCTTATTTGCTCCACCAGTTTTATATAATAATAGTAGGTCATCATATATCTTTGGAAATTCTTTCTTTATGAAATCTAAAAATACTTTTCTTGTACTACCTCTTAAATAAAGAGTTCCTGGTAGAACGTAATCCACATCACATTCTTTAGCATGAAAATATAGAGAATTTATATTTTCAAAAGTATCTGTTATATATGGAATAATAGGCATAAAATGAAGTCCAGTAGATGCATTGGTTTTACTAAATTCCTTTAACATTGCAAATCGTTTTAAAGATTCTACTCCATTTGGTTCAATTAATTTTCGTATATTTTCATCCATAGATGTAATTGTAGCTGCTATATTTACATAGGTAACCCTAGAAAGATCATCTATTAAATCATAATCTCTTAAAATTAAATCTGACTTAGTTGAAATAATGCATGGTGTTTTATATTTTATCATAAGTCTTAATATATCCGGCATTAGTTTATACTGTTCTTCTACTGGTTGATAGCTATCTGTTACCCCTCCAATATTAACAACTTCCCTTTTCCACGAAGGACTACTCAGTTGTTTTTCCAATTGTTCAACCACATTAGTTTTTACATATATGTCTTCAAAATATTTATCTGAATCTAAATATTGATGTGAATACATAGCATAACAATATTTACAACCATGTTCACACCCTCTATATATATTTAAATCCCATGCAAAGGGTATTTTTCTTTTTAATTTATTACACGCTACATCACAAGTAATTTCTCTAATCTTTGCCATTTATTCACCTCCAATATAACAATTATAAGGAATATAAAAACTAATTATTGCATTCCTTACTTATAGGTAATATTTTACCATACATATGTATATTAGAGATATCTTTAAGAAAAAAATTATTTTTATCCATGAATAAGTTTTTATATTTTCACTTATGTAATCATTTACTATAGACTGAAATTAGGTTAATATTATTATATAAATATCTTTTATAAAAATTTTATGTGACTTGAACTTATCTATTATCTATTATCTATTATCTATTACTTAATGAAGGGGTTGTTTGAGATGAATAAAGATTTTTTCAAGAAGAATAGGCTAAAGTTATCAATGGAATTAGCTAATGGATCCATATTAATAATGTTTGCTGGAAAAGCACCTAAGAAATCAAATGACTATAATTATAAGTTCACACCAAATAGAAATTTCTATTACCTGTGTGGAGTTGATGAAGAGCATATAAATCTTGTAGTTATTAAAGATAGAAATGGGAATATAGAAGAAAGACTTTATATCAGAAAATTTGATGAAAAAAGAGCTAAGTGGGTAGGTAAGAGTATTAATGTTGAGGATGCTAAAAAAATATCTGGAATAAATGATATTAGATTTATAGATGGCTTTAAAAGAGATTTAAATAGTTTAATATCAACTAAGAATTTAACTCATATATATTTAGATTTAGAAAAAGATGCCTATGAAGATGATTTAACTACTAATGGTTGCTTTGCCAAAGATTTAAAGGAAAGATACTCTCAGGTATTTATACACAACGTATATCCTAAATTATCTATTCTAAGAATGTGCAAAGAAAAAGAGGAAATTAAAGAAATTAAGGCTGCTATAGAGAAAACTAAATTAGGAATAGAAGCGATGATGAAAAATGCTAAACCTAATATTATGGAATATCAACTTGAGTCCTATTTCGATTTTGCATTAAAAAACAATGGTGTGAAAGATTTTGCCTTTCCAAGTATAATTGCCAGTGGAAAAAATGGAACAATTCTTCACTATGAACAGAATAATTGTGAAATTGATGATAACTCTTTGGTTTTATGTGATGTAGGTGCAGCATGGAATTATTATCATGGAGATATAACTAGAACTTTCCCTGTTAACGGTAAGTTTACTGAAAGACAAAAGCAAATATATAATATAGTATTAAATGCTGAACTTGAAACTATAAAAGCTCTTAAACCAGGTCATACTTTTCAGTCAATAAATGAGGTTACAAAAAAAGCTTTAACAGAAGGATTGATTGACCTTGGTATAATAAAAGATGAAAGTGAATTGTCTAATTATTACTATCATCAAGTAAGTCATCATTTAGGACTAGATACCCATGATGTAGAAGATTATGATACTCCTTTTGAGGAAGGCATGGTAATTACAGTAGAACCTGGCCTATATTTATCCCAAGAAGGCATAGGAATAAGAATTGAGGATGATGTAGTTATAACTAAAAATGGATGTAAAGTCTTGTCTGATGAGATTATAAAAACTGTTGAAGAAATCGAAGAATTTATGAAGAAATGTCAAAAACAAAAAATTTATTAATCATTTAAAATATAAAGGAGAGTAAGTAAGTTTGTGTAAACACAAATTTATTTCTCTCCTTTTTTAATATATAAACTTTTATTTAATAAGTGCATCTCCAAAGAGAGAATTGAAGGTCTCATTTGCTATTTTTGTAAAGTTTTCAGGTGTAGAATATTTATTTTCTATATTAAGATTTTCCCATGTAGCAGTCCAGATTAGATATTTATCTAGGGGTAACATGCTCTTTACCTTTAGATGACAACCATCACGAACTAATAATCCATCTTTAGCTATTTTTTCAATATCAAAATATAACCTTGCACCTGTTTTATATTTCATTTTCTCATCCATAATAATTTTATTATTTTCCTTGGATAATACAACGACTTCACTTGAAACATTCCCATTAGAAAACATAATATAATCACTATAGTCCTTTGGATCACCAAGAAGCTCACCTATAGGCTTGTCCTTGTAGTTACTGCCTTCTTTTTTTAGTATATTCCACGACTTTAAACATCCATCGTTTTTAATTTTTTCCCAATTTTCCATTGTTGTACTATGAATAAGAACCCTAGGTTCATTTCCCCTTAAAAAAGCTTCATTATAATGATGATTCTCATATGCTTCCTTTGCTTTAATTAAGTCTTCCTCATTTACCGACAAAATCATATTTTTACAATAGCTATTTTCATATTCTATAAAATCCATAAGATTAAATTCCCATTGCTTACACTTTTTACTTACCTTTAAAGTATATACAGATGAATTTCCTCTTCCATTGGTTATTTCATAATTCTTAGAATTAGTTAAGCAAAATACAATCCAATCATCAGTATATCTTTCATCTGTAAATGGATTTATATGTTTCGGTTCAAATCCAGGTTCTGTAATGTATATCAAAAGCCTTCCTCCGTTCTTTAGATAATTGTTACCACTATTAAAACTAAATTATAATTATTCTGTTTTTAATATTTCTATTATAGCATATTTTCTAAATATTCATTATTATTTTTTATTTAATTTAATTATTAATATCTATGGCTTTAATATACTTAACATTATTCCTTTATTAAATTATATTCTCAACTTCAATAAATCCAAATTTTTTATATAGATCATAGGCAGGTTTATTGTCTATATGTACATCTATAATAATATCTTCTATATTCTTTTTATGCATATCATTTACACAGGTAGCTAATAGTGTAGAAGCAACTCCTTTATTTCTATGATCTGGTGCAACATGCAGTGAATAAATATGCATCTCATTCACACTTCCAGGTAAAGCTATTAAAATACCTATTACTTCATCCTTACATTGTGCAGTTATAATATATCGTTTCGAAAAATCTCCCAAAATATTATTCCTAAGATTTTCAATAAACTTATCTGGTTTTTTACTAGAAAGGTCAGGGTCTAAGGTTCCCTCTATAAACATTGATAGATAAGTATTTAATTTACTTTCTAACTCTGCTCCTTCTAAAACTAGGTCACTGATTTTAAATTGAAATGGTTTTTCTATTTGGTTAATTAACCTCTTTCTAAGTTGTATGCTCATTTACTTATCCTCCTTTATAAATAATTAGTACAAGATATCAAACTCAAAAATTTTATAACCTACATACAAATATATTTCACTTAAAAATACATAAATTTTATAGTAATAATAAGCGCTGGTAGGGTTAAAACTACAATACCAACATTTATAATTAGGGCAGCGATTGTTAAAAATAAATCCACTTTAGGAACACATATATTATTAATCTCTCTTTCTCTTAGTGATTTTGAACTTAAAATGCTATATATCATTCCAATAATACTAATTACTAAAATTAATGATATGGTGATTAGTAAAAATAACTCATTATCTTTAGGTGGATAAAATATATCCATGATCATAAATATAAAATATATAACTGCACTAATCCCAATAGATATAAAGGAATATAAATTAAGTTTCGTATGTGATTTTATTTTCATTTTAACTCCCCCAATGCTACACAATATTTAATAAGCACAACCTTTTTTACCATATTATAACATATGTTCAAATTAAAAGCTAATTATCTCCATGAATATCATTTTTTATTAGCATAATGGAGTATCAGCTTCAAAGCCCATCTACTCTTCCTATAACTTCTACTCTCCTATTTCGTCCAAATGCCCTGTATCATTAATGCATTTCACAGCTATCTTATTACTTATCTCATCACATTTAACAATACTTATACTGCAATTATAAAATTCCATGTTAAATCTTTTAAAAATCATTATTACAAACTACACCATTAAAAATAATATGGATTATAAAGAAACTTTCTAGGAAACCAATGGTCTAATATTATTTTAAACTTTGAATCTGATAGTATAATCCACTCCTTAAATTCAAGCTCTTCTACAGAATATACACCATACAATAGTGCGGTAAGCCCTTTTATATCCATCTTTACATGTGGTTTTCCACTCTCATATTTACTCATTTTTAGTTTCTTATCCACAGCTTCTAACTTATAAATACCATTATTCCACTGACAATGTTCATCATATAATTCTAAAATAATGTGACCTTCTAAATTTACATTAATATCATTCATTGCTTCTACTGCATCTATAATTCTTACCATCCATGGATTATTGTTAATCTTTACTTCAAAAGGCCTCATTGGATCATTCAACCATGTCCAAAAATTAGTACCATATGGAACTCTTAATTCTATATGTGAAAATTGGTCTTTGTGTTTTGCAAAATATCTGAATAACATCACTCTGCTTTCTATGTCTTTCCAATACATTTCTGCCACAAAAATTTTTCCATTTTCTCCTGATCCTATTTTAATATACTTTGCTGCTGCCATAGTTTTATTATTTTTCTTTATAAATACTACAATTACACCACCATGATCTTCTATCCAATACTCCTTGGACATATTATTGAGAAAAACAAGTCCATGATGCTCCAACAAATCAAGTTCAAATTTAAATGCTTCAAATTCCTCTTGCACCTCAATAGCTCTTACTCTTTTATCTTCCCATTCACCATTTATTTTTGATATATCTTTTAAATAATGAAAAAATCCATCTAAAGAAATTTTAATTAGCAAATTGTCATTTGTACCCACATACCCAAAAGAATTATAAAAACTTTCTTTAAAAGGATGTAATAAACTAACAGATTGATTTTTTTCTTTCATATCTAAAAATGCTGCTTTTGTTAAGTCCTTTACATATCCCTTCAAACGATATTCAGGAAAAGTAGCCACATGGGAAACCCCTCCCATCTTCTTAATTACACCTCTCACTGACTGATTAAATGTATAGTTCCTTATCATAGCTACTAGTTTCTCCTCATCAAACATTCCTAATATTTCATCAGGAGTATAAAATGATAATTCATCCTTTGCTGGTTTACTATCAGTCCACTGACGGCCTGTACAATATACGTGTAGCTCCCTTACTTGCTCAATATTCTCAGCTTTAATTTTTTTAATTTTCATAGGCATATTCTCCTATATATTTCTTTAGAGATTGCTCCATTCTACTTTTCATTGATAATATGTCTGTTAAGAATACATCCACCAAAAGTTTACCCTCCATCTGATATTCTTGTTTGGCAACTTGTCCACAAAATTTGTGATAAAACTGATTTGATGCTGCATAATGATGGTTATAGACAACAATCTTTTCCATACCTATAGCCATGTAGAAATTCAATATATAAATAATCATAATGAGAGAAATCCCTTTATTTCGTTGGTCAGGATATACCCAAAGACCATTTAACTCTATACCCTTTTCAGGTATATCAAAGGTTTCTGCAAAACTGCTAAAGGCTACTCCAAGCATCTTGTCATTTTCAAATGCTCCAATTAACAAGCGAACATCATTATTTTCTTTCCCTGTATGCATCCACTCTACCCAGAAGTCTAATTCTTGAGAAACTGAAAGGGTGTTTTCAGCCTTACCTGCCAACTCTTCCGTCCAGCACAAAATCTTTAATTCTAAGGCCTGCTGCATGTCAGATTCCTTTAATTGTCTAATTTCAATCATTGATTCATCCCCCAATTATACAACTAATCTTATTCAATTACTTTTTCACTAGTATATATTCAAGATAAACTGATGTATTTTCTCTATCATCGATATTTCTTTTTACTGATTTCTTTTCCTTATATATAACTTCAAATTTTGTAAGGGCTTGCTCAATTTCGTTATCCTTATAATGACAATAGATCACTTCATCATTATCTTCAATTTGTAAAAACTCCCCTTCACCAATTTCTTTTCCTATGCCATAAGTATCACACTCTTCACCTAAAAAATTCACATAGCATAGTCCTCCAGGTTTTAACACTCGATAAAATTCTGATAAAGCAAGTGAGAAATCTTCTTTTTTCATATGAACAGACGTATTATAAGAATACAAAAAATTAAAAAACTCATTTTCAAAAGGTATTTTTCTCATATCACCAAATATAATATTTAAATCTGTATTATGTTCTATACAAAATGCTCTTGCCTTTTCTAATTGTTCTTCAGATATTTCGATTCCATAGGTTTCATATCCAAATTCATAAAACAAAGAAAGAGGTGGATTAGAACCCCCTGCTCCACAGTCTAATATTATTTTTTCAGAGGAATTGTTATTACAATATTTTAAGAAATTATATAACGGAATAGCATTTATAAGATTATGCATATTTTATCAATACTCCTTATACTTCAAATTTTTTCTATTTATTTACTAATAAAAACAATCTATTATACTGTTCATGTTGATTGTAGTAAATATCTTTTTTAAGATATATATGAAAATATTTTTCCAATATACTAACCCATTTTTCTGTTTCTAAATTCCATAAATATAATCCTGTTGGTTCATAGAAATTATCTCCTATATATTCAAAACCTAAGCGTACTAAAAGTTTTTTAGATCCAACATTTTGTGGGTGATGTCCTGCAAAAAGCTTGTCTGCATTTAATTTAGAAAAACAATAATTGATTACTGTTTTTGCTGCTTCATGGGCATAACCTTGACCCCAGTATCTTTTACGAAGATGAAAACCAATTTCATATGAGTGTTGTTTAGATTTAAATGGGCGTACACCACAGCAGCCAATGAATTCTCCTGTTGTTATTTCAAATATAGGTCAATATTGAACATGAAAATGCTTGCCATTACAAATTTCAATAGTCTATTTATTCTATTTTCATCTCAAATAATGCAAATGCTCCACTATTATCTAATAAGAATTTATCAACTATCTCAAATCCTAGACTCTTATAAAGATTACATAATTTCTTATTATTCCATCCTGTATCTAATCTTAAGTATTTAATATTTCTTTTTTTACATTCTTCTATTGCAAATTTAACCATTTTGCCTGGTAGACCCAGTCCTGCATACTCTCTTCTCACGCACAGTTTATGTATATATCCAGCTTCATTTTCCTTTGAATTTGGCCAAAAGAAAGTATCACTCCATTGCAATATCATACAACATGCATTAGCTCCTGAAACTTTTCCCACACAAAAATCTTCTTCCATAACATTTACCATTAATTTTTCTTTTGTAAGGTGTTCATCCTTCCATACATTTAATCCAACAGAGCGTCCCCAAGAAGCGACTTCTTTCATAATATTAATTACATTATCAACTTCTCCAGTAGATACGATAAAATTCATATTTCTCCCCCTCAAATTTGTAATCTAACATACCATAAATTGTCTTCAAGTTCATTTAAAACTTTCACTATATAAAGATAGTTATATGATATTTACTTTTAGTTATATATCATCTATTGGTATTTTCATTAGGAAAACAACAAATTACTGTATCGAGGTACTCAATACCATAAAAATATTCACATATTGAAGTATTTTTCACTGCACATTTATGTGTATTAGAACCTTCTTTTTCATTCCAAGGACAACAGCTTTGCTTCCAATCAACCTTGCCATTACTTGTTAAATCTATGTCCATGTTTGCACCTAAAAGTTTTTTTATTTTTTCTTTCATAATCTTTACCCCTTTTTGCTTAAAACAAAATTTAGTTAATATCTTCAATGCTTCATTGACCATTATTAAAACATTATTAGTAATGTTTTAGAAGTTCTTATTAAATCATCTTTGATATACAACTTTATAGTTTAACAAATTAATTTTTCATAAAAGAACAGAAATCCATCTTCTGATTGTCCAGTTTTTTTATAACCAGCTTTTTCATATAAATATTGATTTCTTACACTATAATAAGGAGTTCCCAATATCCATCTTTTTATCTGCGGATGCATTTCTTCCATTAGCCTCATAGTCTTAAATCCAAAACCTTTATTATGATATTTCGGATGAATACATAGATCTTCCAATTCATAAAACTCTTGATCTACTCCATGTAGCCAAAAGAATCCAATTATATCATTATCAAGGATAATCTTATAGCATAAATAATTTTTAATAAGTCTTCGTGTTTCTTCTTCTGAATCATATCCTGAAGGACCACCATCCCTTCCTGGTCCAAATCTGCATGTTTCATCATTGTATGCAAGTTTCTTAATTTCAGTTATAACTTTAGAATCTATTAATTCTGCCTTTACAATATTAATCATATTCATATTTCCTCCCCAACTATCTACTTTAATTCATGTTATAATCTATAACTACCTTATAAATAATATAGATGTCTTAATACCGCATATTGAGAATCCACATTTTTTATACATATCCTTTGCTGTATCGAAATTGTCTGTTATTAAGTATGCTATATCAGCTCCTGCATTAAGAGATTCTTCTAGCAATTTATGCAACATAGAAGTACCATATCCTTGTTTTTGAAATTCCTCAATACTATCAAAATCCTCAATCTTTGCAATGCCATCTTTTATGAAAAGCTCACATTTACCTATAGGTTCCTTTCCCTTGTAGCATACATAAAGGTTCAAATCAGGATTGTCCTTATATACTTCCATCTTTCTTTTGCTTCTTTTTATAACAAACTCTTCTCCCATAGCTGCCTTATTGGCCTGTACATCTGCTTTGTATCCATCATCAAGTATTTCAAGAGTATCTGCTTTTAAAGCTATGCAATCATCTTTTACTTTTAATTTCTTAAAATCTTTTGGCTCTATAGCCATAAAACAGTATTCTGTAATCTCAGGCTCTTGAATCAAGTTTTTTAACTCATCCCATTTCACACTATAATTCATCATGATATGTAAATGTTCATTATTTGACTTTTGCATTTCACCAAGCTTATTTTCAATAAAGCTTCTTAGTTCCCCCATCTCCATTGACTCTTTGAGAAAAGTGAAATTATGCATGTACATATCAAGTAGTTTTTTGTCTGTGAAAATGATTGATTTCTTCAGTTCAGCATAATCTGAAAAACATTTTATATATTTCAATTCAGTTTCCAACATTTTTTCATATAATTCTGCCTTCATAATATAAATCTCCCTAATATATCTATTTTTGAATAATTACTATATATTTAAATTAATTACAAATAATTCTTTAAGAAAATTATAACATATAATTTTAATGAAAGTCCTAAATATATCACATTCTTCTAATTTCTACAATTCTATTTCCAACATTAATTATTTACATTTCAATGTTTGAATTGTAATATAGCTTGGCTATTAAATGAAAAAATATCACACATTCCTTTTAGAACATGTGATATTTAAACTAATTGTAATTAGTATTATTAAAAATATTTTAGGATTTACTTAATAAATTTACCTATTGCATCATTTAAATCTGTGAGAACTTTTTTATCTCCTGTTTCTACAGCATCAACAACACAATTTTCAATATGATCTTGTAAAATTATTTTACCAATATTATTAATTGCAGATTTCACTGCTGAGACCTGTACTAATACTTCACTGCAATCACGACCCTCCTCAACCATCTTTTTCACTGCCTCTAAATGTCCTATAGCTCTTGATAATCTATTTATTACAGCTTTAGTATTTTTATGTGTATGGTTATGTCCATATTCATCACTCATAAATTTATCTCCTTTTGTTATATTTTAATTATATGTTGATTTTCTGCCACTTTCCACTTAAGAAACGTTTTAATAAAATTATACCTCTAATTGTAATATCTAAAGCATACCCAAGCCATACTCCCAATAATCCAAATCTAAATGTTACTCCTAGTAAATATCCAATTACTACTCTTCCACACCAAATTCCTATTAGTGTTGCATACATTGGAAACTTTGTATCTCCAGCACCTTGCAATGCACTGGTAAATACTTGGGTAATTGCTGCAAATGGCTGAAATAGCGCAATCAACCTTAATACTTTTACAACCATTTCTTGTATTTCTTTTGTATCTGTAAATATCCTTGCAAATTGTGGGGCAAATATAAAAAATATAATTCCAATACAAACCATAAAAATAGTTGCGATGAAATCCGATAAAATAACAATATTTTTAGCTTTCTTAGTATTATCTTCTCCAAGACTTATACCAACAAGAGTAGCTGTAGCAACCCCCAAACCCATTGCAGGTATATAGGAATAGCTTTCAATATTGCCTGCTATATTATGGGCTACATATGCTGATATACCAATAGAAATAATCATGCTATTGTATACTAATTGACCTAATCTCATAACTAATTTTTCAATTCCAGCTGGTATTCCAATTCTCATGATGGATTTAATTATATCTTTTTTAATCTTTATATTTATCAAATCAAGCTTAATAACACTACCATTTACTAGCTTTAATGTAAGAATCAAAACATTTATCATACGTGAAATAGTTGTAGCTAAACCTAACCCCAGAATCTCCAATCCTAATTTTATAAAAATGTAATTTAAAAATATATTTAACACATTAGCAATCCCTGTTGCTATCATTGGTGTACTAGTATCTTTAGTTGCTCTTAAACAGCTTGATAGAATAAGTGATAAGCAAAGAAATACTGATGGTACTGCAACAACCATATAATATGGTACTGTATAACTTAATATTTCATTTGAAGCACCTGAAATCATTAATATCGGTTTATAAAATATTAAATTGACTGCTCCAACCAATATTCCTATTATAATACCTAATATATTGGATTGTTTTATGGTGGCATTTGCTTCCTCAAAATCACATCTCCCAACATTTCTTGAAATAATTGCGTTAGTTCCTATACTTATAGCAGTATAAAAAGCAATGAACACATTAACAATTAAATTAGTTACACTAATTGCTGCAATTGCACTATCATTAATCTGTCCTGCAAAGTAGGTATCTACCGTTCCCAGTAGTGTTTGAAGAATATTTTCTACTATTACAGGAATTGATAATAAAAATATAGTAATAATATTATCTTTATTTTTCTTTACCCAATTCATTCTATCCCTCCTTATATTATCCCCCCATAGGGGATAATACAAGGGTATCATTTATTAAAATACACTTCAAGAATTTTTGTAAAATTATCCATTTAACTTCATAATACCAAACTAAAAATATTTTCTTTGACTTTATTAATGCATATGATAAATTAATCGCCTATATTCAATACCATTTTGCACGCTTATTATATGTAAATTATACCATATAAATTATAAGTAGCTTATTTACAAGTTAATTATTGAAAAATAAAAATACCGTAAAATTCATCACTAAATTTCACAGTATTTTAGAAACCCATTTATTCCTATATCAATTTTATCTATATGAAGAATATGTTTTTGTTTTGTAATTATTTAGCAATCTTAGATAATGATTTGCTTCTCTTAGAACATGATCTCCTAAGAGCGGTAAAATTATGGACTTAATCTTACAATTTAATAATCCTTCTGTTCCTTTCATCTTGAAATCTCTAATGTCTTTAGTGGCCTCTCTACTCTCCTCAGTCACAGTGGATATATGTGCTAATGAAATTGTATTATCGTGCATAGTAAGTGCTTCTTCTGTCAATCTATCAAATTGCTTACCAAACATGTCAGCAACATTAAATAATTCCTCTTCTGTTGGATCTAAATAGCCTCTAATAAATTTTGAATGTTCAGCCATAATTCTGTTCCAGAAAGCTTCCTGATCAGCCATTTCCTTATTAATGTCCATCTCAACTCTTTCTTGTAACCTTCCTAACATTCTAAGATAGAACATTGCTTCTCTTAAAATATGATCCACTAAAAGGGGATAAGAACCTGTAAACATCTTGCACTTTAATACATTTACTTTTATTTTATTTTTTAACTTAGCTGTTTCATTTACTACAGGAATAATCTCTTTATTTAAATAAAATACTTCTTCTGATAAACCATCTAGAGTTTTACTATTTTGATAATCTCCTAAAGATAATTCCATTTCAGTTGTATTTGTATTGATATTAATTCCAGTGTAAAATTCTGTAGCTCTTTCTGCTTCTAGTGTATAGTTTGTAATTATTTCTCCTGTATTACCAATGTTGGTATCGATAATTCCACTAGATAATTTTATAGTCTTTCTAAGCAATCCATCTAGTTGTTCCTTTAACATATCTGCATAATGAAGGTAATTTTGAGATCTAGGCATTAATGATGCACCAACAAAAACTAGATGCTCCTTCATTATTCTTAAAAAGAATAGATTTAATTCTAGCGATTGTTTAATAAACTTCTCCTTAGATAACATATTTTCTCCCTTTAAATAATACTTCATTAACAATATATGCTTATACTTATATACTGACAAAGGAATTTAATTAATTTTTATTACAAAATATACTAATACACCTTGTTAATATTAAAATTACCACAAATTACGCTCTTATTGGTTGTTTTTCTTTTTTTCCATTTTATACTTTTGGTAAAGAATATCTTTTAAAACTAAAACAGTATCTACGTCGTCAAACCCAAACTCAATTTTAAAAGCATCATATAACTCAGATATTTTCTGACTATAAGTATTTATCCCTTTTATACCTTGATATGAAGCCAAAATTGGATACTTTTTACTCCACGCACCTGTCCAATCAATTTCATCAACTATCATTTCAATGCCAGTAACATCACCACTAATATGGCTTCCACTAATAAGATAATCATAACTTACATTATAAAGTTGACTTAGTAATTTTGCTTTAATAAGTTCAGGAACCGTTTGGTCGGTCTCCCATTTACTTACCGTTTGTCGAGATACACCTAATTTCTCTGCAACATCCTCCTGAGATAAACCTTCCTTTTTACGTAAATATAATAATTTTTCGCCTAATGACATAACTATCACCAGCCTTTCCTAAAATCCAAGTTAACTTGTAGCTATAGTATACTAAACACTAAACACCTTTTCTATCAAGTTAAAATGGAAATTTGTCAACTAAACTTAACATTCTAACTCTCTCGTATTTCCTTATCACCCCTAAAATATTTAATTTAATCGTAATTATTTATCATGCTCTCTTCATTAATGGCAGTATCTCCACTTACCTTTTCATCAGATTCCCCTTTAGACTTCATTAATTCATTAATGTATAAAGAATCTGCTATTGTTAAGCATTTCACTCTTGCCAATAATTCCTTTGATGCAGATTTTGCTGGAATACTCTTTATACACTTAGGTGGATTTTTACCATCACTAACATAAACTTTTATAATACCACCTTCAAGTATGTACTCTATTTTCCTTTTACCTGATGTTTTTATTTCAGTATTACTAGCTTTTGATTCTTCCAATAATTTTAAAAATTCTCCTTTTGAATTTTGCTTTTTATTTCTATCTTCATAATTTTTTATATAATAATTATTTAAAGTAACTTTCATTATGAATACTCTCCTTTTATAACTTAATTGAAAAACTATTAATCTATATTAACTTGTCCATAATGTTCACCAGCACATTTTATAATAGCAGAACTTTCACTAATCCATTCAATTGTATATTGTCCACTTGAAAAATTATTAAGCCCCTCTATCCTATTCCAGTTTACACTTCTCTTAAATAACCAATACTTTTTTTCATATATAGTACTATAACCATCTAATAGCGATGATTTTTCAACAACTATTATAGTATTTGCTCTATTAGGCGCCTGAAAATATAACTCCTTTTTAGAAAGGAATAATAACTGAGAAGTTATAACTAAAAATGAGATCGCTATAAACACCACATATCCAATCACTTTACTAGATTGTGTTTCTTTAATTATATATAAAATAACAAGATATAACCCCAATATAAATAAAGCTGTATTAGTATAATTTCCAATTAGTGATAGATTTAAAGCTAATTTTATAGCTATCAATAAAATTATCATTAATATATAAGTTATAGAAATTACATTAAATAAACAGATTTTTTTCATCTAAATATTACCCCTATATCTTTCTACTAACTTGCAAGTCAAATTCTGGCTTTGTAACATATGCTAGATATTGAACATTCTTATCATTTTCAACTACTCCTGCTCCTGTAACAATATGTGTTGGCATAATCATATATATCACTCCTTAATCAATTACTGATCATTACTTTTCATGATAAAATAAATTACATGGAAATATTGAGCTTATGAGGTTTTATTTCTTTTACAGGCATAACATCATTCTCTTACCAAAGAATAACTCTTTCTAAATCCCATATTCGTTCTAAAACTATTTCTTTGATAAAAGTCGTCCGCTCCATCCGTTGAAAGTAAATCTAATCTTGTATTCGGATATAAATTATGACATATATCAATTAAAGCTTTTCCTATCCCCATTCCTCTATAGCTATTATCAACTATAATTTCAGATATATAAGTAGTGATTTCTCCATCTGTTAATGCACGAATTAACCCAACTATTATACCTCCATCTAATGCAACAAGTGCAATATTAGAATTTTTCCATGCCTTTAATGCATCTTCTGATCTTTTTAAGAATGTCATCCATCCTTCTTTCTCGTATAATAGTTGAATAGAAGAAAAATCTGTTTCTTTAAATTGCCTAATATAAATTCCTTTTGGTAATTTTACTTGTCCAATTAACTCTTCCGTTAAAATAAATTTATTCATAAAACCCTTCCTTTGTAATATTTATAAGTTTAGCAACTTCATTGAATTATCAAAATGAATGCCAGACATATTATTTACTCTTGCAATATATTTATTAACTTCATCAATTTCACACCACATAATATCATCAACTTCATTAGAATTATTAAATGGTTTTGCCTTAACAAAGGCAATGAATCCAGCCATTATTAACTCATTTGGTTTAAAGTAATAGCTTTCTACATACAGCATTTTTTCAACTTGTTGACCTGTTTCTTCTAAAACTTCTCTTATTACTGTCTCTTCCAATGTTTCACCATTACTTACATAACCAGAAACTACTCCCCAATGAGTTTTGGAAATATAATTTTGCTTTAATAGCAATATCTGATTATTTTCGTTAATAACTAGAACTTCAACACAGCTGGCAGGACCATCAAAATATGGTTTATCACAATCTATGCAATATCTTACTAATCCTTCATCCCCAATACTTTTTTCGTCTAATTCTTTACCACATATAGGACAATAAATAAATTTCATAAAAGAATTCCCCTTTATATCTTTCTACTAACTTGTAAATCAAATTCTGGATTTGTAACATATGCTAGATATTGAACATTCTTATCATTTTCAACTACTCCTGCTCCTGTAACAATATGTGTTGGCATAATCATATATATCACTCCTTAGTAAATTACTAGCAATTACTTTACATAATAAAAATTAACTATAGTCTAGCCTTTTATTTTCCTCCATGAACTTTCTTCTAATCCATCCGCCTTCAAATACTTACAAAATATCTCAAAACATTCCATCATAGCAGCCATAGCTTCTTCTGTTACCTGATATCTCTCTTCCCACCACCAATTTTTTATTATCAATGGTTCATTTCCTCGATGCATTTCTGGTTCAAATCTTGCCACCAGTTGATCTCCATATAAAACAGGCAATACGTAATATCCATACTGCCTCTTTGAAACAGGTTTATATACTTCCCAACTATATTCAAAATCAAAAATATCTTTAACTAACTTTCTGTCCCAAAGAAGATTATCAAGTGGAGCCATAAAATTTGCTTTTTTATCAATACTAGAATTAAGATTATCTAACATTAATGTATCGTCAGCCCTAATATAAAAAGTTTCGTTTAGTCCCTCTACTTTTACAAGTATAATCTCACCATCTTCTAGTAGCTCCTTTAATATTTTCTTTCTAAGATTTTTATCAGATACAAAATGACCAAGCCATCCTCCACCATTTCTATCCCAGTAGATCCCTATGCTTCCTATCCTTCTTTTAACATACCACTTATAAAAATCATTATCATTATTAAAAGGTTCCTTCACATCCAGTAGCTCTTTTGGCAATAGGTTTTCTATCAAGTCATAAACCTTTTGTGTGTTCTTCTTTTCTTTAACGCCCAAAATTCCGCTGTTCCACATATAGTCCATGGTAGCGCTGGAAAGTTTCCCATGACCCCAAACTCCACTTTTCACACGTCCAATATCCAGCTTTGAAGGCAAAGTAGCACCATTTTTCTCTATATATTCTTTTGCTACATCCACATGATTAATTGCTTCAATTGAACCTCTATGATGCAATACTCTCTCAGTTTCTTCTTTTCTTCTTAATCTCACTTTTTCAAAATAAGGCCAGTCTTTAATGGAATAGATAGCCATCATCTTATCCCAGCCATCTATGAGTTCTCTTTTATTATAAAGAAGAGTTTCTAGCATCATAGGGTTATAATTTTCAACTCTGGACTGAAGCACCAAATCAGCATTTCTCCCTACCATATTTAAAGGATCATATTGTATGCACCCTACTCTATTTATAAAATTCTTAATACCCTCTTCACCCTTAAAAGATTTTGGTGAAGATAGCCCCTGATACATCACCAGGAATTTTCTCAATTCACCCTTTGACATAGTAATTTTTTTCATATTACTTCCTCACTAAAATTTTTATTTATCATATTTTCAATTTTAAGACTAGATTTTAAAATAAATTCTCCTAACAAAACTTCTTATAATAATTATAGTTACATAGAAATACTGAGCTTATGAGGTTTTATTTCTTTTACAGGCATTACAACTTCAACAAAACCAATTTCTTCATATCTACTGTTTGGAAAAACCTCATAGTTTTCGATTACGTATTTTGTAGCTTCCACTGATGCTGATTCTTTATCTTCACTTCCCAGCATAACGGCACAATGAGGTACCCATTGTCCAGCTGTGTAATATTCCCAACCACTATGATCACAAAATGCAAAAGTTTCGTGTATATTTTTATGTAAAGCAATTAATTCACCACATACAACTGGTGCAAGATATACAGTTCGGGTATTATTAAACACCCCAATACTAGAAAGCAAAGCGGGAAATGATTTTGTATCCTTAGCTATTTCTTTTAATAACTTGTCACACTTTTCAATATCAATATCATTAAATATAGCTATGGTAATATGAGGACGAGTCTTCCATTCTAAATATTTTTCACTGATTCTCTCTCTTGCAATTCCTTTAGCCAATTTAAGAATTTTTTCCTCTGTTTCCTTATCAAAATATAATTCTATTGCATATTTCATGCTAATTCTCCTCCAATATATAAAGACAATTTATTATGAATGTGGCTATGAATTTCATGTTATTCAAACATCAAAATCGCTGAAACCCTTGGTATGACAACAACTATTTAAATAGTTAAATAGTTATATATTTGTATAGTTTCCTATATAACTATTTTCATATATAAATAGTTATAAATTTGTATTACTATATTTAAAGTTTAAAATAATTTCTTTAACATACGACTCCATGATTATTCTATATTCTTCTGGTCTGTAGTCCATGGATTTTATCAAATTAATCATCTCTTGGGCTGAAATATATTTAACATCGTCTACCTCTGACTTTTGTAAGGTTAAATCTGAAATATCAATATCTTTACATAATACAAAAATATCAATGAAATGATTGTATTTTTCCCATAAAACTCTTTTAAGAAAAATTATATCATCTATCTTTATACCTAATTCTTCATGTATCTCTCTAATAATAGCCTCTTTACTTGTTTCTCCAGCTATAACGTGTCCCATGTGAATATCCCATCCACCAGGTAAGAACTGTTTTGATTTTGATCTTTTCTGAATTAAGAATTCTCCCTTTGAGTTATGTATATATGCATGTGCTCCTAAATCATATTGTCCTTCTAAAAGCTCTTCATCTTTTGGTGCTATTTTACCACTTCTACTACCATCTCTATTTAAAATATCAAAATACTCCATGTGGTTTCCTCCTATAAAATTATCAGTACTTTATCACCTACATAACCACTGCTTAAGCATGTTTTCATTGTAACATTTATTTTAATGCTATGTATATATTTTATATATAAGTTAATTTATTCTACAAGAAAAAGCAAAGTGGTTACTTCAAAATGGAAGTAGCCACTTTTATAATTTTTAGAATAAATATCAGATATACCTATATTAATAAATCTCCAAGAATGATGTTATCTTTCCATCAGGATGACATTCTTCAAGAAGCCCAAACTCCGGGTCATAAAATTTGCCCTTATAATGTACTATCCAATGTGTATACTTTGGCATGTGTACTGTCAAAATTGCTACTTCTGAAATCTTAGGATTCTTTTTAGATAATCTTACATTTTTATCAGCATGTTTAATGTTATAAAAATCAAGAGCTTCAATTAGCTGTCCAATGGATGTTGGCCCATGTGTATGCATATTTTTAATAACTTCATCAACTGACACTCCCGCAAGCATAGCTATGCATGCTTGTCCACATGCACATGGGTTTGGTTGCATTATTAATTTTATACTCATTTTCTTATTCCTCCCTAATGTACAAGTATTTAATATTACTATTCTTATTCAAAACTAGAGATTAATTTTTCAGGATTTAGTATTTTTCCCTTATATTTTTCTGTTCCTTTTTCTATTTGTCTGCTATCTCCTGTTGCAAGAGCTTGTTTCCAAAATTCTTCTGGCGTAATATCTGGTTTTACTTGACAAGCTAAAGCATAAAGTCCAGCAAGATAAGGCATACACCAGCTCCATCCCCCTTCTCTATAAAATACATAATCCTTCTCTCCTGTAGGGCTAGCCACTGTTTTAGAATCAATAGGAATAAGTAGTAATTCTTCTGGTTTGTCCATATTAAATTTCTCTTCATAATACTTATTAAGTTCATCAATATGCTCTATTTTCGATACCCACTTATTCCATTCTGTAACTTTATAATTAGAAATATCATCTTTATCTGCAAGGGAATCTATATCTAATCCATGGAAATAAAACTTATCCTCATATGTGTCAAACATATTTACTGTTATAACAAATATATTTTCTTTAATTGCTTTTTTAACCGCTTCTATAAATTCGTTATACCCCTTACTTTCAGGCTTGCATCCTGCTGATATAGATAAAACTCGTATCTTATCATCCTTTGGCAAAGATTTATTTACTTCAATAATTCTTTCAATCGCTTTTGCTGTCCAAGAAAAGTCTAGTTCCATTTCACTATTAACAAAGTTATAGTTTTCGCATGCTATAAAATACAAATCTGCTTCCGATGCAACTCCAGTATTCTTACCTGCTGCAATTGATGCCACTGCTGGAGCATGCATCTGTGCTTCTTCTGGTTCATAATGAATTTCTTCATACATCTTTACTCTATCATGATATTCCTCATGATTTACTAAAAGAGAATAATCGATAAATGCTATGTTTATTCCCTTACCAGTTATTCCTCTTTCATGAAGTTTTTTTATTTCAAGACCTGGATTTATATGAAACTCTAAAAAACTTTCAGGGTTAAACTCCTCTGGAAGTTTCCCTGGCCATTTTGTTTTACTATCAAACACTGAATTTAAAAGCTTATCTTTCTCCCCAGATAAATCAAGTTTCTCAAGGTCATATCCTCTTAAATCACTAATATTTTTTCCCCACTCATCTTTGAGTTCTTCAATGTTATTTATACTCCCTCTTCCAAAATCAGCCATGTACGGAAATCTTTCAATTTTTACCTCTTCTTTAATATTATTATTAGTAGAAGTTGTTTCTTTGCTGTTAACTTTATTATTGCAGGCAGTGATATTTATTACAAATACTGCTACCAACAACACTATTGCTAACTTTTTTTTCATTTAATATCCACCCTTTCATTTTTCTCCCCAATATTATCATCTTCTTTAGTTAGTACAGTACCTCTGTATTTCTTAATATATAATTTAACTTATCTTCCCATCTATCATGCATATCATAAAAATGCTCTTCTTTATTTATAAACTCGAATCCAAATTTATTAAATATACTTTGCATTCTCTTATTTGAGCCCATTGTATCAGCATATATACATTTAAGTTTTAATGTATTAAATACATAGTCTATTGCCAATTTAACTGCTTCAGTTCCATACCCTAATCCTTTATAATTATTATTGGCAAGGGCAAGCCCAAGTTCACATCTACTTTTTTCATAGTCAATTCGTTTAAAAGATAATTCTCCAACGATTCTTCCATCCCTTAAAAAAATTCCAACCCTAGGATACCATGATTCCTTTTCTATAATAGAATCATACTTTTTATAACCTTTTCTTTATCATAAATATAGGTATTTGGATCCATAATTGGATCTGTAACATAGGATTTATAGTGTTCATGATATTCATCTCTAGTACATGTTTTTAAATAAATCTTGTCTCCTTCAATTCTAATCATAGTCTCCTCCATAAAATAAGGTATATATTATTACTTTTCCTTCAGCTTTCCTAGCTTTATAGCTCATGAAGATTATGAGTTAATCCTTTTGACCACATAAAATATTTTATATGCTTTATCATCAATTGGAGATAATCTGAAATCTTTATACCTATTCATTATTTCAAAACCTGAAATCAAAAGAAATGCATCCATTTCTTCAACAGTATATGCCCTTTGAATATGTGTTTCACACTGATTATCACCAAAATCAAAGACAGTTTTACCTATTTTACTTACCTTATCATATTCTAATATCTGTTTGAATTCTATATTATCAAAATTTCTATCAATTATTCCAAAATGTCTTTCTTCATATAAAACTGGAGTATTAATATCAAATATAAAAATCCCGTTATCTTCTAAATGTAAAAAAATATTTTTTAAAGTTCTTTTCATATCAGAATCCGTTACTAAATAATTTAGTGCATCAAATGCACAAGTTATAAGCTGAAATTTTTTATTCAAAGTGAAATTTACCATATCTGCAACTGCAAATTCTATTCCCGTTGTAGTCTCCTTTGCTATATTAATCATATCTTCTGAAATATCAATTCCACTAACTTCAAAATTTTCATTATATAATTTTGATGCTAGTAAGCCTGTCCCACAAGCAACATCTAAAACTGAATTAATATTTAGATTGTAAATATTAATTACATTGTAAATTAAATCGCAGTATTTAATACTATCTTTTCCCCAACCTTTTTTATAAAACTTTGCTAATTTCTCATAAGGTTTCATTGATTATACTCCCCCTTTTACTTCACAATACACCCTACAGATTGTTAATAAATCTATGTATTTCAAATTATAAATATATATTCTTATAGTGTTACACAAACTTTAAAAGTTCGTGAAAGCTATTAATTACATAATCATATTCTTTAACTTCCCCAAAACCATATTGTGCATAAATAAAGGGTATATTAGCAATTCGTGATGCTTTTAAATCTCCCTCAGTATCACCAACATATACTGAACTAATTAAGTTATTTCTTTTTATTATTAGTTTTATATTCTCACCTTTACTTAAACCTGTTCTTCCTACATTCTCATAATCTATAAAATATTTATCTAACTTATGTGATTTAAAAAAGGCTTCTATATATCCACATTGACAGTTACTAACAATAAATAATTTATATTTTTTAGATAATTCCTTTAAAGTTTCCTCTACCCTATCATATAGAATTGCACCATGTTTGCCTAAATGATTACATTCATCCTTACAGCAATGCTTAACTATTTTAAGTCTATTTTCTTCTTCTAAATATGGGAAAAACTTTAATGCAACATCCTCTATTACTAACCCCATAACACCCTTCATATCATCAAGCGTAAGTTTATTTATCACCTCATCATAGTTACCTATAGTTTTATTCCATGAATCTATAACACTAGATGTTGAATCCCATATAGTTCCATCTAAATCAAAAATAATACTATCCATTTTCATATTTTCCCTTCTCTTTAATAGAATAATTATAATTACTTACTACTTCTAGTGAGTTAACTTCTCTCCAATTTTTCTCCGTAACTTCTTTTAAATGTATCATTAAACTCCCTCCATAGCATTCTCTAGAAATAGTAATCATAATAAAATTATACCATATTATACCGGATCATCATCCATATATTTGTATATGTAGTAAAATTAGAAAATAAAAAAATATCGTATACTCATTTCTGAATAATCCGATATTTTATAACCTTACTATTTAATATAATACATGTTCAACTCTAAAGTACTTCCACAATTACTTTCTGCTTTATTGAATCCAACTTCTATTCCACCTAGAGCTTTAACTAACTGAATACTATTAGGATTACGACGATCTGCCTCATAAATAAAATAATCTAAATCCATATGTTCACGAAAAAAGTCAGTTAGACCAGTAATAGCTTCATATCCATACCCCTTACGTTGTTCATTCTTTCGTATCCATAAACCCACCTCAGGAGTTTTAGTGTCTATCAGATGAATCTCTATACTTCCAATGAATTTATATTCTTTATCTAAAATACAACACACCAAATTTGTTCCCAATTCTTTAAGTTTTGTAAACTCATCAATAAATTTTCTTGTACTATCTAGGCTTTTAAAAGGCTCTGGATACTGGTATTTTGTTATTTCATCATTAAATTCAGTAAAATAATCATATGCAAATTCTTCTGAAATAGGCACAAGAAGTAACCTACTTGTTTCTATATTAAATCCTTTTTCATTAATAATATCCTTAATCATTCTTACCTCCGTTATATCTAAAAAATAAATATTCTATCTAACTCATTTATCTACACTAGAATTTTATCAACCATTATTTTTGCTTCTTAACTATGTAGTTGAATTATGTATCATAACTGTTTCAAATCATTAACAGTCATTCCCTTTAATCTAGTACCGTGGGTTTCACTATCAAAGTGAACATTACTATGTTTAGGATACATAAATTCGATCATTGCGAAGTTTGCAATATCAACTAAAAATTCCGTATTACCAGTTTCTTTATACTTTTTTAATCTTATTTCTAGATTTTCAATTGAATTAATTAAACCCTCACCATAGTTATTTTTTATAGGACCGTATTTATGATAACTGACGAACATTCTATTTTTTCTTAGTTTATCAAATTCTTCACTATATTCTGTCTGTAATACTTGTTCTATATCATTCATAATTTCCTCCTTAAATTTGCTTCACTATCTTAGAAATGCATCATTTATAAAAATATCATGAACTATTTAATATTGTTTATTCTCTCTTTTTTTATATTTACTTACTAACATCACTACAAATAATTGAGGTATTAAATTTAATACGCTAATCATGTTTATTCATATGTATGTTCTGAAAAATAAGCAATTTCAATAAAACCATTTCTTTCATATAACTTTTTAGCACCAGTATTTGACTTAGCTACTCGAAGTCTTATGTTTCTAATAGATTCATTCATACTCATATTTCTAATACAATGTGCTAATATATAACTTCCATATCCTTTATTTTGAACTGTAGGTTTAACTGCAATATCAGTTATATAGTTTTGGCAGAAAATATATGCACCTACCAACTCATTATTCATCCAGAATGAACGTACTTGGCTATGCTCATCTAAATCAATAAGCTTTTTGTAAAATTGTTCTTCATTTATGGCATTAGTATTTACCTGCCAACCATTATCTATATTTAACTGATAATATGAACTATCAAATAAGTTAATAAATTCTTTTAACATATCACTTTTGAATCCTTTATCAATTAAATTACAACAATTTAACTCGGGTAACTCTTTACCAATGAATTCAAGATGATATCCTTCAATATCTAATTTAAAACCTAATTTTCTCACTTCATTAATTATTTTTAGATTATTACCGTACACGTTAAAGCATATTTCTTTTGAGTCAAATTTTATAATATATTCTTTAGTCTTATTTTTTATAATATCTAAAATTTGTTCTATATTGTTTTCATTAAGAAAATAAGCATAAAAAATGCAACAATCTTTATTATCAACAGCTATAAATACTCCTTTGTTTTCCTCTGTTGATACAGAATATATTATATCCACTCGATTATTTTCAAATGCTTTTTTTACATACTCTTTTGCATGGGGAGATATATTATCTATGAGCATTAATATTTCTTTAGACTCCATTTATACTACTCCTTCCATAACATGCTTATTCTTCTGTATATATGGTTTCCCATGGATATTTAGAGTAAGCCGTTTTATGCCTTTTAAAACCAATTTTTTTGTAGAAATCCTCATTTCCAAAGGTAGCGGTAAGATGAATAGGTATATAGTCTTCTCCTTCCAAAAGTGTGTTCATTAAATTCTTTCCTACACCCTTTTTCTGATATTCAGGCAATACCCCCACATCAAATACTGAGCCATAACATATGCCATCTGATATCATTCTACAGGCTCCTATTAATTTTTCATCATCCCATGCTATAACAACTTTATAACTATTTTTAAATGCTGATTGAATTTTGTGGTATTCATTATTTTCTATAAACCGTTTCAATAATCCAACTCTTTTATATAGGTCAAAAAGTTTATCCCACTGAATATTTTCTAATCCTACTTTATATGATATCATCTATACTTGCCCCTTCCTACTTTTCATTATTTAAATAATTATTTTATTTTAAATAAACATCACATTAAACACTAAAACTCATAATACTTTTTCCTATATGTGACCTATAAAACAAGTAAACTTAATGAAATTATACCATATTGAACCAAATTATTTTCTATATATTTTTATAGTAATTTATATTTTAAATACCATGTTATCCAACTCTCAAATAATATTATTTTAATTATACAATTTACTATATAGTTAAATCATAAAATAAAAACACCGTGTAATCATTACTGAATACTACGGTATTTTAACCAACGAATATTTATTTTTTATAGATATTTTTAAGTTTAGGATATATATATCTACTTCTTAGTAATAGGAACCCATATTTCGCAGGCATAATCATCATCATTTGTATCTCCTGGTAGATAAACTTCAAGTTCATAGTCTGCTGCTCTTTCATATCCACAGTTAGGAAGCCATTCTGCTGTTATTTTTGTCCACATGACATCAATTGGGTGCGCCTTGCCATTGAGGCTTCCTCTTGCAGTAAATACTGCCCATTTTCCTGCTGGTATAGTATGGCTTTGCAAATCCGTTAAAACATTTTCATCAGCTTCAGCACCAATAGCCAGTATAGTTTCTCCATTTTCTAAAGTTTTGGTGAAACCCATCTGCCACATGGGGCTGCGATAAAGTTTGTATTCACATGCTATCTTCCTATCAATATCACCATCCAAAAATTCATCCCAAATATCCCATGCTTCACCTAAAGCTTCTTTCCAATCATTAGCTTCAGCATTAGCAGACTGCCTCTTTATTTGTTTAACAAGTCCAACCAATTTTATTTCTTTCTTTTCCTCAATACGATACTCCATCTCAACATCTCCTTTTATTGAAATATGAAAAGTGATGGGTGGATAGGCTTTAAGTTTTACTCCCAAAGTGCGCGCTACCTTAGGAGTTACACCATGCATTCCGACGAAAGCACGAGTAAATGCATCGGGCGAATTATATCCATACTTTATAGCAATATCAATAACTTTTTTATTGCTACTTTGTAAATCTAATCCTGCAAGAGTTAATCTTCTACGACGAATATATTCAGATAAAGATACCCCTACAACATAAGAAAAAACACGTCCAAATTGATGCATTGAGCAACAAGAAATTTTTGCTACTTCATCATACATAATATCATCAGTCAAATGATTCTCAATATAATCTATTGTTGCTGTCATTCTATCAACCCATTCCATTTTACCTTCCCCTTTCATATTTAATTGTAACAAAGGAAATATAAGACTACCCTGCATTCTGAGTTCAAATATGTAGGGTAGTCAATAATTATCTGATGACTACCAGCTCTAATACTCCCAGCTTCTTAAAAGTCAGAGTAAAGAGCTGCTACGTCCTTTGATAACGATTTACCCTAATAGACAACGAGTTCTAAGTATCGAAAGTACTGATACTAAGAACTCTATTTATAATTCTTTTGACATAGTTATAAATTCCATTTCTCCATTAACTGTTTTTCCTATGAATTCATTTATAACTTTAAAATCTAAACTTTTATATAATCTTATAGCTCTTTCATTAAATTTGAGAACTGAAAGCTCTGTATTTTTCAAATTGTACTTTTCCTTTTGTAAGTTTCACTGCTTATATGTAATTTAAATTTATATATTGCATATTTATACATATTATAACATACTCTTAATATATTTATATCTATTACCATTTCAAAGAATACTGTTCTTATTTACCTTCCTAATGTACACATTGCTATATTCTTATAATTTCTTCTTTATTCCTATAAGTGAAATTAATCCATGTGCCAAGGTTTCTCCCCAAGATAAATAATCATGTCCTCCATTAAACCATCGCAAATCAACTTTATATCCTTTAGATATCAATGTATCTCTTAAATTTATATTAGGATCTATAATTTTATACTTAGTTTCTAAAACCCCCATATCTAGGTAAAATTTAAGATTGAGCGTATTTACTTCTTTAAACATTTTGCTCATCCAGCAATCCTCATTAGGTACATAGTCTTCTGAATTATACCAAAAATAACCTGATTGAGAAAGGACATTTCCAAAAATTTCCGAATAGTTTAACCCTAAATAAGCTGCTGTTAATCCTCCTAGACTAAGTCCACAAATTATAGCTTTTTCTGGCATGCTAGAAATATTATAATTTTTTTTAGCCCATGGGATTACCTCCCTTGCAATGCACTTACAAAATGAATCATTACACTTTAGTTCTTTTCCTCTATTTTTTGTTGAATCAATAAATATAGCAACTATAGGTGGTATTTCTTTAGCGGCAATAAGATTATTCAAAGTTTCTATTGCAGAAAGAGTAGAGATATAATCATCACCATCAGTTAAAACCATAAATCCATAAGGTTTTTCTTTCTTATCATATCCATAAGGTGTATAAACTCTGATTCTACGCTTATCCCCTAAGTTTTTACTTTCAAACCTATGTTCCTCTATTTTTCCTTTTGGTACATCTTCTATTTTTGTTGACCAAATATCTTCAGGCGACTTAGGCATTAATACATAAGAACCTTTATCTTCTGGATTCTCTTTATCAAAACTCAATGCTCTTTTACAAAACTTATCATACTTAACTCTACTACCAAATCTTTCATTCCAATAATCATCCAATGGATCATTTGGTGAAAAGTAATATATAAATCTTAAATTATTTCTTACTTCATAAGTAATAAACCATAGATCCGTTTCCATTATTTTTTCCATTTGAAAATCTCTATAGTTATCTTTAAATCTATCTAATCCTATATCAGGTATAAACAAAACATTTTTACACTCTTTATTCCCTTCATATATAAAAGTAACTAAGCTATTCTTATCATCATTTTCTATATGTTCTATTATTGGAGAACCCTTATGTTGTAAATCATGTATAAATTCTTCTACAGCCTTATGTCCATTCTGTTTAACCCTTTTTTCTAATTCAATAATAACCTTACTTTTCAATAAAGATTTTTTCATATCACTCTTTACTCCCTTGCTTTCATTCACTACTTTCTAAATAAAGTGAATCCCCATTTTATAATTCATGCTGAAAATAATTAACTTCTCCTTCCTATCTTTAATCCTTATCATAATCCTATACTAATTAATTCTTAAAATATCTATTAAAACTATATATTATAGAGTAAATTGTATAAATTAATTTATACGCAGTAAATGTTTACACTTTAAAATCAGATTTAAGGAAATTATACCATATCATGCAAAATTTCTATACATTTGTAATTTACATAAGTCATACTTCTAATGCATACAAAACAAATTTTTACAATATGTTATACTGTAGATAAAATAGTTAATTTAAACTTAAATTTCGAGATATTAATAACAAAATGAGGAGTAATTTAATTATGAATGATTTAGAAAATATACTTAATTACTATAAAAATGAATTAAAGTGGAGTCCTCCCTTTGCTGAAATCCTATCTAAATATTCTCCTGATAGTTTAAATGGATATTTAGTAATGCGTGAGTCAGTCCAAAATGGGCATTTATCTAAAAAGACTAGGGAATTAATTTTTACAATATTAGATAGTTTGGATGATGAAGTAAGTGGGGCAAAAGCGCATGCAGTTGCTGCCATAGAAGCAGGCTTAACCATGGAAGAATTAGTAGAAGCCTTTGTCATTGTAACTATTGTTAAAGGTATTAATCCTTTATGCAAAACAGGTGTTGAAGCAATAAAAGCTGCTGAGAAAAGACTTGAAGAAATAAATTTAGCAAAAGAAAAGCAAGAATAAAATTTTTATTATATTTAACCATAAAATCATGATTACACATATGATTTCACTACCAATCTAAATAAAACAAATTAAAATACCGTATATTCATTTTAAAGAATAATACGGTATTCTAATATTTATTTTCTATTTATTTTTATATAGACCTATTGAGTTCAACTTTATTAAAAGTCAATTATATTACTTTATAGGAAATTGTAATTCCGTTACGTATTTATTAGGATCATCTGTTACCCATTCACCTTCATGGTATATTTCACGCACTGGTCCACAGATTGAATACTTATTTTCTGAAATCCATTTGTACATTATTTCATAGGTTTCTCCAATTGTAGCGAATGAGCCATTATGAACTATACAAGCCATTTTTTCTATCATTGGCAGTTCATACACTTTAACATTATCACCTTCTGGGATTAATTTTGTTATAGGTTCTACAACTTCCATGTCCTGTATTGAAGTATTGTCTTTATGGTAAAGTGTCATACACGGAATTGTACGTTTTCCTTTTACTTTATCTATATATTCATTAACTTGCGCCCATAGGCTTTCACAAAATTCATCATAAGTTTGATTACCATCCTTCACAAAACATTTTCGCAATGATGCAACTAAGATTTTTTCTACTTTTTTAATTGAAATTTCATTCATAGTAGGTATGCCTCCATTCTTTATTAAAAATATATTTGTACGAAGACGTTGAAGCCTACTTGTTTCTAGTTCTAGTGCCTTTTCAAGTAAATCTGCTTTCACTTCCAAAACCTCTATAAGCGACTCATTACTAGAATTATTATTAAAGAAATTGCTAATTTCAACAAGTGAAAATCCAGCATCCTTTAAAGCAATTATTTTATTTATGGTTATAAGTTGACTTGCATCATAGTATCTATAACCAGTAAATTTGTCTATATATATAGGTTTTAAAATTCCTACATTGTCATAATGATACAGTGTATTAATTGAAAGTCCACTCATACGCGAAAATTCACCAATCTTAAACATAACTTCACCTCAACAAATAAGCTCTACAAGTGTGCACCTTGCCATCTATTATTATTATAAACCCTTCGGTAACCCAAGAGTCAACTACTATAAAAAAGTTATAGGTTAATCCAACTTCCTCTCTTTGCATAAATTTATATCGGCTTCTAATAAAGTAAGAATATAAATTATAAAACATATAAAGTAAATCGAATTGTGACGATAATAATAGAGTGGTATCAAAATATAATACTATATTATATTAAAAATTTATTTTATTTGAAATTTTTGTAGAATAATAAATTCAGTAGAATATATTTTTTACTATATTTATAATTTTTACATATATATTGTACCATTTTGTTTATATGTAATATATATTTAAACATCAAATTCAAATGTGAATGGGGAGGACTTTATGGGAATAAAAATTCAAGAAGTATCAATATATCATCCTAAAAAAAGAATAGAGAATCAACACTTCATTAACAAATATGGACATGATTTAGAAAAACTTTTAAATCACTTAGGACGGAAGTCTAGGTATTTAGTTGATAATAATACAGAAAATTCTCTTACTATGAGTGTGGAAGCTGCTAAATCCTGTTTGAAAAAAGCTAATATTAAGGCTTCTGAATTAGATATTATTGTATTTGTTAGTGATTCTGTAGAACATTTAATACCTACTAACGCTCTTTTGATACGAGATGCTATAGATGCATGTAACTGCGATTTAACTTATGACATGAACGATAATTGTATAGGAATGATAACAGCTATAGATAGCATTGCGACCTATATGAAATCTAAAAGTAAATATAAAAAATCTTTAATCGTTGGTGCTTCATATGGCTCACTCCTTGCCAAAAGTGATTGTGAGTTAGTAAATTCTACTGTTGGAGATGGTGCAGCTGCAATATTACTTACTAATGATGAAGAAACTGGTGGGGTTCTTAATTCTGCCTTCCATACTGATTCTAAAAATCATAAATATATGGTTTTCCCTGAATGTGGATTATCCCATATATATGATGAAGAACTGCCTATAGATAGTAAAAAATATGCTTGGGTAAATCATGATGTGTCTTACTTTAGTGATGAATGGGTAAAACTTATCAATAAACTCTTAAAAGAAGGAAATGAATCTATAACAGATGTAAAACACTTCTTATTTTCACAGTTTTCCCATGCTGATATAAAAGAAACATTAAATAAATTAAATTTAGAGGTTAGTAGTGACACTTATACCTTTGTTGCAGATGAATATGGTTATACTGGATGCACCAGTCCGTTTTTTGCGCTTAATAGAGCTATAGAAACTAAAAAGATAAATAAGGGAGATCTCGTTATTTTTTGTTCAGTTGGTTCTGGATACACAATGGGAGCTTTTTTATATAAATTTTAAAGGAGGAATTTTAAATGTATAAAGTAGAAGTTAATAATGCTAAGAAGGTCTTATTTATCACTGTAGGAGGATTTTTTCAAGAGGAGGATGGCAAAAATTTCTTAAATGATTATAATAATGCTGTAAAGTCTATAACTCCATCAAGCTTTACTCTTGCACTTGAAAGTTCTGAATTATCAACATCAAAAGCAGAAATGATTCCAATTCTTGAGAACTGCATTAAAATGTATAAGGCTACTGGTTTTAAAAACATAGTATCAACACCACCAAGCTCAGCTATTGCTGCAATGCAATTAAAAAGGGTGTTAAGTTCATTAAATGTAGATATTGAATTTATATCAGATTTATCTAAATTATAAAATACATATCTTAATTTTAAATAAGTGGTAAATAGCTTGTCGACATGATTAGATATTTACCACTTATCTCTTCTATATTATAAATTTTAATCAAAATAATTATTAAATATATTTCACCTTATTTTTGATATAATAAAATTAAGTTATATAATAAAGTATATTAAGACGAGGAGTGATATTATGAAATTCCCAATGGGTTTTATAGGGCATGGTTCACCAATGAATATAATAACTGACAATAGCTACACAAAAAGTATTTATAATATCTGTGAGACTCTACCTACTCCAAAGGCAATAATGGTGGTTACTGCTCACTGGATGTCAGACGGTGCCACTGCAGTTACTACATCCCAAAATCCAGAACTTATATATGATTTTTATGGTTTTCCAAATGAATTATATGAAATAAAATATCCATGTCCAGGTTTTCCTGAAATCAGTAGAGTGCTTAAAGATCTTGACATAAAACCTATTGATACATATGGTCTTGACCATGGAGTTTGGTCAATCTTAAAACATATGTATCCAAAGGCTGATGTTCCTGTAGTAGCCCTTAGTATTGATATGGCACAACCTGCTATATATCATTACGAAATGGGTAAAAAATTAAAATTTTTAAGAGAGCATGATATCTTAGTATTAGGCAGTGGAAACATTGTCCATAATTTATACTTAGCAGATATGAATTATGATACTACTCCATATCAATGGGCTATTGATTTTGAAAATGAAGTAGTAACAAATCTAAAATCAAGAAACTTTGAATCCCTAATTGAATATGGAGATAAAAAAAACAACGCCATTCCTACTAAGGATCACTATTTACCATTACTATATATACTTGGCATGGTGGATAAAAGTGATACAATAGAAATACTCTATAAAGGTATTCAAAATAAATCTATATCAATGTTAAGCTTTTTATTTAAATAATAGTTTAACATTACCGCCTCCAAAGTATACTAATATATAAGGATTTTATGGTTATATAAATTATTGAATATATTTAAATATTAAGAAATATATTACTGAATATTCCCTTTAATTATATCATTTATATTTTTACTCATATATTCCCAAGTATCCACAAAATCCTTTAGTTCTTCACGGCCTTTATCTGTTAAACTATAATATTTCCTAGCAGGGCCAAGTGGAGACTCCTTCATTTTTGACGATATAAAACCATTCTTTTGTAGGCGTGTATATAGTGGATATAATGTTCCTTCAGAAATATCAGTAAAACCATTATCCTTTAGTATTCTAGCAATATCATATCCATAAATCTCATCTTTTAAGTCTATAATTTTAAGAACACAGCCCTCTAAACTTCCCTTTAATAACTGTGATTTATTATTCATGGTTTCCTCCTTCTATTGATTTTTATTTTCAAAGAAATACTGTATCAAATAAATAGTTATAAGTATGCCCATGAATATTAAATAGTTTACTTCAAAAAGTACCTTTGTCAAAAATAATTTAGTTAATACAAATATAGCTGTTATAATGCAAAAGCCTATCCATAATAAAAATGTTATCTTTCTATCTTTCTTTTTATCCTCTCCATTAAAAACATTATACATATATTGTATTTTAGATAATAAATAATTGGATAAGATAATTACAAGTAATGTATTCACTAACATTGAAACTGTAACTGAAACTGTAAATAGTGTTGTTTTATTTACCCAGCCTTCAATTAATTGTCCAACAAACATTTCAAATACGCCTGTAAAAATAATTAGTATTATAGGTAGTTTAGAAATCTTCCAGTATACTTTTTCCAGTATAGAGTACCCTTCTATTGTTTCTGATATAAACTCATCACAAAAGGAATTTATATCACTATTTCCTAGTACTTCTTCTACGTCAATTTCTCTTTCCTCAGCTTGTAAAAATAAATCTAGACAATGGTGTATAAACTCTTCAGCATCATGATCATTAATATTTGAAAACCGTATTTTAAATAATATATTTTCAAACTTTTCCTCATTTTCTTTACTTAGTTTATTAATAAACTTATTAACCTCTTTTATATACTGTTTTGTTTTCATAAACTACCCCTCCAAAACTTATTCTCAGTACCATTCATTACAAGGTATATTGTAATACATAATAGTCCTTTTCTATATTGTATTGCATGGTAGTATTTTTGTCAATAAAAACTGTACCTATTTAAAGAGAATATCTAAGTACTATATGTGACTTCTACACATATAAAAAATAGCCTATTTAATTAAGCTATTTTTTTGTACTATAATTATAGTTTTAAACACTATACAGATTATCAATAACCTAGTTGTTCTCCCACAATAATTACTTTTATTCTATTTTTAATAAACTGACCTCTTATAATTGTGAAATCATTACATATTCTGTTGGTACTTTTACAATCTACACAATAACCTAAGGTGGTGCATGGAGTATCTTTATTTAACCTCCTGGCATCAATAGGAGCAGCATAATTTCTAACTCTCTTTTCTGCCTCCTCTATATCCTTTACAATCTTATTTATTCCAGCTACTAGAATAACTTGCTTTGGACCATAAAGCATGGGTGCAACCCTACTTCCATTACCATCAATATTATATAGTTCCCCATCCTCAGTTAATGCATTAGTGCTACACATGAATGTATTTGCAGAAAAATTTTTTAAATAAATTTCCTTTTTCTCTTCACTAGTTATTCCATCTCTATACTTGTCCAAAAATACATAATCACCTTTGCGTAGAAAATCTATAACTCCTGTTTCAAAAAGTGTCATAGAGTCTCCTACTCCTACTGTGGAATTATCATCTATTAGCTTCTTTAAAAGCGTTATTAGCTCATTTTTATCTTTAACAAATAATCCATCCATGTTTCTTCTGTTCAGATTTTTTATAGTTCTATCAATTCTCTTCTCCATATACCATAAAGTATTGTTATCCATCTTAAGTGCTCCTTTCTAAAATAGAATTTTACATTTTAGTTGCTTTTGTAGATTGTATTTTTTCATAATAAGCTCTTTTCTTCTTTCATAATTTATAAATAACTAGCTGCTATTCTAATAATCTTTTTGAATTTACTTTTATATTTCACAATATGATTGAAAAGTTCTTCATGAGTTGGTTCTTTGTATCTATGAGCAATTCTATTTCTAATTAACTTAGATTTTTCTAAGAATTCATAAGTATCCTGATCTAAAATTCCCTCTTCTCTAAATATTTTTAAGCTATCACTTAAGCTTATACCTATCTTAAATCTTTTTATTTCCTTTAGTATAATGGAGCATAAATCCTCAAGGATGGTATGAAAACTAACAAATAACTGCCTTAAACTTGATTTTGCTAACTTTAAGAGTAATCTATCATTGCTAGTTTTAATAATTTCTATACATTCTTCTATATCACTACTACATTCCTTTAAATCCTCAATTATCCTCATAAGTCTTTCTTCATTCATACAAAACATCAACCTTTCTAAAATGAATAAAATTTTCATTTTCTCTATATATCCACTCCACGTCATCGCAAAACTCTTCAAAGACCTTATTATCAGTTGAATATATAATTTCGCAAGAGTTTAGAATACTTATCTTAACAAATATATCTAAAGTTTTACTCTTTAAATCTACTACATCAATTTCTCTTTCTAAAAACCTTTCTAAAAATAACTCTATTTCTAAAATATCATCTAAGGAGAAACTACCTTTTCCTAATACTGCAATATCTACATCTGATTCTTCATTAAACTCTTCAGTTAAAACACTTCCAAATACAACTATATTTATAATGTCAAATCTCTTTATAAAGCCAGTAAATTCTTCTGATTTTAACTTATTTAAGATTTCTTCTTTAATTAATTGGTTTGACAATGTGATCACCAACTTTTCTAATATTCATATCTTTATTATATACAACATTTGTAAAATAATAAACCGTATTGTAAAATAAAATACGCTATACTACTTTTCTATTTATTTACTCTATGTACATACTATATTAATATCTTTCATAATTACTTAACAACTTTTGAAATTTATTGTAAATAGTTAATTTAATTAATTTATTTATAGTGTTTTATGTTAAAATAAAACTATAATATTACTTACATTAAAATTTTACGTTTTACATTTTCATTTAATTTTAAACTCTTATGAGATGGATGCTGGTTATGTTTTCGTTTCCATTTCCAGCATTTATCTTATAACCTAAATGTATAGATAATCAACATACCCTAAAAATATATAAGAGTAGTACTACTTTAATTGTGGTACTACTTTTTTTATTTAAGCTTATCTTAACTTTTTAGTCATAACTCTGCCTTTATAAAAATATATTTTTAAAGAAAGGAGCGATGAAAAAATGGGTAAGCAAAGAAGAGGTAAAGTTATTAAGAAAATAGTAGGTTGGAGAGGTACATGCCCTCTATGCGGTAGAAAAAGAGTAAAATTGGTTTGGACTAAGAAATGTGAAGACGGAAAAACTATAAACATCTGTAAAATCTGTTCATCAACAGTAGCTCAATAATTTTAGAACTTAAAAGGATGTTTTGAAATAACCTTATTTCTAAACATCCTTTATATTTATTTTTAAACTCACTGTTTTAACTTTCTTTAATGTACTTAACTATTGCCCACACTAATCCTTTATTTGATATAACATAATAAATCTTTCCGTCTTTATATAACTTATTTATCATTTCAAGCTTTTCAAGATAGACTAAGTGGGACATACACTCCCCTAACGCAAAGAATCTTTGAGTTACTGGGAAGTCTTCCCAGTTTTTAATTGTTATACTCCAGTGCATTCTTCCTGCAATTTCATAAGGCGAAAGTTTTTCTCCATTAGCCAAAATATCCATGATTTCCTCTAACCTGAGATCATAATGGTCCTTGAGTTCTCTTATTCTCTTTTTAGTATTCCTTATAATAGCTCTATGAGAAGACAGTGTCACGTCTATAGGTAGAGATGCAACTCTATCTAAGCTATCAAAGTATTCCTGTAAAGGGTTTTCCATCCATTGCTCAAGGTTATAGGCTATATTTGGAGTTATCTTTGCTAATATTAAATCTCCACCAATTAAAATCCTATGGTTCTCTTCGTATAAGCAGCAATGAGCTGGTGTGTGCCCTGGAGTCAAGATGCATTTAAACTCATACTTTCCTATCTTTAATGTTTCCCCATCCTTAATATCTGTATAGGTTGGCTCAGTAAAACTTTCTTCAAAACCTTCTTGATCTCTTAGAGCTTTTAGTGCCGATACCGCCTTGCCCTTAGGAAATCCCATTGCTTCATTAAATATATTAATTTCTTCCATATAAGTTACTTTTCTTAAATTATATATCTCTTCACTTTCTCTTGGATGAATATAAGCCTTATTATTAGAATTTAAAAGAAATGGTACAAGACCTGTATGGTCATCATGAAGATGAGTTAAAAATATATCCGTATTGTCCATATTCACATTCAATTCTTTTAAACTTTGTCTTAAGCTTTCTAAAGATTTAACCTTGCGAAAGCCTGTATCCACAAGTAGATTTCTTTCATTACCCTTAATTAAATAGGCATTTAGTGCCCTTAAAGGATTATCCGGAAGTTCTACCTCTATTTGATATATATCTTCAAATAATTCTCTTATCATCAGTATCTCCTTATCTTTTGCCTCATTACTAGAAACCAAATAAAAACTTTTTATAACATTACGCTCTATAATTTTAATCATACTGACTAAAATATAGCTAATATTTTTACTTAACAGACTTAAGAACAATTCCTTTCTTAAATCCCCCACGCTGCTTTAGCTTCCAATTTCTTTTCTCCACTAATTCCTCTTCAGAATATCCTAAATTATGAGCTAGCCCAAACAGCACTTCCATAATATCCGCTAGCTCCTCTAAATTTTTATCCTTTAGATATTCATTTACCTCTTCTTTTAGCTTATCTTCTAATAAAGAAATCATGTCCTCTTTAGATGCAATTTCTACATCACACTGATTTCCATCTTCAGCTATCACCTGTGGAATCTTATCTCTTACTAATTTATTATATACTTTCATTATCTATTACCACTTCTCATAATGAACTATTTCTTCTAAATTCTTTCTTGGACGAGGACTTGGTGCTTCATCTGGATAACCTAAAGTTAATACTGCAACCACATACTTATCATCAGGAATATTTAAAACTGGTCTAAAGTCCTTCTGTTCAAACCAAGCAATCCAACAAGTTCCCAACCCTAAATCTGTTGCCACAAGTGCCATATGTTCAATGGCAATAGATGTATCTCTAATAATTTGCTTAACTTCAAATTCCTTACTATATTCATCAATATAAAGGTCATCACACTTAGGTAACCTTGATTTTATATCTGCAACACACACAAGGTGGACAGGTGCACTAACCATCCACTTTTGATTATAGGCAGCAGCTGCAATTTTTTCTCTATTTCTCTGCTCCTTAACCACAATGATTTGCCATGGTTGTGTATTACTACCTGATGGTGCTAGTCTTGCACTATGAAGAATTTGTAATAACTTCTCATCTTCCACTTGTTTATCCATATATCTTCTTATGCTTCTACGCTCTTCAATTGCTTTAATCATAACTCTACCTCCAAACTAATTTTCATATTAAATTATGTAGGTATTCTATCTTTAAAATACGCATTTACATGTATCTATTATAACATGTTTGCTACAATTATATAAATCATCCATAACACTTATTGATTGCCTTGTATATCTTTGTAATATGAAATATGATTTAAATATTATATTTTTGTGTTTGTTTTAATAAAATTCCCCATTATACCTGCCACTATAACTGGAACTATCCAGTTAAAACCTAAATTCGCAAATGGAAGTTCAGTCACTATTGGTACTCCTATTGAACTTCCTATTCCCATATTGTTTAAAACCGTTAATACACTTATAAATAAAGCTGTATATGTTGAAAAAATAAACACATAATTGTTCTTAATTTTTTCTTTAAATAATGTTAATATTACTAATGTAACTGTTGGAGGATAGATAACACTTAATATTGGTGCTGAAAATTTTATTATAGTACTTACTCCAAAATTAGCTACTATACTACTAAACACGCATACGAATATAACTATATCTCTATATTTCCATTTTCCCTTTGATACTTTACTAAAATACTGGGCTGTTGCAGACGTAAGTCCTATTGCTGTTGTAAGACATGCAAGACCTATTATTATTGCTAATAATATCTTTCCTGGTTTTCCAAGTAATATATCTGTTATATGTACTATTAATGCAGTTTGAGATATTTCTCCTAATGGTATGTTTGCATATTGATTTGAAATGGTAGCTCCTAAATAAGTCAACCCACCATAGACTAAAACTAGTCCTATTGAGGCAACAATAGATGCTTTTAAGGTTAATTTTATTTTTTCCTTTATTCCTTTATATCCTTTATTACTTAATGTTGTTATTACAACAGTAGATAATGCTATAGCTCCTAATGCATCCATGGTTTGATAACCTTGGATTACTCCTTCTGCAAATATACTTTCTACTCTTGGCGCTATACTGATAGAATCAATTGGATTTATTATTCCAACTAATATGAGTAATAGTAGAGTTATGAGAAGCATTGGGGTTAAAAACTGACCTATTATATCAATTACTCTAGATGGTTTTATAGATAAAACCAATGTTATAGCAAAAAATATTATTGAAAATACTACTGGGCTAAATCCTTTGAATATTGGTACAATACCCATTTCATAGGTTGTTGCTGCTGTCCTCGGTATGGCTAAAAGTGGTCCTAAGCATACCATTATAACAGCACCCAAAATTATTGATAATTTTTTACCTACCTTCCCAAAAATTTCGCTTACATCTCCATTGCATTTAGCTGCAGCTATAATTGATAGTATAGCTAAACCCACATCAGCTAAAACAAATCCAAACAATCCACTACTCCAACTTATCCCTGATTCTAATCCTAAAAATGTTGGAAATATAAGATTTCCTGCTCCAAAAAACATAGCAAATAAAGCAAAACCAATTACTATAGCATCTCTCGTCATATCTTTAGTTTTCATTTAACCTACTCCTTAACAAATTCTGTCTTTAAATATAATTATTTATTATACTTAACCTCTTAGGTATACGTTCAACCAATCTTAAAATAGGACTTTAATTCATTCTAAAATTCAGTTGATATTGCTCATAAATAAAAAAAAGATTATCTCAATCTAAAAATATGAGACAATCCTTTTAGCTCTAATTTAATAGGTCTATTTTAATTTTATCTCTATCTTGTCTACACTTGGAGTTAATTGAGTTAATTTCACATTAGCCTTTTCAAACATATATTTAGAGGCTTTTATAGAATCTGTTTCAGCATACTTATCACTAAGATAATAAACTTCCTTTATGCCTGATTGAATGATATTTCTAGCACATTCATGGCAAGGGAACAAATTTACATATAGTCTACAGCCTTCTAAAGACTTACCTCTAGCATTTAAAATAGCATTTTGCTCAGCATGCACTACATAAGGATACTTAGTTTCTAAAAATTCTCCATCTCTACTCCAAGGAAAATCTTCATCACTACATCCATTAATAAATCCATTATATCCAATAGAAACTATCCTATTGTTGCAATCAACTATACAAGCTCCAACCTGTGTTGATGGATCCTTACTTCTCATTCCTGATAACAAAGAAATACTCATAAAATAATCATTCCAAGAAATATAATCTTCTCTCTTCATACGTAACCTCCTTGAAGTATTTATTACTATTTTATATTAAAAACCTTCATAATTAAAGATACTTTTCTAAATCTGTTATGGATTTCATATAAAAATATCTGTTTATTGTGCTCATTAATATCACATGGTAAAGCAAAATCCCAAATATATTGATTAATTTTTTTCTATAATGACAATAATTATTATACGAGGTGATTCTTATGAACAAATATGAAATTTTAGTACTACTTATAGTACTCATAATACTTATAAAGAGCTTTACTCAATTTATTGAGAAAATAAGAGGCTTTAAAGATGAACAACTAAAATTTACTATGAGGATTAAAAAAGAAAATATTAATAGATTAACAGGACTTCAATTTGAAGGCTTCTGTCAATGGCTTTTTCATAATAACCCTGAATATAAGGATATAAAGCTTACACCTCCTAGTAATGATGGTGGAGTTGATTTAATTCTTACAAATTATGACGATGAAAAAATCTATGTTGAATGTAAAAGATATGATTCTAATCCAACTCTAGCCTCTAATGATGAAGATAATGCTTCTGATGAGTTTTTTATAGGAAGAGTTATATGCCAAAAACTTGTTGGTGCTATGATGGCAAACAATATAAAAAAAGGTATTATTCTTACTACAGGCAGTGTGTCCCCTAATGCCCTAGAATACATTGGTAAACTAGAAGACAACAGTGATTTATCCCTTAAAATATATACTATGGATAATATTTTAAAGCTTATTGAAGAACGTGAAAATCAAGATGACTATGAGCTCGCCGTAGAGATTTAAAGACTCAACTACTCCTGATATAAATACATAATTATATATATTTACTCTAACATCTATGTACCTATTATTAATTAATTTTCTAATTTTTGCGTATATGAAATCAATTACTGCAAACACTAACCTTGTTAATATATTAAAAACAAGGAGGAGTAAATATGGAAGCAATAGTAAACAAAGATACATGTATAGGCTGTGGAGCTTGTGTTGGTGTCTGCCCTGAAATTTATTCATTCGATGATGATGGTAAAGCTGAAGCTATAGATGGAGATGTTCCTTCTGATCTTGAAGCTGGAGCTGTTGATGGAAGAGATCAATGTCCTGTAGATGCCATAGATATTAAAGAATAATGAGCTAGGCTTACTGCCTAGCTTTTCTTATCTTAATACTTAATTATGATTATATTATTAGTTTTGATAATAAAATTTAAAAGTATAATTTAAAACTTATAACATACAATAACTTTACTAGTTCATAGTGAATTTCTTTACCTCTTAGTAATAATAATTATCTATGGTAAAGAAACTTACTGTGAATAAAAATTAAATTAGGTATTAAATTTTATCTTAATATCTAAAAATAAAACTTAGGAGGAAATTGTTATGCAACAAAATCAAGGAAAAAATGCTAAACAACATGTTCAGGATGTACAAAGTAAACTTCAGGATTCAACAAACTGCTTAAATCAAGCATTAAACTCTGTTGAAAAACCACAAAACAGACAAAAAATCCAAAACACTCTTAATTCAGTAGAAAGTGCATTAAATTCAGTAAATAGCACTCTTTCTAACTATCAAGAATAGCAAAACACAAGGTTAATCCCAATACCTTGTGCTGTATATGAATATCAATTAATTTAATAGAGAGACTGAGATATTAAATAAAACAATTAATATCTCAGTCTTTTTCTATATTATATTTCATCATTTTAACAAACAAAATTTATCTTTTTATATTGGTTATATCAATAGATATATATTATATATAGGATAATTCAATTATACATATTCATTTTTGTCTTATATAATTACTTTAGAGTTATGTAATTAATATGTAAAATATATTTTTGTTAGGAGGGAACCTTTAAGTGATTAAAGAAGAAATGACTCCCAAAGAGAGAATGGATGCATTTTCTAGAGGATTAGAAATTGATAGACTAATTTGTATCCCCGACATGGGAGCAACTATGGCGCCATTCATTGGTATAACAACTAAGGATTACTATCATTCTGCACGACTAATGGCAGATTTAGAAATAGCTTTGTTTAAAAAACTTCATCATGATAGCGTAGGCATATCTACTAGTCTTAGAGGAGTGGCTGAAGCTATGGGAGCCAAGGTATGCTATCCTGATTATGCTATCTCCTATTTACTAGAACCTGCTATTAAATCAATAGATGAAATTGAATCTCTCAAAATAATAAACCCTCTAAAGGATGGAAAATTACCTATACTACTGGAAGCATTAAAACTTACTAAAGATGCACTTATAAATGATGTAGATGTCAGTGCCTCTATGTCTGGTCCTTTTAGTGTTGCAGCCTCTGTAGTAGGAACTGAAAATTTATTAAAATGGATGATTAAATATCCTAAAAAGGTTCATACTCTTATGGAAATAGTGTCAGAATCTAATAATAGATACATAGAAGAAGTTGCTAAACTGGGTATCTCAATTAGTTTTGCTGATCCAGTCTCATCAACAAGTCTTATAAGTCCAAAGCAATTCAGAGAATTTTCCTTACCTGCTCTTCAAAAAAACATAAATAAAATAAAAGAAAAAACTGGTAGTTACCCTGGTATACACATCTGTGGAAAAAGTAGAGACATCTGGGAAGATGTTGTGAATACTGGAATTTCCAATTTTAGTATTGATAATATAGAAGATATAGAAGAAGCTAAAAATGTGATGGGTGATAAAGTTGTAATAACCGGAAATGTTCCTCCTGTTGATGTTATATATGCTGGAACTAAAGAAGACATTTTTAAGTCAGTTAAACAATGTATTAGAAAAGGTTACAATTCTGAAAAAGGTTATATTTTAAGCACTGGATGTCAAATTCCAATGCACACTCCAATGAAGAATATTGAAGCCTTTATGGATGCTGGTAAACTATACGGAAAGTATCCAATAGATCTAGAAGAACTAATGAATGATTAATAGAACTTTTTACTGAAACCTTAAGAAATAAATTCTTTAATAATCTATTTCTTAAGTTTTTTTCTTTCATAAGCTAAACTTTCCAAGTATGATTTTAAATTTATGACATATAATAATTTTGATATTTCATAGTGAAATTCTTCTGATAATAATGGTGTTAATAGGACTGTTGTAGATGAAGAAATTTACTATGAACAAAATTTCACTCTTGGATTGAGCTTAAGCTTATTTTCATAATATGCTAGCTCCATACCTTAAAAATAAAGTTTTAGGAGGTAATTGTTATGCACAATAATGAAGGAAAAAGCGCTAAACGCCATCTACGAGATGTACAAATTGAACTTCAAGATTCAAAAACTTGCTTGGATCAAGCATTAAAATCTGTTGAAAAATCACAAAACAGACAAATAATCGAAAATACCCTTAACTCAGTAGAAAGTGCACTACATTCATTAAATAACACACTTTCTAACTATGAAGAATAGTAAAAACTAGTGCTATTATATTCCACTATTTCCTCTTCGCCAATATCCCTTTTAGGGTATTGGCGAATTTTATTTTACTCTAACTTCACTAGTTATAACAACCTGATTCTAAAATCTTATACAATCTCTGTCATTATATGCTCATAGGTTGGTGGTAAGTCATAACTTTTTATATGCTCAAACTTTTTCACCTTAACCCTTCCGTTACCTTCTACAGTGAAATCAATATTATCAGTCCCCACAAGAATATGAGGTCCTATATAGGGATTTACTTGAAGGCTTATATCAAAGACAAAAGAACGATAACCATTGGGTCTAGAAATACTATTTATATATATGGAGTAAGGGTCAACTAGTGGCGTTTGAGATAAGTATGTAGAATAATATTTTTCCACCTCAATCTGGATATAAGGCATTAGTAAAGCTAAAAACACATCCTGATACAGTTCTTCTGTGGACTCCTTAGGTGGTTGATGAGGTAAGTCTACGGTTGTAGATACATTCATAAAAACCTTATCACCTTCCATCCTTCCATGTACTTCATCATTTTCTACTCCAAATATTATTTTCTCATTTATATTATACATTAATACCATAACAGCCAATAAAATTTGTCCCTTCTTAATGTACTTTTTAAAATTAATCATTACTTATGCCCTCTTTTCTTTAATTCTCATTTCCTTTATGTATATAGTATGTGTATACTTACAGCCAAGGATACACTACAATAAAAACTCATATTGTAAAAACATCTTACAGAAACCTATTTAAAAAGTTAAATATTTTGTTATTTGTCTATATAAATAAAGCAGTAGAAAGCTAAACTTCTACTGCTTTATTACTTAATCTAACCTCCCCTTTCTATTTCTAAAAGCTTTACCTATGATGTAACTTAATAGCAATATTGCTACTAAAACCATGAATGTGTATAATGAATTAATTTCTACAACAAAATTTGTAATTAAGATAAAGTTTAGAATTGCTCCTGGTATCACAAATAAAATATATAATAATAACACCTTTATTATTTTTTTTGTATTTCCTCTATTTTTTATTATTACTTTCCTTAATCCTATACTAAAAATAAACCTACAAAATAAAAAGTCAACTATAAACATAAAAATTATATTTAAGGTGAATTTCATATGAAATATATAATATAATAATGACATCATTGCTGACATAATTATAGCCCACCTAGTACTTTGATATATATTAAGTAGTGTACTACTATTAATATCCTTTGATTTTATTATTTCTTTGCAAAACTCTTCAATATTATTACCAATAATACTCTTCACATCAATACCATCATCCTGTGCACTTATTAATAAGTCCTTTACATCTTCACTTACTTCATCCATAAAGTTACCTTCCATACCACTACTTGATAAGTACATTACTATACTCGTGTATGCTTCCTTATATTCATCCCTCAATATGCTATTACTCATCGTCCATCCCCCCTATAATCTTATTTACATTAACATGTAGTTTATTCCAGTATTCTATAAAACCTTCAAGTTCTATACTTCCCATTTCTGATAGTTTATAATATTTTCTACTAACTCCCGCGGATGATTTCCTTCTTTCAGCAATTATTAACTGATTTTTTTCAAGCCTAAGTAATAATGGATAAAGCGTTCCCTCAACAATATCTTCAAATCCACATTGTTTTAATTTTGTTAGTAGTTCATAACCATAGGTCTCTTCCTTTGAAATTATACTTAGTATACATCCTTCAAGAATACCTTTAAGAATTTGAGAATTATTATTCACAGCAATTCCTCCTTTACCTTGTAATACAAAGTATATTATTATTATATTAAAATGTACTTTGCATTGCAAGGTATATTTTAATAAATCCTGCTATTACTTAATACTTACTAAAAATAATCACTAAAAAAAGAAGGTGTAGCCTCTACGACTACGCCCTCTTTCCTACTTATATAATCCATAAAACTATGATTTATTTAAATCATAGTTAGCCAATTCTTTTACCTAAATTCTTTTGAGAAAGGCTTGCTTCATAAACAATCATAGTAGCTGCTACTCCTACATTTAAAGAATCTGCACCTCCAAACATGGGGATTATTATTCTTTCACATTCATATTTATTCCAAATTTCTGAAATTCCATGTATTTCATTTCCTACAATAATAGCAATTCTCCCCTTATAATTAGCATCATAGTAATTGTTACTGGCTTTTAAATCAGTAACAATAATCTTAAATCCGTTACTCTTAAGCCACCTTACAAGTAATTCTATGTCACTACTTACAACTGGCAACATAAAACTAGATCCCATGCTTGACTTTATCAGCTTTTGATTTGTTTTTCTAACTTTACTATTACAAATAATTACTCCATCTCCACCAGCACCATCAACTGACCTTATAATTGTTCCAATATTTCCTGGTTTCTCTAATCCATCAAGTATTACTAGCAAATTATTTTCCTTTAGCTTTACATCCTTAAGGTCATACTTTGGAAAACTACATAATAGAAAAAATCCTTCTCCACTATCTCTACTACTCAATCTTTTACACAAATTACTTGATATTAAACATGAATTCTCTGCTACCATAGAAATACTCTTAACCATATCAAGGATAGATTTGTTTTTAATAAACTCTAGACAAAATACAAAGCTTATTATTCTAATATTACTTTTAATTATCTTTTCATAGGCCCATAATCCCTCTATAACAAATAAATCTTCATCTTCAACCTTTTTATTCTTTATTATTCCATTGATTAGTCTTATTGAATTGTCCTTACTACCAACAAGTTTTAAATGAGAAAACTCTTCACCTAATTCCTCTATATCTAACCCCATTTTAAATATTTTTCCTCTCTATTCAACTTATAAAAATTTATAAACTCAATCTATCCCCAAGTTTTCTTCCACATAATACGTTTACCTACATTTTCAAATCCTATAATTCCATAAAATTCTCGTTGACCTCCAAAGCAGTATTTAGCTCCATACTTTTGGCTTTTCTTCATGCCCTCCATCAATGCAATTGTGGCAAGCCCCATTCTCCTATACTCCGGAACAGTAGCTAGTGGTTCTAAATATGCATATTGATTTTGTGTATCCTCCCACATACCTGCAAAACAAGCATAGTCACCATTGTGAGCTTTTATAACTGTTGTAAGCTCCTTATTAAACCTAGGAGCACTCTGCATAAGTAATCTACCATCAATATCATCATCTGGATTAGGACCATGATTAAAGCCCTTCCATAGACAAGCATGAATCTGCTTTAGATCATTTTCATCTTCAAGAGATATCATTGAAAAACCTTCTGGTAAAGGTAACTCCTTAAACCCCTTTTCATAGGGATATATGGTAATTGTTTCAGTATCACATACTTCATATCCTCTTTCAGTTAGTAAATCATCAAGACCCTGCTTATCAGTAGAATACACTGTCAAAGTATGACTTCCATCCTTTTCCTCTGATAATTCCTTTTCACCATAGGTAAGCATCTCAGGGTATAAATCTTCATAACCTGCTTTTACCGCCATGATGCACTCTCCTAATCTCATCTCATAGCACGCAACTCCAACAATGTCACTATTTTCTTCCCAAAGACCAAACCTATGAGTCAGCTTATGATCAAAATATGAATGCGTGTGTGCATACTCGTAAAAACTTGGAAGCAAATATCCATTAAAATGATCACTATTATAATTATCCTTTAGAAATTTATATACTCTTTCAAAATCACTTAACAATTTGTATCGCCTATGCTTAATTGTCATATATATTTCACCCCACAAAATATAAATATCTTTAATTAATAATTTCATATATCAAAATTTATCATCATACTTATTTTAATATGTGGGGTGATTAAATAATATATAAAGAACAATTCTATATTATTCTTTGCACATAAAAAGCCATCACTCATTATAAGAGTGATAGCTTCTCATTTCTATTTTTACTATATACAATTTTTTTAATACTATCTATGGAAAGAAAAAATTCTTCTGACAGCGCGTAAATGGTATATCCACTTTCATGCTTATTACGTATAGCTTCATTTCTATTTTGTATACGCTGCCTGGTACCTGACTTTTCCCCCCACTTTTTCCGTGTTGTATGTTCAGATGGAATATATACATATTCTCCTTGAATATACTTTTGAATTTCTCTTAATAAATCATCTGGTAAAATTGTTTCAGCCTTTACATATCCCATAAAGCTCAGCTCCTTAAATTTATACTTTAAATTAAGGAAACAAAGCCTGTATAAGTATGAATTTATTTAGTAATGGCGACTAGATATTTACCTCTGTGCAATTGTCGCCTTAAGCCATACTTACAGACTTTGCACAGAGTATTTTGAGTTGTTCTTTTTTCGCTAATTCAAATCTCATATTTACTACCCCCAATAAACCTTGTTTTCTATATAATACCAAATACTGTAGAAATCATCAATTAATCTTCTAAATTATAAAGCTAGATATCTAGATTTATAAATACTCCAAGGTATCTACTAATTCAAATTCATTATACTCTGATACAAAATCCTGAAGTATTTTGCAATGTCCTGCTCCATAAATAACCAAAACTCTATCTTCTGGTTCCACCATATCTTGTAGATTTCCAAAAATATAAAGATTTCTCCTATACCATTCTGTAAGCATGTCCACTCCATAATATTTATCTCCAGCTCCTATTTGAGCCATAGCTAAATATAAATCACTATGCTCCTTTGCAATACGATTAGGATCATTAAGATGCTTTAGGATTTCAATAACTGTACTATTCTTCATAATTTCATTTTCAATTATATTACATTCCTTTATTTCATTCATAAACTTCTCATAGAACTTTGGACAATTCTTTTCAGCATATTCAAAAACCTCTTCCGGTAAATCTACTGGATAGTCTATAGGATAAATTTTATTATGTTTTAATATTTGTCCTAACCTAAACCCTAATTGAACAATTTCATTTCTATGACTTATTGTTTCATCAGATGAATTATATTTATTTACACAATACTCTGAATAAGCCTTATTTAATTCCTCATTTTTTCCTCGATTTGCTTCAACAGCAATTTTATTTGGTTTAAATTGCATTAGCTTTTCTATCACTACCTTAATTTCTTTTTGTTTTTTTTCAGTAGTTATATCTTCACATTGAGCTTTAATTAAATGTTCTCCACCATTTGCAAAATGATAGGTTCCTAATATAAGTATCTTTGCTTTTTTCTCCATAAATACACCCTCATTTTCTATATAATATCAAGTATTGTATAAATTATCAATTATTTTTCCGAATTATATTTAGAATTAACAATATAACTATCCTCATATCAGAAATCTCCAATTATATATATGTTATTAAGAATTATCTCATTAAACTATTCCCTACTAAATGTCTGTATGTCTCCCAGTAATGTGATTGCACTATTATCAACAATTATTCCACCAGTGTCTTTAATAGCATATACAGTGTCCGCTCTTTCATTTAATACCTTATTTATATAGTTTTTTTCTATATCTGTTTCTTCATAATGAACTTCAATATCAAAGTCTCTAATCAAATTTAATCCTCTATTATATGAGAATGTATCATAATCTTTATCAGGAGTAATATGATAATCTGCTATCTGAATCATTGCTCCAGCACTAATACCTATAATTACTCCTAGAAAACTTTCAATCTCATTTATTAAATCAAACTCCTTTAAGCGATACATCATTTTATCAGGTAACCCTCCGGTAAAAAATATTATGTCACCGTTTCTTACTTTCTTTTTTGCATTTTCTTCTGTATCTTTAAAATAATTTATCCAGTCTATATTTTCTTCCCTAATTCCATAACTTAAAAATGGTAGAACAATAGTGTTATAATACTTTCCTTTATATTTACTATAGGCACTCTGCCACTCCATATCATTGCTTATATTTTCACCGAAAGAAAATGGAATTACCAAAACCTTATCATTACACTTTATATATTTTTCCATAGTATTCTTTGCCCATTTTTCATGGAAATTATATAAACTAAATAATATATTAACCATTAATATTCTTCCTCTCTTCATAATTCACAAAGTAATAATAGTTCCAATTATTATTTATGTGAATTACTTCATTTTGCAATAATATACTACTGTTTCATAATCAAAAATCAATGTACCATTTTTATTATACTTTTTAAATAGAAGTTCAAATTCCATAATCATATAATTGAATCTTGGGTCTTCTTCATTTGGAATATATGAATAAGATACTAAATCCCCTTTTAATCTTTCTAAATTATACACTTGAGGATTAGAAAATATTTCTTTATCGATTGTTTTTAAACCAAAGAATTTGGGTAAATCCGTATTAAGTGAATTCCCCCCCTCACGTTCTGAGTATTTTTCAATTAGTTCCATATATTCATTCATAAATTGGCTATTGCTAAATTTTCTTCTATTATTGATAATTACTACGAACCCGCCAGGTTTTAATATTCTGAGAAATTCTTTTTTTGTAGCTTCTGGCTCAAACCAATGAAATGCTTGTCCTGATGTAATTACATCTACTGATTCTGATTCCAACTTTGTATATTCTGAAGATGCATCTATTGAATGAAAATTTGTGTAATTAATTAGATACTTCTCTCCAGCGGACCTCATTTCTGCATTAGGTTCAATGCCGTATACTTCGTTTCCATTATCCAAAAATAATTTAGCAGAAATTCCTGTTCCAGAGCCAATATCAGCAATAATTGCTCCTTTAGTTAAGCCAATGGATGTATTTAGAAACTCTATTATTTCATTAGGATAGTTAGGTCTATATTTTGCATAGTTCTCTACTCGACTACTAAATCTACCTTTAGGATTAAGTTCTGTTAAATTCATAATACCCTCCAAATTAAAAAATTTAATGTTTCCTTGTAAATTTTACTTGTATTATTACTCCCCATCATCAAATGCCTTTCGAGTTGCATTTCCTTTTTTCGCATCAAAATCTATAGGAAGATGCTCTTTATCAATTATGTCTTCATAGTTAATGCCAGAAAAATAATTAATACCTTTCTCATTTATTCACTCCTAATTGAACTCTATAAGTATTCCTTATTTCATATTTCAAATTTTTACATTAACTTCTATTCTTAATATAATCATCTATAAGCTTAATATCCTTAATATCCTTCTCTCTTCCTAATTGTGCCTTCTGCTTTTTTATACTTTCTAAACTTCCTACAGGTAATCCATCAATGATCACTATTTCATCAACGAACCAATTTTCTAGTATTTCTATTGTATCGTTTATCTGAATAATTCTTGAATTATCTTTTTCTACTGTGTACTTACAACCATTTTTTAAAAATAGTTCAACTAAATTTGTAGTACATCCTAAATCAATATCATTTGTGGTTTCTTTAACACCATGAATTACTAAACCTGCACCAGAGGTTATCCAATATTCACTTAAAGGTAACTCCATGTTTTTAAGTATTTTAACTATATCTTCTTTTCCTAACATTTTAATAACCCCCTTAATTATATTAATTTTCATCTGATTTCTAATACTCTATAGTCCATTATAAAATTCAATTAGTAACTTTATATTATCCCTATGATATGGACTATTGCCCCTGATAATAAAGCAACAACAGTGCCAATTATTATTCCTATAACAGCACCCCTTATATGATGCCAGGGATTCTTATATTCTTTATCCATATCCTCAGTTCCAGGTATTCTTGTTCTTTTACAATGACAAAAAAGTCCAATATCTAATACTATCATATCGTAAATATTCACCACAAAAAATAGTATAAACACGTGGATATATGCAGACTTAAAGTTTTTTGCACCAGAATAATATGCCACTACCGCAAGAACAATTGCAAAAATCAATACTGAAATTAATTTAATTGATAAATGTCTTTTTTTCTCTCCTTTAATAACATCTTTATACTGAGGCAGATTTTCTACCCTTTCTATAATTTCTTTAGGGTAAGACATAATATGCTTAATAGGGTCTTTATAAAGAGAAGGTAATATAATTAGTGTGAAAACTGCGCACGAAATAACACATTCTACAAATAAAATCATATTTTATCCCTCCTCGAAAATGAAAATAACTATAACATCACATATTTTTAGCTTTTATTATTTTTATGTTCTTTAATCTACAAAGGGTTAATATAACTATCATTAAGCCTCCTAGATATAAATATTATCTTTTTTTATTTCTTATTTTTCCTCTCATATATCGATACTCCAATACTAACTCCTACACAAATAACAATATCTATATTATGAATTCATTAACCTTTGTTTAGCAGCCTTATAATGCCTCCAGTAATTAGTATAATACTTATGGTTATTATCACCACATTATTAAATATAGTTTCAATGCTAAAACTCTTAACTAAACTAAATATTATTGGTATTGCAAATATAAATCCTATTATTAGCATAATTATAGGAGACTTTAATATATTCTTAATAGGTAATGGTGCTTTGCCTGAGCCAATAAAATAACCAGGATTATTAGCGTTCTTTTGCCACTCATTTATCTCTTCTACTTGTTTTTCTAATGGATTTAACTTTACTTCATTATTTTTATTATTAATAATTTCCACCCCCTATTAAATCTAGATAAAAGAGTAAAATCTATCTTAAATTTCTACTTAATACTTCCGCTAAAGAACCATCATCTATTTCAAATACCTTACGACAACTAAAACCATTCTTTATATATTTATTTTTCTCCAAATGCATATATTACTGACATATTAAAATGAAGTCCGTCACCTTTGTCGAAACTTTCTAGTCCTTGAAATATGTCTTTTTTAAACTCTTCAAATACATCACAACCCAAATCTTCTATTTTTTCAAATATTCCTCTAACTGCGTTGGTGCACATTTCTTGCCACCATTCCTCTTTATCCTTATACACAACATCTGTATTTTCTTCATGAACTTTAACATTTTTAAAACCTGACTCATCTAATATTTTTATTACATCCACTACTGTATCAAACTTTGGAATATCAGGTTTTCTATCCTTATTTTCCTTTTGTATCTTGTTAGGTAAATATTTATTAACTATTTTAGTTAACCACTTTTGATCTTCTTGTTTACCCCATATACTAAATCCTGCTTGTCCTCCATTTTTTAACACTCCTAGTATTCCATTTAATCTATTTTCACTAAGTAAAAGATATCCTATTCCAAATCCGCAAATAACATTATCAAATGAATCTTTTTTAAAGTTTAAATTCTGAGCATTCATATTCTTAACTTCTGCATTACATATTTTCTTATTTAAAATATCTTTATAAGTTTCACCTACCATAACTTCTGAATTATCTATGCCTACAGCGTATCCATCTTTACCTATTTTATCTATTGCAGCAAATAATGAAGCACCTCTACCCATTCCAATATCTAACACTTTAGCTCCTTTGTTAATCATTGAAAGTTCAACTAATCTATCTCCAAAACTATTCCAATACTTAGGTCCAACTTTTCCAAAATCAATTGCAACCTTGTCCCATATTGTTACTAACTTCATTTTATTCCTCCAGTTATATTCCTCTATTAACCTTATATAAACATATCACCATATTGTTTTATAATACTCTATAGTCCATTACAAAATTCAATCAATGGTTTAATTGATGATTGGTCTGTAAAATCTACTACTTTACCATAGGTTTCGAGCATCATTTTTGCTTCATCATCCATTTTATTCTCAGGCATTTTACTTACTTTGTTTTTTAATAAAGCCATCATAGACTTGTGGATAAAACCAAGATTTTTATAATCAATAGCACCTCTAAAATGAAATAATTTAATCCTATCCTGCATTTCCTTCGTAAAATTCTTATCAATAACAGGTATAAATTGTTCAGTGTTACTTGGATCAGCAAGTCCTACAGTAAATACAACTAAATTTTTATCTTTTAGCTTATCAAAGGCTTTAGTAATTAATGAAACACCCCGTATTCCACTTGCATAAAGACCGCCTCCATAAATAATAGTAGAATAATTTTGCATATCCACTACATCAATTTTAGATGCCTCAAAAATATCCGCATCAAGTTCAGTAGCAATCCATTCTGCATATTTTTTTGCTGAACCATATTTTGATTTGTATATAACAACTATTTTATTCATGTATTTCCTCCTATGATTTTGTATGATAATTTACTTTATTTAATTATATTAGGCATATCCACATTAGTATTATCTATAATTAAATCTACAAAGGAATAAGGGTTATCAATCTTTTCATATAATTTATACGCAGGAATATATCTATTATTATATTTATTTAATAACACTTTTAAGCTATCATTCTTAAATATATCTCTTTCTGAAGCTCGTCTTAATTGCTCATCTGTTTCAACTACAAGCATAATACTATAATCATAATATTTCTTAAATTCATTTTTAAATATAAATATACCCTCAATTATGAGTATCCCCTCACTGCCTAAAGAAACATCTAATTTTTTTGTATATTTATCCTCTAGTGTATCTAAAACAAAATCACTAAATTCTATTTTTCCTGTTATTCTGGCTTTTTTTAAAATATCTCTTTCAAATTTTATATAGTCAAAGTTATTATAATAGTGTTGTTCCCAACATGGTAATTCACCAGAATAGCGTATAGCTCGTTTATTACAGAAGTCATCAATTGAAACCACTTCAGCTTTTACTCCTGACTTTATTAAATAATCTTTAATATTTTGAGATAAAGTGGATTTTCCTGAACATCCTTGTCCATCAATTCCAACTATTAAGCATCTATCTTTTATCATTAATTTCTGAGTGATTAATTTTCCTACTATATACTCAGTTAATTCACTACACTTCAACCTTATTCCTCCATTTACTATTATGAGTAATATATATTCTAATTATAACATTAACTTCAATATAATGTATATTTAGCTCAATTTCTTTAATAATAAATATTAGCTAAATAGAAATGCTATGTTGTTCTCAACATAGCATTTTAATAATTAAGACTACACTCTTAATCTTAATTTCATTATTCTTATTATCCTCTTGATTTCCCAGTAATATGTTCTATTTTAATTTCTATTATTTTTGCACTATCTTGTGCTTTTTCAATATATCTTTTACCTTCTTCTATGAAGCTTTGAGAATATTTTTTAATAAATTCAAATAAAATATCTCTCTTTAAAGCTCCAGTTAGTTCCTTTGCTTCTCCAAAAGCTATGATGCTTTTATAATTTGTACTAAACTTTCCTGGTAATACTTCAGTATCTGTAACTACGCAAAAGGATACTTTAGGGTTTTTTTCAATATTATCAAGCTTATGCCCTTCTTTAGCACAGTGAAAATATATGGAGTTATCTTGGTAAACATAGCTTAATGGTACAGTATAAGGATATCCATTTTCGCCAACCGTTGCTAAAACTCCATATTCTCCATTAGTTAAAATTATTTCTATGTACTCACCAAAAACTTCTCTATCCTTTTTTCTCATTTCTCTAAACATATACACAACTCCTTTAAATTTTCTTCATAATATTAACAGGCTAAAAATACCTACACAAAACTACTAAAATAACTTTCCCCGGAAATAATTAAACCTTAATTATTTCCGACATTTTCAAATTACTTATTATCAATTATCCTCAAAAATCTATCTACATACCTTTGATCAAAATCACATAGTTCATAATTTTCTTTAGATGATGTTTTTTCAACCTTACCTGTGTCCATAATAAGCTTATCAAATACTTCAAGTTCTAAATAAGTGTCTTCAAATTCACTATTAGCTTGATAAAAATTTACTTTATTACCATCATTAAAGAATACAGTATAATAAAATTCACCTGCTCCTTTTGGAAAAATGCCAAACTTCTTTCCATTAAATCCAGCTTCAACCTTAGAAATATCTTCATAAGAATAGGTTGTCCCCATTGGGTTGTAAAAACTATAGTCAGTTATCTTATTTTCTGTTACCATAGTAATTCCAGTAATGCACATATACAATAAAGCAATATTTAAAAGAATAGTTACTACAATATTTTTCTTTGCAAAATTACAAATATTTACAGTCCATTTCAACTCTATATTCTTAACTTTTTTATATATTCTTGAAATTAAAAATGCAATTAGTTCTACTTCAAAGAAGAAAACCAAATAACTATATGGTGGTTTAAACATAAACATTAAATAATTCTTTGGTACAAATATAGCTTCTTGTAACTTCCCTATACCTGCAAAAATAGCAAAAGTTAAAATTATTGCAAAAATCGAAATTAAAAATACAGAGGCTGTACCTTTAGTCTTTTTATTAGGTTGCTTTAAATATTTTCTCCAAGTTAAAGTTAATATTACTGTACTGAATATAGCCATGATACTATTAAGTCCTATAGAATCATAATTCTTATCAGTAATATTAAGCCAAAGCCACAATAATGGCCCACTAAGCATTAAAGTACCAAACATTTGAGCTGTTAATGAAATTTCACTTAGCTCCTTAACTTCACCTAAAAATTCAGTGAATTCTTCACTTTTAATATATTCAAAGTCATCATGATAATAATCTAAATCTGCATTAGGATTTTTCTTTACTTCCTTTAATAAAACTTCAATAGTAAATTTCTTGCTTTGAATATCTAATTCACCTTTATTTAATTCTTCTAATTTTTCTTTTAAAATATTTTCTAATTGTAAGTCACCGTTTTTGAACTCTCTTATTTTAGAAATTGGAATTTCTAGTTGTCTAAGAATTTTTATTCTTTTCAATTCTTTAATATTATCTTCATCATAATCCCTATATGCGTTTGAATTTCTTCTTACAGAAATTAAACCCTCACTCTCATAAAACCGAATTGTCTTAGCTGATAATCCTGTTAACAGTTCCGCATTTTTTATTTTCATCTATAGTCTCCTTTATGTGATTGATTTTAAGTATATTAGACACCTTACATCTACTGGAATGTCAACGATTTTTAGCAAAAACACAAAATTTATCTATATATTATCACCTAATTTAGCCGTCAAAACCCTTGAAACCCGCATGGCGACAACAACTATTTAAATAGTTAACATTTTAAAATTTTATCTATATAACTTTTTAAAATTTAGAATAGGAAACTATGTAGATAGTTTCCATATGCATATATTCTATATAATTTTATCTTATCCTTCAATAAATATAAATCCAAAAATAAATTTACATCCTTACACTAGAAATAAAAACATATAATTTATAATAAAAATCACTATAGCCTTACTTGACCATAGTGATTTAATTTTTTCATACATATAACTGTCTAAATTCAAATTCTATATTTACTTACATCTTTTTAATTCTTAATTAAACTAAGTATTTAAACCTATATTAAAATTTAGTAAAAACTCCTCGTCTCAAAGATAGCAATCCTATACTTATTATAAACCAAACTACAATAGCTATAATCACTATCATCGTTCTCTTTATACTCTTTTCATTCTTCATAATATCCCCCATTACTAAGCCTTTAAATAGTTTTTAATTATTGTTAATATACATATTATATATTTTTTCAAATATTCCTTTTATCCTGAAAAAATATATAATATTAACTATTTATCATAGCTATTAAATTTATCAAAACTATTTACTGGAATCTAGCTTTCTACTGAGATTTAATTTTCTTGTTATCATCTTTGCAATGGTTGATACATTAAGTGCCGTTATTGGAACATTGGTCCATAATGCAGGCTCAGTTTTAGTTATTTAAAATTTAATTATATAACTAGATTCACAATGCCCCAAATAATACTGTCTACTCCTTTTCTTGCCATGTCTAACGGGATATCTAAAAAATTAAATATTAGTAATGCAAATATAATTAATTGACCATATCTTTCATACTTCATAATCTTAAAGTATTTCTCCTCTGGTAATAGGGCTCCAATAATTTTGGAACCATCTAGTGGTGGAAATGGTATCAAATTAAACACGCCTAGTCCTATATTAATTATATAAGTATAGTTAAGAAGATTAAATATGAACAAAATCACATCTCCACCATAACCTCCTGTGATTTTTAGAATTATTTCTATGGCAAAAGCACATATAAGAGCTAATAAAAAGTTCATCGTAGGACCTGCTAATCCTACCAGTGCCATGCCCTTTCTTTTATCCTTATAATAATATGGGTTTACTTGTACAGGTTTTGCCCATCCGAATCGAAAGAATAAAAGGCATAGTGTTCCTACTGGATCTAAATGTGCCAATGGATTTAGGGAAAGACGTCCCGTTACCTTTGGTGTTGGGTCTCCTAGCTTATAAGACACATACCCATGGGCAAATTCATGAAGAGATACTGCAATAAGAATAGCCGGTATAAGATAAATCAGTTCTTTTATATTCATAATTACTTTGCTCCTTTTGAATTCCTATTTTACTACATATTGCTTCTTTATATAGTATATTATTATTTATTTGTTACGTTTTCAATAAGTAATTTATTATGTTCACATATTGGTAATAGTTATTTTATCATTATTACTATTAATTTATTACATTTATTTACATATAATTTTAAAAAGAAAAAATTCTTAGTTGCATGGCATTGCTATCCTATACTATAATAAGTAATGAAATTAAGTTTTTCTTAGATTTGGTAATTTTAAAAAGACTAATTATTTTATCTAAATCTTACGAAACTAAATATAAACAGAAAGATTAAAGGGTGTTTGATTATGGAATTTCAAAAGTGTATAGAAACAAGAAGAAGTATTCGTAACTTTAACTCAAAAGAAGTAAGTAATGATATTATAGAGGAGATAGTAAACGCTGCTGCTTATGCTCCGTCTTGGAAAAATTCTCAAGTAACTCGTTACTATGCAATTAAAGACGCTAAAGTAAAGGAAGCAATAATAGAAGCGATGCCTGACTTTAATAAACCTTCATGTAAAAGCGCTCCTGTTATTATAGTATCTAGTGTAGTTAAATTTAGATCTGGTTACACTCGTGATGGTGGCTTTGACTCTGCTAAGGGTGATGGTTGGCAAATGTATGATTGCGGATTATCTAACATGATTTTCTTATTAAAAGCTAAAGAACTAGGTCTAGGTACAGTTATTCTAGGTATCTTTGATGAAGCAAAGGTAACTGAAATTGTTGGAATCCCTGATACAGAGGAAATTGTTTCAATTATTCCGATTGGGTATTATGATGAAGAAGTAGCAATGCCAAAACGTAAATTTGCAGATACTATTTTAAAAGTAATAGAGTAATTATATGAAGGCTAACTCAAAATTTTGAGTTAGCCTTTTATTAAAATTATAAAATAATTAGTTTTAACTTGGATCAGGTATTCTACATAATCTTATTGGTCTGCTAGAACCATTATCTCCGCAACATACTTCTGTTACTCTTATTCTTACATCTTCTGTAACTCCCCTAATTTCTATTTCATAGGTATCTGGAATGTTACGGAAAATAACTTCCTTACATGAGCATGGTCCTACTGTTATACAAATAGTGCAAACCCTACTTCTATCATTGCATATATTTTTTCTGCGTATTTCTAATTCTACTGGGGTCCTAGAATTATTTCTTATATTAATAAATAAATTAGCTATTCTACATTCTCTTCTTACTCTATCAGTAGTTAAAGCAAACTTTCTTTTACAATTCATACACGCTATTATACAGTCTAGTTTACATTGAATTTCTCTATTTCTAGCTTCTAATCTACATATGGTCTCCTTAACATTTCTTTCTATAGCTCTAACTTCTCTTTTTATCTCTGCTAATCCATAATGTGGATTTGTAATAATATTATAAACATCTTCAATGTCTGGTTTTTTATGATGCCCCCTATCCAAAACATTCATTTCACAGTCAACACTTTCTCCTTTAATATTGGATTCCTTTGGTTCCTCCACTGGTAAATCACCTTGACTATCAGTCATTATATCAGAAGAATTTGTTATATCCTTTACTTCAATGTTTTCTATGCTATCATTTTCTATTATATATTCCATACCATCACTTTCTCCTCTCATATATGTGAAGTATGATAGTGCTGATTTAATAACTAGAGGAAGAGTTTTATCATAATGACCTACATTTATATATAAACTATCCCCCTCAATCTTAAATTCACTAGCTACTTCTATATTTATTTCACTATAACTTTGATAAGCACTAGATTTTAGAACTGATAACTTACATTCTTTTATATTAACTTCTGCATTTTTATCTCTATCTAATTTAATATTTTCTATGCCTTCAAAAGTCATATTAATAATTTCTGGATTTGTTCCTTGCTGAAGTATAAATTTATAATCTAGCTCCCCATTATTAAAGTCAAAACATAAATCTATACCGTGATAAATTCCTTTATACCTTATTTGTGAATAAGTAGGTACATCTATAACTTCTTCATCAGGTACATCAAAATCAAAATAATTTTTCTTTTCATCACCTTCACCTTCTCCTATGATTTCAACATCAGGTAATGAATTCTTAAGTAATATCTTAAAAAAATTAATAGTTTCCGTATTCTTAGTTTCCTTTAATTGCTCTTCATCGTAATTAAGTGTAGTTACACTATTAGTCTCTTTGAGCCCCATAATTATCTCATTTTTAAGAAACATTATAATATATCCATCATTAGTAACTGTATATTTTACATCTTTCTGATTCTGTCCATTATTAAATTCAAAGGGATAAATATTATTTGAATTTACTTTCTCATCCATATCATTTAACATTCTAAAACTCCTTTTTAATTCATTTAAAAGTTTATCATTATTAATGTATTCCAAAGTAAAATTATATGTGAAGCTAAATTCATAATTATAATAAATTTTTATTCAAAAAGAACTATAGGAAGGACATACATCCTTCCTATAGTTCTTTTAATTGTTTGTGTGTTGTAATCTAAGGTTAACTGTCTATTGTAACATATTAAAAAGTGATAATAATTTAACATGTTGGGGATATCAATAGACAAGGGATAACTTTAATATATCTACATTTTTCCTGCCTTTTCCACACAAGCCTTCATAGCTTCAATGACACTGCTACGTAAACCCTTTTCTTCTAAAACTCTTACCGCTTCTATAGTTGTACCTCCTGGAGAACATACCATATCCTTTAATTCTCCTGGATGTTTACCTGTTTCCATTACCATTTTAGCACTGCCATAAACTGCTTGAGCTGCAAATTTGTAAGCTTTGTCTCTTGGCATTCCTTGCATTACTGCTGCATCCGCCATGGCTTCTATAAACATAAATACATAAGCTGGTGAGCTTCCACTTACAGCCATCACGGCATCCATCATTCTTTCCTCTACAACTTCTGCTTTTCCAAAGCCACTTAAAATATTACATATATAATTTAATTCTTCTTCACTGACTAAAGCATTTTTACACACTCCAGTGATTCCTTCTCCTACAAGAGCTGGAGTATTTGGCATAGTTCTAACTATCTTCACAGCTCTTCCAAATTGACCTTGTAATTTTTCAAGACTTTGACCTGGTGCTATAGTTACTATGATAGTTTCATCCTTAATCACAGATGAAATTTCTTTAATTACATTATCATAATATTGAGGCTTTATAGATAAAACTACCACATGACTATTCATTGCTACTTCTTTATTATCAGCAGTAATATTTATGCCTAGCTCCTTATTTGTGTTAGCTAATCCTTCAGCATATGAATCAGAAGCAATAATTTCCTCTGCACTAAGAATCTTAGATGAAATAATTCCTCCGATCATAGCTTTTGCCATATTGCCACAACCAATAAATCCTAACTTCATTGCCATTTTAAAGACCCCTTTATATTTATATTTTTTTATAATATGCTCCACCTGGTATTCACTCGGTGGAGTAACTTCCACTAACTAAATCAAAGATTCTCTTTTTTAAAAGGACACTCCTTCTCACATACGTTTGAAGGAGTAACTTCCACTAACCAAATCATAGATTTGGAGTGTCAGTTAAATCGCTGTTCTGTTCTGTTTATTATTTCATCCTGAAGTTCTTTGCTTAGATTTCTGAAGTGGTCACTGTAACCCGCAACTCTTACTATTAAATCCTTGTAATCTTCAGGATGTTTTTGAGCTTCTATTAAAGTTTCTCTATCAATTACATTGAATTGAATATGATGTCCATCCATATTGAAGTAAGCTCTTACTAAGTTAGCCATGTGGTCTAGCCCTTCTTCTCCTGCTACTACACTTGGAGTGAATTTTTGGTTTAATAGAGTTCCTCCAGTTCTTAGATGATCCATCTTAGATGCTGATTTTATAACTGCTGTTGGTCCATTAGTATCTGCTCCCTTTTCAGGTGATATTCCTTCTGATACTGGTTTATGAGCAAGCCGCCCATTCGGACTAGCTATCATCACCTCTCCAAAGTAAACGTGACAAGTTGTAGGTAGCATATTGATTCTATAACATCCACCTTTAACATTTGGTCTACCAGTTATTATTTTATTATACGCATCAAATACTGATGTCATGATTTCATCAGCATAATCATCGTCATTACCGTATTTTGGAGTTTTATTTCTAACTAAATTTGCAATTATCTCATTGCCTTTAAAGTTATTTTCTATGGCTTCTATCAATTTTCCCATGGTAAATTTCTTTTTATCATAGACATTATATTTTATAGCAGCTAGAGAATCAGTAATAGTTCCTATACCAACCCCTTGTATATAGTTAGTATTGTAACGAGCTCCCCCTGCATTGTAGTCTTTTCCTTTTCTTATGCAATCATTAGTTATAATTGAAAGAAAAGGTGCAGGCATATAATCTGCATATATTTTTTCAATGATATTACTTCCTTCTATTTTTATATCTGCAAAATATTCTATTTGTTTTTTATAAGCATTAAATAACTCTTCATAGTTTTTAAAGTCCCTAGCATATCCTAATTCTAATCCTAGTTGCTTACCACTTACTTTATCATATCCATTAAATAATGTTAATTCTAATATCTTCGGTAGGTTAAAGTATCCTGTTAAAATATAAGCTTCATTTCCAAATGCTCCAGTTTCAACACATCCACTAGTGCCACCTCGTCTTGCATCCTCTATGGACTTACCTGCATTAAGAAGTTCTTGTACAATGGCCTCTGTATTATAAAAGGCAGGTTGACCCCATCCCTCTCTAGAGATTTCACAAGCTCTTTTAAGGAATCTCTTAGGGGTTTTCTTACTGATTTGTACATTTGAGCTTGGCTGAAGCAGCTGCATTTCATCCATGCAATCTAGGATTAAATAACTTATATCATTTACTCCATCTTGCCCTTCAGGTGTAATTCCACCAGTGTTAATGTTAGCAAAGTCAGTGTAGGTACCACTTTCCTTTAAGGTTACTCCTACCTTTGGAGGTGATGGTTGATTATTAAACTTAATCCATAGACATTCCAAAAGTTCCTTAGCCTTATCTTCATCTAAAAAACCTTCCTCTGCATCTCTTTCATAGAAAGGATTTAAGTGTTGGTCAAGTCTCCCTGGACTATATGCATCCCAAGGGTTTAATTCTGTAGTTACTCCTAAATGAACAAACCAATACATCTGTATTGCTTGCCAGTAAGTCCTTGGAGCATGGGCTGGTACTACTTCACAGTTCTCTGCAATTTGAAGCAGCTCCTTTTTTCTTCTCTCATCTGTTTCTCTGCTAGCTAGCTTTCTAGCATATTTAGCATATCTGTCTCCTAGAATCATAATAGCATCACAGCTAATACTCATAGCATTTAGTTGCTCTCTTTTAGAAAATGCTTCTTTGTCATTTAAAAAATCCAATTTACATATAGCTTCCTTAATTTCATTTTTATAATCTAAGAATCCTTTTTTGTATATATTTTCAGAGCCTACTGTATGCCCTGGACCTCTTTGCTCCATGAACTCAGTAAAAATTCCACTTTCATAACATGACTTCCACTTATCACTCATGGCATTTATAATTTTATTTCTAATAGATCTTTTTTTCCAGTAAGGAATAATTTCTTCCTCCTGAGTTATTAAATCCTCTTCATTTACTTTAAAGCAAATTAATTCTCTATCATTCATTATGTGCATATCTTCAAGGGTATGACAACATAGTTCTGGAAATGTTGGAGCTGCCTGTGGTCCATCTCCTTTTTCTCCAACTATAAGTTCCCCATCATTAATACATAAAGTTTTGTTCTCCATAAAATACTTAAATGCTAAAGCTCTCATTTCTGGAATTGATACAGAACCTTCATACTTCTTATAGGCCTCAGTCATTAGCTTAGCTCTCTCCATGTATATATGAGGAACAGTGTTTACACTTTGAGTCCTTAATTTTTTTATTCTTTCATTCATGCCTCTTTCCATGAATTAACCTCCTATTTTTATATTTATAAATCCAGCCTTTTCAAATTTCCCCTTTACAGTCTCCATTCTTTCCTTACTAGGTGCTTCAAAGTTAACTCCTTCATAGACCTTTTGAAGTCTTTCATATTTGCTCTTCCCTGTATTATGATAAGGAAGTAAATTTATCTTATGTACATTTATATTATTCTTTAAAAATTTTATTAATTCTTCTATAGATTCATCATCTGCATTAACCCCTTCTACCAAGGGTATCCTTATATTGATATTTGCTCCAGCTTCACTTAACTTTTTTAAGTTTTCAAGAATAAGATTATTAGACTTTCCTATATATTTTATATGCTTTTCATTATCCATAAGTTTTATATCATATAAAAAAGTATCTACATACTTAAGTATTCTATTATAATTTTCGTAGGGAGCTTGACCACAAGTATCAATGGCAATGTTATATCCCTTTTTCTTCAACTTTTTTAATAATTCTTCTATATAGTCCATGTTTTGAGTCATAACCTCTCCGCCAGATAATGTAATCCCTCCACTTGATTCCTCATAAAACATTCTATCTTTTTCTGCTTCCTTAACAAGCTGTGCTACTGTATATTCTTTCCCCACAATTTCACGAGCATTATTTACACAATAGTCAATACATTCCTTACAAAGATCACACTTGATTTTATCTGTAACAACGCATTTTTCTTCCTTTGAAATTGCCCTTTGAGGACAACTATCTATACATGCCATACACCCTGTACATTTTTCTTCATTGTACATAAGTTCTTCACTATAATTTTGACTTTCTGGATTATGACACCATAGACAAGATAGTGGACATCCCTTGAAAAAAATGGTGGTACGAATTCCATTCCCATCATGGATAGAATACTTTTGAATATTAATAATCTTTGGCAAGTTCAACATATCACCTCAACTCACATTGATAAATAAAATTTATACTCTTAAAAATAAATTCATACATATGAATTTATTTAATTATATTTTCACTTTAATTATAAAATTTATTATATCCAATGTCAAATAGTATATTTTCATAAATATGTTGTAAATCTATAAAACTTCATACATTTTTTTATTCTTACTATATCTTTAATTTGATAGACTAACTTTAATCAATTACAGCGGCAACTATTGTAACACATAATTCTTCACATGACTGTGTAAAAGTTTGCATTTGTAAAGAATTCTATATATAATGATATTTATACCTTATTATTTGTTTGAATACTAATTATTATATACATATAGTGATTTTGGAGGAATTTTAATGTCAAAGGAAAAAAAGATTGAAAAAGCAAATGCAAAAGCAAGAAAAAGATTAGAAAATGCCATGAATAATATTTATGTAAAGTTCACTTTATTTAAGGAAGTTCATGAAACTGCATATAAATTAAACCCTGAATATAAGTACTTCTGGGATAAACATCCTGCCGAAACTAAGCAAGATATATTAAAAAATCAAAAACCTATGGATATGAATCTAAGCAAGGGCAGAATTCCTGAAATGCAGTTCGGCTTTGGAACCTTAGGCTTTGGCTATGGAATAAAGAGATTATTCTCTAGTGAAAGGTTATCTTCAGAAGAAAAAATAGAAATTTCTGTTACTTGTGAAAAGTTTACTAATACTGTAAGAGCAGTAAATGAAACTCTTTGGAGAAAACCACCAAAAACTTTATAATTAGTTATATAAAAAGTGTGCAAAATCCTATGATTGTGCACACTTTTGTTATATTTAATTTATTTTTATTATCTCAATTTATATACCCTTTTATTACTCTCAATATCTTCCATAATAAGATTTTTATTCATCATAAATTCTATTAAAGTTCTTGTAAATTCTTTTTTGTCAGTGACTACAGCTTTTTTTCTGCTATAGAATTGGGAAGCTGTAACGCCTAAAACTTCTTGCTCTATTTCCGATTTTGTAATGAACTTTTGTATTTTTAACTTCTTAATTACTTTTTGGGCACCCTTGCTATATAAGATTTGTAAAAGATCCTTCTGTTGTGCACCTGATTTTTTTAGTCCCCATGCATATATAATAGCAGTAGCTACTGCAAATAATAAAATACCTATAATCGTCTGCATTCCATTTGGCATTATTAATTCTCCTTCCCTAGGTAAAGAATAAATTTATTCTCGTGAAGAATTTGAAAAAATTTTACTAACCGGTTTAGTAAGGGCTCTGCTTCTTTACCAAAGTGTTTCTTTACTTCTTCAGAAATACCAAATATTGTATTTTTACCATCAATATAATTCCATATAAAAGTCCCATAGGCATCTAGCTCTATATGGCTAACTTTAGGTTTGTGGAAGAATTTTTGAGCAATTCTATTATGAATTCCTTTATTAGGTATATCTACTACTACTAGTTTTTTTTCATTTACAGACCAAGTATACTCTTCATTTTTCTTTGGAATGTAATCTAAATAATTTTCCTTCTGTGCACTTTTTTCTTTATTTAACATGACTATTCACTTCCTATTAAATAATATCCGGCCTAGGTTTTCCCTAGGTCGGATAACTTATTTTTTATTTTTTATTTTAATAGACTATTGCAAGAAATAATTTCTATCTTCTAATCTTCTTTTTAGATGCACTGAATTTGAATATTGTGAATATTAAGAACAAGAAGAAGATTAAACCACCAATATTACCTAAACTTATAGTTTCTGAAATATTAATTACATCACCAAGAGTGGATGCTCCAATTGGGATAATTGCAAATACTGCAAGTAAAATACCTACTAATCCTTCACCAGCAATTAAACCTGAGGTATATAAAATACCATTCTCAACAACTTGACCTCTTTCTTCTTCTGAAACATTTTTCTTCTTATCAAAGTATAATCTTACTAATCCACCAGCCATAATTGGTGTACTTAAGTGAATTGGTAAATAAAGTCCTACAGCAAATGGTAATACTGGAATTCCTAGTATCTCAATTACAATTGCAATACCTGCACCTGCAAATACTAGTGCCCAAGGAAGATTTCCTTCCATAACACCTTCTACTACCATCTTCATTAATGTTGCCTGTGGCGCTGGTAATTCTGTAGAACCATACCCCCATGCCTTATTTAATAGGTATAACACTCCACCTATAGCTATGGCAGATACTAGCACTCCAATTAACTCGCCGATTTGTTGTTTTTTAGGTGTTGCACCAATGATATAACCAGTTTTTAAATCCTGTGATGTATCACCAGCAATAGCTGCTATAATACATATAATTGAACCAATTGCGATTGCAGCAGTCATACCCTCTTGTCCAATAGTTCCTGTAGCTTTTAAAATAATTGTTGCAAACAATAATGTTCCAATTGCCATTCCTGATACTGGGTTATTACTACTTCCTACTAATCCTACCATTCTAGAAGATACTGTGGCAAAGAAGAATCCAAATACTACAATTATAATTGCACCAACTAGATTTACAGGAATTACAGGTACTAGCCACATTAATATAATAATTATTAAGCAAGCTGCTAAAATACCTTTCATAGGTAAGTCTTGTTCTGTTCTAAGGTCACTAATAGTGTTACTTCTACCATAGCTCTTCATCGCTTGCCTAAATGTTTTCACAATTAATGGTAGTGACTTCACTAAGCTTAAAATACCACCCATTGCAACAGCACCTGCACCGATGTAACGGATATATTTGCTCCAAATTGTAAATGAATCCATAGCACTTATAGGATCTGCGCCTGGATATATAACTGCATCTCCACCAAATAAACTAATTAATGGCATTAATACAAACCATGCAACTATTCCACCAGATAACATGTATGCAGATATCTTAGGTCCACATATATAACCTACTCCTGCTAGTGCTGGAAGTACGTCTATACCTACTCCAGATCCCTTATAGCCTGTAAGTTCATAATGTACTTCACTTGGAAATAACTTTAATCCATCAGCAATAAATTTGTATAATGCAGCTATTCCAAGACCTGCAAATACTGTAGAAGATTTTGCTCCTCCCTGTTCACCAGCAAGTAGAACTTCTGCACAAGCAGTTCCTTCTGGATACGGGAGCACTCCATGTTCTTCAACAATAAGAGCTTTACGAAGTGGTACCATAAATAAAACACCGAGAATACCACCACAAAGTGCGATAATTCCAATTTCCAGCAAAGATGGTGCTTCTGTTCCCCATTCTGATGCCCACATAAATAATGCTGGTAATGTGAAAATAGCTCCAGCTGCAAGTGATTCACCAGCAGAACCAATTGTCTGAACTATGTTGTTTTCAAGAATGGAGTCTTTTCTTAGAATAACACGTATAACTCCCATTGAGATAACCGCTGCTGGAATTGAAGCTGATACTGTCATACCAACTCTAAGACCTAAGTAAGCATTGGCTCCACCGAAAAGTACTGCCAGTAAAATTCCTAAAATAATAGATGTTAATGTAAATTCGGGTACGACTTTTTCAGCAGAAATGAACGGTTTAAAACTGTCTTCTTTTTTCATCAAATTCCCTCCCTATTTATTCATCTTATTACATATTGTAGCACCCCTTGTTTTGTTTTACAATATGCTATATTACATTATATTATTTTTTATGAAACTTATAACTAATATACTATTTATAGTTAATATTTTTTATAAATTATTATTTACGTTAAATATTTAACTATAACAACTTTTATTTCTTGTATTGCTAAATCAAAAAAATAACTATCATATATAAAAAAAATACCCCCTAGGATAGACTATAATTAGCCTATCCTATGAGGTATATTTTAAAATTCTATAAAGTTTTACTATTTCATATTAAAAGTTAACTTGTATTAATAGCATTATTGCACTAAATGCTGCTATATATCCCATTAGAGGCATGATAAATTTTAACCACTTGTCATAAGTTACATCAACCATCTCTAATGTTGCAAGGATCAATCCTGTTGGAGTAATAAAGGAAATTAATCCTAATCCGTATACATAGGCTGAAATTATAACATCTCTTGAAAGTCCAACTGAATCTGCAAGAGGAGCCATAATTGGAATGGATAGAACAGCCAATCCTGATGAAGAAGGAATAAAGAATCCAAGTACTATAAATATTAAAAGCATTAGTACTATAAATATATTTCCATTCATACCTGCTATAGCGTTAGAGAAGAAGTTAAGTATAGTATCAGAAATCATACCATTTTCTAATACAAGGTTAATACTTCTAGCAACCCCTATAACTAATGCAACACTCATTAAATCAGCAGCTCCAGTTACGAATTGGTTTACAAACTCTTTCTCCCCTAATTTTGATAGGAATCCAATAATTATACCAGTTACTAAGAATAGAGCTGTCATTTCTGCGAACCACCAATCCAAAGAAGAAACTCCATAAATCATAACTACAAAGGTTAAAAGGAATATTAACAATATAATTTTGAATCTTAAAGTTAATTCTGGTGCTTCTCCTTGACTAGCAAATTTAGCTTCAATTTTTTCTTTGTCTGCAAATGTTAATGATTTACTTGGATCTGCTTTAACTTTCTTAGCATATCTTAAAATATATATTATAGTTATTAAAGTACCAAGAACAAAAGCAATAATTCTGAAGTTAAGTCCATTTGTAAAGCTTATTCCAGCAGCATTAGAACCTATAACTACTGAGAATGGGTTTACTGTTGAGAACATACTTCCTATAGAAGAACCCATGTATATTGCTGCAATACATACCATAACATCATAGTTTGCAGCTAAGAATACGGGAACCATTATTGGATACAGGGCTATTGTTTCCTCTGCCAGTCCAAAAGTAGTACCTCCAAGAGAAATCAAGAAAGTAATAAATACTATCAATATGTATTCTTTTCCTTTAGTTAATCTTGAAAGACTCGCAATCCCTGCATTAAATGCACCAATGTTATTTAATACTCCAATAACTCCACCTATAATAAATACAAATAAAATTATATCTATAGTATCATATACTCCGTTAATAGGTGATAGAATTATATCAATTATACCTTGTGGACTTTGTTCAACTTTTTCATAAGTACCTGGTATAGCTACTGGTTTATTAATACTACCATCTTCAAATTTAGAAATGTCACCAGTAACCTTAAGTTCATCTAAAGTTTCTTGAGTACCAGGCATTTCTTTTATATCTCCATTGGGAGCAGTAATCTCAAACACAGTGCTATCTGCATTATAAGATAACTTTGAATATGAACCAGCTGGTATCACATAAGTTAGCGCTGCTGCTAAAAGCAATACTATAATTAATACTGTAAAAGCAGTTGGAAATGATAATTTCCTTTTATTCTTTGCCATGTAAATCCCTCCAATAATTTAGTATTAGTGCTTGCCACATATAGTAGCTTAAATTATTTATATCTACTTTAAGCACATAGTTAATATTTTATTCATAAGCCAATAAAGATTTTTCATTAGTAACATGCTCTTAAATATACACACTTTTATGAAATAATGAGAAACATTCATATATTTTTGTATAATTATCCTATGAATTAAGAATTTTTATGCTTTAATTTAAGATTCTAGTCCTCATCGCTCTTTAAACGTTTTCAGACCTATGAAAAAATTTTTAGCCATTTCACGGCATAAATTCTATAATTTCCAGCATTCCATCTTATCAATTTTTTTATTTATTTCATAATAATTTTATATTGTATATTATACTCATAACTTTCTTTACACATATAAATAATAACTTGTCCTATGTACTTTAAGATTTTAGATATAAATCCAACAAATTTTGACTTTGAGAGTCAATATTTATCGATATTCTATAATTATATTACTATAAAATCACAAAAAAATAAAGTATCATATTCGCTCTTTTTCCCCTTTTTACCCCTTATTTCTTATTAATTCTCAGTATTACACCTGTATATTCACATTTGTGTTCATTTTATGTTCATTTGTATAAGTTTTGAATCTATATTATAAAAGTATTATTATTTTATATTCTAATTATTTTTTAAAAACAAATTGACATTAATTCCTAATGATAATATACTAAAAGTACAATACTACATTACTCATGTAATGTAGTCCCTGAAACAAAGGAGGTTTACCCTTGAAAATAGATGTAAATAGCCTAGTTCCTATATATGTTCAAATTGCAAATGCTATTGAAGATGATATTCTTAGTGGAACTTTAGAAGAAAGTGGTACTTGCTACTCTCAATTAGTAATCGCCAAAGAGCTTACAGTTAACCCTGCTACTGCAGCTAAGGGAATTAATTTATTAGTAGGAAGAGGTATTCTTGAAAAACAAAGAGGATTAGCTATGATTATAACTCCCAATGCAAAGAAAAAAATTATGAATAGAAGGAAAAATGAAACCTTCGAAAAACTGGTAAAAGATCTAGTCAATACAGCAAAAAAATTAGACTTATCTCAAGATTATGTACTTGAAACTATAAAAAAACACTATAAGGAGGATAAATAATATGACTTCTTGCATTATAGCTAGAAATCTTTTTAAAAGATATAAATCTAAGGTGGCTATAGATAATCTATCTGTAGAAATAAATGAAAATCAACTCATAGGTTTAATCGGTAGTAATGGCTCAGGAAAAACTACTTTTATGAAACTATGCGCAGGTCTAATTGAGAAAACTGAAGGAGAATTAATGGTTTTAGGCGAAGACCCCATGGATAATTTATCCGTATTAGAGGAAATTGTATATAGCTATCATAATATGTCCTATGAATCTAACTTATGTCTAGGTAGAATTGTTGAGTATTATAATATGATGTACCCTAACTTCGACCTTAAGTTTGCAGAAAACCTTTTAAAACATTTTAATCTTAAAATGAAAATTAAGTATAAAAATTTATCTCAAGGTATGAGAAGTTTATTTAACTTTATATGTGGTATTTCCTGTCGTGCCAAGGTTACCATGTTTGATGAACCAATTTTAGGCATGGATATTAAAACTCGTAAATCTGTTTATGATATCATACTACGAGATTATATAGAACATCCACGAACTATAATTATTTCTAGTCACATTTTATCGGAGTTGGAAAATATTCTTTCAGAACTAGTAATAATTAATAATGGGTCTTTAGTTTTATATGAAGCTATGGATACTATAAAGGAGTCTGCCTATAGAGTAGATGGAAATCCTGATAATTTAGTAAATTTCATTAAAGATAAAAAAGTACTATATAAAGATTTTAGTAACATAACCTCCTTTGCAATAATAGAAGGCTTAATTACAGAATCTTTAGAGATAGAGATATCAACTAACAATTTGAATATTTCAAGAATCAGTCCAGAAGAGCTATATATTTATCTGACTGAAAATAATTATAATGGAGGCATGGAGGAGTTATGGATAAAAGACAATTAAAAAATATTAATAATCTATATAAAATACGCTCAAAAGAGCATAAAAAGGCACTTTGGATAATTTATATACTACTTGCATCCTTTTTTTCAATTGATTTAATTGCAACTCTTATGGATATTTTCACTTATTCTAAAGATGTAACTACCTACAGTCTACAGACCTATACCACTAATGGTCTTTTCCTAGCAATTAGTATAAGCATCGGAACTTTATTGTGGTATAACTCCTTCAATAATCAACATCAAGCTTTTCCCCAGGATAATAAAACAAGATTTATGTCTTATGCTCTGTTTAACTACATTACTCTATTAAAAGTGTCAGTAACTTCTTTACTTTTATACCTAATTCAATATAACATTTGGGCATTAATTGGAAGTTTAAATTCTAATATATCTTTTGCTTATCCTATAAATTTACCTTTCTTAATCTCAGGTTTTATAGTTAATTTACTCTACGGCTCCATGTTAATTGCCCTGACTTTGTTAATCAATGTTTTGAGTAAAAAATTTCATATGTATTTCTATATTACTTTCATAATGTTTGTAGTGGCTGCATTCTTTAACAATGGAGCTCTGTTCATTGCTATTGGAAATCTTTTTAGCTTTTGGACTAAAGAACCTTCCCTTGGCATATTTGTTGTAAAGTGTACTATAACCCTAGGTATTTTACTTATTTCGACTGTAGTTATAAATAATACTATAGTATATTATAAAGCTGAGACTAAAAATACAACTAAATCTAGATTTATTTTATGTGGAATTGCCCTTTTCTGCTTTATCATTGTGATATCTTTAAGTGTTTTTACCCATAGTTATCCATACAATAGCACTAGTGAAATGGGATCTGATTCCATAGACTTTGTTAACGACAACCCCTTTAAAAATTTTGAAGAAAAAGAAATAGAAGTGGCTCTAACTAATCTTAACACTGATATCCCTATTGAAATAGTAACTCAATTTAATGAAGATGAAGAAAATATTTTTACTACTCGGTATAGCGACTCCTCAATAGAAGAAATTTATGAAAATATTATTGTAAAATACCATCTTCCCTGCAATGAAGTGGACTATATAAATCTTAATTATTTCAAAAACCCTATAGTTACAGCAAAACTTGAGGATAACAAACTATATATTAACTATACTTATGACGAAAACCAAAAGGTTATTCTTCTTAGCTCCTATGGTACAATGTCTCAATTTGATTGCTTTAAAGGGAAAACCCTCTTTAAAGGTAATCCAGGTCACATGACTGGTAGCAGTGATGGTAGTATAGAAATAATCTATCCTAAGGGTACAAAATTTAAAAACTAAAAAATTAAAGCCATCTAAAAGGAGTAATTTCTCCTTTCAGATGGCTTTATTATGTTATTTTAAAATCTGTTTTTTTATATAATCTAGAGTTATCTGTTCACCTTCACTTGCTAACTTATTAAGTAAAAGCTCTAATAATTCCCTACTGTCCTCATGAATAATTTGATAATCCTTACCCCTTTCATAATATATTAAAGCCGAATTATCTTTATACTTCTCTTTTTCATAATTCATACAAGCGCAAATTCTGTCAATAAACATTTCAACTACATAATTATTGGGCATTTTCATACCAACTATTCCATCTTGTATTTTCGTACCATAATCAATCCAATATTCTAAGTGATGCTTATTTCTTCCCTTATGATGAAGCCAAGCCTTAGAATATCCTTCCACCTTCTTTTGTATTCCATTAGGACTAACATCTCCTCTGTAATACTTTATTCCTGCTGAAAATTCTACCCAAGAGTACTTAGAAAGATCATGTAATATTCCTTGTTTATATAACCCCACCTTAAAGCAGTATTTCATAACTAATAACTTATGTTTTGTTATAGTCTTAAAGTGATTAATTGCGTTCATTGTATTTTCATCCCCTAAAAATTATGTTTTCTCTAGTCCTATATTAACATAATTTCCTTCTCAAATAAAAACATTGAATAATAAACTAATTTAATTTATAGATTTCTTTTACCTTATCGGGTAGTTCTTTTATTTCAACTTCTTCATAACTCTTTGTTTTTTCACCCTTAACATATACCTTTAAATATCTATCAACCTTTAGTATCTTTGACGTTATAAATGTAATTAATTTCTCATTTCCATCTTTATCATACCCATTTATTTTATACTCATACGTATTGTATCCTCCACTATTCTCACTTGTTATATCCTTATATTTACTGACAGTTTTAACGTAATACTTTGTTGAACCTAGATTAATTATACCGTTAGAACTTACTAACAATAAAACTCCACCTACTATTATTATACTTACAATAATTCCTATTAATTTTTTCATTTTATATCCTCCTATAGTTTCTTTTAAGTAAATTATATGTTTTTTATAACTAACTTCATATTTACATCTATTACATTAGTCTTTCATTATTGTAAGAATTCCATGAAAAGTTCTAACTTCTCTTTTAATTACAGATATAGCTTGTCGTTACATATTTTTTATATCAAACTTTACTTAATAATAAACAAAAAGAAGGATAATCCCATCATAAAGAGATTATCCTCACTTTAAATATACATATGTTCATTTTTTAATACTCCGTTATCCATGGATAAAATTCTATCAGCTACTATAGTTGCAAAAGTCATATCATGAGTAATAATTAAAACTGTCATGCCCTTTTCAATACTTAATTTTTTTATAAGATTCGCTACTTCTTCAGTGATGCTTGGATCTAGGGCAGAGGTTGGTTCATCAAAACATATAAGTTTTGGATTCATTGCAAGTGCCCTTCCTATGGCAACTCGCTGTTTTTGTCCCCCTGAAAGTTGAAATGGATAGCTATTTTCTTTATTTGCAAGTCCTAAAAAACCTAATATTTCTTTGGCTTTATTTTTAGCTTCTTCAATACCAACTCCCAATACTACCCTTGGAGCTTCTGTAATATTTTCCAAAACATTCATATGTGGGAATAAATTAAAATTTTGAAATACTAGCCCCACATCCATAGGTATTTCCAACTTTTCCTTTCTATGAGCCCCTTCTCCATCTTTGTATAAATACTTGTTGTTTATTATTATAGAACCCTTATCAGGTTTAGTTAATCCACTTATACACCTAAGAAGGGTTGTTTTTCCACCTCCAGAGGGTCCTACTATAACAGTAATTTCCCCTTCTTTTATTTCAAGGTTTACACCTTTTAAAACTTTACTATCACCAAAACTTTTTTCTAATCCAATTACTCTAAGCACAATATTCCTCCTCTATTGATAGTAACTATACCTTTTTTCTAATTTTTTAAATATTTCACCAAACAATGCAATTAAAAGTAAATATATCATTCCTACTATTAAAAGGGGCATAAGAGAAGCTTCTCTATTAGATGCTATTTTACCAACTTTTAGTAGTTCGTCTAATCCAACTACATACACTAAGGCAGTATCCTTTACAAGTGTAATAGTCTCATTTGCCAGAGCAGGAAGTATTCTCTTAATAGCTTGTGGAAGAATTATTTTAAAAAATATGTATTTTTGAGAAAAGCCAAGAACTTTAGCTCCTTCGTATTGTCCTTCCTCTATAGAAATTATTCCAGCCCTAAATATTTCTGCAAAATATGCTGCATAATTAAGAGTAAATGCTAATATAGCAGCGGGAAATCTGTTAAAGGTTATCCCTATAATAGGTAAACCAAAAAATATAAATACAACTTGTAGGAGTAGAGGGGTTCCTCTCATAATTAAAATGTACCCGCTTGTTATTTTGTTCAATATTTTATTTTTAGATAATCGTCCCTGCGCAACTAGTATTCCAAGAGGTATTGAAATTACAAGTGTTAATATAAATACCTCAATGGTTACTTTTAATCCTTGGAATACTTGTGGTAATAGGGTAATTAAATTATTCATATAAATACACTCCTATTTAATTATATCTTTTCCAAACCACTTTTCGGAAACTTTCTTAGCTGTACCATCTTTTTTTATATCCTCAAAGGCTTCATTAAGCTTCTCTAGCAATTTTTCATCACCTTTTCGTATACCAACACCATAAGATTCATCTCCAAAATCATCATTTAATATTTTATATTTACCTTCACCTTTTTTGTTTATATAATATCTTGCTAAAATCTCGTCAGCTACAACAGCATCTATTCTTTTTGCTTCTAAATCCATTAATGCTTCATTATTTGTTTCAAAGGTAAAAACCTTACCATCCTTAAAGGTTTTTAAAAGTTCCTCTTCCTTGTTTATTGCATCTACTGCACTAGACTGATTTTGTGCTCCAACATTCATACCTTTTAAATCAACTTTACTGTTTATTTTTGAATTCGCTAAAGTTATTATAACTTGTCTATTTTCCAGATAGGGATTTGTAAAATTCACCTTTTCTTTTCTTTCTTTGGTTATACTATAACCATTCCATATAAGATCTATTTTTCCTGAGTTAAGTTCTGATTCTTTCATAGACCAATCAATAGGCTGAAATGTTACTTGTTTACCTATTCTTTTTGATACTTCCTTAGCAAGATCAATATCAAAACCTACTATTTCTCCATTATTATCTTTAAATCCCATAGGAACAAAAGTATCATCAAAACCAATTATAAGTGTTTCCTTATCCATTGCATCCTGTGACTTATTGTTACATCCTGCTATTGATAATGCAATTACTGCAATAATTCCATAGATTATTACACTTCTTAATATTTTACTCATTTGCTTATCCCCCCACTTAATTATAATCTACTACTTTATTACTTTACCATGGTAGAGTAATAAAGTAAATACATTTCTTTTTTTATTGATATTTAATCCATATAAAAAAGCCATAAAACTAATTATGGCTTTTTAACACATATAATTTTAAAACAACTTGGCAGTATCCTTAGCTACTTTTATTCCTTGTTCAACTTTCCCTTCAACATCTGCTCCAACAACATCTAAACTTTCTACAGCAATAGTCTTCATATCTTGAATTCCAAAGAATCCTAGGATTGTTCTTAAATATCTATCCCCCATTTCATATGGTGCATCCCCATATTCTCCTCCTCTAGACACAATGTGTACAGCTTTTTTATCCTTTAAAAGTCCAACTGGCCCTTCTGCTGTGTACTTAAATGTTATTCCTGTAACACTTACATAATCTATATAAGCTTTTAAAATTGCAGGAATACTTAAATTCCACATTGGTGCTGCAATTACATATTTATCTGCTTCTGCAAATTGATATGCATATTTTAGAATTGGGTGCTTCCTACTTTCTTCATTTTTAGCTCCAAATATTTCTCCTAAATCCTCTGGTTTTAGAAAATCTATATTTTCTTTATATAGATCTAAAGTAATTATTTCATCATTAGGATTACTACTTTTATACTCCTCTATAAAACTATCCGATACCTTAAAAGTTCTTGATTCTCCATCCTTCTTAATATTTGCTTTAATGTATAATACTTTACTCATATCTTTCTCTCCTTTGTTATCTTGTATATATCATCACACAAGACATAATTTTATTTTTGTTCTTAAATTTTATATTGTAGTTATCATATATATAGTGCTTCTGTTTTATTCATTTCTATTACAATTAAATGTGAGTTTTCATTAGCTTTAATTTTAATGTTTTCTTCAACTATTTCTAAGGCATCTTGTTCATTTAAATGCACATTATTAATTTCTGAGTTACCTTCAATTTGTACTAAGTATACCTGTCTTCCTTTATTTACATTAAAGTATATCTCTTTATCCCTTTCTAAATAAGTTGTATACACATTTATATCTTGATGAACATTTATAGGTACATCCTTTAAAGTGCCAGATACCATATGGAGCCAATTGTTGGTTCTATCTTTCCAATTAAATCTATAATCTCCGTAATTAGGTTTATATCCTTTCTTATCAGGCATAATCCATATTTGAAGAATCCTTAAATCCTCATTGCTATGATTAAATTCACTGTGGTATACTCCTGTGCCAGCACTCATATATTGCATTTGACCTCTCTCTAAGCTTCCAATATTGCCCATACTGTCTCCATGAGTTAATTCTCCTCTTACAATGTAAGTTATAATCTCCATGTCATTATGAGGATGAGTGTCAAATCCTGAATTAGCCTTCATAACCTCATCATTTAGTACCCTAAGCACACCAAAATTAATATTTGTTGGTTTAAAATACTCTGCAAAAGAAAAATGAAAATTTCCTTTTAACCATCCGTAGTTACTTTTCCCCATGTTATTACTATCTATTCTCTTTAACATAACAACCTCCACTTTATCACTAATTAGTGATATATTTTTATAAAAACTCATTACAAGTTTTTAAATTTCTTTAATATACTTTTTAACATAATTTTTTCTTCATCCGTTAAAACACTAAAGATCCTACTAATATTTTTAATATGCTTTGGAAAAATGTCTTCAATAATTTTTTTCCCCCTATCTGTTATAGAGATTATAGCAACTCTCTTATCTTCTGGATCTATAATCTTTTTTACTAATCCTTCCTTCTCTAAATTTTTTATAACCACAGTTATATTACCAGAAGTAGTTAATATTTTTTCTATTAACTCATATATTTTTAAGTCTCCCTTATTGTATAAGGCCTCTAAAACTCCAAACTGAGCAACTGTAAGTCCAGTTTCCTTTATAGTTTGAAACTCCCTTTTATGAATTTCATGCTCCGCTCTAGTAAATACGACTAAAGTTGATAGGTCTAAGTTATTTTCTTTAATTAATTTCTTTATATCTTTCATAATCTAAATTTATCACTAATTAGTGATAATGTCAACAAATAAAAATATGATTTAAAAATTTATATTTTAAGTATAATAACCTTATCAATAATAGTAATATATATTAACTCATCATCAATCTTCTTCTAGTTTCTTCATCAACCTTCTCTAAAGCATACCTAAAAGCTACTCGTGGCATAATATTTTTATTCTTTAATAAATACTCATATACCTTATCCTTTTCAACCTGTGACAGCACTTTTAGCATCCAGCCATACCCTTTCAATACGAGATGATGTTCATCTTTCATAAGCATATCTGAAATTATGTAAGGATTGATTCCATGATACTTATCTTTTTTAATAGGATAAATTAAGATAACAGCAGCTGCACGTCTCACAAAAAAGCTTGGATGATTTGTCCAAATTATCACATATTTAAATAGTTCATTATTTTGACTTAATAATTCTCCAAAGGCATGTGTGCAAAAATCATCACAATCTCCCCAGCCTGTAACATACTTCTTTAACCAACTTTCAAATACAAAAAATGTGTCATTATTATACTGATTCCTAACTCTATAAGCCCAATCGTATGCAATAACCCCTAATTCCCATTTATGTTCATCAAGTAATTGTTCACATATATTAAAAATATTATCAATACTTTTATCTTCTATAGTTTTATATAGCTTTGATGAAAACGCTCTAACTTTACTTGTAGTTAGACCATTTTCTTTTGATAACCCTTTAAAATAATGCTTTGCTATTAAGATAATATCATTCACTTGTATCACTACTTTCATATAAAATAAATTCTCTCGTCCCAGTCTCATTCCTTTATTTTATTGTATAGGATATTAATACCATATTCAAATATAAATATATTAACATAAAAAACTAGTAGCTTCAGCACAAATGAAGCTACTAGTTTTTTTGACTTAGTGGAAGTTTTTATCCATAATAACCATTAATGGACTATGGATAATCTGTTTATCTATAAGAAGTTTTTAAAGCTTCTTTTAGTATCCTAGGATTCTTTTTATATGGAGTTACAGGACATATTTTCTTATTCTTCACTTTGAATAAAGTATATACTGCAATTCTTGCTGCACGTACTGAATACTCTTCAGTAAATACCATGTCCTCTGGTATTTCAACGAATTGACTAATCATAGCAAAGTTAGTTGATCCTTCTGGTACAACCTTTGGTCGATCAGACATCTTACGAGGTTGGAATTGAGAATCTATATAAGGCATCATGCATGGAATAACATTCACCACATCTTCCATAATTTCATCTATCTGATCTTCTAAATGTAAATGATGTAAAAGTTCTATTAACATTTCTTCACCAGTACAGTCTCGCATTGGTTTCTTTACATAATCTCCAACTTTATCTGTATATAACCCATAGCCCCAGAAAATAGTTGTATCCATTGTTTGAGCTTTAAAGTGTGGTTGAGCTGCAACTACAATACTCATTAACCAATTAGAATCTTTAAAAGTCATCAAAGCACCGCTACCTGGAATATTAGTAGAAATCTGCTCTATTAATTTTAATAGTTTATTTCCTTTACAAGTTACAGTGAAGCTTTCCCAGTTAGTTTCATCTGGATGATTAAAGAAAGGATCCGGATTACCAAGTCCTGGTTTTTTATTAGCAACTTTTCTCCAAAGCTCACCTGAGATTGGAGCACTAGGGTCAAAAGCTGCCGGTGTATGAAGATCGCCTAAAGTTGCACTATCAGTCATACAACCATTAGTCATGATACAAACATCACCTTCATTTAGTTCAATAACTCTTTCTCCATTTCCATCTTCTACATGAATAGCTGTTACTGTAATTTCATTACTTGGTCTAAAATCTAAATCTGTTACCGTTGCATTTATACTAAAATCAACTCCATGTTCATCTAGATATGCCTTTATTGGTAAAATCACAGATTCATATTGGTTATATGGTGTACGAGTAACTCCTTCTAGTGTTTCTATACGAGAGAATTCAAAAATCATACGATTCATATAACGCTTTAATTCAAACAGACTAGACCATTTTTGGAAAGCAAAGGTTGTTTGCCACATATACCAGAAGTTAGTCTCAAAGAAATGAGGGGTATGACTAAACCATTGCTCTATAGTCATATCATCTAAACTTTCTTCTGGAGTAATCATTAATTTACCGAGAGCCATACGATCTTCATTGTTGAATCCCATGCTTTTTACATCTTGAATTACACCATACTTATCTACTAAACGAGCTTGAGCATGAGTTGGATGTAAATGGTCAAAGTTAAGTATTTCTTCTGTAACACTTTTACCTACCATATCTAAAGATGGAATACTTGAAAATAGTTCCCAAAAATTTTCATAAGTTTCTTCATTTAGCATTCTACCACCACGACATAGGAAACCATTTTGTACATCTCCAGCACCATCATTGCTACCACCAAGAATTTGCATTCCCTCTATAATATGAATGTTTTCGCCTTTAAAATTACAGTCTCGTACAAGATAAGCTGCTCCTGCTAAAGAAGCTAAACCTCCTCCAACAAAGTAAACTTGTTTTCCTGAATGATCTATATATTCAATTTCCGTCTCTTGACTTTGTGATTTGTTCTTAAGTTTTTTAGCTCCTAAAGTAGCTATTGTTGCTGCCCCTGCTATAGCTCCTATAGCCACTAAAGGATTTATGCTACTTTTATTTGATTTTTTACTCATAATAATTACCTCAACTTTCTAGTTAAATTAATTAATGAAGATTGCTTATTTATTATTATAGTTTAATACAATTAAAATGTAATTATACAGATTTACTTATTTGTCTAAAAAAGTATTAAGAAATTTGAAATAATAAATGTACATTTCATAAACTCATAATTTTTTAAGAACAATAATAGGCTTTCATTAACTTTAGATTAACTTCCATCAAATTTACTGGTATAATTTATTTAATATGTAATATATTATTTATGTTTTTAGGAGGATTTAATTTTGAGTAAATCTGTTTATAAATTTAAACCAGGCTCTCCTTGGAAAATTGGTGTTACCGAAAGCTGGCTTAATTCCATGGCTAAAAGAGGACTTTTCATAGAAAAAATGGGGAAGTATTTCGCTAAATTTAATAAAGATGAATCTAGGGATATGTACTATAGAATAGAAATGTCTAAGGAAAAGGATGAATTGAGCGAAAAACAAATTAGAATGTATAAAGCTCGTGGATGGAAATATGTTACAAACTATAACAATTTTCATATTTTCTCATCACCCTATGAATTTAATACCACAGAGGTTCATATTATCCCCGAAGAATATGCACAGCTATTAAAACCCTTTTATAAAAAAGCTTTAACACAACTTCTTATTTCTTTTGCAATTTTATTTGCATTTTATGCTGTTATCCCTATGTTTATTGCTAAAAGATACATTAGTGTTTTAGTAAATATGAGTTATCTAGAACTTCTCTCCCAATTAATAATTATTTTAACCTTTATTAATGGATTGTTTGAAATTATATATATAGGCAAACTTAGAAAGTGCCTTTTACAAGGAACCTCCGTGGATCATAATGCACCTTGGAAGTTTAATTATATAGTATCTATTTTTATTAGTTCTTGTCTAATTCTACTTTCAATAACTTTAGTAGCTTTAACCTTCACATCATTGTTTACAGGTTATGATGATGAAAAAACTATTCCTGATGACACCACTTCCATGGCAATTATAAGACTAAAGGAAATAGAAAACTCAGAAACCTTAGAAGAAACTCCAATTTCCACTTCTGAGGAAGTTAATTATGAGCGTCGCTACAATTTGAAGAAAACCTTTTTTGCTCCATTAAAGTATACTAGTTTTGAATTGGGGGCTATAATGACTAATCCAACTACAACCTATTTAAAATCTCATGATGCTATACTAAATAATGAAGTATATCAAGTAAGATTTAAATCCATGTCCCAAAAACTACTCTTAGAATTATGGAAGGATGGTGAGGACTCAAGAACAGATGATACTACGCCTCCTATTTTACATGATGATGAGCTAGATCTTTTAATTGTTCAAGAAACAAGTGATGGATACGAAATCTATGCTTGTAAAGGAAAAGGTGTTATGCGTGTGATATATACTGGTAAAGAAAATGTAAATAAGATAATACCATTGATAAAACAAAAGATTTCTTTAATATCAGAATAGAATTATTATTATATTTTATGTAGAATTTATATAATTAAAAATATTATGTTCATATGTTTTTTAGCTTTTTTATATAAAATCAAAGTTTTTAAAACATATTTTATACTTTTGATTAGGAGGGATACTGTTGAAAAAAAGAAATTCAGTATATAGATTACGTCCTAAAAGCTATTGGAAACTAGCAGAGCATGAAATCTGGTTTTCTAAAATGGCAAGAAATGGATTACACATTAAAGAAGTTGGAGCTTATTTTATAAAGCTTGAAAAAGGAGAACCTAAAAAAACACAATTTAAAGTTGTACTTCTTTCTGATGAGAATTACACCTCAGATGAAAATATATCACTTTATGAAGATGACAATTGGAGTTATGTATGCAGTTATAAACCTTTTGGTGGTAGCATATCAAATTCTTTTAATAAATTTGCTTTATTTTCTGCCCCAGAAATTAAAAATCCTCTTCCTCTTAAGTTAGATACTGGGGAACAAATTTATCAACTAAATTCACTAAAAAAACATATTTTTAGTGAATTTATTATGACTCTTGTTCTTAATATTCTCTATTTTATTACTATATTCTTTTTGTTAAAAAGTTATGGCTCTATTCATTTATTTTTAGTAGATACCGTCTTTCATATATATACCTTAATATTATTTATCTCAGCATATGATTGTGTTCGCTCTTTTTTAGGATATAAGTATGTTAATAAGGCTATAGAGAACTTCTCAGAAGAAGCAGGTGTTAACAAATATACAAAATATAAGGATAAACTTTTTCCATTAAACGGTATTTCTTTTCCTATAATTCTCCTTATATTAATATACTTATTTTCACAAGTTATTACTAGTATTAACCATAGTTTTAAAGAGAAAGCCTATGATTTACCTATTGTCACATTATATGATATAGAGGGTTCTAAGGATGTAAAAAGGATTGACCCTGCTTCATCTACAGAGAAGGAACTAAATCACTATAATTATACCTATAATATTTTTGCTACCACTTATAATACTACAGAGAGTGTAGATAAAAACGGTATTGATACTTATATCCATACCTCAACCTATAAAATAACCTTTCATTACTTGGTAGATAGCTTAGTTACAGCCCTAGAAAATAAACATAATTTTGGTGAAAATACTGTTCAGGTAAACAATTCAAATTTTGATCATTTGAGTGTTTATGAGGATAGTTCAAAACTTTATTCTTCTCCTAATGTAAATTATTATAATGTGTTTGCTTCTCGTGGTAAGAATATAATTCATGTTACCTATAGTGGTAATGCTAATCTTGATAAAATATTAGAGATTATTTCAGATAAATTTTATATGTTAGAATAACTGTAATAATATAAATAAGGACTATATGGAAATTAACTAAGATTTCTAACTTAATTATTTTCATATGGCCCTTATAAACGATTTAATATTAGTCATTATCTACTTTTCTTATCTTAACCTGTTCATCCTCTTCAGTTTTAATTGAAATTTCAATCTTTCCCTTTGCTTTATTTCCTACAAATTTAAATCTATATTTTCCCTCTGTTAATTTTATTGTTCTTTCCCCGGTTTCAGTGCCTACTAGTATATCCTCCACCTGTTTTTCTGGACTAATTAAAACTCCTTTAAAATCACCACTTTCAACCTTTGAATCATATTTAATGGTAATTTCACTTTGTCCCTCTGATTCTATATTCCAAATTGTGTCTGCTCCTGAAAACTTCCCATATTTAACGGTAATTTCATTTTTAGAACCCGATTGATTCCTACCTACATAGCTATAGCTATCTCCATCTTTTGCAATTTTTTCATTATTATCATAAATATCTGCTTTCCCTGTATCCAATGTACAACCACTAAAACTGCATAATAATAGTATTAAGCACACTCCTAAAAAAGTTTTATTTTTTAATTTCAATTCTATTCCTCCTTTATATAGTTTTCACTTACACCATAAGTGTTTTTATAACTTTTCATATATTCTTCACCATAACCCCAATATGCTTCCGAGTTTATAGCAATATTACTTAAAATACTTGCTTCCCCTACTTTAGCTCTACAAATATTAATCATTCATATTCCTCCTAAACTAGCTCCTTACACTTGAGAGTATATTAAAATTATAGAATATTTTGTATGATAAATCTACAACTGCATGACAATTAATCTCTCAGGTTAGCATAATACTAATTATAAATTAGTATTAAAGCACCTTGTTAAATAATTAATTAATTTACAATATGTTGAAGTTATGCTACTATATTATTATAGCAAGTAAATATCCATTAATAATATTTGTTTATTGATAATATTTACAAGATATTTATATTTTAGAAAGGATTTGATGTTATGAACAATTTATTCAATCTTACTGGTAAAGTTGCTATAGTTACAGGTGCTTCTAGTGGACTAGGAGCTGATGCCGCTAGAGCTTATGCTGAATATGGAGCTAGTGTTGCACTACTTGCAAGAAGAAAAGATAAACTTGATAATGTAGTTAAAGAAATTGAAAATAATGGTGGAAAAGCTCTAGCTGTTCAATGTGATGTTGCTAATGAAGATAGTGTTAAAGCAGCAATAGACGAAGTTATGAAACACTTTGGACAAATTGATATCCTTCTTAATAACGCAGGAGTTGCAACTGCAGGTTCTGTTGAAAACATGTCTGTTGAAGCTTGGGATAAAGTTATGGACATTAACGTTAAGGGAATTTTCTTAATGAGTAAATATGTAGTTCCTCATATGAGAGACAGGAAATATGGTAAAATTGTTAACATAGCTTCTATAAATGCTATTATTGCAGACAAAGATCCTTCTCTTTTCCGTCACTCCTACAATACTTCTAAAGCAGCTGTTAGAGGCTTAACTATGGGTATGGCTGCAAGCTATATGCAAGATAATATTACAGTTAATTCTATAGGTCCTGGCCTTTTTGAATCTGAGATGACAGAAAATACTCTTTTTAAGCATGAACCATTTCTTAGAGCTTACAATGCTATTTCTCCTGCCGGAAGACCAGGTAAAAAAGGTGAACTTAATGGAACAATTATTTATCTATCATCAGATGCTTCTAGCTACGTAACTTCTCAACATATTCTTGTTGAAGGTGGAATTGCTATAGTTTAAAATACATGAGGTGTAATTAAAACATGCTTTACAATATAAAGGCTTCTTAGTATAAAAAACTGTTAACATAATGTTATGTTAACAGTTTTTTATTTATATTTAATTGAGAAACCTAAATAGCCTCTCCCATAACTTCTCCATCTTCTATGTCAGGATTGTCTAACTTCTTAATTTCATGCTTAAACATAAAATGAGTGATTATAACAGATATGAAATCACTAGTTGGTCCTGCCATCCATACTCCTGTTAATCCAAGAGTTCCTCCATTTGTAAGTGGTATCCTAGGCAGAATTATAAGACATGGTATTAAAAGTATTACTTGTCTTAATAAACTTAAGAACATAGATTTCTTAGCTTTTCCTATACAAGAGAAGTAGTTAGTTCTTATAATCTGTGGTCCTACAAAAATAATCATAGAAAGGAAAATTCTCATCCCATGCTTCGTTATTGAAAGTAGCTCTGGGTCTGAGTTAAATGACTTTACTAAAACTCCTGGAATAAGTTCTATCATTAAAAATCCTATGGTAGCAATAATTAAAGCTGCTATTTGAGGATACTTTATAGCCTCCTTAACTCTATCATATTTTTTAGCTCCATAATTATATCCTATAATAGGCTGTACTCCTTGGTTTAATCCAAAAATCGGCATAAGGATTATCATAGTTATACTATTTACTATAGTCATTGCTCCTATGGCTAGATCTCCTCCATAATTCCTTAAAGCATTATTTGATATTACTTGAACTATACTTGCTGCAATTTGCATGCTAAATGGTGACATTCCTATAGCAAATATAGCTAATATTATCTTTTTCTCTAGCTTAAAGTTTTTAACTTTAACTCTCAGATTAGCATTTCCTCTTAAAAAGAAGCTTACTCCCCATATAGCTGAAGCAATTTGAGCTATTACTGTAGCTATAGCTCCCCCTTTAACTCCCATTCCTAATGTAAATATAAATATTGGGTCAAGAATTACATTAGTAATTGCTCCTATAAGCATAGATGCCATAGCTATATTAGGACTTCCACTAGCTCTTATGGTGTGGTTTAGTCCGAAACTTAACATATTAAATATAGTACCTATAAATATAATCTGCATGTACTCTTCAGCATATACTAGTGTGCTTGAACTAGCTCCAAACATTCTTAGTATATCCTTTCCCCAGATTAATCCTATAGCTGTTATAGCTAAGCTAATGATTATAATTAAAGTAAAAGCATTTCCTAGAATCTTCTCTGCTTCTTCCTTCTTATTTTGTCCTAATCTTATGGAAATAGTAGTAGCAGTACCTATTCCAACTAACATACCAAACCCTAATATAATAGTTGATATTGGCATAGTTACTCCAATACCTGTAATTGCTAAATTTCCTACCTCTGGAATGTGTCCTATAAACATTCTATCTATAATATTATATAGTGCGTTAACCAACATCCCAATGATGGCTGGTATAGAAAACTTAAGTAATAATTTTGTGATTTTTTCTTCACATAGTGCATTTTGTCTACCCATGTAGTATCTCCCTTCTAAATTAAATTGTCTATTTAAGTACTAATGCAAGGTTAGAAAAATCTTAACCTTGCAAAATACATCTTAATATATTTATTACATAACATATAATTATGGCTAAGATAATTCTTAACCTTTAAATTCTCATGCTGTAAGCTTTAAGTACCTTATATCTAAACACTATTCTTCACAATATAATTATACTTCATATCCCTTATATTTTCAATGACTTATTTCGACAGGCTAAAAATTTCATTATCTAAATATAATTAATTGGTAATTATCTTCTTAAAATAAGCTGTAGTAAACACTTTTCAGATAGAGTTTTATTATGAAAATAACTCTTCTAGTTCCTTTTCATTCATAGAAGATAAGGTTAATTCCGTATGTTCTTCTCCATCTATTACTTTATCTATGATTTCTTTTTTCTTTTCTTGTATATTGTAAATTTTCTCCTCTATAGTTCCCTTGGCTATAAGTTTTATTACTTCCACAGCATTCTTTTGTCCAATTCTATGTGCTCTATCCTCAGCCTGTTCTTCCACCGCTGGATTCCACCATGGATCAAAATGTATTACCATATCAGCTGAGGTAAGATTAAGTCCTGTTCCCCCAGCCTTTAAAGAAATTAAAAATACTGATGGTTCCCCCTCATTAAACTCTTTAACTAAATTCATCCTATCTTTAGATGGAACAGAACCATCTAAATACATAGTGTTTATTCCCTTTTTATTCAACTTTTCTCTTATACTACCTAGAATTGTAGTAAACTGAGAAAATAATAGCACCTTATGATTATTCTCTAAAGCTTCTTCCAAAATGTCATAAAGAGCGTGATACTTTCCACTATCGCCTTTATAATTTTCTATAAAGGAAGCGGGATCACAACAAATTTGTCTAAGTCTAGTAATAAGTGATAATATCTTCATCCTACTTTTGTTAAAGCCGTTTTCCTTTATTTCTTGCTCCATCTCTTCTTTATAGGCATCTACATAAGAATAGTATAGTTTTTTCTGCTCTGAAGTCATGTCCACCACTATTTTATGTTCTATCTTTGGTGGTAGTTCAAGAGCTACATCCCTTTTAAATCTTCTTAAAATAAATGGTTTTATAAGCTTCAATAACTCCTCTAAAGCTTTATCATCCTTTTCTTTTACTATAGGCAATTCAAAGTTTTTATTAAACTTTCCATGGGTTTTTAAATATCCAGGCATTATAAAATCAAAAATAGACCAAAGTTCTGTAAGTGAGTTCTCTATTGGTGTTCCTGTCATAGCAAATTTACTCTTAGCTTGAATTGACTTCACAGATTCTGCATTTAAAGAAGTTGGATTCTTAATATATTGTGCCTCATCGATTATACAAATATCAAATTTCATCTTCTCATAATATTCAAAATCCCTTCTTATTAGGGCATAGGACGTAATTATTACATCGTACTCCTCTATGTTTTCTATCAATATTTCTCGCTCTGCTTTATTTCCACTTACGGCTACAATCCTTAGGTCCTTAGAAAATTTTTCAAATTCCATAACCCAGTTATAAACTAATGAAGTAGGACATACAATTAGTGCCTTATTTTTCAAATTTCCTTCTTGTTTTTCTGAATTTATAAATGTTATAGCTTGAAGGGTTTTACCAAGTCCCATCTCATCTCCTAGAATTCCACCAAATCCACATTGAGACAAGGTTTTAAACCACTTAAATCCAATTTCTTGATAAGTTCTTAATACTGCACCTTGTTCTTCTGGAACTTTATATTCATTACTTTTTACATCTTTTATATTATCTATAAGATTTTTAAAGCCTTTATTTCTTGTAACAAAATTCAATGCCCCCTTATTAATCTTTTCATCTATATATAAGGATGCATACTTAGGTATTTCTACACTTCCACTAGCTAACTTTGAAATTGATATATCAAAGTTATCAATAACAGAATAAATATCTTTAAATTCACTGCCCTGAAGTGGAATTATAGAGCCATTCTTTAGTTTATAGTATTTTTTCTTCTGTTTAATTGAAGTTAAAGTTGCCTTCAATTCTTCTTTAGAAATTCCTTCGATATTAAAATTAAACTCTAAAAGATCTAAATCATTTAGTCTAATGCTAGAATTAAAGGATTTAGGCGTTAATATTTTTATCTCCTTAAAACTATCAGAGTAGTATACCTCTCCTACCTCAGCTAATTCCTCCACACCATAGGTTAAAAACTCTACTAATTCATCTTCATCTTCAATATAGAAACTTTTATCTCTATTTTTAAATCCAAGTCCATAAAGCTTCTCTATAGTCTTTCTTTCCTTCACTATATCTCTAATAACTATATCTTCAGATACACCCACTTCTTTTTCATTTAAAAATTGATGATTTTCTTCTTTGATATTTTTACTTTCATTTTCTAAATTATAATAAAAGCTTTCTTCTCCATAATTAAATTTCACATCACAAGTTACTCTATCTTTATCCTTATCTAAATAAAATTCTGTTACTAAAGGCTCCTCCTTTATAAGTTCCTTTACACTTTCATCTTTAATAACAATGGGGCTTATACTCTTTAATTTAGGTAGAAGAAAATTTGCCACATCATTAATACTACTTTTTTTAAAGGATATAGTATTATTTTTTGATTTCATAAAAGCTCTATGAAGTGGAGTAAAATCACTTTTTTCCTTTTCAGACAATAGATATAAAGTGTTATTTAAATAATAAAGTCCTGTATTCTCACAAATGGCCTTTGAGATTTCACCATTCATATCTATATTTAGATTTTCTCCCTTCATAAACATATAAAAACTAGTAGGCATGTTTCCTAATGAAACAGTTATATCTTTATAATGCTCTCCCTTATAATCTAAATTGATAGTCTTCCCATTTTTAATGGTTAGAATATTTTTAAGTTGTCCTTCTGAAAGAAATACCCTTTTCCCACTAAAGAATACAGAACGATTAGTATATACCCTATTCATTACTTCTAAATTTAAATCATAAATTTCCTTTATAATATTCATGATTTCTTGATCCTTATCTTTAAACATATATTTAGTGTTATTATACTGAAGCTCTTTTCCAAAATTAATAGTTCCACCACTTGTATACATACACTCCATAAGTTCACGAATATTTTTTACCACATATAATCTATTAGTTCCTATCTTTAACTCTAAATAAAAACTTTTTTTCTTACTTCCGTAGTGCTCATCCTCTACCACTAAGGTAATATCCATATTTAGAGGTTCTTTCTCAACTCCTCTAATAGCCTTATCAAAGGTACTTTTATAGGTTTCAAGAAGCTCTTCTTCTCCAGACTTAGGAATATTTATACCCCTGCCTCTTACACCTTCCTTATTTAACTTTATAAGTACAGCTCCTACATGCTTACACATATGATATTGACTAAAAGCTTCACAACTACAGTTGGGATATAATTTAAAATTTCTATTATTTATAAGTACACTAGTTTTATAATTATTTACATCATAGGCTGACTGTACTATGGCTGTAACTGATAATATATTTATAGAGTTTTCATTGATCCTTATACTTCTAACTTTATTTCTAAGGTACATATCCATGGCTCTATTAAAAATAACATTTCCACATATATCCTTTATCTCTCTCAACTCTAAATCAAACTTCATTCTCACAATTCTCCTAATTAAAATTTCTTCCTTTTTCAATAAATTTACTCTACCTTTTATTATATACCTTTTTCCATCTTTATAGCGCATTTATTTTAAAGTAATTCACCTTTTCTATAATTTCCAACTATAAAAGAAATATGAACTATAAATAATTACATGAAAATGGTGAGCATGAATCTTAATATAATTACATACTCACCATAAATTTAAAAACTAGTTTAGACCTTTAGTCAAACCAAGATTCACTATATCATTTTCATCTACGTCTTCAGTATTTAACTCAATATATATATTCCATTCTGCCATATCTGCAGTTCCAATTCCAGGAACCATTCTCTCAATCGCTATAGAAATTTCATTGCCCTCTTTAATTACCTTTCTTACTTTATGCCTCACAGATCCACTTGATTCATCTAGTGTTACAATAATTAAAGCTTTTTTAGAAAAAAACTCATCATCATATTTGCTTGCATCTACGTCACGGTTTTCATTTACACATGACAGCATACTTACAGTAAGTCCTTTTACTTTCCCTTCATGCTCCTTTAAACATTCTTTTGATTTGCAAATAGTGATAATAGGATATTTTTTACTTGAATTATAATATGGAGATCTTTCATAACTATCCTTAAACTCAAGCTCCCTCGCAGAATCACTAGGTTTTTTAATAATCCCCTCTTTATCTTCTGTGCTTGCTGAAACTTCATCATTATCTTGATTTTCTGTATTTCCTACTTCAACAGTTTCCTCCTCTTTTTCACTTTCACCTGCATTTATATTATTACACCCTGAAAAAAGTACCACCGTAGTTAAAACTAAAGTACCACATAACAATTTAAATTTATTCTTTTTCATATATATACCTCCATATTTCATATAAATAGAGTTCTTTGCTTCAGATGGAGTTTTCTCCCACTGAAGCTTACTAACAGACTTCTTAGTATCAGTATTTTTGATACTTAGAAGTCGTTGTACTTTAGTGAAGATCGTTATATAAGAACGTAGTAACTCTCTACTCATACTATAAATCTTAATACCTATATCTTAAGAAATATCCTTTATTTATATACGCTAATTTATACAAAAAGATTTAAACTTTTTATTTCTAGGCTCTATTTAAAATTACATTAATATAATATAAAAGCTATAGGAATATTAGTAGTCCTTCTTTAAAGCTCGTATTAAAACATTATTTTTGCAATAAATAATAAAGACTGAGTCAAATTTTTTTATTTGACTCAGTCTATCTCAGATAATTTTATTTAAATTTTACTGCAGTTCCATAACAAATAACTTCAGATGTACCATTCATTATTGAGCTTGTTGCATACCTTATATTTACTATAGCATCAGCACCCATAGTTTCTGCTTCGTCAGCCATACGCTTTGTAGATATGGCTCTAGCTTCATTCATCATTTCTGTATAGCCTTTTATCTCTCCACCTACAACGGTTTTAAGACCACTAAGAATGTCCTTACCTATATTTTTAGACCATACCACTGACCCTTTAACCATTCCTAACATTTCTAACTCTTTTCCTGCAATGTAATTAGTATTTACTAATATCATTTTCGTCTCCCCCTTTTATTTCCTTTATTCTTTCTATCATATTATAAATAATTGCTCCTGCTATACCTATGGCAATTAAAAGCAAAATTATTGGCAATAACTTTATTCCTTCTGCAAAAGTAACAAATATGATACCTCCAAAATAGAAAATTGCAAATAGGAGCATCAATACTGTTATTACTATGGTAAGTATAATTTTTCCCATACTCTTATCATCTCCCTAAAAATATGCTATAAATATTAATTATTCCATTTTACTAGACTAATATTATCATACTACAACTACTAATACAATATGGATAAAAATAGTTATTGATGCTTAATAATTAAATTTTATTTTTATCCAATCAACCTCATCTATATCTAATATTTATCCTTTCTTTGTATACCTGTATACATATTTACTTTTCATAATAGTGTATAATTTTAAAAAATTATATAAATTCATGGGAGGAAGGATAATAATGATCAAATTAATCGGTATTATAATTGTTATCATTGGTTTTACGTTAAAACTCGATACTATTGCTGTAGTTCTTTCTGCGGGGGTTTTAACAGGGCTCGTTGCTGGTTTGAGTATTAACGAAATATTGACTACTCTAGGACAAACTTTTGTATCTCAAAGAGCCATAACATTATTCATATTAACATTACCTGTAATTGGTATGTGTGAAAGATATGGACTTAAAGAAAGAGCTGCAACTCTTATAAGTAATGCTAAATCTCTTTCTGCTGGAAAGCTATTAAGTGTCTATGCCCTAGTTAGACAAGTGGCAGCTGCCCTTTCTATTAGAATGAGTGGACATCCTCAATTTGTTAGACCTCTTGTTAACCCTATGGCACAAGGTGCTGCCGTTAGTAACTTTGGAGAAATTGATAAGGAAGATGAGGATAAAATTAAGGCTTCTTCTGCAGCTATGGACAACTATGGTAACTTCTTTGGACAAAACTTATTTATGGCTAGCTCAGGAGTACTTCTAATAACCAGTACACTTCAGGAACAAGGCTATGTAGTAGATGCTCTTGATGTAGCTAAAGCTTCTATCCCAATAGCTGTAATACTATTTATAATGGTATTAGTACAGAATCATTTATTAGATAAATCATTAATTAAGAAATATTCTAAAAAAGATAATTAAAGGAGGAATCGATTATGGATATGGCAGCACTATCAAATTTTTTATTGGAAATCTTTTATGCCTTAGTGGGCTTCCTAATGATTTCCCTATCAGTTTATACATTTACAAATAAAGATCATAAAGCTAGAATTGGTACTTCAATATTTTGGTCAATTCTAGGTATTATATTCATAGCTGGACCTTATATCCCAGCTAATATAGTTGGGATTTTAATAATAGCCTTAGGTTGCTTGACCGTTTCTAAGCAAGTTAAAATGCTACCTACCAAACCCCTTGATGGAGAGTTTGCTAAAACTCAATCTGGAAAACTTAAAAACAAAGTTTTCTTACCACCTCTAGTAATCGCAATTGTAGCTCTAGGAATAGCACAATTTACCTCTATTAGCGGAACAGCTGCTATTGGTATAGCTGCTGTGATAGCAACTATAGCAACCTTAATTATCACAAAAGCTAATCCAAAGTTCATTTTAGAGGATGGAGCTAGAATGATTGACTCTGTTGGACCTGTAAGTATCTTACCTCAACTTCTTACTGCATTAGGCTCACTATTTACAGCTGCTGGAGTTGGTACTGTTATTGCTAATGGTATATCAAGCTTCATACCTGAAGGAAATCTTTTAATTGGAGTAGCTGCTTACTGCATTGGTATGGCTATCTTTACAATGATTATGGGAAATGCCTTTGCTGCATTTGCAGTTATCACTGCTGGTATTGGAATTCCATTTGTATTTGCACAGGGGGCTAATCCAGTAGTTGCTGGTGCCTTAGCTCTTACTGCTGGATATTGTGGAACACTAATGTCACCAATGGGAGCTAATTTTAATATTATGCCTGCAGCTCTTCTAGAAATAGACGACAAAAATGCAATTATTAAACGTCAATTTCCTGTGGCTATGACATTACTAATAGCACACATAGTTTTAATGTATTTCTTAGCATTTTAAAAGTTTATATAAGATATAACTAAAGGAGGTGAATTTTAATGAAGCTAATGCTTCATTAAATATATATATGAAAGTTTTAATAAGTGGTTTTGATCCCTTTGGAGGAGAACCTATAAATCCAGCTCTTGAAGCAGTAAAATTACTTCCTAATAATATTGCTGGCGTAGAAGTTATAAAGGTAGAAATTCCTACTGTCTTTAATAAATCAATAGAGGCCCTTGAAAGCTCTATCAAAAATCATAACCCCGATGCAGTTATTTGCATCGGACAAGCAGGTGGTAGATTTGCAGTTATGCCAGAGAGAGTTGCTATTAATATAGATGATGCTAGAATTAAAGATAACGAAGGAAATCAACCAATAGATATAAAAATTAAAGAAGATGGAGAAAATGCTTATTTCTCTAACTTACCTATAAAAGCAATGGTTAAAAACATGGTAGATAATGGCTATCCTTCTGCAATTTCTAATACTGCTGGAACCTTTGTTTGTAACCATATAATGTATGGATTACTTTATCTTATCGATAAAAAGTACTCTTACATGAAAGGTGGATTTATTCACGTTCCATATATACCAAATCAAGTGGTTACAAAGCCAAATACACCTTATATGAATCTTCAAGATATTTCAAAATGTCTTGAGCTTTGTATAGAAGCCCTAGTTAATAATGGAGATGAGGACATTAAAACTATAGGAGGTACAATCTGCTAATGATACACCCAACAGAAGAAAAAAAAAGTATTTGTATATGGAAGCTTAAGAGAAGGTTTCTTTAACTATGATAAATACTTAAAAAATAAAGTATCTCCAGCTTCTCTAGGAGAAGTAAATGGAAAGCTTTTCCATCTTTCTCACAAGGGATACCCTGCTTTACTAGATGGAGAAGATACTGTTATTGGAGAAATTATGGCACTAAAAAATTTTTATGAAGATATAGTTTCCTTAGATCAAATGGAAGGATTCAGATCCTTTGAAGATATATCAATCAATGAATATATAAGAACTACTATAAATGTCAAAAATCTTGAAACAAAGGCCATTGAAAATTGTTATGTATATAAATACGTAGATGACAATGATAAAAACTTTAATTCCCATGCAATCTATATTCATCATGGAGACTGGAAAAAGTATATGAATAGCCTATAATAATACAAGTAGAAAAATCTATCATTTATTTGATAGATTTTTTATTGCAATAAACTAAAATTATATTTAAATTTATTGACATCTCTATTTCTATTGCATAATATATAAAATAATAATTATTTTCTTAAGGTGAATTTATGTCTTATAATCTAAACCCCGAAGAATTAGTTGTAGCAGCTGCTGTTCTCTCTATATATATAGCTAAAAATAGAACTTCTGATGAAATTAATCTATTAGGAAATCTTTTTCAAGCTATAGGTACAAACCTATCAACTATTGCTACTGTTACTCCACAAAATGAATCTACTACTAATAACAAAAATAATACTAATGAATAAAATTTAATTTAAAAATAATGCCTATAATATGAGGAATTATATTATACTATAGACGTTTTTTAAGATTTAACATAAACATTACCTATTACTCTATTAAATTGAAAAGGATGATTTAATATATGTATGAAGAATACTTTAAACATATTCCACAAGAAAAAATGAGAACCTTTTTTCTTGAAGAACTTGCTCCTTTAGGAATTATAAAACATTATAAAAAAAATGAGCATATAGATTACTTTCCTGGTGGTAAACTCTCAATAGTTACTGAAGGAAAAGTGAAGGTTTGTATCTATACTAAAAATGGTCTTGAAAAAATTTTATTTTTTTTAATACCAGGAGAAATATATGGGGAAGAAAGTTTATTTCAGCACTCTCATATAGGCATTACTCCAGTTACATTAGAAGATACTTCAATCTCATTTATTGATAATGAAACTTTATATAATTATTTAAATGATAACCCTAAAAATTATGAGTATTTTCTTCAAAGTATATTAAGAAAATATCAAATTTCTTTATTTCAGATGGGAGACCTTTTAAAGAGATCACCAAGAGCTCAAATTTGCTCTGCTCTTTGTAGAATTGTTGCTCAAACTATAAATAATTATTCTAAATGTAATGCTCCAATTGAACTAAGTCTCCCGCTTACCCATGAAGGATTAGGAAATTTAATCGGCTGCTCTAGAGTTACCGTTACTAGAGTTCTTAATGAGTTAAAATCCCAAGGAATATTAGCAAGCACATCTAAAAAAATAGTTATTCTAGATTTTGAAAGATTAAAAAAATATTGTGACTAATAACAAGTAAATTAAATGTAACATATAATTACTTATATTACTTAAATTCTCTAAGTAATTTTTATGTAACATATAATTTTTTATTATTTTTTATCTAATTTTATGTTATTATATTATTGTAACCGCAGGGTTAAAAATTCATTGGTTAATCAGTTATAAGTTTAAATTCAAATTATAATTAAACTATTCTAAGAAAAGTAGGTTGTTTAGTATGGATAATAACTCAAAAGAACTTTTTAAACTTATTGATGATGGAAACACTATTGTACATAGCGATCCTAGAAAAGCTTATGAAATAACAAAAGAAGCATTAAAATTAGCTGAAGCGTTTAATAATAAATCTGCAATGGGCTATTGCTTTATTAATTTTGCTTTAATTTACAGATCACTATCAAATCTTGCCAACTGGGTAGAATATGGTCATCATGCTCTAGATATATTTATGGAATTAAATGAAGAGGAAGGCATTGTTGTAGCTTTAAATCTTTTAAGTTGCGCATATTTTCACGTTGGACTTTATGAGGATTCTTTAATAAATTGTCTTAGAGTTCTAGATTTGTGTATTGATGATAACCATAGCTTTATTCACACCTGTTCCCTTAATAATATGGCAGAGATTCACAGGATAACTACCCAATATAATAAAGCCTTGAAATATTATGAGAAAGCTTTAGCTAAAGCTAAAAAGTTTAATTATACTTCACTATCTGCATCTATTTTATTTAATATAGGACAAGTTCTTCTAGAGAAGAATAATTACCATAAAGCTTTAAAAATATTTTTTGAAAGCTATGATATAGCTATTGAATTTAATAACTTTATACTTCTAGGTGAAATAGAAAATAATATTGGTTTCATTCACTTTAAAAATAAAGAGTTTGATAAAGCCATGGAATACTATAATAAATCCTTAGAACACTTAGAAACCATTAGCAACAAATTCTATATCATAGATTTATACTTTAACATTGGTTTTTTAAAGCTTTCTACTTCTTCTGGTGATGCTATAGAATATTTAAATAAAGCTATACATTGTGCTGAGGAACTTAATTCCAAACATAAGCTTAGTAAAATACATTTGCAGCTTTCTAAATACTACGAATCATTAGGAGATTTTAAAACAGCCTTAGAATATTACAGGCAGTACCACCTTTCAGAAGAAGAAGTTTCTTCATCTACTATGAAATCTAAACTAGAAATTATAAGAATTCAATGTAATCATGCTATAGAAGCTGAAGAATTAGAACAAATTAAAATAATAAATCAAAAACTAGAAATGGAAATAGAATCCCAAAATAAAAGGCTACAATATATGAAAAATGAGAATAAGAATTTACGATTTAAAGCATTGAAAGATTCTCTTACTAAAATTTCAAATAGACATGCCATTGACCAAATGTTTAGTAGACTATGGAAATATTCTAAACTCAATAAAAATAATATGGTTTTATTTATGATAGATGTGGATAACTTTAAATTATATAATGGTTATTGGGGGCATATGCATGGTGATAAATGTCTTGCTAGTATTGCTCAATGTTTAAAAGACATTTCTACCTCCCGTCACGATTTTTGTGGTAGATACGGTGGAGAAGAATTTATATATCTTGCTGAGGATTTAACCTATGATGAAGCTATTTACCTAGGTAATCTAATAAGTTGTAAAGTTAAGGACTTAAAAATAAAATCTACTCATGATAATGAGAGTTCTGTAATTACTGTTAGTATTGGTGGGGTCTATGGAAACCTTTTCTCTCTTAGTTCAACTGACTATATGATTGAAATTGCAGACAAACAATTATATATCTCTAAAGAATCTGGAAGAGATAAAGTTACATTAATAAATACCTTAGAAGATGAATTAATGCTAAATTCAATAAATTCAGTGAACTTAGCAACTGCAGATATATATTAATAATTTAAACTTTAAAACAGCTATTACTTTATTATTAATTATATTATTCAAGTTATTAAACATAAAAGTATATAAAGAAGGACACTCTTAAAATTACTAAGCTTATACTACCAATGAAAGCTTAATTTTTAATAGTGTCCTTTTATTAATTATTAATCATCTTCTCTTAAAAGGTTAATATCTTTTCCACTAAGAATCTTGTTCATATTTCTCATAGAACACATTTTACCACACATAGTGCAACTATCTTCATGATGAGGTGTAGATTCTTTTCTATATTTTCTTGGCTTTTCTTCATCTAAGGCTAAGGTAAACATCTTCTCCCAATTAAGTTCCTGTCTTGCCCTACTCATTTCATTATCCCACTGCGATGCACCTTTAATTCCTTTAGCAATATCCGCTGCATGAGCTGCAATTTTTACTGCTACTATACCTTCCTTCATATCATCTAGGTTTGGAAGTCTTAAATGTTCTGCTGGAGTTACATAACATAAAAAGTCTGCTCCATAACTTGCTGCAATAGCTCCACCAATGGCAGAAGTTATATGATCATAACCTGGAGCTACATCCGTAACTAAAGGTCCTAAAACATAAAATGGTGCTCCATGACAAAGTCTTTTTTGAAGTAACATATTAGCTTCTATTTCATTTATAGCCATGTGTCCTGGACCTTCAATTATAACTTGTACATTTCTCTCCCAAGCTCTTTTTGTAAGCTCACCTAATACCATAAGCTCCTTAATTTGTGAAGCATCTGTAGCATCAGCTATTGAACCTGGTCTACATGCGTCTCCTAAACTTAAAGTTAAATCATATTTTTCACATATATCTAATAATCTATCAAAATACTCATAGAATGGATTTTCTCTCTGATTTAATTCCATCCAAGCAAATAAAAGAGATCCTCCCCTTGAAACTATATTGGTAATCCTCTTATTTCTTTTAAAAGTATTTATAGTTTCCCTGTTTAGTCCTGCATGGATAGTTACAAAATCTACTCCATCCTGTGCATGCTTTTCTACTACTTTAAAGAATTCATCTACAGAGATATCCTTTAGTTCCTTATCATAAAAGCCAACTACATCATACATTGGTACTGTTCCAATCATCGCTGTAGACATTTCTACTAACTTTTCTCTGAACTTTGCAGTTTTTCCATAATTAGAAAGGTCCATAATAGCCTCTGCTTTCATATCTAAAGCAACTTTTACCTTTTCCATTTCTTTATCTATGTCATCACAATCTTTGGATATACCTAAATTTACATTTATTTTAGTTTTGAGACCTTGTCCTACTCCCTGTGGTACAAGGGATTTATGATTTTTATTAGCAGGTATAGCTACCTTCCCTTCCGCTACTAAAGCCCTTAACTCTTGAACATCCATATTCTCTGACTTAGCTACAATCTCCATCTCTCTTGTTACAATACCCTTCCTAGCGGCATCCATTTGTGTTGTAAAATTCATACTTTCTTCCTCCCTAAGTACAATAATTATTTAATTTAATAATTTAGCGCCTTTCTTTAGGAGAAAATAATTGCTTACATATTTTTTTACAAACCTTTATTAATTCTTATCTAAAAAAATAAAGGCTTACACAAGGTAAGCCTTTAGATGAATTCATAAAATAAATATTTATAAACATTTTTATAAATAAGCTATTATTGAAATCTTTTAAAGCTTTCCTTCGATGGCATTATCCACATCAGGTTCAAGGGTTAAAGCAATTATTGCTTCTCTCAGCATTAGGCACCCCTAGCTAAATAATTATTAAATTAACTTCATTATAACATAAAAACTATAATTTTCAAATTTACTTTTAATTTAGTATTATCCACATTTTTAATGGAAAATTTTTAATAACATATTTTTTCTTTCTAAGGATAAACTAAAGTCGAGTTTTCTTAAACCTTTTATTTTTCAATAGCTTATCCTTATTCTTGTTATTCTCATCAAATATACTCATACTTAATAATTTAAGTAAATACTTTAAAAGGACGGTGTATTACAATGAAAAAATCTTTAATTATGCTAACATTAGTTGGTGCCATCATGACTTCTTCTACTGTAGCCTTTGGATATGATAATATATCAATGGATTCTAATAGTGAAAAAATGACTACTATAGAGACTCCAGCAGAAAAATCTAAGGATGAAAAACCCACTGAGGAAAAGAAACCAACTATGATTGAGGAAGAAGAAAAGACAAAAAAACCTGATGAAAAGAAGCAAACTATAAGTGAGTCTAAGCCTGAGAATGAAAAAGCTCCTAAAGAAGATGAAAAGAAACCAACTCTAAACGAAACTGATGAGAAAAAACAAAATACAAAGACTCCTGGAAAACATATGAGAAAACCAGAGTGTGATAATAAGTGTAACCCTGAAGATAACAAGGAAAACGAAAAGAAGGCTCAATAATTAAGTATAAATTTAAACTTAATTTAAATATAGGCTATGTTTTAACAACAGTTTAAAACAGAGCCTGTGAAAAAAAGTCTGTAAATTACAAATAATAGCAGCTTTCTATGATAAAATAAATATATCATGGGAGGCTGTTTTTATGGTGAAAAGAAAAGAAAGATTAAGCGAAGGAAAAAAGAATATCATAGCAGATTTAATTAGAGAATATGACATTCAATCTGCAGAAGATATTCAAGATGCATTAAAAGACTTACTCGGAGGTACAATTGAAAGTATGTTAGCAGCTGAGTTGGACAACCATTTAGGCTATGATGAATATGAACGTAGCGATAGTTCTAATGCGCGCAATGGGAAGAAACAAAAACAAATACGCAGTAAGTATGGCGAAATGACAATTGATGTTCCACAGGACCGCAACAGCTCTTTTGAACCGAAGGTTGTTAAGAAGAGACAAAAGGATATTTCCAACATTGAAGATAAAATAATTTCAATGTATGCCAAAGGTCTTACGACCCGTCAAATTTCAGATCAGGTTGAAGATATATAT
>NZ_JPMD01000014.1 GCF_000732635.1 Clostridium sulfidigenes | reverse complement strand
ATATTTTTGATTAGCCTGCTTGTCCAATCCGAACTTATATAGTTGATCAGAATGGCAGCGAGGGCATTTTACATTTGTTTTGTTCATTGTTCTTCTCTCCTTTTCTTGGGGGATATTTGGTCTTAAGTAAACTTATTATATTTCCAAGGGTTGAGAAGTGCAATGTTCATATAACTTAACAGAACGAAAGTTTCATTGAGGAGGAGTATTATGAATATTTTATTAGATGGATTAGATTTTAATGAATCATGGGCATATAATACATTAAAGAATATAATTAAACCTGAATACAAAATTTGTGTGATTCCTTTTGCTTTTCATGAGGATTGGATAAAAAATGAGGCTGAGTGGGAAAAATCCTATAATAAAATAACTGGTGAGCATTACAAGAATATAGCTGCTCCATTTTACACTTATGGGATAGAGGATAATAATATAACATTGATTAATTACTTTACAGACAATTCAGAAAGTGCTAAAGCAAAAATTAATTCAGCGGATATAGTTTTTTTTACAGGTGGATTCCCAGATAAAATAATGAGTAGGCTATCGGAGTTAGGATTGATTAATACCGTAGAAAATCATAGTGGAATAATAATGGGATGGAGTGCTGGTGCTATGATGCAATGCTCACAGTATTATATTTCTCCAGACAAAGATTATCCAGAGTTTATTTATGAAAAAGGACTAAGATGTATAGACAATTTTGCAGTTGAAGTACACTATAAAAATACTGATTCACAAAATAAAAGTATTGAAAAATATATAATAGAAAATGGTAAGATGGTATATACTACACAACAGAAAAGTGCAATAATTGTTGACGGTGAAAACATATCATTATTAGGAAATGCAAAAGTTTATCAAATATAAATTTAATATTAAATTTTCAATAAGAAGGATCTGTAGTATAGAGGAAAGATTGCCAGATTACCTTGATGATTATTCAATAAAAGCAAAGAGGTCTGCACCTATATATGAAATATAAAGAGGGATTAGAATGTTATATGAAATTAGATTAGCAGAGGAAGATGATATAAGGATAATAGTTGAGTTACTAAATAAAGTAACGTTAGACTTACATGAAAAATGTATTAATCAATGGACATATCCTTGGGATGTTGAAGAAATAAATATAGACGTAAAAAATAAAAACATCTATATGATAACAATAGACAAGCTAATAGTTGGAACATTTTCTATAAAAGACATGGATGTTAATGCTGTACTTCACATCAACAAACCCAATAATTTATATCTTTACAGAATAGCAATATTACCAGGGTATCAAGGGAAAAATATAGGACTCAAAATTATTAATTATGCCTTTAAGATTTCAAGAAATTTAAGAAAAACACTATATTTAGACTGTTGGGCTGGAAATATAAAATTAAAAAACTATTATTCTAAAGCGGGATTTGATTATTGCGGAGATTTTCAAGAAAAAGATTATATGATTAGTGTTTTTAAATACGCATTTCCATTAAACTCAATATTTGTTGATTTTTCATAAAATAATAAATTGGATTTTAATTATATTGCGAACTAAAAATACCGTATATTCAGTTTTGAATAGTACGGTATTTTTATAAAATATTTGATTTTATTTTTAGTGAGCTATTTATATCTTTTACAGCTTTACATTTCAATTACTTCACTGTAACTTTCATTACAAGTTGGAGGTTGATTTTAATTTAATGGGTATAAACGCTTCCATTTGTGCCCATCCTTGTGCTTTTATAATCTCTGGTGGTGTAATAATATGTCCCATACCATAATGATTTTGACGGATATCCAGTTCGAAAATATCAGAATTCCTAATATATTCCAAGGCTTGATTATATAACTTACCACGTGTTTCTTCATCTCCATCTTTGAAGAAATAAGTTACATAGTACCCGCCTTCAAAATCAACAACTTCGTTACTGCCATCATCCATATCATCACTCAATGCCCACCACCATACTAGGCCTTGTTTTTCTTCATCAAAACATAAAAAATCTCTGGGCATAAAACTATCTCGTTCAGATAGATTAATTGCAGAAAAATACTTATTGAACTTTCCTAAAATACCGTCAGGGGAAAAGTTAAATTCTTTATCTATCCCAGATGATGCTGCTTTGAATGGTGGCAATGATATTATCCTAAAATCCATAAAAATACCTCCTGTTATTTTTTATCCACTAATTTAAACACGCTTACTTTGACCATATTATAACATATTTTCCAACACCGTACTATTCAATTTTTAAAGAACAAATTTAAATAAGGATGCAGGGTTGTACTATTACACTACACTTTTGTTGTAGATCACAACAGTTATAATTGAAACAACAATAATCATAGTATTTGCCACAACAGTTCCTAACCAAGTCATAGTCATGGTGCCAAAGATGGGGGATGCTGCATTAAACATGGTATGGAATAATACGCACATAAACACACAGCCTTTTCCTGATATTTTGTAGATTGCTCCGTTAAAAAACCGAAATGCCATGAGTTGAACTGCAAACATCCAAAAGTTAATGAGTCCCTCTCCATGATTAGTCCCCGGAATAAAAAAGAGAGGAATATGCCAAAAAATCCAAATTATACCTGTAAAAATGGAAGAAAAAACAAAGCCATATTCTTTGTCAAGCTCAGGCTGCAATATGTACATCCAGCCAGCTTCTTCCAAACCACCGATAATAAGTCCCCCAGGTAGAGAAAGGAAGAACGTATAAAACGGAAGCACCATTTCCGTATGGCCCGAAACTGCAATATGAATCAAAAAATACAGTGCAAGCCCTGAAACAACGAACAAATAGAGGAAAATTTTATTTTTAAAATAAAAAACAGTTTTCAACCATTCCTTAAAATCTGCTATTTTGTTATTCTTCTTCAGAACGATATATGAAGCAATAGCGGGTGACAAAATATAGATTGCAAAAGGAATGTTCATCACGAATTGCTGTAACGAGTGAACCCAATTGTAAACCGAGTATCCGAACGGCCCAAGAATAATCAAAGCACCTGATACAACATAGGCTATACAAAATGTCAGCATGGTAAATTGTACTATAATTTTTTTATCTGTCATGATTTCTTCACCTCACATTTTTAAGTATTCATTAAATTTTACATTTAACCTAATATTTGCTTTATGCCAATTCAAAATTAAGCTCTCAAAATATATCTAATCTCCATTACAAATTCTTATTTTCCAGTAGTTTAATAGTCAACTAACTCACATAATACTATTATATTCTAAATTGACCATTATTTATATATTTGTTTTATACCGTACTAATATCAATCCTGAACTTTAAGCATAATCCTAAGTAAAGTTAGTTCATCATTCCTATATGATGCAACAAATATTACATAAGTGATTGGATTAGAAGGGGAACCGTTAAGGTTGTTCCATATGGTTTTAATTTGAGAGAGATTTATAAGGAAGAAGAAAATAAATATCTTATAGAGTAAATTAAAATTAATTACATAGATAATTACAAACGGTTACAAAATAATGTAAATTATGGTATAATAAAATAAGTTATAATTGCCTCAAAAAATGAGTTAGGAGAGGATATTTTATGAAAAATCAACTTAAATATTTTTTATCAGGGATTATAATAATATTATTTAGTTCACCTATAGGTTATTTTATGATTAATACAATCTACGCTAATAAAAATCTATCTGGTGAATATACTACTTTATTAAATGGTTTTATACATTCAATAATCACAATTGGCGTTTTAGTATTTTCTGTGGGAGTAATAAATATTTTTATTGGGGAAAAAAGTAAATAGACCATTTGTTTATAATTTTCAAATAAAGTCCAGCAATAATTGCTGGACTTTGCTAATATCACATACTATAGAAATATAGTTTATAATAATTATTTTTTTCACATTTTTTCAAAACTTACTCTTGATAATAATACAATTACGACTTAATTAGAATATTCCTATATTACGGTTATTTACACAACATAGGATCACTAGAATAGATTTAAATAAAAATGTAATGCTAGATATTTATATAGAAAAAGGATTGGTGGGAAAATATATGTATTTACCGAATAAGCTAGAAAAAATACTTGCAGGTATGCACTTTGAAGAAGATAAAGAAGGTATGTCGAAAGCAAAAGTAATTAAGTGCTTTGATATGGATAAATCTTATTATTTAAAGATAGAAAAAGTTAATGATGAAGTGATCAGAGAATATGAGATGTACCAGTGGTTGTATGGAAAACTATCAGTACCAAAACTGATTTATCGTGTGATAGAAGATGACATTTCTTATATGCTGATAGAGAATGCAAAAGGTCAGATGCTAGAAGATGAAGCATATAGAAAAACTCCAGAAAGATTAGTTCATTTAGCAGCCATTGGTATAAAGAAATTGCAGAGTGTTGATATCACAGAATGTAATTTTAACAGTAGAATAGAGGAAAAATTAGAAAAAGCAAAATACAGGATTGAACATAATTTGATAGGAAGAGTGGATAGAAATAAATATACGGAAGGCCTTGAAACATCTAGGGATGTATTTAATTATCTCCTAAGGAATAAGCCGGTAGAACAATTAGTGTTTACACATGGAGACTATTGTTTTAACAACTACTTTACAGATGGTAAAGATATTACATCCTTTATAGATATGGGACGAGCAGGAGTTGGCGATCTATATCAAGATATTGCATTATGTGTTCGTGAATTAATGGATTTTGATTCAAGATATACAGATATGTTGTTTGAAGAATTAGAAATAAAACCTGATTATGCAAAAATAAAATACTATATTTTATTAGATGAGCTATTCTAATTATGTATAAATTGCGGAGTACAAATTACAAAGCTGGGTTATCTATGTTATATGAAATTAGATTAGCAGAGGAAAATGAAAAAGTGGGGGATAAGAATGGAAAATATAAATATAGAAAAACAAATACAACATCTATTAAAAGGAAAATCTATAGAACTTGTACCTGTAACTGAAGAACATATGGAGTTTATATGTAATGAAGAAAGTGATGAAGAATTATGGTGTTATGAGGAACATGTTGAGACTGACAAAAATCGTATTCGAAAGAAGTTTATTAAGCGAATTGAAGAAAATGATGTTTTTGATTTTATAGTTAAACGCAGTTCAGATGGGGTACAGATGGGAGTAGTTTATATATGGGAATGTATTACTTCACGAAAGAGCTGGGAAATTGGATATGTTATCTTGCCGGAGTTTCAAGGTAATGGATATTGTTTAGAGAGTGTACAGATTTTGCTATCCTTTGCATTTAATGAATTGAAAGCTCATAAGGTATTAGGTATGTGCCATTGCGATAATAAAAAATCTGCATCAATAATGGAAAAAGCAGGTATGTCAAAGCAGGGTGTATTTAGGGAAGAGTATCTATGTGGAGGTAAGTGGGTCGACCAATTCTATTTTAGTATGCTGGAGCGAGAATATGCGAAATAAAGATTATTAAAAAAGACATAGATAAATAGGAATTTGTCGCTTAGATTATATTAAATATGAATTAACTAAAAAGGCGGTGCAGGGAATTGAAGTGTAGATCCAAAAATGTGATTTGCTACTTGATAACAATTGGCAGTTTATTTATTCTAAATGGGTGTGGTAATCCAGATAAACTAAAGAATGGCGAAATAACAGATAGACCTAGAGATGCTGCAGAAGCAACTTATAATATTAATTCAAATAAAAGCGAGAGTGATAGATGGGCTATTAATGATATAGGTAGTATTGATCTTACATCTATGGACTTAACACATGAGAATCTAACTGATAAAACTAACTTATTTAAGTATTTTCAGTTTGATACGAAAACTACCTGGCCTTCCAAATTACCTGATGGACTTGATCCAAATAAGTTGTTAGAGTTAGGAAAAGACCCGGGATTGAACATAAGGGAATTGCATAAAAAGGGTATTACAGGTAAAGGAGTTGGAATTGCAATAATAGATCAGGCATTACTAGTGGACCATGACGAATATAAAGAACAGCTAGCTATATATCACTCATATAGTAAGAATAAACATCAAATGGCATCGATGCATGGACCAGGGGTGGCTTCATTAGCAGTTGGAAAAAACATAGGTGTTGCACCAGAAGCAAAACTATATTACATTTCAGATGATTATGCTATGTGGGGAAAGAATGCTAATCCAGCAGACAACTTACATGGTTATGAATATTTAGCAAAAGATATTGATAGAATCGTTGAGTTAAATAAATCACTTGATACTAACGAGAAAATTAGAGTTGTTTCAATTTCATTAGGATATGTAGGTAATTCTGATGAAATTGAACAGTTTAAACTTTCAGTGCAAAGAGCGAAAGATCAAGGAATAGAGATTTTGTTTTTAGGTGATGATAATCCTATGAATCAATATATTGGTATGGGAAGAACTTTGTATGGAAACCCAAATGTTGTAGAGGATTTAAGACCAGCATATATGACTTATAAATTATATAATGGTAGATTTGATACAGGAAGATTATTAGTTCCAATGGATCAACGAACAGTAGCATCAAGTATTGGAACCTCAGATTACCTTTACACACCTATCGGAGGAGGTAGTTGGATTGTTCCTTATGTAGCTGGATTATACGCATTAGCATGTCAAGTAGATTCTCAAATTACATTTAAAGAGTTTACATCAATTGCAAGAGAAACTGGCAAGATTACAAGTGTTACTGATGAAAATGGAACCTATGAATTTGGTACTATAATAGATCCAATAGCACTAATAAATAAATTACAAAGTAGACAGTAATATGTTATAATTACTATTACAATATTAAGGTAATATTAATAATTCACTGTGGAAAAGTAATGGTTAAAATTTTTAATTAAGTCATATCAATGGATAGAGGGTATCCTAAACACTGTAGAAAATATTAGTTAAACATATAAAACAACAACTATCTGTTGTTGTTTTTTTATATAACTCAAATTAAGGAATAATAGATCTTAACCTTCTACGTATTTAAGATAGGGTATAAATTTATTTTCTAATTCAACTAAAACTATATTATCTTGCTCAATTACTTGATAAATAAGAGTCCCTTTTTTTAATTGAGTTGCATTCCAATTTTTAAAGTTGCTCTTTACATTAGTTTTAGTTATTTTTCCTAGTAAATCACCTTTCTTTAATTCAATCTTTTCTATCCAATCTATATTTTCGGCATTAATAAAAACTATAGAATTCATTATAAAAAAATCTGCATTGGAATCTTCTTTTAGTATAGAATCTGGCAATTGATTTTTTGACGAAGTATATGAGTAACCAAGAAGAAGAGATAATGATAAGAATGTTATAACTATTATTTTTAATAGCTTCATATAAATTCCTCCAGTTTATATTTCTGATGCATGGAGTGGTCATCAACAGCAAATTTATAATTAAATTGTTGCTGACACCTGGAATGGTGAGTATAGTGCAGTATGGTTAAATTCTAATGGTACTGCAAGATCATTTAGAATTTGTTTAAATGATAATGTATTAAAAAACAAGTCAATGAATTATATTCAGAGTGTAATTGTTCTATACATACATTTTATTGTAATTGTGCTACAATAAGTATATAAAACTATGTTTGCAAATGAAAAAATGTAGGAAAGTGCGAACTGAAGATAATTAATATTTTATGTAGGAGATTTTAGAATGAGTTGTAAAATGTGTGATAAGTAAAAAAATATTAAAGATGACCCATATTTTATTATGGAACTTGAAACAGGATATGTAATTTTAGGATGGTTTCAGAGGTTCAAGGGCTATACCGTTTTCAATTGTAAAGAGCATGGTCCTGAATTACACAACTTAGAACATTCTTTTAAAATAAAACATGTTGAAGGTATGTATGAGCAGCACTTGAAATTTGTTGATTTTGCAGCCTCTCGTTCTCTATCAAGAATAGAGCAATGGGGAGAAACTCTTGTGTGTCCAGTAATTCGTATTGACGGCACAGAAAATTGGCACACGAATGTAGCGAAAATAGCGGAACAATATTTGCTTAACGAATAAGCATAAACTAACATTGGATTACTTCGCAGTCTTCTTTTATTCCGCATTGCTTATAAGTCATGTGAGATATTAAAATGAAAAAAATATCCTTGCCTAGTTTTAAATATAAATATGGATATAGAGAACTATTTAAATATAAAAATATGAACCTATTTAACTATGGATATATTTAACTATAAAACTAGTTGTTGTGTTCATGCGGGTTTCAGGGGTTATCTATTTTTGAAAGCGACATGAAATTGTTTATCAATAAATTAGTAGATTGAATTTACAAATGAATAATTGTAGGAGAAGACGTACTAGTCAATTATCAGCTAGAATAATATTATCGGATATCAACGACGGGAATACTAGTAAAAATCAGATATCCCAACATTAGTTTTGTGTAACTGTGGGGAATGAAATGTTAGATGAAGTTCTTTCAGAGGGGGTCAAAGTATTCATTTTATTTAACAATATAATTTGATAAAGGTAAAATTGGGGTATATGTTACACACAAGTTAGAATGATTACTTTCGATAAGATGAACCGTACCATAAGTGAATGAGGTTTTTACTAAAATTGGTAGTTAATTATAAATCACTGATGTCATCCAAAATTATGATACATAACATGATTTGAGAAACTCCAGATGAACCTTACCATAAATCACGTAGATTTTTTTAAAGAACTTTATGCAGAACCATACCTTAAATGACTTGGAATTTTTGTATAGGAGTTAAATAAGGTTCGCCTCCACCAGTGAAACCCTCGACCGCATGTAGGTGGCTTAAAAAGCTGCTTACAGTCGGTTGTGTTTTTTGAATGATGAGGGGAGTTCCAGCAATAAATTTAATCATTATAAACATTATGAGTTTAACATATACAATTTAGTAATTGATGCAAATTAATCAGAATTTTAAAAAAATATTGACTTTAAAATATTATTATGTTAATATATTTGAAAATGAATATTGATATGACGATGATAGAGGAAAGTAAATTTATCTAAAGCTTACAGAGAGTAGGGGATGCTGAGAAACCTGCAGTGGAAGTTACTTTGAAGTTCCCTCTGGAGTTTTAAGCTGAAATTTTATTAGGTAAAACGGAGCTTTCACCGTTATAAGAAAGAGGATATCGGATTTCATTCCCGTATCTGTTTGAGATGTCAATTGTATTAGGTGTTCTGTAAACAGTATTAGAATATCAAATATGATTGATAAATAAGGTGGTACAGCGTGAGTTTAACCTCTCGTCCTTTTTAGGATGAGGGGTTTTTTAATTTTCAAAAAGTTAAAAGGAGAGGATTAAAATGGCAGAGTCAATTAACCAATTAAAAGAAGTGGTAGTGAGAGCTTTTGAAGAAGTTAAAATTATGGAAGAGCTGGAATCATTGAGAATAAGATTTTTAGGTAAGAATGGAGAATTAACAAATATATTAAAGTCACTAAGCAGCTTTAGTATTGAAGAAAGAAAGGCTATAGGTGTTGAAGGAAATAAGCTTAAAAACTACATTACAGAAAGAATATCAGAACTAAAAACTGACCTTGAAAACAGCAGCATGGAAAATAAATTTGATATAACCCTCCCTGGCATGGAATTTGAGGAGGGAACTTATCATCCAATAACAATTGTTCAAAGGGATATTGAAGAAATTTTTAAGGGAATGGGTTTCATCATAGCTGATACCAATGAGGTTGAAACAGACTACTACAACTTTGAAGCTTTAAATATTCCTAAATATCATCCAGCTAGAGATATGCAGGATACCTATTGGCTAGAAAATGGTATGGTATTAAGGACTCAGACTTCAGCAGGACAGCAGCATATAATGGAGCAGTATTCTCCTCCAATCAAGGCTATTATTCCTGGAAGATGCTTCAGAAATGAAGATATTGATGCGTCCCATGAAAATACATTCTTCCAGCTTGAAGGTATTGTAATAGATGAGGGAATATCTGTGGCAAACCTCATTTATACTATGGAAACAATGTTAAGTAAAATATTTGAAAAGCAGATTACGGTGAGACTTAGACCAGGATATTTCCCGTTTGTAGAGCCAGGCTTTGAACTTGATATAAAATGTGAAATTTGCGGAGGAAAAGGATGTCCTACCTGCAAACATTCTGGATGGGTAGAATTACTGCCATGTGGAATGGTTCATCCAAATGTATTAAAGTATGGTGGCATTGACAGCGAAAAATACACAGGCTTTGCATTTGGTCTTGGACTTACAAGACTTGCAATGATGAAATACGGAGTACCAGATATCAGAGTTTTCAACTCTGGCAATTTGAAAATTATGAGGCAATTTAAATAAGTAATGGGGGTAAGAAAAATGAAGATATCATTAGATTGGATAAATGATTATGTGGAAATAAAAGATATAGATGTTGATTGGCTTGTAAGTAAATTCACAATCACTACTGCAGAGATAGAAGAAGTAAATTATATAGAGAATGACGTGATAATTGAAATAGATAATAAATCTTTAACCAATAGGCCAGATTTATGGTGCCATTATGGAATAGCAAGAGAAATTTCAGCAATCACAGGTAGAAAATTAAAAAGTATAGATTATATAAAGGAAGAGCAGCTAAGAGACAGTAGTAAAAAAGACTTTAGAGGTCGATATTGAAGATAAAGAAAAGGTTTTGAGATATTCTGCAATTAAAATTGGTAATGTGAAGGCAAATAAATCGCCAGAGCTTATTGCTGATAGATTAAGTAACTGCGGCATTAGACCAATTAATATTATAGTAGATATTGCAAACTATGTTATGCTTGATATAGGTCAACCTCTTCATACTTTTAATAGTAGAGATATCCATTCTATTAGAGCAGCTAGCTTAAAGCAGTCAATACAGTTCGATACTTTAGATAATTCACAAAGAGATATTCCTAAAGATACATTAATGATATGCTGTGAGGATAAGCCTTTAGCCATAGCAGGCATAATAGGAGGATATGAATCAGAGGTATGTGAAAATACAGAAGGAATAATCCTTGAATCTGCTACTTTTGATGGGGTAGCTGTAAGAAAAACTGCCTCATCCTTAGGTATTAGAACAGATGCAAGCGTGAGATATGAAAAGTTCTTAGATACTGCAATTACTATTGTTGCCATTGGGAGATTCTTGAAACTGCTTCAGAAGTATCAGCCTGAAATAGAAGTAGAAACATCGCTGTACGATAATGTTATTAATCAAGTAAAGTCTATAGATATTAGCATTGACCATAAATATATAGAAACTTATTTAGGAAACAACATTGATAAGACTGTTGTGATGAATATACTAAAGAGTTTGGAGTTTGAGATAGAAGAGAAAGAGAATGTATATTATATAAAAGTGCCCACCTTCAGGGCAACAAAGGATATAACCTGCAAAGCAGATATAATAGAAGAAATTCTTAGAGTGTATGGCTATGATAATATAAAAGGCAGTCCTAATAAAGCAGAAGTAACTGCTGGTATAAAAAATCCTATAAAGGACATGGAGTATTTATTGAATGATATATTAGTGAAAAAATTTGACTTCAACGAGATTCACTCCTACTCATGGTACGATAACAATTGGCTTAAGAGACTTGGCTATGAATATAAAAATACCTTGAAGATAGTGAATTCTGGAGTAAAGCAGTATGAAAGCCTTAGAAGCGATATACTGCCTAATTTACTCAAAATAATTTATGACAATAGAAAAAGCTTCGAGGAAATTAAAATCTTTGAAATAGGAAGAGTATTCAAAATGGATGATGGTAAATTAGCTCAACCTAAGCATTTGACAGCTGCAATTTACAGCAGCAAAGATGAGGAACAATTATATCGCTATACAAAGGGAATTAGCAGCTATTTATTAAAAACTGCGAAAAATATTGATGGAAAGTATATTCAAATAAAGGATGACTATAAGGAGCATTGCCTTAGCATAAACTATAAAGATGTGAAATTAGGATATGTATATTCTATACCGTCCTCTACACTGAAATTATTCAGCAGCAAGCATACTATAAAGGTAATAGACATTAATTTGCAGCTTCTTAGTACTGTAGAAAAAAATCTAATTAAATATGAAGCAATTTCCAAATATCCTGAAACTTATCTTGATTTCAGTATTTTAACTCCAATGAATACGCTTTATGATGATATAGAATCCCTAGTGAATAGATTCATCCACCCATTAATAATACAAATTAATTATATAGACACTTATTCAGGAAAAAATGTTCCAGATAACATGAAGAGTACTACTATTAGAATGATTATTGGTGATAGTAATAGAACTTTACAAATTGAAGAGATTACTAAGGTAAAAGAGCTTTTTATTAATTATCTTAATGAAAATGGGTTACAACTTAGATAGTGGAATGGTTATACTACGTTAGAAAATAATTAGAGATAAGTTCACAGTTAGAATTGAAGTAGAGTAAAAATAAATAGTATCTAAGTTTTTTTGTAAACTAATTAGCAATCGTGGATTTGGGATGACATGTTTCACCTCCACCAATGAAACCCTCAACAAGTTGTTGTTGAGGGTTTTGTTATTGTGCGCCCAGCATGGGCAACAGCAAGTAGTAGCAAAATTTCGATAAATGAGTAGCAGGTATTTATAGTTAGTTTACAAATTTATTGAATATTAAATTTTAGGTCTTCTAAAAAACGGTCAGTAGGTTTAAAATAAAATTAATCTACTGACCGTTTTGGTCTATAAAGGAGAATACTATGAATCAATCATATTTTCAGTTACCATCATATAAACAAAAAAATTTGCTCAATTCTGGATACAAGCTATTCGCATTATATCCGTATAAGAAAGCTTCAATGAATGCAATTGCTAGTGAAGCCGATATCTCCAAGTCGTTATTGTTTTATTATTTTAAAGACAAAAAGGAATACTACTTATTTTTATTTAATACCGCAATTAACTTTCTTGATGAACAGAAGGAAGAGAGTGTTAATAAGAAAATAAATGATTTTTTTCAACTAATCAATAAAACTGTGGAGCGTAGAATGAAAATGATTAATGACTATCCATATTTGTATAAGTTTGTCACAAAAGCGTATTATGAAAGCTTTGAAGAGATAAAGCTTGAGCTAGATAAAAGGAAAAAAATAATGCTGCAAACTGGGGAAGAGGAGATATTAAAGATTATCGATTATGATAAATTTAAAAATCCAAGTGATGTAAAGATATTGCTTGATATAGTTCTTTCTGCGGCAGAAGGGTGTATGCGTGGACTGGAAGATTTGGATATTTCGAAGATGGAGCAGAAGGTAAGTGAATTTAAGGATATGATGAATTCTTTGAAAAAATATTATTACAAGGAAGAATTCTTGATTAAACTATAAGGGGGAGTTCATTATGGGGGATAAAATAAGACATTTGGTATTTCAAAATTTGAATTGTGAGATTCATTACTGGTATAGAAAGGGAACAACAAATAAATGGGTGCTATTTTTTCATGGAGCAGGTGTTAATCATGAAATGTTCAATGAACAATTTAAGGCATTTGATGATACTTACAATTTAATTGCATGGGATTCTAGAGGGCACGGTTTATCTAAATTGGAGCAAGGGAAAAAATTTCAGTTTAAAGAAATGATTAGCGACTGCAAAAAATTATATGAAATTTATAATATTGATAAAGCGATTCTTATAGGACAATCAATGGGGGGCAATCTGGCTCAGGAAATATCTTATTATTATCCAGAACTAGTAGAGAAATCAGTGCTGATTGATTGTACCAAAAACACAGGTAAGCTCACATTTATGGAAAAGTGTTCACTGAAATGTACTAAGTTTATATTTAACTGCTATCCATGGAAGTTACTTATAAAACAGAGTGCGAATGCTTGTGGAAACAAAGCTAGTGTAAAGAAATACGTTAGGGATTGCTTTGAAAGGATAGATAAAAAAACCTTTATTGATATAATAACAGATTTAATAGGATGTCTTCACTATGATCCGGAATTTAAGTTTAAAAAACCTGTGTTGTTACTTTGTGGTTCAGATGACAAAACAGGCAATATTAAAAAAATTGCTGAGGCATGGGCAAAAGATGATAGCAATTGTACATTTTATTTTATTCATCATGCAGGGCATAACTCAAATCAAGATAATCCAGATATGGTTAATAAGTTGATTATTGACTTTGTAAATAATTAGTTATATTAGGAGTATAGTTGTTACATACATTTATATTTATATTTATATTTTCATTTTTAAAAATGCAAAACGCCAAATGGTAATTTGCGGTAGCTAATACTTATTATATCTTCAAGACAGATTCGTGAGTTATGATAAATAATAAATTTTGCTTAACCACGCCGATAGAACTGTTACGAGAACCGTACCATAAGTAGCTGTAGTTTTTTTTATAAATATGAGATAAATTTTATATTATTATTTTAATTGTCCGATACAAGAAATTTATGGACTTTTGGAGGGATAAAATGAGGTATATAGAAGATAAAAATTTTAAATATAAAGATGAACTGATAAAAGAATTAAGAGCTTATAATTTAAAACATACTGGCGAAAAAGATTCATCAACTGAATATTTTTATGCTATTGATGGTGAAAAACTGGTTGGAAGTATATATATAAATTATTCTTGGGATTGGGTAAGTATTGGTAGTATGTTTTATGAGAACATTGATGTTTTAAAAAAGTTGATTTCAGAAGTTAGTCATTATTATAAAAATAAAGCAATAGGCATGAAATTATATACAGAAGTTGAATCTAGAGTAGAAGATTTTAAGTCTATTGGTTTTGATATTGGAGGAACTACAGAAAGGACACCAAGAACAACTAGATATTTTTATTTGAAGAATATTGATTTTGATATAAAAAGTAATTTACAGATACAAGTTATGGTTGTGACTGCAAAAGTAGATAAATATAATTCTATTTTATTAAATCGAATAGAAAAGTTTAATAGAGATAATAATATTTATCCAATGGAAGAAAGAAATATAATGTTTGTTGCATTAGATAATGATAAATTTGTTGGAGGAGTTCATGGGAGCATTACTGAAGATTCAATGTATATAGGTTGGCTTGTAGTTCATGAAGAATGTAAGGGAAATGGAATTGGTAAAAATCTTATGTGTAAAATAGAGGAAAAAGCAAAAGAGCTAAATGTTTATAGCATTAATTTAGGTACAGTAGAGTTTCAAGCAGAAAAATTCTACGAAAAATTAGGATACAATGTAGTTTTGGTAAAAGAGAATGATCCAAGAGGCTATAGATCATATAGTATGGTAAAAAAAATATAATTATAAAGAGTGAGGTGATCAATAAAAATAATTAATAGATGAAAAAAGGACATTCTAAGCCATATAAATTGTATTTATATTAATATTACAGGGGGGAGAATATACATGATTGAGAAATATTTATTTATAATTATTGCATGTATTTATTACATTGTAGCATTAGCATTTTATTTCTTATTACTAACACCCAAACTTCAAAAAAGTTTAAAGAAAGCAAGTCCAATACAAATAAGATTAATAAAAATTATATATCTAATAGGTGTAACTGTAATATTTTTAGTACTTATTTATTTTCATTTCTATATATCTGGACAAATTTCTTTAAATATCTAGCAACTTAATAAAAGTTACAATTACTTAAAATATGGATATTAATTTCTGAATAGTATGATATTTTAAAATATATAATTCTGATGTAGATATGGAATTTCAATGTGTTATAAATGCAGGAGCAAAGCCAGTTTATAAACCTACTACTGAATCTTATGGTATGCGAATTTGTTATGTTGCAGATCCAGAAGGAAACCTTATTGAAATATGTTCAGGTAATGACGATACCTACCATGTAGAATAATCATAATTTGAAGTGATGTTAGTGTGTAATTTGAGTATAAGAGGAACTAATAAATAGTATCTTTGAAAGCCGGAAAGTACCGTGTTTAAACAATATGATATAATCCACTAATGATAGCAATTTAAGCTCAAGTAATTTTGTATTAATTGAATTGGAGGAGTTAACAAATGAGTTCCGAAAAAGAAATAAAAAAAAGATTATATATAAAATATACTTTGAAAGAAATTAAGAAAATTCTTAAGAAAAAGCAATGGAAGAAGGTAAGAATAGAAGAACTTGAACAGGATATTATTAAATGCATTATGGAATTAGAAAAGGATGCTGATTATGGGGAAAATGATTATAAAAAGCATGCATTATGTAATTCCATATTTCCTGGAATTGCTGCATATCAGATTTTACAAAAGTATGGTTTTACAAAGGATGAGGCCTATTATATATTAGAAAATGTATTTGAATCAATTGCAAAACTTGCTGGAATGATTTATAACATGTTAGATTTGCTTCCCAATGGCTATAAACTAATCAGGAAATCTTTGTGGAATGATATGAAAGGTAAAAACAGAAAATGCTGGGAGACTGATTTTCTACAAGATGATGATAATGGATTTGCATATACGGTAAATAAATGTATTTTTGTAGATGTCCCATTAGAAAACAGTTGTTCGGAGATTTCAAAACTCTACTGTAAGAATGATACTTATTGCTTTAGGGGGCTTCATAGACACGTGAAATGGAAAAGAACACAAACATTAGGAGAGGGAGGAAATTGTTGTGATTTTGTTTTTGAGAAAGTGAAGTGATGAGAATATAATACTTCGAAACGTTCTCACAAGGGCTAGCAATTGTATAATCAAATATTTTCTCAAAACACCGTACTATTCAGGATGAATATGCGGTATTTTTTTACGTCGCAATTCAAGTATTCTACAAATTAGTTATTTAAAAACTTAATAGTACAGTATTTTAAAATATGTTATTATATGTATGTAGGTTGAATTTACAAATGAATAATTGTAGGATATGACGAAATAAATCAGAGGAGGATTATAATGAAAGTTTCTGTAAACGAACTATTAAACATTGAAGAATTAGATGCAAGAGCCATATTTGAAGGGGTTAAGTATCCTTGGGAAGCTCTTACAGAAATTAAGGATTTCATTTTTGAATACGCAAAAACTCTGCCTAATGATTTTGAAAGAATTGAGGAATTTGTATGGGTTGGCAAAGGCACTACTATAGAAAAAAGTGTTCTTATAAACGGTCCAGCGATTATCGGTTACAATTGCGAAATCAGGCATTCTGCTTACATTAGAGACAATGTTATCATTGGTAATGATGTTGTAATTGGAAACTCAACTGAAATTAAAAATTCAATCCTCTTTAATAAAGTGCAAGTTCCCCATTACAATTATGTTGGTGATTCAATATTAGGGTATAAAGCCCATTTGGGGGCAGGTGCAATAACCTCCAATTTAAAGTCTGATGGAACATTAGTAAAAGTAAAATATGGTACAGATATTGTTGAAACTGGTTTAAGGAAATTTGGTGCAATTCTAGGCGATTCAGCTGAAGTAGGATGTAACTCAGTTTTAAACCCAGGGACAATAATAGGAAAAGATAGTATTGTTTATCCATTAAGTTCTGTAAGAGGCTATATTCCAGAGAATAGTATTTTGAAAAGTAATGGTGAAATTGTAGAGAGAAAATAAAGTCAAGGAACCAGGATATCTTATTAATTCAGAAGTGAATTTTACTGTGTTTTAATTCGTATTTTGTAGAATATATTATAATAGTATTAGAGTAGATTATTAAGTTTTAAGGAGCTAAAAATATGAAAATAGATGATAGTATTATTAAATATTGTTTAAAAAATGTAATGTTTATTACTGGTACAGCTTATGCAGGAAAATCAACAATGGTTAAACGTCTTGCGGAAAAATACAATTTAATTTCACGTGAGGAAAATTACCATTTTAATATGACTAGTAAAATTGCAAAGCCAGAATTATTTCCTAATGTTTGTTATTTTGAAACCATGAAAGATTGGCAGGAGTTTGTTAATAGAAGTCCTGAATCATATGAAAAATGGATTGAGGAAAGTAATTTGGAGATAGCAGAATTAATTAGAGTGTCTAAGGACAGAAAAGTTATCGTTGATACAAATATTCCAGTAGAATTATTAAAAAATATTGCGGATTACAATCAAGTTGCTATTATGTTATCACCGCAATCAATGGCTATAGAACAGTTTTTTAATAGAGATGATGCTGATAAAAAATTTATAAAAGAACAAATCTTGAAGTCTAAAAATCCTGAAAAGGTTATGGCTAATTATTTAGAAGGAATTGCGAGGGTAAATAACAAAGAACATTATGAAAAATATAGAAATAGTGGTTTTTTTACACTAGTTAGAGATAATATTGGAATTGATACTAAGGAAGAGGTGATGAGTGCATTGGCTTTACATTTTGGACTTAAAGAAGAAGAAATAACTAAACAATATTAATTTAATACAAAATAAAATTAAATAATTTTTTAGTTCGCAATTCAAGGAAAGTGCGAACTGAAGATTATAAATATAAGGTGGTGCAAAACATGAAAGTAAGAAAAATGGTTAAAGAGGATATTGACCTCCTCATAAATATTCGTATGGATTACCTGTTTGCAGAAAAAGGTGTGTATTCTTCGGAAGAGGTGCAAGATATTAGAACGAAGTTAGAAGAATATTTTACTCAACACCTTAACAAGGGATTTATTGCTATCATTGCCGAGAATGAAAATGAAGTATTAGCAACTGCATTTATGTCAATCGTGGAAAGACCTCCGATGATAGCGTTTTCATCATATCTTGTAGGTACGGTATACAATGTTTTTACATACCCTCAATATAGAGGAAAAGGCATTGCAACTAAAGTTATGACTGAACTTTTATCGGAAGCAAAGCTATTAGGCGTTGCCGCAGTTGATTTAATGGCGACTGAAAAAGGGAAACCATTATATGAAAATCTCGGATTTCGAGTATCAAAATATACATCAATGAATAAGTTTCCTCTAACACCCGCAAAATAATCATAATCAGAAGTTATATTAATACACAATATTCTTATATTGCTTACAAGTCATATGAGATATTAAAATGAAAAGATGCAGTTCTTTTTAAGTGTCAGACAAAGAGTATTTTAACAACAAGTTATTTTTTTATGGAGGTAAAAATGAGCATTAGAAGTGCAGCAAAAGCAATTATTATAGATAACAATAAAATTTTATTAAACAAGTGCTTTGATGAGAATAATGGGAATTATTATTCATTGCCAGGTGGAGGACAAGATATATATGAAACTTTACATGAGGCTGTTATAAGAGAATGTGTTGAAGAAACAGGATACAATGTTGTACCAATAAGATTTTCTGCTTTATATGAAGAAATATGTGATAGCCCTAAAACACGAGAGTTATATCCTGATTATATTCATAAAATATATCATATTTTTATATGTAAATTAAAAAATGACAAAACTATTAATCCTACAGAAATAGATGATATGCAACTTAAAAGTGAATGGATTGATATAAATAACTTAAAGAAAATATATTTATTACCTAGTTTTTTAAATGATAATATTTTTGAAATGATAAGTAGTGAGAATCCTAAATTTTTCGGTTCAGAACATATAGCTTATAATCACGGTTAAAATATTTTTGTTATGACAAAATATATAGAGAAGATACCTTATACAAAGCTTACCATATAATTCTATTGTGGTAAGTTTTATTCAATATATGTACAATATAGATATCCTGCAGGAGAGAATTTAATGTTGATAATTGATTAGTTGTACACCATTTTGGGGGGAGATTGATTGAAGCGATTATTTGAAATAATGTATTTGCTATCAGAAAAAAATGTATAAAAGCTAGTGAATTAGCAGAACATTTTGAAGTATCTGTACGAACTATTTATCGTGATGTAGAAACGTTAAGTATGGCTGGAATTCCTATATACGCTAAAAAAGGAAAATATGGAGGAATTGCAATCCTTGATAATTTTGTTTTTGAAAAAAGTATTGTATCTGAAGATGAACAGATTCAAATTTTAGCAGCCATTCAAAGTATACAAGAGGTAGAAAAAGGTACTATTAATGATTTATTAGTTAAATTATCTGGGCTATTTCAAATAAAAAATCCAAATTGGATTTCGATAGATTTTTCTGATTGGAGTAATCAACATCAAGAATTATTTCAAAGAGTAAAATTTGCAATAGTGAAAACACGTGTTTTAAAATTTGATTATTACGGTAGAATTGGAGATATTTCAACTCGTAAAGTGGAGCCAATACAGCTTTGGTTTAAAGGACATGCATGGTATTTAAGAGGGTACTGTCAAGAAAAACAGGCTATTAGAGTATTTAAATTGTCAAGAATGAAAAGAGTTGAATGTCTTGATGAGTCTTTTAAAAAGAAGGAACTTAACATAGAGGATAAAGAAGAAATTGATAAATATATAGATTCTCCGCAAAATAAAATTTCGTTTTCTATGAAAATAGATAAATGTATGGCATATCAAGTATTTGATTATTTTGAAGAACATGAAATAAAATCTAATGAGGATGGAAGTTTTACTGTATCATTGAATTATCCTAAAGATGAGTGGCTTTATGGGATGATTATGTCATTTGGGAATCATGCTAAAGTTATTTCTCCTGAATCATTAAAAAGTGAAGTTGCAAATAGATTTAAAGAAGCTTATGAAAATTATTTTTAAAGTTGACATACAGGTGTCAATTTTAAAATGGTATAATAAGACAGAATTAACAATTTAAATATTAATAGGAGAGATTAACTATGGAGAAAAAAATATGCCAAATTTGAAAAGTTGGAAAAAGAAGTAGCGGAGGATTTTTTTATGTTACATTTAGGTTCCATTTATCTTGTTGTAGCAGATATTAATAAATCTATAGATCTCTACAGTAAATTGCTTGATATAGAAGTAAGTTGTAGAAATCAAAATAGGTTTGCAGAATTTCACTTTGAAGGACACAACATATCTATGCTTAATCCACACTTCGATGAAGAAAATCCTGATAAGATAATAAGTATAGGCAAATATGATAAAGAATTTGATTTCACTGGTGTAACAAGTGCACCTAATAAGAATAAGTTTGTTTTAAATTTTTGGATTGAAGATTTGCAAAAGGAATACGATAGGATTATAAGTTTAAATATATCAACGAAGATTACTAATATAAAATATTTTTATTCCAGAACACCATATTATTATTTTCAATTAAAAGACCCTGATGATAACATTATTGAAATTACTGGTGGATATAATGGTGAGGTAGTAAAATAAAATTTGTACAACTATAAGTAATAATATTGAAATACCAGTATGTTCAGAAATAGAGATTATTTTTATAGAGGAGGTGTAAGTTATGAAAAAACAAAACGATTATTCTTCAGAATATATCAAAATCAATGGAATAGAACAATACTTGTTACACCACACCATCAGTGCTGAACTTCCTGTCCTTTTGTTTTTACATGGTGGTCCAGGAATGCCAGAGTCAACATTCGCATATGCTTTTCAAAAAGAATTATCAAGTTTTTTTAACATTGTTCATTGGGATCAAAGAGGTGCAGGAAAAACATTAACCAAATCGAAAAGAAATAGTAACTATCCTTCTTGTGAAGAATTAATAGATGATTTATTTGAAATAGTTAATTATTTGAAAAAGAAATATAAAAAGGAGAAGATTGTTATATTAGGTCATTCTTGGGGAAGTGTACTGGGAACATTATTTGTGCTGAAATATCCTCAAGAGGTATTATACTACATCGGTGCAGGACAAGTAATAGATATAGTGGAGAATGAAAGGATTGGTTACGAAAAAGTAAGAGAATTAATAATAAAAGCGGGCAATAAAAAGGATTTAGACAGTCTTGAAAAAATAGGGGTTTATCCCGAAAAAAATTACGAAAAGCCTATGATAAAGAAATTACAAAGAATTAGAATACTGCAAGGAAAGTATAAGGTTGGAATGAATTTTATTCCTATAATAAAAACATTAGTTAAAAGCCCAATTTTCAGGTTGTCAGATATTGTGAGTTTATTTAAAGGGATGAGTAGTAATAAAAAACTTTGGGATTTTTTATTTTCACATAGTTTATATGAAGAAAGTCGTGATTATGAAATACCTGTTTTTTATATTCTTGGAGACAGAGATTTTCAAGCCCCTCATACAATAGCAAGTCGTTATTTTGATTCAATTAATGCACCAAACAAGAAAATGTTTATTATAAAAGAAGCTGGTCACTTTATGATGCTTGACCAACCGAAACTGTTTACTAATGCTTTAGCTGATATTTGCAGATTATAAGTAAATACTAAGATTATAAAGTATAAATAAGAGGTAGTTAAGCCGTATTTTAAATATTAGCTAATATAATCAAATATAAATACATATTATAAAAATTGCCAAATATGGTTTAACCTCGTGAATCAAAATAATTAATAGACGAAAAAAGGAGAGCACTAACATGGAAAATGTATCAGATGAATGTAAATTGGAATCAATAAAATCCTTCCAGTCAACTATCAGTAAATCCGAAAAGGCATTGGCTCAGATAACAGAAAAAGGGTCAAATACTACCTTAATAAAGAAATGACTTAAAGCTCTTCACATTGGGTTGGACATGCTAGAGAAAGTTTGGAATCAAATACCCCACCATTACAATGAGAAAGAATTAATTGAAGCTGGAAATGTTCTTACTGGTTTACTCCCATCAATTGAAAGAGTTTATGCTAAATCTAAGGTCGGAAGTCCTCAAAGAACGCTTTTAGAAAGAAGAATTAAATCATTGGAGTTTGCTATCCAAGCCATTGACCATTATTCCAATGAATAAATTATCTATTTTCATAGGTAGTTTAGGTTTTATAGATTGAATTGATGGAAGAAAAAGGATTTGTTAGTGAATAATTACTGATAATATTTATTGTATAGATTAAATAAACTTGTAACGAACAATTTTAAATTATTAGGTAATAAAATTAAATATAAATATCTATTGTAATATATTACGATTTATTAATTGGAGGTTGGAATATGGATGAAGAAAAATATATAGCAGAGTATTATAATAATTACGATGAAGATGGGCGACTTACATCTAAGTATGGTCAAATAGAATTTATTACTACAATGAATTATATCAATAGGTTTTTAAAAAAAGGAATGAGAGTACTGGAGGTAGGTTCAGGAACGGGCAGATATTCTCTTGAAATTGCAGAAAAAGGATTTCAAGTTGATGCAATTGAGCTTATTGAGCATAATATAGAAATTTTCAAGAGTAAAATTACAGAAAATTGCAACATAGATGTTAGACAAGGTAATGCAATAGATTTATCATGCTATAATGACGAGACTTTTGATATTACATTAGTACTCGGTCCTTTATACCATTTATTTGACAATAATGCTAAGAAACAAGCTATTAGTGAAGCTATAAGAGTTACGAAAAAAGGAGGAATTGTTTTTATTTCATATTGTATGAATGAAGCGACAATTATAAACTGGGGTTTTCAAAAAGGCAATATTCTTGATGGCATTAAAGATGGTATAATTAATAAGGATACATTTAAATGTTTGTCAAATCCATCTTTGCTGTTCGTGGTGCATAGGAAAGAGGAAATAGATGAATTAATGGAAGAATATGATGTTAAACGCCTTCATTTTGTTGCAACTGATTTGTTTACAAATCATATGCGTAAAACCATTAATGATATGAATGAAGAAGTTTTTCAAACATATTTGGAATATCATTTTTCTGTATGTGAACGTGCTGATTTAATTGGGATAACACATCATAGTTTGGATATTTTTAGAAAAATGTAATATATTTAAGAACAATTGTAAAAATTTACTCACCATACAAAAGGGGGATATCCAATGAAAGGGGTATATACAGAAAAAATAAGAGACATAAACCATATAAATATGTTGAAGAGTGTTCTTGATGTAATTAATGTAACACTTTCACAGCAAATTCATATTGAACGTTTTCACGATAACGGAGAAGGTGTTGACAGGACGTATAATGTCTATAAAATAATATCAGATGATAAGACATATATTTTGAAAAAGACAGATAAATATGAGGTAGAAGTTTATGAAAAATTTCTTGAGAATAAAAATCTACCTGTGCCAAAACTTGAGGGGTGGGCTTATTTTAACAACGTGAGATGGATATTAATTGAATATATTGCTGGAACGGATTTACGAATGTTTAATGAAGATATGGCCTATGGATGTGCTGACAGTCTTTCTCGTATTTTTAATATGTACTGGCAGAAAAATGACTTTAAAGATAATGAGTTGGACAACCGATTTGAAAGATATTGGACAAGAATAAATAAAAGGTCAAAATGTCTTATAAATGAGCAGAAACTATTTTCTGCATATAGTGTTTTTTTAGATAGACAGTTAGTATGTCCACGCACCTTATGTAATGGGGATTTCTTGCAGTGTAATGCAATAGAAAGCAATGAAGGTATTGTTTTAATAGACTGGGCATTTGCAGGTATTATGCCTTATTCTTTGGATATTGCGCGTTTAATATCCCACGGATCAGAGAAGTTTTTTCCTTTTCCATTTTATATGACAGATGAATATAGAGAGATTTTCCTAAAAAGCATATATGATAAATTGTTATATAAACCTGATTACAAACAGTTTCTTTGGGATGTGACACTTTCACGGCTAAATGAATGTATTGAGTTTATTGAAAGAGAATTAAATGATGAATCTCTTGAAAGAGATGAAGGTTTCACTTATTATTATAAAAATGCAGAGGCGTTAGCTGATATTATTTTAAATGGCAAAGACCAATTTTAGAAAGAAGAATGAAATCATTGGAATTAGATATTCAAGCCATTGACCATCCTTCCAATGAATAAATTACAGTAGAGAGACCTAATCCTCAGTATGCAGTACTAATGCAAGAACAACTAGGAGGAGGAAATGGTGAGTTAAAAGCAGCTATGCAGTATATTTCTCAAAGTTTTAGAATAAAGGATCCTGAAATAAAGGACTTATTCTTAGATATAGGAGCTGAGGAACTTAGCCATATGGAAATGGTTGCACAAACTATAAATCTTTTGAATGGTCATTATGTTAATAATACTGAAGATTCTAAGTTATATTTTGATTTATCAACTCCAGGACCTTCCCATGAAGCTCCAAACCCAACACCACCTTCCTTTGAAAACCCTAGAAGATAGTAGTATTTTAAATACCGTATTATTCAGAAGTGAATTATGCGGTATTTTTTATTTTGTGACTTAAATAATATGAAAAATTAATCAGATGCTGCTTAGAGCACCTCTTTATAGAAGTGATTTTTTCAAATGTTAAAATACATTATATAGTATTTATGCTACAATAAGTATATAAAACTGTAAATGTAAGTGAATAATTATAATTTGTGGTGAACTAAAAGATTATTTGAATTAACGGAGGTATAACAATGAGATTTGGAGCAATTGGATTATATGTAAATAACATGGAAACCATGGTTAAATTTTATAAAGATGTAATGGGATTAAATATAAATTGGGATGGCAGTGGATTTACAGCTATTGAAATGGAAGGACAAATTCATCATTTTATTTTATGCACAAGAGAAGGTTTTGAAGAATCTATACCTGAGGTATACCATTGGAATAAAGGCATAAACGGCAATATGGAGCTTTGTTTTGATGTTCCTAATTATTCTGATGTAGATATAGAATTTCAACGTGTTATAAATACAGGAGCAAAGCCGGTTTATAAACCTACTACTGAATCTTATGGTATGCGAATTTGTTATGTTGCAGATCCAGAAGGAAACCTTATTGAAATATGTTCAGGTAATGACGATACCTACCATGTAGAATAATCATAATTTGAAGTGATGTTAGTGTGTAATTTTCTTAAATTGTGAACCTATCAAGGTAATAAATATACATAATTATCTATAGGAGACAATGATGATTATATAAGTTTCAATTATTTGAATTTATAAAAAGGGGGATATACTTATGCTTGAAAAAGTACCAACAGAAGAGGAATTGAATCAATTAATGGAAGAGGATGTATTTAAAACTTGGTGTGCTATCAATAACTTCATTAAGGATAATTACGATATGGATATGCTATGGGATAATGGCGGGAAAACAGGTGTTTTTGAATTAAAATATCGTAAGAGTGGAAAAACATTTTGTGCGTTGTATCCAAGAGAAAAAGGTATGAGAGTTTTAATTATATTGGGAAAGAATGAACGAGAAAAATTTGAAACTTCAAGGAAAGACTTCTCTGAATATATTAATAATTTCTATGATAATACTCGCCAGTATCATGATGGAAAATGGTTATATTTAGATATAATAAATAACACAGTAATCGCAGATATAGAAAGATTATTATTTATAAAGAAAAAACCAAATAGAAAGAGAGCGTAATTATCATGAATATAACAAGATGTGGATATTGTTGCGACTTATGCAAAGCATTTGAACCAAATATAAAAGAAAATGACCAGCGAAAAGAGCTTTCAAAAGCATGGAAGGATTATTATGACCTCGATATTTTAGAAGAAGATATACATTGTGATGGATGTAGATGTGAAAAAGAAAATCGAAAACTTATTGATACCAATTGTTCTGTAAGAAAATGCGTTATAGAAGAAAATTTAAATCATTGTGGAGAATGTAACAAATATCCCTGTTCCACTTTTAATCAAAGGCAAGGACTTTCAGCAAATGAAGCAAAAGAAAAATTAGGAGAAAACTATGATGCTTCTAAATATAATGAGTATTTACTTGCTTATGATAATAAATCAAGAATTGACGAGTATAAAAAAATAAATTTTAATAAATAATTTGTAGAGGTGAAAAATGGGAAAACATTTTAAGTTATTTTCAGCAATATTTCCAATTATTTTATAAGAGAAGGATGATACTATACAAATTTTATTGCATCGTAGAAAAAATACTGGTTATCAAGACGGGAAGTGGGATATAGCAGCAAGTGGACATGTGGATGAAGGTGAAACGGCTAAAATGGCTGTTGTAAGAGAGTGTGGAGAAGAGTTAGGGATTGATGTGAAAATTAAAGATTTATCTTTTGTTCATCTATCTCATCGTGTTAGCAACAATGGAGGAAGAACTTATTATGATATTTATTTTGTCGTTAATAAGTATAATGGTATACCTAAAGTCATAGAACCAGATAAATGCTCAGAGTTGAGATGGTTTAAAATAGATGATCTTCCAGATGAAATTATTGATATTAGAAAAATAGCTCTTGATAATTATAGAAATGACATTCAATATAGTGAAGTAATTGAAATGTAAAGCTGTAAAAGATATATATACATGAATATTACTTATAAAGAGAATATACTTACAGCGGAAGATGTGATTTTGTTTCAAAGGAAAATGAATTGGGATGAAGACCCAAAGACACAATGAGAAAAATCATTGTTAAATACAATTTATTATATTGTTGCAATGAAAGATTATGAGAAATTGGAATTTCGTACCCGTCCTCATGAATACGAAGGGGCTGGTATGGAAATGGAGATAGTTATAAAATAACTTTTTATAATACGGTATTTTAGAATTACTATGAGTTTTATATTTTGGGAGGTCTTTATGGATAGTAAAATAATATTTTTTGAAGGTCAGCCGGGTACGGGAAAATCAACTATATCCCAATATATATGTGAGCAACTCCAATTAAACGGAGAATCTGTTCGCTGGGTAGATGAATATGAACATAATGCAATTCAGTTTAGTAGGTTTTGGGAGAAATATGATAATTGTGATGAAGACTTTATCGATGTTCTTGTTAGCTGCTGGGAAGAATTAATAAATACAATAGAAGAGTCAGAACATATATTTATAATTGAAAGTGCTTTCTTTAGCTATACACTTTATTTAATGAACCTAGAATTTTCTAAGGAAAAAATTAATAACTATTTTAAAAAGTTAAATATCATTTTATCAAAGTTAAATCCTCAGATTATCTTATTAAAAGGAGATACTGAAACTATTATTAGAAGAGCTTGTGAGAGAAGAGGTAATCAATGGACCAACATGACTATTGATATGATTGAGAAGGGTCCTTATCAATATTCTAGAAAGCGAGTTGGTTTTAAGGGGATGGTTGAATATTTTTCCGATGCCCAGAAGCTTTATTTTGAACTAATGCCTTTAATTAATTTTCCAATCTTACAGATTGATGTGACGGAAGATAATTGGATTACAACTGAAAATGTAATTTTATCATGGTTAGGAGACTATACCATTCAAAATCATTATCATAATGAAAATATGAATTTGAAAATATATGTTGGTAAATACCAAGTACCCAAGGAATTTCCTGCTAAAGGTGAAAATTTAGAGATATTTTTTGAAGACAACTTATTAGTTTTAAAGGGCACATATTGGGAAGATTATAAACTTAGCCCAAGGTCTGAAACTAAGTTTCTGATTAAAGGAATTCCGATGGAAGTTAATTTTAAGTTGAAAGAAGGTAAGATAAAGGGATTTGACTACACTTTTATTGATAGAAATACCTATTTCTGTTCTAAAATAGAATAATGAAGATTAATGGATAAGTTAGTGTTCTGAAAGATTAGGAGAAAAGTAAATGAAATATGGAAAAGTAATTGGCTTAGGTAATACGGCAACTGTATATGGATGGGAAGAAGGCAAGGTGATTAAGCTTTTCTATCAAGGCTATCCAAAAGAAGCGGTAGAAAGAGAATTTCATAATGCGAAGGCAATAAGAAATATGGATTTTTCAAAACCAAAGGCATATGAAATTATTTTTTTAGAAAAGCGAATGGGTATTATATATGACAGAGTAGATGGTGAATCCTTGTTGGATTGGGTTATGAGAACAGGTGAGGTACAGGAATGTGCAGTATATATGGCAAATCTACATAAGGCAATCATTAAGAATAAGATTAGTAATGTACCTAATTACAAGGAGTTTTTAAAATGTAATATAGTAAATTCACCATCAACTAATTTGAAGAAACAAGAAGAAGTATTGCAAATTCTAGATAAACTGATAGATGGAAATACACTTTGTCATGGTGATTTCCATCCAGGTAATATTTTAATATCGGATGGACATACAATAGTTATAGATTTCATGAATGTGTGTCATGAAGATTTTTTATATGATGTTGCAAGAACTGTATTTCTGGTGGAATATACACCTGTGCCGATAGAAGTAGGCGATAGAGAAATGCTCTTAGGATTTAAGAAAACATTGGCAGAGTTGTATCTTATGCAAATGAATGTTACAAGAGAAATGATACAAGATTATCTAGCAGTTATTATTGCGGCTAGAGTGGGTGAATGCCCTGAAGAATAGTTATATCCATTGTCATCATTATAATTGTATGGATAGACATACCATACCGTTTTCCTTCAAAGAACTTAATTTGAAAAAAGATTAATAAATATCATATATCTAATAGGTGTAACTGTAATATTTTTAGTGATTATTTATTTTCATTTCTATATATCCGTACAAATTTCTTTAAATATTTAGCAATTGAATGAAAGTTACAATTACTTAAAATACGTATATTATCATGGACTATTAGTATGTAAGAAGCAATAAAAGTTATCCCAAATGTATGAAAAAGGGATGCAATAAAGTAGTAAATATACTGTACTTTTGTTGTGAGTTAATACATAGTTGTAAAAAAATAAAATATTATCAAATAGTATAAACGTAATTTTAGGAGGTTTTATTGTGAGTAATAATTTGACAGTAACAGCAGATCTTATAAATGACAAGGTAAAATTTTCAGGGGTATCACGTTATAATAAGGAGATAATTATTGATTCCGTGGAAGGCGATGGGTATACTCCACTTGAGCTATTTCTTATGAGTCTGGCAACCTGCAGTGGGATGACCTTAGCTTTATTGCTTAGGAAGATGAACAAAACTGTATCTGAATTAAAAGTAGTTGCTTCAGGTGAAAGAAGAGAAACCTATCCTACATATTTTAAAAGTATACATCTAATATTTGAAATTGCATCAAAGGACGTACAGACTGATGAGTTCGAAAGGACTATAAAACTGATGGAAGAGTCGTTATGCCCTGTTTGGAACATGGTAAAAAGTAATGTTGACATAAGCTATGAGTATAAGATAACATGCCACTAAAAAAGGTAATTGAACATAATTTGGATTTGATAAAAACCGCAGACTATATAATAGATATGGGCCAAGATACAGGAGAAAATGGTGGTCAGATAGTAACAGCGGGAACCCCTGAGGATATTATAATGTGTGATGAATCATATACATGAAAATATCTAAGAAAATATATGACAAGAGTTCTTTTTTGAAAATTGAATAATGCGGTATTTAAAAATATCTTGTAATAATATTAATTTTTGAGGAGTGAAAAATGAGCAATTATAGAATTATAAAAATACAGGAACACCCTGAATTAAAAAACTACGCAGCAAATTGGTTTCATGAGAAGTGGAATATTCCCCTTGAAGCATATCTTGAAAGTATAGATGAATGTATGAAAAATAAAACTCCTGTTCCACAATGGTATATAGTAATAATAGGAGATAAAATTGTAGGTGGACTTGGTGTAATAGAAAATGATTTTCATAACAGAAAAGATTTAACTCCTAATGTATGTGCTGTTTATGTGGAAGATGATTATCGCTGTCAAGGAATTGCTGGTAAAATGCTGAACTATGTATGTGATGATATGAGAGAAAAAAATATTGATACACTTTATCTTGTTACAGACCACACGTCTTTTTATGAGTGTCATGGTTGGGAGTTTCTGTGTATGGTCCAAGCCGAGGGTGAAAAAAATCTGACAAGAATGTATATCCATAGAACAACATAAATTTAAGTTTATTGGTTAGATTATTGAAGAGATAAGAAACATATAATAAGAAATACTAAATAATATGATATGATGTAACATAGTTAATAGTATTTATTTAACTTAATAGAGTTTTCTAATAGTATAAAATATATTATTAGAAAAGCAATAGAAAGGGTGAACTTCATGAGTGTATTCTACTCTTACTTTTAATATTTTTAAAAATGAAGGAGAATAGAATGATTAAAAAATTTGATATAAGTAAATTAGATGATGTAATGGCAATCTGGCTTGAAACTAACATTAATGCTCACAGCTTTATACCGGAAGAATACTGGATTAAAAATTATGATATGGTGAAACAAATGTTGCCATCTGCTGATATTTATGTTTATGAAGAAAATAATATTATAAAGGGTTTTATAGGAATTGTAGAACAAAATTATATAGCAGGAATTTTTGTGAAAAAAGAATATCAAAAAGAAGGTATAGGACAGAAACTGATAGATCATTGTAAATCTAGATATCCATATCTCCTATTAGATGTCTTTACAAAAAACAAAAGAGCAATAAACTTCTATGATAAAAACGATTTTATAGTTGTAGATGAACGTATTCATGAGGAAACAAAAGAGATGGAGTATACTATGTCTTTTGGTGAAAAAAAGTATAATATGTAATCAACATAAAGAAAGCGTATTGCAAAAAAAATTCTGCAACAGTCTTTTAAATTAGGAGGATTATTTGTGAATAAGAAAAAAATCATTTGGGGAATAGTTATTTAATATAAAGAATAGTAAAAGGTAATATTTAGAGCATCTCTATGTAGGGGTGCTTTTATTAAAATTACTTTAAAATATGAATTTATGAAATGGATCTAATATGGATGATAGAGTAAAAGTATTAAGTGATGGGAATGTGAATATAGATTTTGTAAGTCATGATATTAACTGGAAACAGAATCAATATCACTGGAATGTTGAAGATAAAGAAATAAACATAACTGTGAGGTGAAAGGAATGCCAACTGTGATATTTGAATCAGGTTTAGGAGATGACAATGGAGTTTGGAAGTTAGTTCAGAAAGAAATTTCAAAAACTACAATAACATTTTCTTATGATAGAGCACAGCTGAGAAATAGTGCTACAGGTGATTTGTCAAGAACAAGTTTAGAGCAAGTTCACGAGTTACATACCCTTTTAAATAAAGCAAAGGTTAAAGCACCCTATATTATAGTTGCACACTCAATAGGAGGCTATAATGCAAGATTATTCGCTGGTACATATCATAAAGAATTAGCTGGTATTATATTTATTGACTGTTCACATGAAAATCAATTTGAAGATAGGGTAAACCGTTCTTCTGCTGAAGAAATAGAAATGGTGAGAAAACAATTGATTGGAGAAGAGCAAACTTTTGATAAATTATTAATGAGTGCTAAGCAAGTAAAAGAAATAAGAAAAAAGGATGCTTTAAGGAATATTCCAATAATTGTACTTACTGCTGACCATAAAGGTGAAGAGTCTGCTGCCATTTCGGAAGAAACTTGGTTAAGCTATCAAAATGACCTATTAACATTATCGGATTATAGTAAACACATCATGGTTAAAGATTGTGGTCATTATATACAGAAGGATAAGCCTCAGATAGTAATTGATGCTATAAATGAAATAGTTGATAAGATGCTTTGAATACATACATTTTACTGAAATTATGCTGCAATAAGTATATGTAACCATATTTGTAAATGAAAAATTATAGGATAGAACGAAGTAAATATTATTTATATTTGGAGATATAAAAGGAGTAAGAGAATGAAAAGAAAAATACGTAATTCTGCAAAGGCATTGATTATTAAAGATGGGAAAATGTTAGCATCAAAAATCAATGATAACGGTGATATTTTTTATATAATGCCTGGCGGTGGTCAAGAATCTGAAGAAACTTTGGAAGAGGCTGTTATAAGAGAAGTTAAAGAAGAGTTTGGATTGATTGTTGAACCAAAAACCCTTGAATTTGTAATTGAAGGAGTAACAGGGGAGTCATTTCATAGAGTTGATTTAGTATTTTTGTGTGAGTACATCAAAGAAATACCTGATGCTCAAATTACTGGTGATTATAATCAAATTGGATTTGATTGGTTACCTATTGAAAATCTTATGAATGAGCCATTATATCCTTCAAAATTAAGAAAACAGATAATGAATTTATATAATACTGAAGAAACGATAGTATATCTTGGAAATGAGAGTATGGAATAAATATTTGCTAATCCATATTGGCCTACTGATTCTGGTAAGAGTACTACGTTAAAATGTTTAATTGGAATACTGCAACCGATATTAGAAGTGTAGAAATTGAAGTGCCTAATTGTGAGATAGAAAGTGTTATTTATAGTAGTAACTTTTATAAATATAAACATACATTATATAGAATTTATGCTATAATAAGTATATAATATTGAAACTATAAAGTATAAGTGTAAAATTTTTAAACTGCCTTATAAAATTAGGAGGGTTATTTGTGAATAAGAAAAAAATCATTTGGGGAATAGTTATTTTCATTTTCTTTGCTATAATTGTATGGATTGACATACCATATATTTTTCCTAAAAATAACTTAATATCAAAAAATAATTATGATTACACCTATAAACAAGTAAGTGCATATGACTATACCTATAGACAAGAAGATGAAATAGATTCAGATTTAATAGATTATTCAACTTGGATAGATAATACTGAAAATGGCAAAGTAGATAAGTTAGTCAGTATAATTGATGAGTTATCTTATAAAAAAGCTAGGAGGCCTAAGGATTGGTCTAAATTTAGTCTTAATTTTATGGCAAGCTATGATGAAGATGAATACACTACTTATACTAAAGATGTATTTTCTATTACATTTTATGATGATAACGTAATTGGTTTTCGAGAACAAGATCAGCATAAGGAAAAGTATTATAAAATCCAAGATAAGGATTTTGATATTAGGAAGGTTATTGAAGAGCTAAAATAGTTATTTAATATAAAGAATTAGTAAAAGGTAATATTTAGAGCATCTCTTTCTAGGGGTGCTTTTTTATATACATACATTTTATTGTAATTATGCTACAATAAGTATATGAAACTATGTTGCAAGCGGATAATTATAAAATATTGTGAAATGGATACTTATTTCTTATGAGGTTGTAGTTGCATGAACGAAGGCGACATTAGAGATATTACAGACATTAAAATTGAAAAACCTAATGAAAATGCTTTTATGAAAAGCAATCACAATCATTTTCTCACAGGAGGTAATTACAATGAAAGAAATATTATTATGTGACAATGGCGAATATTTAAGAGTTGCTGATTTATGTGAAAAATTTAATGTCAATGTAAATATTGATGCATTTAGTGACCCTGAATATTTTAATACTTATCCAAATGAAATAGAAAAACAATTAGAAAGGTATAAAAATATAAAAGTCTGCTCAATCCATGGTTCTTTTACCGATTTGTGTTTTGGAAGTAAAGATAGTCTTATAAGAGAGGCTACAAAAAACAGATTTGAATATTCATATGAAATATCTCGTAAATTAGGTTGTAAAAACATAGTTTTTCACCATGGTTATGTACCTGGTACAAGTTATCCCCCTAATTGGGTTAAAAGAAGTAAAATATTTTGGGATGACTTTTTAAGAAATAAAGATGATGAAACAGTTTTTTATATAGAAAATTTGCTTGAGCATACTCCTGATTTGATTTCTGAAGTAGCATCAACAGTAAATGATAGTCGTTTGAATATATGTCTTGATATAGGTCATGCTCATTGCAATTCAAAAACATCTGTTTTAGATTGGGTTAAAAAACTTAATAAACAAATAGGATTTGTTCATTTACACAACAATTATGGACAAGAAGATGAGCACTTAGGGTTTGAAAAAGGTACAATTGATTTTTTAGAAATTTGTAACGCTTTAGAGGAATATGCTCCAAACTCAATTTGGGGAATAGAAACAAATATAAATGATATGGAAAGTTCAATAATTTGGCTTATAGAAAATAATTTCTTAAAAGCATAAGTTTTAATATGATTCACTTTGAACTTAATACACAATATTCTTTAAGGATGTACTGTCTGTAAGAAGTAATTGAGAAGTGTAATTTTAATATTATACAAAACACTATAGAAACCTTAATATGCAAATAGTTTATAAAATTAAAAGTGCATAAAACTTTACACTAATTTATCTAATATGGGGGAGCATAAATGGAAAATAACAAAGTGGAATTAAAGACACCTAAGTTTGAAGAGTTAGATTATAGAAGAAAACTTTTATCAGATAGAGAAACAATGACTTACAATATAGGATATGGAGACACTGATGGAACAGGATGTATAGATTTTAAGGAAAATACTTGGAGAGACTGGTTTTTCCGATGGGTTGATAATATTCCAGAAAGATATTATGCATATATTATTAAGATTGATGAAAATATACCTGTTGGAGAAGTCGCTCTAAGATATGTCAGTGAAAAAAAGTCTTACTGTGTTAATATATTAGTCGAAGCAAGACATAGGGGCAATGGATTTAGTGAACAAGCCTTAAGATTATTAATTGATGTTGCATTCAATGAGTTAGGAGCAGATAAGGTATTTGATGATTTTCCAAAATCCAGAAAATCAGCAGAAAAAGTATTTGAGAAAGTAGGATTTAAACGAGTTTCAGATGAAATTGTTGAATTAACTAAACAGTATTATTTAAGTAAGCAGACGGTATAATACGATGGGGATAAAAAAGTGAAAGAGTAGACTTGAAAATCGAGAGGGATGGATTTAAATGAGTGTAAAGCAAGTTAGCATTTTTATATTACTACTATTAATTATATCTTTATTGTACAGCACCATAGGACCAGGTATAACTATACTAATATTAGCAATAATGTTTTTTACATTGGCTATATTATTTACCTTTAAAACAGAATACTATGATAAGTATTTAGTACTAGTAAACCCAAAGTTATACGATGCATACGAAGAAAAAGGAAGTGACTTCATTAGAAAAAAGAGAATTACCACTATAATAAGTTATTATATATTGTCTGGTTTAACAGGATTCAATGGATTTATGCAAATAAGGTTAATGAATGAAATGGGTACAAAATTATTATTTAGCTTTAATGAGTTTTTACCATTTGCGTTAGTTGTTTTAGTAGTAGTATTTATAACAAATTATATTTGCATTTATATAGCAAAGAAATCTAAAACAGCCGGTGAAGATTTAATGTGGAATATTATTGTAGGAATTGTACTTGCTATTGCTTTAATGATCTTCATCACATTCTATATACTCAGTTAATAAATAATGATTTTAATGGTGCCATGGGTGATAAAATAGTTATGGAAAAGATGAAGAAATAATGGCTCATAGAAGAAATGATTATAACACTGCAAGAGAGAGGCATACTCAAAGATTTAGTAAGGGAATTAGAAATTGGACATCTCCTAGTGCGGTATCACTTAATATTGCTGAAGAGGTCTAGGAAAAGCTTAAGAATAAAGACACCCTATTTTAAAATACCTAGTATTTTAGAATAGGGTGTCTTTTTTAAAATGCAACTGTAAAAATTATAAACATGGATTTCATATGAAAATAGAAAAAGGTTATCTATCTGCGTCCCAGCCTAACAAGAATTTAACTATCTTCATCTTGTGCATCCATAAATTTTGATCTGCATTAATTTTAGATAATCGCTTAATTTAAAAGGGCTTTCCCTCTCAAATTTTTAAACTCGATTTTTATAGCTTCATCTTCTGCCTGAGGGTTTAAGCTTTTTTGCCAGGCAATGTAATATGACATTATTTTATCTTCATATTTAGCCCAATCATCTTCATTAATTTTTAAAAATACACTGCTACCTACTTTAGCTTGCTGTTCTTGCGTGGTTTCTTCTACGCTTTTAGTTTCAATAATTTCAATGATTTCTTCAGACAAGGCAATTCCCTTTGCTGCACTATTCCATGCACCTTGTACACCAATAAAAACCCCACCTGCCACAAGCAGCAAAGAAACAAGTAAAAGCAATAAACCGGTTTTGAAATTTCTTTTTTTAAAGTAAAGACATCCAAACAATATCCAAATTGCTATAATAAATCCCACTGCACCTATAACGGCTAATATAGTTCCAAAATTATTCATATTTTACTCCTTAATTTATACGTCGTCTTTGAATCCATTCAATTGAAGATCTATATTTATACTCCATTTTTAAAATTTCATTTTAAAATAATTATTTTCCATTAAAACTTGTATTCTTGCTATTCTTTCATTAACCCTATTAATTCCAAATATAAAAACATCCCACAGGGTAATTTAGGTACACAACCCCTTTGCAAATATTTTGATTAGTAGTTATTTTTATATTTTATCATAGCAAGATCATTGCTTCAACCATTTAATTCAGTTCACTATCCAATCTATTTAAATTTTTAATCATCCCTAAAATCTGATTTGAAAAGTTTAAAATCCTATCTTTAAAGGTATTTTTTTCAGCTATCCCTGGGTGTGATAAATATATATAATATATTGTAAATCATGTTATAATTAGTATAATTAAAACTATACTTAAGGAGGGACAATATGGAAGACTTCAATATAAAATTTAGAGAAATGAGTGATGATGAATTTGATAGATTTGCTCAGTGGGATATTTTAGATTATTCCAAAGATTTAATAAAGGCGGGTCTATCTAGTGAAGAAAATGCACTGGAGGATGCAAAAAAAAAGTTTTAATGAATTGCTCCCACAAGGAAAGGGCACAAAAGATAATTATATTTATGTGATTGTAAATAAGGACAATGAAAATTTGGGATTTATCTGGTATCAAAAGTATAAGGAAGATATAGGGTTTATTTGCGATTTTTTAATACTTGAAAAGTACCGTAAACAAGGTTATGGAAAACAGACCTTGCTTATGCTTGAAAAAGAAGCAATAGAAATGGGGTTTAATAAAATATTACTAAACGTTTTTAAATACAATAAACCTGCTTATTCACTATATAAAAGTTTAGAATATGAAGTTATAGATGAAAAAAATCAGAATATATCTATGTTGAAAAATTTGAAAATTATTAATATTTAACCGAAGATAACTATGAAAACCATAAGAACCTATGGAGTATGCAAAAAAATAAGGGGGATTACTATGTATCAAGTATATGAAACAGAAAGGCTTGTTTTAAAAGTTATAGATGGTTCATTTGCTGAACTAGTATTAGATTATTTTAATAGAAATAGAGAATATTTGAGTCAGTTTGATCCATTAAGAAGTGAGAATTTTTATAAATTAGAAAATCGTAAAAATGCAGTTGAACAGGAATTAATTGAAATAATTGATGGTAAACAATTAAGACTATGGATTTTTAAAAAAGAAGATATAGGATATGAAAGGATAATTGGAACAATTTGTTTTAGTAATATAACTAAAGGGTTTTTCTTATCATGTTATGTAGGTTATAGCATTGATTGTAGTGAAGCAAATAAAGGATACATAACAGAGGTATTAAAGAAAGGAATAGCTGTTATGTTTGATGAATATAAACTTCATCGTATTGAAGCTACAGTAATGCCTAAAAATATATCTTCATTAAAAGTTTTAGAAAAACTTAACTTCAAAAATGAAGGTTTATCTGAAAAATATCAAAAGATAAATGGGAAATGGGAGGACCATTTGCATATGGTTTTATTAAATCCAATAGTTGAGTAGTATCAGTTCTTGTTTCTTACTATAAATAAGATTATTCGAATAATAGATACATAGATAAAGCTTAGGAGATGGATAAATGAATAAGATGCAAATTAAAAAAATTGTGAAAGAAAATCTTGGAAAACATTTAAATTGTGAACAAGAAATCTTTGATCATAATGGATTAATTTTTCATAAACCAATTAAATTAAATGAATTTCAACAAAATCCATTTTTGGAAATTACGAGCATCGAAAAAACAATTATTGTTTCAGCTTCAGATGAAATTATGGAAAATGTGAAGACTTTATTAGTTGGCAAATCAAGAGATGAGGTATTTGAATGCCCTTTAATATATGGTCAATCAATTTATTATATTCCTGATATGAAAGAAATGAAGTTATGTGATTTATTACCACAATACGAATATTTCTATTTAGAAGGAAATGAGATAAATAAATTAAGAGAAATTAAAGGATTTAATAATTCATTAGAGTTTGATGAATGTGGAAATGCATCTACTGCAATTGTATTTTTTGCTATGAAAGATGGAGAAATCATAGGACTTGCTGGTGCATCGAAGGAATACAATAATATGTGGGAAATGGGTATAGATGTAAAAGGTAATTATAGAACAGGTGGTTTGGCCACAGTACTTGTAAATCATTTAATGCATAAAATATTGAGCAAAAACATTTTACCCATATACTGTGCATCATCATCTAATATTGCCTCACAAGCAGTAGCTCATAGAGCTGGGTTGATACCTTACTGGATAAGCACATATAAGAACATACTTGATGGTAGTTCATCTTATAATGAATTAGTGAAACTATTATATTAATATTACAAGTGAAATAACAAGCAATTTACAACTGCAATTTTTTTATGTGATATTTCAATAGAAAATTAGATTATAACATTAAGCAATTATAAAATAATTAACTTCCTTAAATAATTTATATTCAGGAGAAAGAATTATGATTAAAGAAGCAATAGAAAAATACAATTTTGTAAATCCCACATCAAGATTTGTGCGTCATAATGAAAATATGACATATTGTATTACTGATGATAATGGACAATATGTTCTCAGGATACATAAACCATCAAATGGTTTTTCTGTGGATTTTTTGCGTCTTGGAGTGTCACAGGATAAGTTTGTTGAAAGTGAAATGGAAGTACTTACTTATTTGGAAAACACTTCTCAATTAGGTACCCAAAAAGTAGTTAGAAACAAAAGTGGAGAACCTATTACCAGTTTAAGGGATGGAAGTCTGGTTACTGCTTTGGAATGGGTAAAGGGTAAGACTTTAGAAAATGTGGAAATTACTAATGAATTAGCCTTCAGGCTAGGATGGATGATTGGTAGTGTTCATAAATCTATGAGTAAGGTAAAGATAGAAAATAGATATATATATGGAGCAGAAATGATTGATAAATTATTGGAAGAGGCCAGGTATGCAATAGCAGCTAAGCATTATGATAAGGAGCATGGGGCAATTATTATAGATACTTTATTGAAAATTAAGATGAAGATGGATAAAGATAAAAATAGATTTTCTTTTGTTCATGCTGATCTTGGAAAATCAAATCTCCTTTTATGTAATGAAGCAATAGTTCCAATTGATTTCTCATTGTCAGGATATTGTCTTCCAGAAATGGATTTAGCATCAATATTCAGTCATATCAATAATGACCAATTAAATAAAGAAATTTTGAAGGGTTATGAATCCTATTGCAGTATAAAGGTCGATGAAAAAGCTATTCAAACATGTTTAAGTTTACAGGTACTATTATTTATCATCTGTCAACATGAAAAAATTTATAATCAGCCATGGATTGAGAAATCAATGGAACGTTGGTGTAATGATATATTTTTACAATATCTTAAAGATTAATAATTATACAAAAGGGGTTGTGGTCAAAGGAGAAGATACTGAAGAATTTCTGCAAGAAAAGCTTGAATACATGGGTTTAACATATAGTATGAGTTTATTATATTTAGTATTAAAAAATAATTGATTAACTTATTTGGTAGGAGAGAAATTTATGGAAGACAAAAGTATAGAAATAAAAAAAGATATAACTAATATATTTAATAAGGTATCAGCAGTTTTTGATGGTAGTGGTCCAAGATACTTTACATATTTTGGAGAGAGGTTGGTTGAATTTGCAGATGTAAAGGAAGGCGAAAGAGTTTTAGATGTTGCATCAGGAAAAGGAGCTTCACTTTTTTCAGCAGCAGAGAAAGTTGGAAAGAGTGGAGTTGTTACAGGTATTGATATAGCTGAAGGAATGGTTAATGAAATTGATTTAGAAATGCAACGACGAGGTGTAAAAAATGTACATGCAATGGTAATGGATGCTGAAAAATTAGAATTTGCAAATCAAACTTTTCAGCATATACTCTGTGGATTTGGAGTATTCTTCTTACCAAATTATAAAGTTGCCTTTCATGAATTTATGAGAGTTTTAAAAAGTGGTGGTCGATTTTCATTCACTACATTTCTTAGAAAAAAAGATGAAAAATTTATGTGGCTAAATGAATTATTTGATAAATATTTACCTGTATTTGAAGATGAATTAGATGAATATCAATCAGAGGATATCCCTGAATTTGATACAGAAGAAGGTTTGTATAAAATTTTGAATCAGGCTGGATTTAAAAATATACAAGTTATAAGTGAAGAAAAAGTTTTTATATACAAAGATGAACAAGAATGGTGGGATAAACTTTGGACTCATGGTGCTATAAGCACACTAGAAAAGATACCAAAAGATATGCTTGAAGACTTTAAATCAGAAGTTTTTGAAAAACTTAGAGAAATGAAAGAAGCAGGAGGCATACCACATACAAAGTCTGTTTTATATGCCTTTGGTGAAAAATTATAAATTCTTAAAAAATTTAGATACCGTATTATTCAGTAATGTGTAAAAGCATAAAATTAGTTATATATTAGTTACGTTACAATTTGTAGGTATTGCGAAGTAAATGTTCTTTGAAAACTAAATAATACGGTATTGAAGATAAAACTTAACATAAGCATATTGGAAATTAGTGCAATAAACGGTTAGTATGATACACTTTTTTTATGAGTTAAGTCATAGTGGTATTATATGATGAATTAATGATTTATAAATAGTAATTTGTAGGGAAGATTATCTATATTTTGTGAGGTGAAAAGTAATGAGGAGCCTTGAATATGCAGAGATGAGGGCTAAAATAATTGATCGATTGAAAGAACAAAAAAATGTTGTATTAGCAACCTGCGAAAATGGAAAAGTTACTGCTAGAACTGTTTACTGCACATCAAATGAATTGAAAATATATTTTATGACTTCGAAAGCCTATGCGAAATATAAACAAATTATTAAAAATCCTTTAGTGGCAATGTGTTTTAATAATATACAAATACAAGGAAGAGCAGTCATACTAGGACATCCATCAAGTGATGAAAATAAAGAAATTTTAGAGAGATATGAGCATCTTGATAAGGAATTTATGTATTGGGCTAAATATAAAAATACGGTACTCATTGAAGTAGATATTACTGAAGTTGAGTGTTGGAATAATAATGGGCGTGAATATATAGATGTACTAAATAAAAAGAGTTATAGAATTGGATAATATTAGATTTTTAAGAAAGATGGTGAGTGAATTGGATATTAAGTTAGCGAGTCCAGAAGATATCAAAATAGTAACCAATATTTCAAAGAGAGCTTTCGATACAGACGTAATGGTAGGTGCCGATGAGGTAGGAGGGCCACCCAATTATGATTCTGAAAAATGACATAAAAAAATGATGTTAAGTCATAATTTATACACTATAAAGCAGGAGGATTATCTCATTGGGGGAGCCGTTTTATTTCAGGATAAAAGAAATAAGGAGACTATGTATGTGGGAATAATATTCATAGATCCAAAAGAGTATAAAAAAGGTTTCGGATTAGAATCAATGAAATATATTGAAAAGATGTTTCCCGAGATTACAACATGGCGATTAGAAACTCCGGTTTGGAATATAAGAACAAATTCATTTTATAAAAAGCTTGGATATTTGGAAATGTGCAGAGATAAGGAATCTGTTTATTATCAAAAAGAGGTATGAGTATAATGGTAAGTTCATCAAATTACAATTTGTAGGGTTGATATAACATATTTTTTATTCAGTTATGTCGTACCTTTCTTAAATGGACAAACTAATATACAATTAAATAATTTATTCACAATACCGTACTATTCAGAATGAATATGCGGTATTTTTTATTTCGAAATTCAAGTAAATAGCGAAATAACCAATGGGTAGTACCACACTACATTCTTATATAAGTGTTCTTTGAAAATTGATTAATATGGGTTGGTAAATATGTTATAATATGGGTAATGTAATTAAATATAAATAACTATTGTACAAAAATATGAACTTGTTTTATAGTAACTAGAGGGAAAAGTGAAAATATCGGAAAATCGGAACATTAATAATCTTACAATGCGTAAGGCTTAAATTGATGAAAATAAAGGATGAATTGATAACAACAATTTGTCAGGAATAGTAATACGTAAGCATGATATGTGGAATGGTCGTTCTATACTGCCGATAGTATCTTTATTAAAGTATATATAGCTTTAATAAAGATTTAAAGTTGAATAGTTCGGTTTTGAATCATATCCTTAATGAGGTGCTTTTATGTAAATATACATTTTATTGAAAATATACTATAATAAGTTTACAGTTTTAAAATTACAAATGAACAATTGTAAACAAAGGTAAAAATTATTTATATTTTATGAGGGCGAAGTTAATGTGTATTATATTTAGTGTGACTACGGTGAGTGATGTTGAATTTATACGTTCTTTATTTACAAATGAGGAGTATGAACTATATTTTGCTGAAAACAATACGTCTGAAGACGAATGGAAAGAACGATTCGAACTTTTATCACGTAAGGAAAACTATATAATCTTTGATATCGAAACGGGCAATAAGGTTGGCTGGATTATGTATCAAATCCACGAGAATGAATGCTATTTGGATTTGATTGTATTAAAATATGGACTCATTGGTAAACATAATATGAAGTCGAGTTAAGTTGCTTTCTTATTATAAAGATAAGTATTTAAAACCAAAAATGAAATTGGCTAACAATTATAAAGAAGGAGATTATGATGTTTATAGAAAAGAATATATCCTTTAAGAATAAATTGGAAGGTAAAGTTATACTTTTAACTGGTGCAGGGGGTGGGATAGGTTTTGAAACTGCAAAAGCATTGGTTTATATGGGCGCAAAGGTTATTGTGGCCGAAATGAATAAACGAAAAATATTATTCGCACAAAGCACTTTAGATAGTATATTTGGTAAAAACTCTGTAGAATTTTATGAAATTGATTTATCTAATGAAAATCAGATATATGCTCTAGTTTCTCATGTGAAAGATAAATATGGACGCATAGATGTTTTATTTAATAATGCGACCATAGCTACTATGGGAACAGTAGAAGAAGTTTCTATTGATGTATGGGATAAGAGTTATGCCGTTAATTTCAAAGCCCCATTACTATTAACACAATTAGTTTTGCCACTTATGAAACAAAAGAGTTCTGGGACAATTGTTTTTGTTTCATCTTCTGGTGCAGCACCCTTTATGGGAGCATATGAAGTCTTTAAAACAGCACAGGTGGAATTGTCTAATACACTATATGGAGAATTGGAAAGTACAAATATAAAAGTATATACTATCGGTCCAGGACTCGTTAAAACAGAAACGGCAATGAAGGGAATAGAGCTTGTGTCATCTCATATGGGAATAACAACAGAAGAATTTTATGAAATGAATGAAAATCACATACTTGGAGTTGAAGAGGCTGGTACTGGATTTGCTATATCAGTTTTAATGGCTGATAGATATGACGGTCAAGAAATTGGTGCTATACAGGTTTTGTCTGATTCTGGCTTACTACTAAAATTAGATAGTAGTGAAAACACTAAAAGTAATGATTATAAAAACATTATTCCAACTGTTCTGAATGTGGTAAAAGTTTATAAAGAACAATATTATGGTTGGATGAAAAGAAATGTTTTTGAACGTCAATGGGTATTGCGTGATTTTAAGAAAACAGTAGGATATTCTGCTGACCAGTTTCTTGAAATTATGCAACACATTCAATACGTAGTTAATAATGAAAAGATTCAAGAGATAAGCACCTATTCATCTAATTTTCAAAAATTGATGGAATATTATAAGCGACAATATACACTGCTACAAGGATATGAAAAAAACCCTGAAAAACTCAAGGAATATTCTATAACACTTTTGCATTATATTGAGGATTTAAAAACTATTTGTGATAATTTACTTAATAATGAAAGATGAATAGAAATTTATAATCAGCCATGATTGAGAAATCAATGGAACGTTGGTGTAATAACATATTTTTACCATATCTTAAAAATTAATAATATAACAAAAAAAGTTATTAGGGGGTTAATATGAAAACAAATAAAGCAAAATTTCTTATTATATTACTATTTCTTATTTTAATAACATTTACAGGTTGTACAAATAAAGAGGGGACTAAGAAACCTGTAATTTATTTATATCCAACTTCAGAGCAATCAGTTAGCGTTAAACTAGATTATAATGGAGAGCTTACTTGTACTTATCCAGAGTACAAAGATGGTTGGAATGTAATAGCAGAGCCTGATGGTACATTAACTAATATTGGAGATAAGAGGAAGTATTCTTATTTATATTGGGAAGGGATTTCTAAAAATCAGTGGGATATGTCAAAAGGGTTTGTTGTAAAAGGAGAAGATACTGAAGAATTTCTGCAAGAAAAGCTTGAATACATGGGGTTAACTCCAAGGGAATATAACGAATTTATAGTGTATTGGCTACCAATTATGCAAGAGAATAAATACAACCTGATTACTTTTGCAGGGGAAGATTATGAAAATCTAGCTAAGCTTAATATAACTCCAAAGCCAGATTCAATATTAAGAGTAATGATGCTCTTTAAATCATTAGATAAACCTATAGAAATAGAAGAGCAAGAAATTAAATCTTTTGAAAGAAAGGGATTTACCGTTATTGAATGGGGTGGAACAGAAGTAAAATAGTATAAAAAAAGATTATTTATATTTGATAAAAGAGGTGATATTTTGAAATTAGTACTTATAATCGGAGACAGTGCTGTTGGCAAAATGACAGTGGGACAAGAACTAGCTAAAATTACGGATTTACGTTTATTCCATAATCATATGATAATTGAACCTGTACTGGAGATATTCGGATATTTTAATGGAAAAGCTATCGCTGGCATGAGAGAAGTTATTTTTGAAGAATTTGCAAAATCCGAACACTATGGATTAATTTTCACATATATGTGGGCATTTGATCAGCAATCTGATTGGGATTATGTTGAATATGTTTGTGAAATTTTCAGAAAACATAATGCAGATATATGTTATGTAGAGCTTGTTGCTCCTCAAACAATCAGATTAGAAAGAAATGCTACTGAAAATCGTCTGAAAAATAAAATCTCAAAACGAGATATAGAACTGTCAAATCAAAGGCTTATAAATGATGATAACAAGTATCGTTGTGTAAGCAATGATGGTGAAATTCCTTATGATAACTATATAAAAATCGACAATACAAATCTTTCGGCGGAAATTGTTGCACAGCTAATAAAAGATCAATTTGAGCTGTAACATCTGATTAGAATGAATATAAACTTTAATTCGTATTCTTCTGATATTGCTTATAAGTCATGTGAGATATTAAAATAAAAAAATATATCCTTGCCTAGTTTTAAATATAAATAGGTAAAAATGGATATAGAGAACTATTTAAATATAAAAATATGAACCTATTTAACTATGGATATATTTAACTATTAAACTATTTGTTGTGTACATGCGGGTTTCAGGGGGTTATCTATTTTTGAAAGTGACATGAAATTGTCTATCAATAAGTTAGTAGGTTGAATTTACAAATGAATAATTGTAGGATATTGCGAAGTAGTGATACCTATTTAACAAACAGATAAACAGGAATTTGAATTGTAAGTTATTTATATTACTGGAGGTAAATGAATGGATATTGAGATACGCAAGTTAATACCAGAGCTTGCAGAAGATTACGTGCATTTTTTTGACACTACGCCACACGATAACAATGTGGACGAGCATAAATGCTATTGTGTGTGTTGGTGTAACGATGATTATGAGGGCAAAGATCTTTCAACAGTAGCGAAAAGAAGAGAATGTGCCTTACAATATGTTAAAGGCAATAACATTCAAGGTTATCTTGTTTATAGTGGTGATACGGTCGTTGGATGGTGCAACGCAAATACGAAATCAGATTGTTTGAAATGCGCTAGTTGGCGAAGATTTATGGATTATGTACCTTTAGAGGAATTTAACACGGGCATAAATGTGAAATCCATATTTTGTTTCGTGATTGCGCCGGAGATGAAAAGAAAAGGCATTGCCACACTGCTATTGGAGCGTGTGTGTAAGGATGCGGTCCAGGATGGATTTGACTTTGTGGAGGCGTACCCATACAAAGAATCTAGTTATCAATCATCAGATTTTGGCGGCCATTTTGAGATGTATAAAAAAAGTGGATTTAATGTGTCTTTTGAGACTGAACAAGGGCTTGTCATGAGGAAGCGGTTAAAGTAGTACTTTTCAAAATAAGCAATATATTAAGCTGACAAATTCCAATTTATCGATTAGCTTGTTCGCATTTTGTAGAAATTGCGAACTAGACAATAAATTATTTTCTTTGAAGTTGAATAGTGTGATATTTACAAAATATGTTATAATTAACTGAAAGATAAATTGTAATTTATAAAATGGAAAAGGAGAATAATTATGCTTGAATATAGATTTGATACGCAATTATTAATTGAAGGAGAAAATCTCTCAGAAGATAAAATAAACGAATATATTACAAAAAATATTGAAGGCGATTGCTTACTTGCGGTTGGTGATGAGGAGCTGATTAAAATTCATTTTCACACAAATACTCCATGGAAAGTACTTGAGTATTGTGCTTCATTAGGTGATATTCACGATATTGTTGTAGAAAATATGGAACGACAGGCTAATGGTCTTCAAGGTTAAGCAATAAATATAAATTCCAGATATTTTTTATATTCATTTTTAATAGGTAGAGCTTTGAAAATTATTTATATTAAGCTAGGAGTATATACATGAATATTATTAAAGAAATAATTTGGAAGGCCGTAATATGGCAAATACAATGATAGTAGTTACTGGGACATCTGCTACAGGTAAAACAATATTAAGTAAGAAGTTGGCAAGTAAATTTAATTTATCTTTAATAAATAAAGATGAAATTAAATCATCTCTGTTTTTTACTTTTCTAGTTCAGAATATATATGAAATCTATAAGGCAGTAGAGATGCTGATGGTTTAGGTAAGAGGATAGGAGGGGGTTATTTTGAAACTATTGTTAGAAATTGCTATTAGTTATTTTACATTATACTTAGTAATTTGGTTACATGAACTAGGACATTCTTATTTCTACTGGATATATGGTTGTAAAGAAAATTGGCTTAAAGTAAGTGTAAAGCCATATTTATTCTTTTCTACGCCGGCTCCAGTTGATGAAGATAGAGTGGAATATTTAACAGATAAACAGAACCTAATAGTTTCATATGGAGGAATTGTTGTAAATTTGTTTATGGCTTTTGTAGTTATAATAATAATTCAAATTAATTCTATAAGAAATAATTATATCGAATTATTCCTATATCAATTTGTTACTCTACATTTGGCGGAAGTAGTCACTTATCTTGTACTTGGAAATATTTATTTAGTAAGTGATATGAAAGGTATTGCAGATATTAAACCCAAATTGCGTCCAGTCAATTTTGTTTTAGGAATACTTGTTAGTGCAGTATATTTTATATTTATTAAACAAATTCCTCAACAGATTTTTTCTATAACCATTATCTTTAATTTAATTGCTATAATTTGCATGGGTATTGGAAGAATTGCATTTACGTATTATTATTCTAAAAAACAGCAGTAAAAAAAGCAGAATTTGTTGACTTAGCTTTAAGTAGTGAATCATTGAGAATCATAAAACAGTTTAATTTAAGAGGTGAGTTTATTGACTAGAAAAATTATATTAGCTGACGGGAGAAAACTAGAAGTAGAGTGCTTAAGTTGTGCAATTACAAGCGGATTAATAGAACCAACTGGTGGGGTTATAATAGAAACTGAACATTTTCACGTGCATCAAGATGTGGCTTATCCGATACCTGGACTAGTCATCTTGGCCTCAAAGAGACATTTTTATTGCATGGATGAGCTAACTGCTGAAGAACGCTTAGAATATATTGACTTAATATGCAGAATCAGAGATGCACAGAGAAGATTACTTGGAATAGAAAAAGTATATTATTTTTATAATGAAGATACTACACATCATTTTCATTTGTGGATAGTTCCAAGATATAAATGGATGTATGAGTTTGGACATTCAGTTGAATCGTTAAGACCAGTATTATTACATGCACGAAATAATTTAAATAACAAAGAAAATATGAATAGAGTAATAGATGCAATTGATAAATTACGAGAAGGATTACGAGGAGTAGAAAGTAGTTCAAGGTAACAGTATCCAAAAAAATCCAAAACAGTAATTAAACTACGTAACGACGGAAATTTCTTATAAGTCGTAACACCTACAAAACAAAATAATTTTTTATTTTGTAATTCAAGCAAATAGTGAAATAACCAATTGGTAGTACCACACTACATTCTTATATAATTATCTTTGAAAACTGAATAGTTTAGTTTTGGAATATATGCTATTATATGCATATAACAATAGGGATTTAAATCGTAATAGTAGAATATTGTTCACTAATTGTGTTTTAAAATTAGATTGAATTTTATAAATATGGAGGTTTATAGATGTACAACAATAGAAAATTAGTTCTATATATTGCAACAAGTTTAGATGGTTACATAGCGACAGAAGATGACTCCTTGGAATGGTTGTTTAAAACTGAAGGCGAAGGAGATAATGGATATTCTGAATTCTACAATACAGTTGATACTATTTTAATTGGTAAAAGAACTTATGACTGGATAATTGAAAAAGAAAAAGGTAAATTTCCTTACAAGAATAAAAAGTGTTATGTATTTTCTAAATCAGAAAAAGGTAAGAATGAAAATGTAGAATTTATTAATCAAGATGTAGTGGAATTTACAAATAAAATCAAAAGACTGGATGGAGGAAACATATGGCTTGTTGGCGGTGGTGTTCTTCTAAATTCTTTTATTAAAGAAAGGTTAGTTGACGAATTTATTATTACTATATCACCTACACTAATAGGTCATGGAATACCTTTATTTAAAAAAAATGATTTTGAGTTAGAACTAAAGTTAAAGGGGATAAGGAGATTCAATCAATTTGTTGAACTCCATTACGAGATGAAATAAAACAATTGATATTTAGTTCACAATTTTCTTAAATGATGTACTATTTGTAAGATGGAGTTGAGAAGTGTAATTAGTATAGTACTAATTACACTAAAGGTAATTTAAAATAGTACAAAAGCCAGTAGTATAACACTATTGGCTTCTATATTATAGGTTATTACATGCTAGCCATGTTTTTACATTCAGTAGCACATTTTTTGCATTCTTGAGCACATTTTTGACAATGGTCATCTTTAAACATTTCACATTCTTGAGCACATTTATCACAAACAGTAGCACAAAGTTGACAGTGTTCTTTTGTAAATTGGCCATTCATAGACATCATTGCTGATGACATTTGGCACATACATGCACATTCGGTAAGAATGCTTATACATTTCTTTCTTGCTGCAACATCAGGCTCGTTTAAACATGCTGTAAAGCACTCATGACATGCCTGTGCACATTTGTTACATTCATCAATACATGGTTGAAATTTGTCTGTTGAATTAGTTACTATTCCCATTATATAGTCCTCCTAAAATAGTTTTATAGTACAAAATTTATTATTTGTAATAGGCTAATTATTATTCAAATATTGTTTGTAGAAATGATTCCCATAAATAAATGTCTACAGATATTTTATTAGATAAATAAGAAATAAAGGCATATTAGATGATTAGGTTTCAATCTATTGATCAATATATTTAAAAAAGCAATTAATTGAACAACTTCTCAAGTATAATCATATGCTATATATATAAATATTTTAGAGGTATATATGGCACTTTATTTTGATTTAAAAACCATTGAAGAACTTATAGGACATAATTACTCTAGACAACAGAAAGAATTTACATTAGAAGAGTTAGCACAATATGATGGAAGTAACGGAAAACCTACCTATGTGGCAATTGAAGGTATAGTATATGATGTGAGCAAAGTAGCAGAGTGGGCTGGTGGAAAACACTTTGGTAATACTGCAGGTCAAGATTTAACCAGTGAATTTAAGGCTTGTCATGTAATGACTAAACTTGATAAATTGCCTAAAGTTGGAGTGCTTAGAGAATAAATTATTTAATGGCTTTGATTAAAAATCAAGGCTATTTTGCTTTAATATACATTTTATACTAATTATGTTATAATGGATGGAGTTCTTTGCCCCACTTTGAAGGAGATGGAGTATTAAAATCTGATAGTCATGGGATAAATTGGCTACCTTTATGATGTAGGTAATGAATTGTAAGTTTTAGGAACTAAAATTTAGCAAATGACATTTTAAGAATTCAGGACTATTTATTTTTAGAAGAGGTGATTTTAAATGAGAAAAAAATATTTAATTGTTATGATAATTACGTTTATTCTTTGTATTACTGGTTGTAGTAATTCAAGTTCAAAAATTGATAATTATCTCAATACTGGGAAAACAATTGATTCAAATGCGAAAGATATTATGCCAGAGCTAGATGACTTGCCTAAATATGAGGATATCAAATATAGATATACACATAAATCCCTATTGATTTTTGAATCTGACTCTGTTGCATTAATTGTAAAATATGATGATAATACTTTTGAGAGTGAAAAGAAGAAAATAGACGAGCAATATACTTTTTTAGATAAAAAAATCAAGTCCAGTTTTGATGAAAGTAAATATTATATTCCAGAATATGAGTTTTCTTTGAAAAGCTATGATTTTAGAGTTGTAGACGAAAATGATACTTCAAATACGGAATTCCCTAAATCTTTTGGAATGATTGGAGTGTCTGAAGATAAAAAAAGTATAGCTTATTTATATTTTTATGATTCAGACTTAGACTACATAGGAGATGAAGATGAAGAAAATCCTATGGCTAACTTCATTAGGGAATATTTTAAATATAAATTTTAGAAACACATTTAAAGTATAGTAATTGTAAATATATAATTGCAAGGAATTTCACCTGGTGATTATCACATAACTCTATGTGGAAATATGAAGGAGGATATATTGATAGATAGCATTAAATTTGCAGTATTTACTGATTTACATTATGATCATATTCATGATGGTTATGAAAGACTTGAAAACTTAATTACTGATGTAAAGAATCAAGATATTGATTTTGTTATTCAACTTGGGGATTTTTGTATACCTAAAGAAGAAAATCGATTTTTACTTAATATCCTTGATAGTATAGGGAAGCCTTATTATCATACCATTGGAAATCATGATTCTGATTCATTCCCAAGAGAAGAGGTTATGAAGTTTTTAAAAATGGACAATAGTTATTATTCATTTAAAATGGACAAGATTAAGTTCATTGTATTAGATACATGTTTTATAAAAACTGATAATGGATATATACCCTATTGTAAGAGAAACTATGATAAGTCACGGTACATATATCCAATTATTCCAGATTATGAATTTAATTGGCTGGAAGAGCAGTTCAATGATGATAGTGAGTATTACATTATTTTTTCACACCATAGTTTTGAAAATGAATTTGCTAAAAGAGGAGTATATAACAAGGGTGAAGTTAGAGATTTGATAAACAGAGTAAATGATACAGGAAAAAAGGTGCTTTTATGCGTAAATGGTCATGATCATGGAGATTCTCTTGAAAAAATAGGACAAACATATTACTTTGGCCTTAATGCTATGTCATATATATGGGTGGGGCCTGAATACGAGCATTTCCCTTACTCAAAGGAAATACATGAAGATTACCCTTTTTTAAAAGATTTAGTATTATATAATGAGGGGCTATATGCCATTGTTACCATTAACAAAGATGGTGGCATACATATACAAGGCATCAATGGAAGCTACCAAAATGTCTCCCCAAAAGACTTGGGCATTGGTGATAGGTGGAATGGTCGTTCTATACTACCAAAGGTATCTTCTTTAAAGGATATATAGTATTTTTATGATTTCCTAAACTACCGTATTATTCAGAATTGAATTTTACGGTAGTTTTTTATTTCTCAATTTAGTTATATTATTAAATTTGCAGATAATGCAAGTCAATTAGTAAAATATGATCTTTATAAATTGAATAATGCTGTATTAGATATCTTTCATATAACATAAATATACAGCCTCTTTTATTTTGAAAAATATTTTTAAAATTATAATAAAAATATTTGACAAATATGAAAAAGATACATATACTGAATATATAAACATATGAACATGTGTGCATACATTCTGATGAGGTGATATATAAATGAATAACGAAAATGAAATAATTAATACCTGTAATTGTAATACTATCCATGAAGATGTGATTAAGAGAGTAAAGGAAACTATTCCAGATGAAGAAGATTTATATGAATTAGCAGATTTATTTAAGGTTTTTGGAGATAGTACAAGAATAAAAATTATTTGTGCATTATTCCAAGCAGAAATGTGTGTTTGTGATATTGCGGCACTACTTGGAATGAACCAATCAGCAATATCCCATCAGTTGAGAGTTCTTAAACAAACTAGGTTGGTTAAGAATAGAAAAGAAGGTAAGGTTGTATACTATTCCTTAGATGATGATCATGTTAAGGGGATATTTGATCAAGGATTAGAACATTTATATGAGAAATAAGGAATTTAGGGGGCATGGGAATGAGTAATAAAGTTTTAAAACCTAACGTTAAAGAAGATAAATCATTACAAATAAAATCTCAATCAAGTAATAAATCAAATACGATTATGGAACTGAGAACAGCGACAAAGAAAAACGTTGGAGAAATAAAAAAGCAATTTATTTTGGAAGGGCTAGACTGTGCACATTGTGCATCAAAAATAGAGACAAAGCTAAATAGTATTGATGGAATTGCAAATGCATCAGTAAACTTTGTCACTAAAACTTTAACTATGGAATTAGAAGAAATAAGTAAAGTTAATGAGTTAATTGCTTCATCTATAGAGTCCATAAACAAAATTGAATCACATGTAAAGGTTAAGGAAAAGACTATAGGAAAGTCAAATAAATTAGTGATAATTCTTGAGGGGTTATGCTGTGCAAATTGCGCATCAAAAATTGAAAAGGAATCTCAAAATATTACTAATGTTAGTAGTGCTATAGTTGATTTTGTAGCTCAAAAACTTATTCTAGAATTGGAAAACAATAGCGATAAAGATAACATTGTTGAAATGGTTAAACAAATTGTTAAAAGGATTGAACCCGATGTAAAAGTATATGTTGAAGAAGGAAATCAGAACAGAAAGCAAAGATCCCATGATCATAATCATGATCATGAGCATGAAAATAGCAAAAAGGAATTTGTAAGACTTGGAGTTGGCGCAGCAATTTTTGCCATTGCTACAGCTTTTAAATTTAATTTTTATGTTGAGTTATCATTGTTTTTAGTTAGTTATCTCCTTGTTGGTGGAGAAGTTGTGTTAAGAGCACTGAAAAATATTAGAGGAGGTCAAATTTTTGATGAAAACTTCCTTATGAGTATAGCTACTATAGGAGCTTTTGCTATTGGTGAGTTCCCAGAAGGTGTAGCAGTTATGCTATTCTATCAATTAGGTGAAATATTCCAAGGTATGGCTGTAAATCGCTCAAGAAAATCCATAGCAGAATTAATGGATATAAGACCGGATTTTGCGAACTTAAAAATTGGTAGTGATATTAAAAAGGTATCACCAGAAGAGGTTAATATAGGTGACATTATAGTTGTAAGACCTGGGGAAAAGGTTCCTCTAGATGGTAAAGTAATTGAAGGAATTTCTATGGTAGATACTTCTGCACTTACTGGTGAATCAGTTCCTAGAGAGGTAGAAATAGGAGATAATATACTAGGCGGAGTTATTAATAAAAATGGACTATTAACTATAGAAGTAGAAAAAGAATTTGGAGATTCTACTATTGCTAAGATACTTGATTTAGTTCAAAATGCAAGTAGTAAAAAAGCTCCCACAGAAAACTTTATAACTAAATTTGCAAGATATTATACACCTGCTGTGGTTTTCTCAGCATTAGCATTAGCTGTATTACCACCACTATTTATAAGTGGAGCTACCTTCTCAGAGTGGATATATAGAGCATTAGCCTTTTTAGTAGTATCTTGCCCATGTGCTTTAGTTGTATCTATTCCCCTTGGTTTCTTTGGTGGTATAGGTGGAGCTTCAAAAAATGGAATACTTGTTAAAGGTGGAAACTACCTTGAGGCATTAAATAATGTAGAAGTTGTAGTATTTGATAAAACTGGAACATTAACTAAGGGGGTATTTAAGGTGACAGAAATACAACCTCAAGGCAATGTATCAAGGGACGAACTTATCACTTATGCAGCCTTTGCTGAGAGCTTTTCTAATCATTCAATAGCAACTTCTATTGTTAAAGCATATAGTAAGGAAATAGATAATCAATCAATTGAAAATTATGAAGAGATTTCAGGACATGGTGTAAAAGCCACTGTTTTAGGAAAAGAAGTTTTAGCAGGTAATTATAAGTTAATGAATAAAGAAAATATATCCTATGCACAAGTTGAAACAATAGGTACTGTAGTGCATGTTGCTGTTAATAAAGAGTATGCAGGATATATAGTTATCTCAGATGAAGTGAAAGAAGATTCAGCTAAGGCAATTAAAGCTTTAAAAGAAATTGGTGTTAGAAAAACTGTTATGCTTACAGGAGATAATAAAGTTGTTGGAACTAAAGTTGCCAAGCAATTAGGGTTAGATGAAGTATATTCAGAGTTATTACCAGATCAAAAGGTTGAAAAAGTAGAAGCATTAGATAAAGAAAAATCCTCTAAAGGCAAGTTAATATTTGTTGGTGATGGAATAAATGATGCTCCAGTTTTAGCAAGAGCAGATATTGGGATAGCTATGGGTGGTGTTGGATCAGATGCGGCAATAGAAGCTGCTGACGTTGTAATAATGACTGATGAACCTTCAAAGATTGCATCTGCAATAAAAATAGCTAAGAAAACAAGAGCAATAGTAATGCAAAATATTGTTTTTGCTTTAGGTATTAAAGCAATAATATTAGTACTTGTAGCTCTTGGATTAGGAACTATGTGGGAGGCTGTATTTGGTGATGTAGGTGTAACACTAATTGCGGTACTAAACTCCATGAGAGCAATGAAAACAGCGCAATAAATTAATTCTTAGATCTCAATATTCTTAAATAGCGTAACAAATATATAATTAAATAACGTATCTAAAATACCGTATTATTCAAATGAATATGCGGTATTTTTGTTTTGTAATTCAAATATATTATGCAATTTGTAGGATTTGCGAACTAGATAATAAATTATGTTCTTTAAAAATTGCGTATCGTCTTAATAAATAATATAATTGACTTAATACAAATAGGGAGTGTGATATCATGAATATTAATCTCATGGATAGAAAAATGCTTAAAATACTCTGTGCAAAGTCTGTAAGTATGAGTTTGGGCGACAATTTGCACAGAGATAGATTTTAGTCGCTTTTCATAAATAAATTCATACATATACAGGCTTTGTTTCCTTAATTAAATAATAAATTTAAGGAAGTGAGCTTTATGAAATATGTAAGAATTGATAGAATATTACCAGATGATTTAGTTAAAGAAATTCAAAAGTATATTCAAGGTGAATATATATATGTCCCTTCCCCTCCTGAAAAGAGAAAAAGATGGGGTGAAAAATCTAAAAGCCGAGATTATATAAAAGCTAGAAATGCAAAGATATTAAACCAATATATAGGTGGGCAATCAATTAGCAATCTTGCTGAAGAATTCTTCCTTTCACATAGTAGTATTAAGAAAATTGTATATAAAAAGGATAAGTAATCAAAAGCTACCACTCTTGTAATGTGTGGTAGCTTTTGTATAAAAGATGATATAGAAACGATTATTATCTTTCTTAAAAAATATGGAAGCTTTAAAATGATATTGAACATAAAATTCATTTTAAAAATGAATTTGTAATTATTCTCGTAGATATTAGAACAAAAGGAGAGAGTCAAAATGAATAAAAAAATATCATTAATTCATTCTACAAATTTAGCTCCAGTAGATTATGCTTATGCTGGACGCATACCTTCAGGAATGGACTTATTATTTTTGGCGGGTGCATGTCCCATTAATAGAGATGGAGAAGTACCTAATTTGAGTGATTATGAGCTTCAGGCAAAACTTTGTGTAGAGAATTTGAAGGAAGCACTGAAGGACTGTGGGGCAACTTTGGAAGACATTGTTTATACAAGAGTTCTTGTAGCATCTCAAAATCAGTCAGATTTGGTAACTGCATGGGAAACAATAATAAAAGAGTTTGGTAATCATGATGTTCCAAGCACCTTATTTGGAGTTACAGTATTAGGATATGCAAATCAATTGGTAGAAATCGAAGCAGTAGCAGCAGTAGAAAATAATTCAAAGTGATTGAAGTATAGAGGTGAACTAATTCACACTATTCTTATTTGACGTAACAACTGAAAAAACGAGCGATTTATTAAAACACTGTATTATTCAAATTTGAATTTTACAGTGTTTTTTACGTTGTATTTCAAATGTATAATGAGATAACCAAGAGACACGCCAACCGTATATTCTTATATAATTGTTCTTTTACAATATATTAATATATGTTGTAAAATATGTTATAATATAGGATGTAAAATCAAATATAAGTATCTATTGTACAAAAATATGAACTTATTTTATAGTGATTGGAGTAAAAAGATGGAAATTTCTGAATGTTGGAACATTAATAATCTTACAATACATAAGGCTAAAATTGATTAAAATAAAGGAGGAATATAGATGTTTGAGTTCAAAGATTTTGATTACTTAACTGATGGCGAGATTGATTTAAAGATTGATGAAAAAACTCCAGCTAATGAGGAAAAAGGCTATGTACCTGCATATAAATATAGAATTACTCTACATGATTCAGATGATAGTATAGGTGCTATTGATATCCGAATCGGGTACAATGAAAATCTATATTATGGTGGACATATTGGTTATAGAGTTGAAGAAAACTATAGGGGAAATAATTATGCTTCAAAGGCTTGTAAAATTATCAAAGATGTAGCAATTGCACATGGAATGAATAGACTTATAATAACTTGCAATCCAGAGAACTACCCATCTCGAAAAACTTGCGAAAAAACAGGACTTAAACTTAAAGAGATAGTAGATTTGCCACCATATAATGAACTGTATCTAGAGGGAGAACGACAAGAGTGCATATATGAATGGATTTTAGAATAGTTATTGCCCGTAATTTTCTACAGAAACAGTAATTGTAAAGTTCATCATTAATGAATACAATATGATTAGTAAATTTATTTGGCATACTGACCAACTCCGGTGTAATATTTGTGTCGTAACTTATATTTAACACGGAAAAGTCAGTATGCCATATTTATTTTTGATAATAATACCAATTCAACTTTTTATTTTGTAGAACTAAAGTTATTCATTAAACTGTTTTAACACCCAAGGTAATACCACATCCACATTATTTATTAGTCCATAATGATCTAGATCATTAAATATTTTTAAATTTATATTATGCTTATTTAATTCTTCTTTTTGAAAATTTAGCTGTTCTAACAACTCACTATTATCATTTGTCCCGGAATAAATAGCTAACTTGGTATCAATATCCATTGGCGTTATGCAAGGCCAATTTTGCCATACTTTATATTGAGCGATTAATATTTCTAAGTTTGTTTCTTTAATCCACAGCTTATCCTCATATGTTAAATCTACTTCATCTAGGGAATTTGTTCTTTTATGATAATTAAATTTTTCATATTTATCTATCATCTTTGGTGCAACAAATTTAAAAAAATAATCTCCCAAACAACTACCTGCACATACAGCTTTCTTTATTTTATTGTTGTTTTTTAACATCTGAAAACCTATTGTCGCCCCATATGACCAACCAAAATAATAGCAGGACTCTATATTGCAATCTTTTAATATATTATTAAAGTCTTCCATTATGTTTTCTACTGAATAAAAGCTAGGTTCTTCTGATTTATCACTATCACCATATCCTCTTATATCTGGCATTATTAAAAAAATTTTTCACTTAAAATTTTAACCCAGTTAGTATCATTCCATAACTTTCTATTATAACGTCCTGCGCCTGCATGTGCCAATAACAATGCAGGACCTTTACCAGCTACACTATAAGCAATCTTTGCTCCGTCACTTGAAATAATATACCTTGTATCCATCTTATATTCCCCCTTCACATACAATTGGACAATTTCAAAACACTCTATTATCACCTAATACTATTACGTTCTCTTTTCCTTATTTTGTAGGTACCATGAAATTCTTAAAAATGTAGGTTTAAGGCACATTTTCAGTCATTAAATTATAAGCCTTTGATAAAATTTTTTCTTTTGCAAATATTACCTAATCCAATATTAATTATACTGTAAATGCTCAATATTATTACTCATAACTATTTTCCAATTTCCATCTATATACTCAATCTTATGAATACCAGTAGGAGATGTTTTGCATAAATTAGGTGACTTGTTGGTCCACTCATAATTATTCAATATGTAGTATAAAACATTTATGACTCCACCATGAGTAACAATCATTATATTTTCTTTCTCTGTTTCCATAGAAATATTATTACAAAGATATTCAAAAGAACTCTTTATTCTATTGTAAAACTCAATAGGACTTTCGCCCCCTGGATATCTCTCATTCATATCTAATGTATTATAAAAAAGCCCAGGATATCTTTCTAAAGCCTCTTTATTATCCATTCCTGCCAACTCTCCATTATTGATTTCGCGCCAATCACTAGAATATTCCACTTTTATATGTAGTATATTTTCAATTTCCATGGTTGTTTCGATAGCTCGTACTAAATCACTACTAATTATTTTATTAATATTATACTTTTCTTTATTCTTCCATAGAAAGCTTGCTAATAATCTTGCTTGCTTAGTGCCATCTTCTATTAACCCTAAATTGCTCCATCCACCTCTATAATTGCCATCATCCTGACCATGTCTAACTAGATATATTCTCAATTATAATCCGCCCCTTCATTAATAAGATAAGTTTGTCTAAAACTATTTATATTCCTAGAAGACCTGATGCAATTCATATACCCATAAACATGTAATTTCAACAATTATTTACGATTACACTGACTATTCACCTAACATATTTAATTGTATTGTAATTACATATTTTTCGTCATCAAAATAATCAATTATCTGTCCGCCATTTTTAAGCATTACTTTAATAGTTGGAATTTTATTTTTGTATGGAAATAACTTTATATCGTCATAACCAAAGGAGATACATTTCTTTAATAATTCTTTAAGCAGGATATTCCCATAACCCTTTCCACGGTATAGCTTACTAATTGCATACCCTAAATTACCGACACCTATACTTTCTAAATACTTACTTGAACTATGTCTAATTCTTCCTATACCAACAGGCTTATCATTAATGTATAAGAAGTAGGTTGTTTCTGGAATCCATCCATCAGGTAAATTATTCCCCTTCGAATAATCATCTTCTTTTTGAAGCCATAAAAGATATTCTTCATATGACTCTTCATAAACTGGATTAGAAAAACCATTCTCATTGTTTTTTATGTTTTGTAACATTTCATATTCTTCACTACAACAATTCAAAGATAATTGTTTAATTTCTATTTTCATGCCTATACTCCATTAAATATAAATTAATTTGCAAAAATGTATTATTATCCATTTATTTAATTATACATGGTATAAATACATAATTGCAAATATTTTACACGAACTGTACATAAATGTAATCGGTAAATACCAAGTCGCATTGACAAGATATTTACACGATTAGTTTTAATTTTCTTATTTGGCTCTGTTATTTTATGAAGGTTCAATAACTATAAAATCAAATAAATTTTTATAATACCGTATTATTTAAACGAATGTACGGTATTTTTTAGTTCGCAATTCAAGAAAATAATGAGATAAACAAGAGCCATGCCAACCATACATTCTTATATAATTGTTCTTTGAAAACAGATTAATACATGTTGGCAAATATGTTATAATATAGGTAATACAATCAAATATAAGTAACTATTTTACAAAAATATGAACTTGTTTTATAGTGATTGGAGGGAAAAAGTGAAAATTTCTGAAAATTGGAACATTAATAATCTTACAATGCGTAAGGCTAAAATTGATGATATAAAAGATTTGAATAGTATCTGTACTTCTTGGGAAGATAAAATTCTTCTGGAGGGTGACGTATTTCCTAAAGGATATATTGAAAATTGCATCAATAATGGTGATTTACCACCAATTAAAGGTGCTGATATATCTAATTACTATCTTATGATAATACAAAAAACAGATGGTGAGATTATAGGATTTTTTGATTTATATCATGGTTATCCGAATAATGAAACAACCTGGATAAGTATTTTTCTAATTGATAAAGCAGTTCAGGGAAATTCTTACGGCAAAGAAGTTGTTGAGTCAATCTGTCAAGAATGTAAAAATTCAGGTTGGAAATCAATAGGGCTTGGAGTCCACTTAAAGAACTGGAAGGGCCTTCGTTTTTGGACAAGTAATGGCTTTGATAGAATAATTGGTGTTTGGGGAGATAAAGAATATAGTGAAACTACATTTTCAATTATTGGACTTAAGAAAGAACTGTTATAATTTGCAGCATTTCAAACTTATATAATTGATCAGAATTGTATTATTCATCTATTTATCCCATTAAATAATAAGAGTGAATATTAAGTGATAATAATAGTTTGATTCTACTAAATAATTTGATATTTAGCCAATTTTTAGATGATGTAGTAAATTAACAGTTTTAAGATATTACATAGCAACTTGCAAAGGAGGAGGGGATATTTTGAATTATGTTTTTATTCCTATGAATAAAGAATATGCAAATGAGATTGCATATAATTGGAAATATAATGGAGTATATTCATTCTATGACATGATAGCTGACGAAGATGATTTAAAAGAATTTCTTAATGAAGATAATTGGGAAGGACGTTATTTCGCAATTCTTAATGATGAATGTGATTTAGTTGCTTTTTACTCATACTGCTTTGAAGGTGGTATTATGTGGATAGGTTTTGGTCTAAAGCCTGAATTAACTGGGAGAGGGATCGGAACTGAATTTGTAGTTGCAGGTATTGACTTTGGTATAAAAAAATTTGAGTATAAGCAAGATTATATTATGTTGGCAGTTGCTTCATTTAATAAGCGAGCAATAAAAGTATATGAGAACATAGGCTTCCAGTTTGTAGAGAAGTATATGCAAAAAACAAATGGTGGAGAGTTTGAGTTTATTAAGATGAAAAAAATAATATAAATAATAATGTAACTATTGATAGCAAGGAAAAATCAACTTTTAAACAATAAGTTCTTATACTAATAATGTAAAAAACAACAATAAGCGATTTCGCTTTTCTTACATTTTTGTAGGATGTTTCTGTATTTTTAAATTGTACGTGTTATATCCTTGAAATATTTTAAGAGTATATATCTGCATTATTGATAAGCAAACTATAAATTTATATTGAGGTGAAGAATATGTATACATACAAAACTATTATTTTTGATTTAGACGGTACTTTATTTAAAACAGATACAGTATTTATAGATGCTATACATCATACATGCATATCAAGAGGAATGGAACCAATTGATAAAGAAAGACTTCTTAAACTTATAGGAAAACCCTCATCTACGATATGTAGGGAGTTATTTGGAGAAACTTTGAGTCATGACGAAGTTCAATGTATTAGAGATGAGCTTAGAACTTATGAGGACAAGTTAATTGCTAAATCAGCACAGCTGTATAAAGGCGTTAAAACTATGTTAAGTGACCTTAAAAATGAAGGCTATACATTAGGAATTTGCACTAATGGTAGCAGGGAATATATGAATAAAATATTATCTCATTTTAATATAGAGGAATATTTTCAAATTAAAAAGTCAAGAGATGAAGGATTAGAAAAATTTCAAATTATAAAGCAAATACTAGATGAAAATGCAAGCTGCAGTGCCATTATAGTTGGAGATACTTCTATAGACTTCGATGCAGCTGATGTAGCTAGGTGCTTATCTGTAGGTGTATCATATGGCTATGGTGGAGATGACTATAAAAATTCAGATTTTATTGCAGGTAATCCATCAGATATTTACAGGATTATTAGAAAGATTAATGGAATTTACAAAGAAATCGCAGGATATATTATCAATAGAAAGCAAAAAAACAAACCCTTGATAGTGGGAATTAATGGTGTGGATGCATCTGGAAAATCAACATTTGCAAAAGAACTTGCCAGATACCTTATTATGATTGGATTTAAAAGTCATACTATTTCTATAGATGATTTTCATAATCCTTCAAAGATAAGAAACAAGGAAAAGAATCCTGTCATTTCATATCTTAATAATGCATTTAATATTACGAAAATCGAAAATGAGATTATGAAACCTCTTGTAACTGAAAATAAATTAGATAAAGAGCTTTTACTGCTAAATCTTGAAACGGATGAGTTTATCAATAATAAGAGATATGTTATAGATGAAGACACTATTGTGCTTTTTGAAGGTGTACTGCTCTATAGAGAGCCGCTTAATCAATATTTTGATTTTCGAATATTTATAGATATTTCCTTTGATGAAGTATTAGAAAGAGCGGCAAAGAGAGATTTAAATCTACTTGGTAAAAATGTTATTGAAAAGTATAACAATAAGTATATACCTATACAAAAATTATATATTGAAAAATATAACCCTAAGATTCTAAGTGATGTTATTATTGATAACAATAATTATTGGAACCCCAAGATCGTACAGCATCCTAATGTTAATAGGTGAAAGTAAGTCGGAATACAATTGAAAGAATTGAAAGAAGAGCATTTACATGAAATAAATGTTAAGTAACTAGTACTTATATCGGGAGGTGTAAAACAATAATGAACAGAATAGAGGTCTTGAGACAATATATTGATGAAATACTTTTGAATATGACAGATGTTGAAGAAAGAAGATGTGCTTACTTGCATCTATATGGAGTTGCTCAATCTTGTACATTAATTGCATTAAAGCGTGGAGTAAACGCCGAACTTGCGACAATGACAGGTATGCTTCATGATATATATACCTATGCTAAAATGGATACAAAAGAGCATGCACAAAAAGGTTCTATCATGGCAAGAGAAATATTAACATCATTACGGATAACAAATGATTATGAAACTAAATTGATTTGCCATGCTATTTATGTTCATAGTAATAAAGAATTAGTTCACACTGAATTTGATGAAGTTTTAAAAGATGCTGATGTACTTCAGCATTGTTTATATAACCCTTTGTTCGAAATAAAGCCACATGAAAAAAACAGGTATAAAAAAATCAAATCTGAATTTGGTATTGGGTAAGGTTAGAATAGTATTGATGTATAATAGAGATTATTAAATGAATGAATTTTTTTATAAAGGATTAGCTAACAGTTTTAATGGTGCTTATTTAGATCAAGACTCAGAGTGGATTTATTATTGTAATCCATTAGATGATATGTAGTAATCTAGTTAAATTTTATATATCGTCTTAGATTACACTTTAATGAGATGTTTTTAGTATATACATACATTTCATTGTCAATTAGTTATGGTAGGCGTGTATAATTATGGATGAGATGAATAATATTCTTATATTATTCATTAGCCAAGGATGGAGTGTAATGAAAGATTATATGTTATTGTAACCTATTGAGAACTAGTGGCCTTTTAAATTCGTATATAGTTTAGATTTATTTAATGGTATAAGTTTAAATATTAGATATATGAAAGGGGTCAACATCAATGAAAAAAATTATTATAGGAATTTTAGCTCTATGCATTATTGGAGCTATAGTCGTAGCTATATATGTATCACATACAAAGACAAGTATTTCCATTTGTAAGGAAACTACTAACCCAATACAGAATGATAATAATCAGTATACTGAAGAAGAGGTTAAACGGGTTAAATTGTATGTTGCAGTTATGAGTGCAGCCTTCCAAATAGAGAATGGAGGAAACGGCTTTATTGCTGTACAAAAAGACACATTAGACGGACTTATAGAAGAAAAGGCAAAGGAAGATGTACTTGAAGGACTTAAAAGTCTATCAGAAAATGTATATTGGTATGAGGATGTTAAAGATGATAAATCACTTTTTGAATTTGATGACAATGGAATGATGGCAAGAACTTTAAATGGGACTATGCTTTCAATTAAAGTAGAGCAATTTAAGAATAATAAAGCTGTGGTTGAAGCTACTTCCTGGTTTGGCAACTTAGGAGCAGTGTTCCCAAAATATAAAGCTGTCTATAAAAATGGTCAATGGGAATTAGAAGTTGTAAGTATGGCTATATCATAACAATATTAATGGATAATTTTATTAGATACTGCATTTAAGCATCTCTTAAAGGAGGTGCTTTTTAATATATAGTCATACATATTATTGTAATTATGTTATAATAAGTTTACAATTGTATAACTTATATTTTAGGATGGTGTATTTAGAATGAAAAATTTGAAACTTGTTTGTTTTGACTTGGATGATACTCTCATTAGAGAAATTCATTCCGTTATGTTGCCATGCATTTTAAATGGGAAAGAAAAAGAGCACTCTCTCATTCAAGAACAGGAAGAAAAAGGACTGCTTGACTATATATCAGCAGATTACCTTAGATCAGAATTGCTTTTAGGTCTTGAAGAACGTAAAATCGCTCAATCTTTTTTAGAGATTGCAAAACCTTTAAAAAATATCAAGAGTGTAGTTGAAGCATTACATGAACAAAATATTAAATGTATTGTTATTACTGTCGGTCCAAAGCAAGTGGCCAAAGTTGTATGTGATATTTGGGGATTTGATTATTATTATGGTAGTGATTATGAAGTAGTTGAAGGAGTATTTACTGGAAAAATCCTTAATTATATTGGGGCGGAACAAAAAATTGAGTGTTTACAAGATTTTTGTAGTAACAATAGGATTAAACCCGAAGAATGCATTGCTGTAGGTGATGGTTCAACAGATATTCCAATTTTTCAATACTGTGGAGGCTCTATCGCAATAAACAGCTCACCGAAAGTTCAACAGAATGCAATGTATGCAGTTGATACAGACGATTTGACGGACATTCTTAAATATATAGGAGAAGTTATCAAAGTTTTATAAATAATATTGGGTAAAGATAGTATTAAGTGTGCAGAATTAGTTTCTAATGCAATGAACATATATAATATAGTTGGATATTACATGTTATATATTGCTTGTGGTACTGGAATACTTGCAACCAAATTAAAGAATATGAATTTTGAAGTTATTGGAATTGATATTTCTGAAGATATGATTAATGTAGCCCAGGAGACTACAACAGGAATTAAATTTGAACTTGAATAAAAAATTCCATATTATATTCAGTTAAAAAACTTTACACTAACGAATAAAATTAAGGGGAATAATATGTGGAGGTAGTTATGAATATCTTTAAAAATCTCAAAGCTAAGCTATTTATAAGAATAGGGGTTATTTTATTGTGTTTAATTGAAATTTCAATTCTTGTGATGGTGTTCTTTAAGTATGATACAGTTATAAGTTATGGATTTTTCACAATACTTATCCCATTTCAAGTATTGTGGTGGTTTAACTTAACTGGTAATAATACTAAAGTTCAAATAACCAACAGACAAAAGATATCTACAATAATTATTAGTATTTCTAGTATATTAATTGCCATGTCGATACCTGCTGCATTACCTAAATATACCTACGTAGAAGGGAAAACAATTTTAGAAGAATCCTTAAATAAAGATGATAGTATGAAGTTTTTAGTTGAGTCGGATAATGTTTATACAATTGATGTCACCCCTTTTCATAAACCTTTCCCTAAATCTTTATTTATAAATAATAAATTCTACTATTATGAAATAATCATTAATGACAATCTAAGATATTTTGCAATAAATCCCCTCACAGGTGAGAGAATAGAGCTAGCAGATAGCTTTTATCACTAATATAGTTCTAATATAACAAACTAAACATTTTCTGTACAAGAATAGTTGCGACATTAATTTTTTTCTTTAGTATACTTTTAGTTGAAAGGAAGTTATCTTATGGATTGGCTTAAAAGAATGAATTGTGCATTGGACTATGTTGAGAATAATCTATTGAGTGAAATTGATATGAATGTTGTCGCTCAAATGGCATGCTGTTCATCTTACAATTTTCAAAATATGTTTTCATTTATAACTGAAATATCTTTGGTTGAATATATAAGGAAAAGCTAATGCGAAAATTAAGTGGCTACTTCCAAAGGAATTTAGCCACTTGATTTTTATAAATATTTCTTTTGTTAGGTATAATCAATATTATTAATCCTTCCAAGTGTGTTATCTTAAATTACTAGCATTAATTAAAGGACTTTGTTTAGGCTTTAACTCTGTATCTAAAGTATTGATATTTTACAAGAAAATATACACGTATGTTCGTTGAATTTAATATATCTTATTTATATAATACTTTAATGAGATGCTTTTAGCATATACATACATTTTATTGCAATTATGCTACAATAAGTTTGTATTACTATATATGTAAATGAAAATTGTAAGAAATGGCTATATATACATTGAAAATAAAGAGGAGAATAAAAGTATGGATATAAAAATAATATCGTCTGAAAACAGGGAACAAATAAATGAGTTTATTAATTCCCATTGGTTTTCTACTGTCATGGTTGTTAGAGGAGAAGTGGTTGATATGACAATTCTTGATGGTTTTGTTACATACGAAGGAGAAAAAATTATTGGATTAATGACATATAAAATTAAGGGTACTGAATGTGAGATTATGTCTTTAGATAGTTTGATGGAAAAGCAAGGAATTGGAACTGCCCTTGTAAACAAAGTTATTGAAATAGCAAAAGATAATGAATGCACTAAAATAAAATTGATTACAACAAATGATAATATAAACGCTCTGCGCTTTTACCAAAAACTTGGATTTGATATGGCAAAACTTTATCATAATGCATTAGATATTTCAAGAAAGTTAAAACCATCTATTCCTTTACTTGGTAATTTTGATATACCCTTAAAACATGAAATTGAATTTGAAATGGACTTATTTTAGTAATAATACTTTAGTTCGTATTTTTCTTATCTTGTCTATAAGTCAATTGGAGATATTAAAATAAAAAAATTATACTTTTACCTAATTTAGAATACATCTAGGTATATACGTAACTATTAACATAGGTAAAAATGTATATAGATAACTATTTAACTATGAATATATAAACCTATTTAACTATTAAAATAGTTGTTGTCGCCATGCGGGTTTCAGAGGTTTTATATTTTTGAAAGTGACATTAGTAGCTGGATAAAGACAAGAGGGCATATATGAATGAATTTTATAATAATTATAGCTCGTAATTTTCTACAGAAAAGTAATTGTAAAGTATCTATATTGAGCATGATAGATGAACTTGATTGGAAATGGGGAATTATAGTATGTCAAATTTAATAAATTTGGTAGGACACCTACCATCAGCTGGAGTTATTATAGTAGATGAAAAAAATAGGGTACTACTACAACTAAGAACTGATAATAATAAATGGAGTATTCCAGGCGGTGCCATGGTTCTAGGTGAAACTACAGAGGAAGCAGCAAAAAGAGAAGTCTTTGAGGAAACCAATTTAGTGGTGGAAGAGCTTAGTCTATTTAATGTTTATTCTGGAGAAGAACAACATTGGATTTATCCTGATGGAAACGAAGTATATTTTATTAGTATTGTGTATATAACAAATAGATTTAGCGGAACTGTGAAAGTTGATGGAATTGAAGGTAAGGAATTAAAATTCTTTGATATAAATAACTTACCTAAGGAAATTACACCCTGCAATAAGCCTATTTTAAGTGATCTGAAAAATAGATTAGTACATAATTTCTAGCTTAAAGATGAGGAAGAGTATTTGATTCTTGTGCATCTCTTTGCAAGGTGCTTATTATATATAACATACATTTTATAGAAATTATTATAATAAGTAATAAAAGTATACTTTTATATACTTTAAGATCTTAAGTACAAAGATTTAAAAATTCTCCTAAGCATAGTTCAATGGTAGCGATTCCTCAAATTGATATTTTAAGAATAATAATATATAATTGCTTGAGAGTCTTATGAGTGACAAAATATGAATATGAAGGAGGTTAATATATATGGCAATCATTACTTTTCTTACTATTGGCTGGATCCTAAGTTGGTTTAAATTTGAACGATTGATTATTCAAGCTTTTAGGGAGCTATTTAACAAAGATATATCAACTGCAACCTATTATTTCCTATTTTTTTGTGTAGGGGTTTTAGGTGAAATAATTTTACTATTCCAAGGTGCTTATTATGAATATTTCTTACATTAGACTTATAGGGTGAATTTTTATTCGCCCTATAAATTTATATATTACTTCAACACGGTATAAAACTTAGCCTAAATATAGAGCATATTCTTAAATTACACATATATATAATATAGAGTAATCTTTTAAAGGAGGATTTCTATGTGTAATTTATTACAAAATTCCAGCTTTGAAGTTGGTCTAGGCGGATGGGGCATTAATAATGTCAGCTTGGAAAGTCGTTTAGCCTTTGAAGGGACGCAAGCGGCTTTAATGAATACAGGAATTTCAAGTCTTTACCAAGATGTTATACTGCCACAAGTAGGAAATAGACCATTACTTTTAAGCTTTTCAGCCCTTTCTTTGTATGATAATTTAATAAGACCTAGTAGAGGCAGCCTTGTTGTTGAAGTTATCTGGCAGAATAGTTCAGGTAATCCTATAGGAACAGGGCTGAGGTTGTTAATTCCAACTACTATGCTAGTTGATAATGATAATAGATTAACCTATGTTGAGGTCACTGATCGACCACCATCAAATGCAGTAAGAGCTAGACTTCAATTCAGTAAAGCAGCTTTAGTTACTGGTGATAATCCCATTATATTAGATAATATTATTTTAGCTCCTGTGGAGGATATCAACCTTATAACGAATCCAGGTTTTCAGGAAAGGCTGTTCGACTGGACAAGCATTAATTCAGTGGCTAGTGGATTACAATCATATGAAGGAACAATCAATGCAGTTCTTAACAGTGGTGGAATTGGAAATATTTACCAAGATGTTCCAATAAGTAGCTTGCCAGCGAACTCTTCCTATCTATTGAGCTTTGCTGTCCGCAGAGGAACTGTTGGCTCTGATTTAGTGGTAAAAGTGGATTACCGTAATAACATTGGTTCTCTTGGGTTAGGGCTAAATCTGTTGATTCCAGCTAATACTTTGAATCAAAGAGGATGGAAAACCTATGCAATAGCTACAGGTATAGCAGCTCCAGTAGGTGCAACCATAGCTCGTGTTTCCTTTGAGGGAACTGCTCCTAATATATCAACCCTTGTAGATAATGTTATTTTAACTATGGTAAAAACTCCTAACTTGCTGTTAAACCCAAGCTTTGAAGATAATTTAAACAATTGGACTTCTGAAAATGTAATATCCACAACTAGTGGAGATGAATTTGAGGGTGAATGGCATGCAAGAGCTGGCAACTCAGCTTATATATTCCAAGATGTTAATATAGAAGGGGCTGGGTGCTGTTACTTGTTAACCTTTGGTGCTCAGGGACTAATAGATTCTGATGCATTGGCTGAAGTAATCTGGCTTAACTCAGAAAAGAGGGAGATTGGACTAGGTACCAGTCTTGTAATTCCTGAATTTGCATTGTTCAAACAGATTGGAACTGGCCAAGATACTCTTATATGGACTTTATTTGCCAGTGTAACTGAACCTGCACCACCAGAAGCAACAGCAGCAAGAGTACTCTTTAGCGTTCCGGCAAGTTCAACTTTGGAAATTGATTTAGTTTCCTTCACTGGTTTGAGTTGTCCACATCCTCCACCAACTCGTGGAATCAAATTTCAAGATATTTTAAATGATGGTTCCGCAAATAAAAGGATTTAGTATTCTGTATAGGGTATAATGTATGGTAACGTTTTGCAGATTTAAGTTATTTAGATATAATTAAAAATATGATTTGCCACCATAAATTAATATGGTGGCAAGTTTTTAGAGTTTTAAGTTTAATACGCAGCCTATACTAGTTCATAATGTTGTTCACTTTAAAGAGTTATAATAAGAACGCATATTTAGTTATTGAATTTTTTATATATTGAGTTATAATTAGGTAAAGTTGTAATTTACCTAAAAATATAATTTTAAAAGGAGTAGTTGTTGTGAGAAAGCTTTTGTTAATAGGTGAAAGAATTTATTTGGAAACACTTACAACCAAAGTTAATGCAAAGACCCTTCAAGAAAACATAAATGATTTTGAGCAGACAAAATATATGCATGAAGTTCCATACCCATATACTTTAGAAGATGCTGAAAGCTATATAAAGTACTTAAATTCTATAAAAGATGATTCTTGCATAGAACTGGGTATTTTCAATAGAAATACAGATGACTTTATAGGAGTTGTTTCCTTAAGTAATATTAATTATCAATATGAAAATGGAGAAATTGGATATTGGATAAGAAAAAAATTTTGGAATAAGGGTTATACCAAAGAAGCAGCACAAATGCTTATTAGGTATGCATTTCAGGAACTAAAGTTAACTAGGATATATGCAACTTTACAAAAGGAGAATACAGGATCTTTAGCTTTATTAACTAGTTTAGGATTTCAAGTAGAAGGATTAATGAGAAAAAGTGTTAAAAATAAGGGGAAGCTAGTTGATAGATATATATGTTCACTACTTAGAGAAGAATATGATGATACCCATGAAAATGCGCAAAAAATCATAGTATAGGTCTTCAATTGGTGGATTTAAATAGCTATGTTGATACAATTTTTAAATGTATTTACATAATATATTAAAAATGGTATAATAAAAAAAAACGCCAAGAGGAGGAAGTAAGTTATGAAACCAGCTATTTGCTAATATTAATTTTAATTTAATAATTAATATATTTTATAATGAGTTTTAATTTACCTAATTATATTTAGGTTTTATTGTTGTGCTCTTTATGGAATAAGGCATTTAGAAGGTAACTTACTTTATTGAAATTAAATACTATAATTTATAATATTTTAATAAGCTTTAACTATTGGAGAAAAAGCTTTGAAGAGTTATATAATGGGATATATAGCATAATAATATGTTTTAAGCTATATCTTATTTAAGTAAATTATAATAGTATTAGAGTATTTCTGACTGTAAGAAGAAACCATCTTCTTACAGTTTTTTATTTTTAAATAATAAAAAGTTATAATAATTAAGGTGTTTTTGTGCCTATCCATGAAATGCATAATTAGAATTATGGATGGAAGAAGGAATTTTTATGTTCGAATTAACATTAAATGGTGTAAAAAAATATATGGATGCAACTCTTGTTCTTAAAAATATATCCTTTCAGATTTATTCAGGAGAAAAAGTTGGTATAGTAGGGGTTAATGGAAGTGGAAAGAGTACTGTTCTTAAGTTAATAGCAGGAGTGTTACCAATGAATTATTGTATTGGGTATCCGGGAGCTACAAGTCCAGGATATGATGAAGGTTTTATTTGTAAGCCTAGAGAAGCTACTTGTGCATACCTTGAGCAAATTCCTAAGTATGAAGATGGCATAAAGGTTATTGATGTTCTAAAATTAGCTTTTGAAGAAGTTTATAGCATAGAGAATAAAATGCGTGAATTAGAAGAAAGAATGAAGTTTTTAGAAGATAATAATTTAGAAAAAGCTTTAAAGCAGTATAGCCAATTAGTTGAATTATATGAAGTTAAAGATGGATACAATACAGAAGAAAAATTAAGTAGGATTTGTACGGGGTTAAAATTAGATGAAAGCTTTTTAAATAAAGAGTTTAATTTATTAAGTGGCGGTGAAAAAACTACGGTTGTCCTTGGCAAACTGCTCATAGATAACCCAGATATATTACTACTAGACGAGCCTACAAATCATCTGGATATGGAGTCAACTGAATGGCTTGAAGCTTATCTTAAAAGCTACAATGGTATTGTAATTATTGTATCTCATGATAGATACTTTTTAGATAATGTGGTAACAAAGATTATAGAAATAGAGGATATGGAAAGTAAGACTTATAAAGGAAATTATTCTGATTTTTCAAAGCAAAAAGAAGAGAATATCCTTGAACAATTTCACCAATATAAGGAGCAGCAAAAGGAGATTAAGAATGTACAGAACGCTATAAAGGAGTTAAGGGATTGGGCAGCTAGGGTAGATAATAATAAATTCTTTAAACGAGCTGCTAGTCTACAAAAAAAGCTTGATAAAATGAAAAGTAGTGATACCGAAAGTAATAAATTTTATCGAACCAGAGGTCAATATGTAAGAACTGAAAAACCGAAGTTTGAAAGAAAGAATATGAAGCTTAACTTTAAAGATGGTGAAAGATCTGGTAATGAGACAATTAAAGCTGAAGGGCTTTCTAAATCTTTTGATGATAATGTTATTTTAAGAGATGTAGATTTATTGATTCATTTCGGTGAAAGAGCAGCATTAATTGGCCCAAACGGTAGTGGTAAAACTACTTTCTTGAAAATGCTTTTAGATGAAGAAATGCCAGATTCTGGTGCAGTGGAATTAGGTGCTAATGTAATGGCGGCATATTTACCGCAGAAAATCACCTTTAAAAATGAGGAGTTTACTGTACTAGAGTGCTTCAGAGAAGATATTTCAATACTTGAAGGGCAAGCACGTGAATATCTATCAAAGTTCATGTTTTATGGGAATAGCGTATTTAAAAAAGTAAAGCATTTATCTGGGGGAGAGAGAATAAGACTAAAGCTTGGTAAGCTATTATATGAAGATGTAAATTTATTGATACTAGATGAGCCTACTAATCATCTTGATATTGACTCCATAGAAAACTTTGAAGAAGCTCTAGAAGACTTTAAAGGAACTATATTCTTCATATCCCACGATAGATATTTTATTAATAAAATAAGTGAAAGAGTAATTGCCATTGAAGACAATGGTTTTAAAAGCTATCCTGGAAATTATGATTATTATAAAAATGTAAAAGAGCAGCTTAAGCTACAAGAAATTAAAGAGCCCGTGGTAAAACCTGAAAAAGTTAAGAAACCTAAAAAGGTTGATGAGGATAAACAGAAGGAAGTGGAAAAGGCTAAGGTTGAAAAAATTATTGAAGGCCTTGAAAATGAAATAAAGGATATTGATGTTGCCATGACTGATGACAAGTTAGATTATGAAAAGCTTAATAAGTTATACTGCAAAAAAGAAGAGTTAAGTAGTAAGCGTGATGAAGCTATGGAATTGTGGGTAAGTTTAAATTAATAACTATAGGTAACTATAATTATATTAGTGAAAAGTTGTAGAAATCATTATCCAGGGACGTAACTCCTCTTTACTCCCATTTTGAAGAAGATGGAAGTATTAGAGCTGGTAGTCATCGGATTAAAACAAAAAGCCAACGCTTAAGACTATAAGCTTGGCTTTAATTTTAATATAAAATCCAAAATACCGGTACTCTAATTTTGAAGCCTATCTCACGATAGGTGGGTGTCCTCACAGATGTCTCAATCGCCCTCAATGCCGTGAAAAGGACTCACAAGAAGGTACATTTCCTCATTTAAATATTGAACTCCCTAAAATTAAATGTAGGTTCAAAATAAGAGCTTAACGCATATTCCAGAAATTTAACTTTTTATTTATTAGTCATTTCCTTGGTGTGAGATTATAATATCATATTTTAGTTTAATGTACAATATATTTTTTTATGGTAAATTAATCCTATAATGTTGTATTTTAATTTAAAGCAAATACCATGATTTGTATATATTTAGTAATTTTGATATAATGAAGTTGTTGAATATTTATGTTTTTTATTTATTATATTTTAATTTAGCAACTTAGTTATATGAGGTAAAAACTTAGTTATATTATGAAACTACATAAATATTCATATAACTTATCTTAGTATAACAGTAATAAATATAAGGAGAGTATTTATGGAAAATTTGGATAAGCAACACAGTGGCAAAGGTACTGTTATTATATTCTTTATAGTATGTTTTGGAATGACAGCACTAATGGGATTTTTAATGGCTTTTGCATATTCTAAAGGGGCTGTAGGTGCATTTCCCCTTGTACAAATGTATTACCCAGCCATGGGAGTTGTGTTGGCATTCTTATGTAACAAGGAAATAAGAACCAGGGCACCTAAAAAGTTTTTTGGAGTATTTTTAATTTTCTCAATGGCATCAGTAATTATACTTTCTATACAGACCTTTACTGGATATGGTGAGCCAGAGATTGTAGCTGGAATATTAGTCACAGCAGGAAGTTTTCTGGGACTTATTATGCTGGGTGTTGAAGATAGCAAAACCAGGGCAGAATTTGGACTTAGCATAAAAAAGAATGGTAAGAAATCATTATTCTATATTCTTATTTTTGTTGTACTTTACTTATTAGCAAATTTAATATCCTGTGCTATAAGTGGATCCCTTGATGATTTTTTTACATACCTTAAGTATCCGACTATTTTTAAATTACTTCTGCTTTTACCATTAAATTTTTTATTTACTTATTTTCTTTTCTTTGGAGAAGAATACGGATGGAGGTATTTCTTACAACCAGTACTTCAGGATAAGTTTGGTAAAAGATGGGGTGTACTTTTACTTGGAGTAATTTGGGGACTTTGGCATTTCCCAATAAATTTATTTTATTATAGTCCAGATACGTCTTTTTATAGCATAGTTACTCAGCTTATAGTTTGTATATGTTACTCTGTTTTCTTTGGCTATGTATATCTTAAGACGGAAAATATTTGGGCTGTGTCCATGATACATTATTTAAACAATAATCTTGGTTTTCTACTCTTTGGTGCAGATGGTTCAAATGCTGTTATTAGGTGGCAAGATGTCATAATTTCACTTGTGATTTTTAGTGTTATTTATTTGCCATTTTTAGCTACAAAAGAATATAGAAAGAAAACTCATATTTCAGAAGAAATAAATAAATAGGAATATATAAAGATACCCACCCAAACTACATAGGTGTATATCTTTATATTTATCTTTAATGTACACTAATAGTTATAGTAAAAAGCCAGTGCTTATGATTTTTAATTAAGCATTGGCTTTATAATTTTTAAATAAAAATCTATTGAATTTTAGTTTCACGAATATTTTTAGATAGTGTGGGAAATATAGGTGGATAGAAAGGGGTAGATAGTAGATGATAATAGATGAAGTTGATAAAAAAGATAAAGATATAGAGAGTTTTTTTAATTTATCTCGGGAAGGATATATGTTTATAAAAAATAGAATGGATCAGTATAAGACTAATATTTTTGAGACTCGACTATTAGGAAAAAAAGTTATTTGCATTAGTGGGGGAGAAGGAGCAAAAATATTTTATGACCAAGAACGATTTAAAAAAAATAATGCATTACCCAAACGAGTACAAAAAACATTATTTGGTATGAATGCCATTCAAACAATGGATGGAGAAGAACATCTTCATAGAAAGAAACTTTTCATGGCCTTAATGACACCATTCAATGGGGAACAATTAGCAAAACTTGTATCAGAGGATTTGGAAGCTAGTATTGATAAGTGGAAAGTCAATGATGAAGTCATACTTTTTCAAGAATCTAAAGAGATTTTATGTAGAGTTGCATGCAAGTGGGCTGGAGTTCCGCTAATAGAATCTGATGTTAAAGAGAGAGCTGAGGATTTTAGTGCAATGGTTGATGCATTTGGAGCAGTTGGACCACGTCACTGGAAAGGCAGAATTGCAAGAAATAAAGCTGAAGAGTGGATAGTTGGTATAATAAAAGATGTACGATCTTACAAGCTAAAGGTAGAAGAAGATTCAGCACTTTATTCAATGGCTTTTCATAAAGATCTTCAGGGTAAAGAACTTAGTGACGAAATGGCAGCAATAGAACTTATAAACGTACTAAGACCCATTGTTGCTATTTCAACTTTTATTACATTTACAGCTTTAGCTCTATATAAACATCCAGAATATAAAGATAAGCTATTAAAAGGTGGTAGTGATTATCTTGAAATGTTCATACAAGAGGTGCGCCGCTACTATCCATTTACACCTTTTCTTGGTGGGATAGTAAAAAAAGATTTCAATTGGAGTAATTATGAATTTAAAGAAGGAATGCTTGTATTACTTGATGTATATGGCACGAATCACGATTCTAGAATTTGGGATAAACCCTATGAGTTTTGCCCAGAGCGTTTTAAGGAATGGGAGGATAACTTATTTAATTTCATACCTCAAGGTGGAGGTAATCCCTTTAAGGGACATCGCTGCCCTGGAGAGAATATCACTATGGAAATAATGAAAGCATACCTTGATTTTCTTGTTAACAAAATTGAGTTTGAAACTCCTGATCAAGATTTAACTTATAGTTTAGTAAGAATGCCTACATTACCTAAAAGTGGATTTGTGATTAAGAATGTGCGAAGAAAATCATAGGATTTTAATAAATATTGAGCATGTACTAGCAATAATACTAAATTACATGCTCAACACTTTATAAAGAATAGTGAATGATTTTAAGACTAAATATATAAGTTGTTTACAGATATCAAGGTGTTAACAAATACTTTTTTATTAAGAAATTTTATGAGGTAATAAAGCTATCTTTACAACTACTTAAATATTTCATGGTTTTTACTAAGAAAACTATACCAAAAATAAATATCGCTAACACATATAAGATATTTATTACAGGTATAAATACTACTATAAAAGCTAATATAGTAGCAATAGTTAATTCTTTATATTGATTCCATCTATTATCAGCTTCTTCAGCTAACACATGCTTATCATGATTGTGAAGCATTTCTTTCATACCCATGAATAAATTGTATATTACATATAAGGTTAATATTAAGGAAGCTAATCCTACAAGAATACCAAATGGTCCTAAAATTCCAAAGGTGATACCACTGTTATTGTTTTTAACTTCGTATATTGAAAAAATAGAAAGTATTATGGTAAAGATATTTAATGTTGAAGCCTTTGAAAAATGCTGGCTATGCTCTTTAAGCTGACTAAAGGCCATAGCAAATAGTATAAATCCAATTACATCGGGGAGTATATCAAAACCACAAATTCTAAAGTCTAAAGATATAAACAAGAATCCCCAAAAAAAATTATTTAAGCCCTTTTCTATCATTTTATGCACCCCTTATTATTTTTTATTACTATACCTATACCCCTTTCTTTTATCCATAAGTTATATGGAAATATTCTCTTACTTATATTAAATCATATGTAATATAGTATGTAAATAATGTTTAAAATTACATTGTTAACCATAGGATTCATATCTGCTTTATATTCATGTCTACAGCTAGTTGTAATATGGTATAATATTAAGGCAAGTTTACATAAGGCTTAAGTAAAAAGCCTATTTATAACCTAGGTATAGGAATAAGTTAATAGTAACCAGGGGGATCAAAATGAACATAAAGTTAAAGGATTTATTTGAGAAAGAAATTAATAGAGATATAAAAGGTGTAATTAAGGTAGGTCAATGTGACCAGGAGAATATAAAGCAGGAACTTGAAGAATACGTGGTTACTGATGAGCTAGGGCGCCATTTTAATGAGTTTTTTCAGGCATACAGCAGAGGCATATTAGATAGTACTGATAGGATTGGAGTATGGATTTCAGGATTTTTTGGTAGCGGTAAATCTCATTTTTTAAAGATTTTATCCTATGTTTTATCTAATGAAACCATAGGAAATAAAAGTACTTTAGATTATTTTTATAGTAAGGAACTACAGGATTCTACCCTAAGGAATATGGAGCTTATAAAGAACCAATCTACAGATACTATCCTTTTTAATATAGATTCTAAGTCTGACCGGGCTTCAGAATTCCATAGGGATGCTATTGTTAATGTACTTAATAGGGTTTTCAATGAAATGCAGGGTTTTTGTGGATCTATGCCTTGGATTGCTGATATGGAAAGACAGATGACTGAAGATGGGGTATATGAAGATTTTAAAGAAGTGTTTCATCATATATCAGGAAAACCTTGGACTCAGGGTAGGGAAGATTTTTATTATGAAGAGGATGCCTTAATAGAGGCTTTATCAAAGGCTACTAAGATGAGTGAAGATGCTGCAAGAAACTGGTATAGTAAATGTGAAGAAAATTATTCCTTAACTATAGACAAGTTTTCTTCTAGGATTAGGGAGTATTGTGATTTAAAGGGAAATAATCATCATGTGGTATTTTTAATAGATGAAATTGGCCAATATTTAGGAGAAGATACTCAGCTTATGCTAAATCTTCAGACAGTGGTGGAGGATTTAGGTAGCAAATGTAAAGGTAGATGCTGGGTTATTGTTACATCTCAAGAGGATTTAGATGTGTTTACTTTAGGTAAAGGCAATGACTTTTCTAAGATTCAAGGAAGGTTTAATACAAGATTATCATTATCTTCTGCTAATGTGGATGAAGTAATTAAAAAACGTATTTTGAGAAAAAAAACTCAGGCAATGGAGATGCTACAAAGTCTATATGAGGAGAGAGAATCTTTTATTAGAAATCTTTTAACCTTCACCACAGATACTGTGGACATGAAATTATATAAGGACATGGATAATTTTGCACAGGTTTATCCCTTTGTACCTTATCAGTTTAACTTATTACAACATGTTTTTAATGGCATAAGAAGCCATGGAGTAGCTGGAAGAAGTTTGTCTAAAGGCGAGAGAAGTTTACTGGGAGCGTATAAGCAAGTGGCAGTTGAGTATATGGACAAAAACATAGGAACCTTAGTTCCATTCTCAGCTTTTTATAGTACTATAGAAACTTTTTTAGACCCTTCTATTAGAATAGTTATTGGTTATGCTGAAAATAATGAAAAGCTAAATAGCTATGATGTTAAAGTCCTTAAATTACTATTCCTTATAAAATATGCTAGGGGAATAAAGGGTAATATTGAGAACTTATCTACTCTTTTAATAGATAATATAGAAGCCTCAAAGAAAGAAGTTAAGGAGCAGGTGCAAGAGTCATTAAGTAAACTTATCAGAGAAACTCTGGTTGAAAAAAATGGTGATGAATTTGTATTTTTAACAATTCAGGAACAAGAGGTAAATAAAGAGATAAAAAATATGACAATTGATAGTGGAGAGATTGCTCAAAGGATAGGTGAGATAGTTTTTGAACATATATATGAAAATTCTAAGTTTGTCTATTCTAAAATTTATTCTTTTAGTTTTAATAAGCTAATAGATGAAAAGGTAAGAGGGTCTAAAAAAAATCCTATAGGAATTAGGATTATAACTGCTAATTATAATTTAGTAGAAGGGGTTAATAAAAATTATCTTAAAGAATTATCTGATAGGGAAAATAATGTGATAATTGATATAGCAAACCAGGATAATTATATAGAGGAAATTGAAAATATACTTAAAATAGAGGGATATTTAAGGCTTAAAGGTACCCTAATATCAACTATTCACATGGAGGATATTAAGACTAAAAAAACTAAGGAAAGAGAACTAAGGTTAAAAAGGGCTAAATTCTTAGTAGAAGAAGCTTTAAGGTGGTCAGATATATATGTAAGTGGCTCCCTCATAAATATTAAGGTAAAAGCTGTGGTGAGTAGAATCAATGAGGGATTAAGAGCCCTTATAGATTCAAGGTTTAACAAAATAAACTATATTACAGAGTTTATAGATAATAGTATTGAACTATATAATATAGTGGAAGCTGATACTCGTCAAAGAACTATAGAAGATAATGAGGTAAATAAATTAGCCTTGGAGGAAGTAAATAATTATATATTAACTAGTAACATGAGAAGTATTAAATTAACTGTGAAAAGCATATTAGCTAGATTTACAAGTCCCCCCTATGGTTGGAAGGAGCTAGATATTCAAGGTATACTCCTGAAGCTATTTAAAAAGCAATATATAAGTATTATATATGCTAAGGAGGTAGTGTCTTCTAATAACAAAGATATAGTAGATTATCTAGTTAAGGGAGAGTATGAAGAAAAGGTTATAGTTATTAGTAGAGAAAAGGTACCTAGTAAATATATAGATTCAGCTAGGGAGTTAATTAAAGAACTCTTTGGAGGAGGCTCTATACCTAATGATGAAGAACTTCTAATGAAGTATTTCAAAGAATTAGGCAAAGAAGAACTTAAGAAAATTAAGGATATGACTTTTAATTATTCAATAAATAAAGGTTATCCTGGAAAAGAAATAGTATTTCTAGGTGAAAAGTTATTTCAAAGTATACTTAATATAGATGATATCCAAGAATTTTTTAAGTATGTCTATGATTTAGGAGAAGAATTCCTAGACTATATAGATTATATTGATAATATAAAGGGATTTTTTTATAGAAAAGAAAACAATACAGTTGACTTAAATGAAAAGGGAGAGCAGAGAATAATCTTTGATGCTGCTATAGACATCCTTAATTCCTTTGAAGAAAATAAGGAATTTATATATGATTCTGAAATAGAAGGACTAGTAGAAGAACTATATGGTATTTTAAGGATGAAAGAGCCTTATAACAGGATTCCTCAGCTACCACCACTTATAGAAAAGTATAATAATAGGGTGTTAGATCTATTAAATAAAGATATAACTCCAGCAATAGAATTTATTAAAGCTTGTAAGGATGAAGTGATAGAAAACTTGAAGGGCTATGATTTCTATAATGAATTTGAAGGTAAAATCAATGAAAGCTTCGAAAACCTTACTAAGAAAACTCTATGTTCAAAGAGTTTTTCAGTTATATTATCAATGTATAAACTTGGAGAGAAACTAAAGTTAAGGTGGTTAAATGAAATTACTTTAGAAACTGGAATAGGAAATGTTGCTAAAGTACTTAGTGTTAGGGAATTGGTTAAGGATGAAAAGAGTATAAAAAATCATGAGGACATAGAATTATTATTAGAAAACTTAAGAAAGCGATTAAATGAAGAGTTAAAGGAAGATATAACAATAAGATTAGTTTAAACCATAAGAAAAGCTGAGGAAATTTCCTCAGCTTTATTTTATCTATGACACTTATTAGCCTGTGAGCAGCCTGAGCAGCCACAGCCACAACCGTCACCTTGAGATTGTTTCTTAAATTGTTTTACTGATACTAATATCATAGCACCTATAACTACAGCACCGATTAAAAATGTTGCCATAGTAACACCTCCTTTATAAAAAGATTAAGCGTCCAACTTGATATATAATTAAGGAAACCACATAGGCTAAACCTGTTTGATATCCTATAGCGATAAATGTCCATTCCCAAGAACCCATTTCACGTTTAATAGCGCCTATAGCCGCAAAGCATGGAGCAGCTAGTAGGGTGAATGCCATGAAAGAGTAAGCACTAACTACATTAAATAGTTGTCCCATAGTTGAAACTAGGTTAGGGTCACTTTCTGTTAGTTCAGCACCAAGTCCGAATAGGACACCAAAGGTAGCAACTACATTTTCTTTAGCTAAGAATCCTGTTACAGTAGCAACGGCAGATTGCCAGTTACCAAAGCCTAGAGGTGCAAATATCGGAGCTATTACATTTCCAATGGAAGCTAATATACTATCTTGTGCGTCTACCATTTGTAAAGACCAGCTAAAGGATTGTAAAAACCAGATAAGACCTGAAGCTACAAATATAATAGTACCAGCTTTTATGATAAAGGCTTTTCCTCTGTCCCACATGTGGATAAGAAGTCCTTTTAAGCTAGGTATTCTGTATTGTGGCAGTTCCATAACAAAAGGAGCTGGATCACCTTTAAATAGCTTAGTTTTCTTAAGGATTATTCCTGAAAGTATAACCATGGCTATACCTAAGAAGTACATTGATGGTGCTGCCCAAGGTTGACTAGGGAAGAAGGCACCAGCTAGTAGTGCAAATACTGGTAGTTTAGCACTACATGGAATAAACGGAGTAAGCATTATAGTCATTTTTCTATCTCTATCATTTTCAATGGTTCTACTTGCCATAACAGCAGGAACACTACAACCAGAACCTATTAACATAGGTATGAAAGATTTTCCAGATAGACCAAATCTACGGAAGATTCTGTCCATGATAAAGGCTACACGAGCCATATAACCACAGTCTTCTAGTAAAGATATTAAGAAGAATAAAACCATTATTTGTGGTACAAATCCAAGAACGGCACCAACACCACCGATAATACCATCTACAATTAGTCCATGTAACCAGTCAGCTACCTGCATATTCATTAACCAATCAGAAACATTTCCTTGAATGAGCTCAGCAAAAAGGGTGTCATTAACCCAATCAGTGGCTATGGTTCCAATGGTAGTAACAGCAATATAATATATACCTAGCATTACTAGTGCAAAAATTGGAAGGGCAAGCCATCTGTTAGTCACAACTTTATCTATTTTATCTGAAGTAGATAAATTAGAATTATTTTTCTTCTTAACACAGGAGGTAATTATTTTACCTATGTAGTCATAACGTTCAGTAGTAATAATACTTTCTGCATCGTCATCAAGAGATTCCTCATAGTTATTAATTAAATTATCTAATTTATCTTTTGTATTGTTATCTAGTTTTAAATATTCTAGAACTTTTTCATCTCTTTCAAAGAGTTTAATATAAAACCAACGTGGATTTTTTATTAAAGAATTTCCTTTTAATAGTTTTTCTATGTTACTTATAACTTCTTCTGTATCCTTACTAAAGGTATTTAATAAGGTAACCTTTGGAGTACTTTTACCAATTTCTACAGCCTTATCAGATAATTCCTTTAGACCTTTTCCCTTAAGGGCAGAGGTTTCTAATACTTCACATCCAAGTGACTTAGAAAGCTTTGAAGTGTTTATTATGTCTCCATTTTTATTTACTACGTCCATCATATTTAAGGCTATAACTACAGGAATTCCAAGTTCTACGAGTTGAGTTGTTAAATAAAGATTTCTTTCAATATTTGATCCATCAACTATATTAATAATCACATCTGGTCTTTCCTCAATTAAGAAGTTACGAGTAACAACTTCTTCTAAGGTATAAGGTGATAATGAATAAATCCCTGGTAAATCAACGATAGTTACATCCTTATGTCCTTTTAATTTTCCTTCTTTCTTTTCTACAGTTACTCCAGGCCAGTTTCCTACATATTGGGAACTCCCTGTAAGTTCATTGAAAATTGTGGTCTTACCACAGTTTGGGTTTCCAGCAAGAGCTATTTTTATACCCATTTTAATCCCCCCTAAATGTTAGCCAATGCTAACTTGCTAATGAAAAATATACAGAGATTTAACTCTGTGGAAATTTTAGATTTAAAAACTATTCAACTAATATTTTTTCAGCATCAGATTTTCTAATAGAAAGTTCATATCCTCGAATAGTTATCTCAATAGGATCTCCTAAGGGAGCTATCTTCCTAAGATGAATAGAAGAGCCTTTAGTAACTCCCATGTCCATAATCCTACGTTTTACAGCACCTTCACCTTGAATTTTAAGTACTGTAACAGTCTGTCCTGGCTTTACATCCTTTAATGTATTCATAATTACCTCCTAAAATAATTCCTATATAATAATCCTATTTGCCATAGATTTATCTATAGCAATACGGCTATCTTTAACATTAATAATTATATTTCCACCTAACTCTGAAATAAGAGTTATACTTTCGCCTACAATAAATCCTAGGCTTTTTAAAAATCTCACCGTTTCTTCTTTACCATTAATTTTCTTTATAAAAACTTTTTCTCCAGATTTGGCCATAGTAAGTGGCATATAAATCCCTCCTTTAAGTATGCACAAGCTAACTAATATTGAAAACGTAAGTTAGCTTTAACTAACCTATATTTTGAGTTTACTATAAATGATTTATGATGTCAACTGAAAATGAGAATAATTTTCATATATTGGGTTATTTTAAATAAGTAAAGAATAATTTTGGAAAGTTGAATGAAAATTTAACCTATGATAAAATAGGTTAAAAGAAACTATACAGGAGATTATTATGAAAATACATGAATCCGGAGAAAATTATTTAGAAACTATTTTATTGCTTCAGAGAAAAAAGGGCTCTGTACGTTCTATAGATATAGCAAATGAATTAGGTTATACAAAGGCTAGCATTAGCAGAGCCATGGGCATACTGAAAAAAGCTGAGTTTATAACCATGGAACAAGGAGGGGAGATAACTCTCACAGAAAAAGGCATGAAAAAGGCCAGTGAAATATATGAAAGACATACTCTCATCACTAAATATCTCATGGACACTTTAAAAGTATCTAAAGAAGTAGCTGATGGAGATGCCTGCCGCATAGAACACATTCTAAGTAATGAAGCCTTTGAAAAAATGAAGGAATTATATAAATAAAAAAATTGAGCATCCACTTATATTAAAGTGCATGCTCAATTTTTGTGAGAGATAAATTAATCTAGTAGGAAGTTTCATAGAGATAGTGTTTTTAAAAGTCTCTATGAAATATTTCAGTTTTGTTTTCATCTTTGTAATCTTCTATGGTGAATATGCCAATGGCATCTAAGATTCCATTCATTACTGGGCTATCGTAGGCAACTTTATATTTAGAGTTATCTGCAAAGGTATCTACGGCTATTTTAGAATTATCTTTAGGGACAATAGCTTTTGGCCCACCAACGCATCCACCTACACATCCCATCCCTTCAATGAAGTTTCCTTTTATAATACCTTTTTGAAGGTCTTGTAATATTTCCTTACATTCTTTTATTCCGTTACCTTGAATAGGAGTTACAAGTTTATATTTTTCAGGGAACATTCTTTCTATGCAATCTTCAATGGCAATTGAAACTCCACCGGTACGTGCATAAAGCCTTCCACCTCGTGAGGCATATTCCATGGAGGTTGTGCCTTCAAGGGTTTCTGGAACTACATTAAAGGCTTCAAAAATTTCTTGTAATTCTGCAAAAGTAAGAACAAAATCAATGTCACCAATCAAGTCAGGAGATTTAACTTCTGCCTTTTTTGCTACACATGGTCCTATAAATACTACCTTTACATCTGGGTTTAATTTTTTTAACACCCTACCAGCTGCAATCATTGGAGATACAGTAGGAGATGTATGTGGCAATAAATCCTTATATACTTTTTTTATCATGCCAACCCACATAGGACAGCAGCAAGATGTAATCATAAAATCTGATTTAGTTTTAACGTGAGCATCAAATTCAATGGTTTCTTTAAGGGTAAGCATATCTGCAAAGAATGCTACTTCCACCATATCAGTAAATCCAAGAGATTTAAAAGCAGTTCTAAGTTGTTCAATGGTACTATCTCCAAATTGACCCATTATAGCAGGGGCTACTGCAGCTACTACAGGAGTGTTTTCCTTTAAAAGTTTAGCAAGAGGCATAAATTCAACAGTATCTAGAATGCTTCCAGTTGGACATCCTTCTACACAGAATCCACAATCGGTACATTTATCATTATCTATATAAGTACACTTAGTTTTTTCATCATATAAAATGGCATCAAAGGGGCAGCTTTCTTGACATTTTGTCTTTCCATCACAATCTACCTTACACTCCATTTTACATAGTTTAATTTTATTAACAATTTTATGATCTGATTCATAATTATTTATGGCTTTTTTTAAATCTTCTATGTAATTATTACTAAAGGACAAATTCACTCCACAGAGAGAAGAAATTTCTGCAGCTAAGACTTCTTTATCAACTGTGTTATCCTTTAATAATTCTTCAATAACATTCTCTAATTTATCATTATAGTAGGCATTGATAAGGGTTTTAAATAATTCACTATGTTGTTTTTTCATAACAGCACATCCAATCTTAAAATATTTTATCCGATGACTACCAGCTCTAATACTCCCATCTTATTTAAATTGTGAGTGTAAGAGCTGTTACGTTCCTGGATAACGATTTCTAAAGCTTCATAGAAGCTAAGAACTCTGTTTAGTCTTCATATATTTTATAATAATCATCACCCCAATATTTTGCTATAAACTCATCTCTTCCAGATATACTTCTATCCTTTTTATATTCTGTTGGATGGGTTTTATAAAATTCTTGATGATATTCTTCTGCTTCATAGAAGTTTGATGCTGGAAGAATCCTAGTAACTACTTCTTTAGGGAATCTACCTGAATGGTTTAGAGCTTTTTTAGATTTTTCGGCAATTATTCTTTGATTCTCATCCATGTAGAAGATAGCAGCAATGTAGGAAGAGCCTCTATCTTGAAATTGACCTTCATCATCCGTTGGATCTATCTGTCTCCAAAAGGCATCTAGGAGCTTTTCATAGGAGATGATAGTAGAATCATATATAATTTTAATAGCTTCATAATGACCTGTACCTTGAGATTTTACATCTTTATAGGTAGGGCTTTTAAGTTCACCTCCAGTATACCCAGAAGTAACACTTATAATTCCATCTAATACATCAAAAGGGGATACCATGCACCAAAAGCAGCCACCAGCAAATATAGCAGTTTTGTAATTTTCACTATTAATATTCTGCATTTTCAATTGCCTCCTAAATTTTGTTTTTAATTATATATTACCATATTTTAAAGAAATATATAGTAATTATAATCCATATGAAATATAAATAATATGACAATATATGAAAGTTAATCATTTATTAATTTAGATTTATACCCATATATGGTAAAATTGAATATGGATGCGTAGGGCTTATCTTATGTTTAGGAGGAAATATGGATTACAACAAATTTAACATAGAAGAAAAGTATGACAATTATAATAATATAACCAAGGTAGAAGCTGAAAAGATACTGTTAAAATTAGATAGTGTGATAGATCATGATAAAGGATATGATTATTACATATTAAAGGGAAAGATGCTCCTTAAGCTGGATAGAATGAAGGATGCTTTTCATGCTTTAGAAAAGGCTATGACCTTTAATAAAACTGATGAAGTATATGACCTTTTATCCTTTGCCTATTATGAGGAAGAAGATTATGAAAAAGCACTTTATTATATAAATTTATCCTTTGGAATAACAGTAGATGAATATATTTATAATCATAAAGGAAAAACTTTAGAAAGATTAGACAGGTTTGAAGAAGCTTTTGAAGCCTATTATGAAGGACTTAATTATGCTCTCTCTAGTTATAGTAGTTATGGAGATGTAGAGATATTTGGTGAAAACTTAGCTAGACTAGGTGGAATTTTAAAAAATCAATATTTAGATAACATAAAGAAATTTATAAATTTAAGAGATTATTATAATCTTTATGAAAACTATATGAAACTTCTTCAAGTTATTCTTAAGGAAGAAGAAAACGATCACTATCATAGTAGTTCTGAATATGTAAGTGTAAAATATCTAGAGTTAGTTGAAGAAGGAAAATATATTTTAATTGATAATGATTACTTTTTAGAGATGATTAATATTTATAAAATTCTATATCAAATAGAAAATAATTCAGAGTATGAGGATAGGGAGTATATTAATAAAATCTATATAGACAATAAGGTGAGGGACTTTATTGATGCTGTTATGGAAAGAACTTCACTTACTAAGGATGTAGATATAATTTTAAAAGTTTTAAATGAAGTTATAGGCATTAAAAATAGAGATTACTATGACTACTTGTATCATAAAGGTTTTATTTTTATGAAACTAAAAAGATATGATGAGGCATTAGAGGTATTAAGTAGCATAACTAGTGATAAGAAATCACCTTATAATATAAAAGTTCAAAGCTATGAGTGTATAATTAAAAAAATGTATGAAGCTGAAGATATATATAAGGGAAATTATAATGAGTATAAAAAAAGTATGTCAGATCTCCTTAGAGATGAAATTCATAGGATAAAGGAAGATGAATATTTAACTTTAGATGATAGATGTGACAGAATAATACACAACTGCAAGAGGGCTATTAATTTAGAACTAGATAATGATTTTTGGTATGATTATATAGAAGTGTTATCTTTGGAACTAGGTGAGGAGTATGAAGTTATTGTAAAAAACCAATCAGTATACAAAGTGATACAAAATTATAATAAAGCTATAAATATATATGATAGGCTCATTGAGGTGAAAAGTGATGGTCCCCATGGGTATTATAGAAAAGGAAGGGCAATTGTATTAGTATTGAGACTTTTAAATAGCTCTAAGACATCCTTAAAGGATTTAGTTGGAGTTCATAATTTAGATTGTTTTTCTTATTCAGAGGTTATATACAATCTTAATAAGGCTATTAGTTTGAAAAGTGACAATGGTAAATACTTTAACCTTTTAGCAAGAACCCATTTTGAGATTGGGGAATATGAGAAATCCATGGGATATATTGAACAAGCACTTACCCTAGCACCTAATGATTTATATATGAATTTAAATAAGGTGTGTATTTATATTAGAAGATATAAGTACACAGAAGCAGTGGATTATTTATTTAAGATGTCCTATAAAGATATGAATAGAGGTACCGTAAGAAAAACTTTTCTTTCAAGAAAGGAAATTCTTAGTTTCTTAATGGGTATATTTAATTTATATACAAGGCAAGATAAAATTTACTATATAATAGCTTATTATTTTTATGCTATAGTTGATTTTCAATATGATAAAGCCTTAACCTTTATTAATAATGCTATAGAGATGTCTGATGATGAAAGATACTACTTGCTTAAAGCTAAAATATATTTTAAAGATGGAAAGTTTAAAGAAGCATTAAAGTGTGCAGAAGAAGCTATAGTTATTGACGATCATTATGATGAAGCTTTTCTTATAAAAGAAAAATGTAATGAAAAATTAACTGATAATTAGTATGTAAATATTGTAAACACCCAGGATTAAAATAAAGCCTAGGTGTTTTTATTTATGAAGAAAATATTTTATGAAGAAAATATATATAAAGTTATAGAAAAAAATAGGAATTATTGTATAGTTATGTATTTAATGGATAACATAGTTTATGTGCATAAATTGTAACATAAATTCTTAAATCAAATAGGAAAGGAGGAATAGTGTGAATAAGAAAATTAATAGAACTAAGAAAAAGGGGTTTACCTTAATTGAGTTACTAGTAGTTTTAGGGATAATAGGTGTATTAGCCTTAGCAGTAGCACCAACAATGGTATCTAAGGTGGATGAAGCTAAAGAAAAGACAGATGTTTCAAGCGCTAAGGCCATAGCTATGGCAGTTAAAACTGAGATCATAGAAGGAAAATCAACGATTTCAGGAAAGATATCAGATACAGAATTACCAAACCTAATTAATAAATATTTTGATGGTAAAATTCCAACACCTCAATCTAAGGATGGAAATTTTATTGTAAACGTAGCTGATAATAAAGTTACTGTTACAGCTGACGGAAAAGAATTTTATCCTAATTATGTTGAAGACGATACAGTACCAGCAAGTACGCCAGTTGTAGAAGGCGGAGGCGACGGAAACTAGGAACCAGATAAATAAACAACACCTGTGGAACTTAATTACTTCTAGATAATACATAATTAATCATCTGAAACCTAATGATGAGGAAGGTTTTTATAACTTTCTATAAGATATAAATATATAAAATATAAGAGAGTGGAATTTAAACATTTTTCCTATTAACTATTCCTGAAAGTAGTTCATAGGAAGGTGAATGCAATTATTTTCTGCTCTTTTTTTATTGGCATAAGTTACGAAATTAAATCTTTATATTAAAATTTACTTATCTAATATATGTTATAATAGAATATATATTCTATTATATACTAAATTAAACTTAAGGAGAGCATACAACCTATTTGTAATTGAACTTAAGCACAGAGGAGGAATAAAAATGAATGTTATTAAAGCAGAAGATTATGAAAGTATGAGTAGAAAAGCTGCCAATATAATTTCTGCTCAAGTTATACTTTACCCAAACTCTGTATTAGGACTTGCCACTGGTTCTACTCCATTAGGAGTATACAAGCAGTTAATTGATATATACAATGATAGAGAATTGGATTTTTCAAAGGTACATAGTGTAAATTTAGATGAATACTATGGTTTGTCACCAGACCATAATCAAAGTTACCATTCTTATATGAAGGAAAATTTCTTTAAGAATATTAATATGCCGTCAAAAAATATTAATATACCTAATGGACTCGCTTCTAATATTGATTTAGAGTGTAGTAGATATGATAAATTAATTTCAGATTTTGGAGGCATTGATCTTCAGCTTTTAGGTATAGGTCATAATGGACATATAGGCTTTAATGAACCGGGAGAAGTCTTTGAAAAGAACACTCATAAGGTTAAGTTAAATAAAAGTACTATTGATGCTAATTCAAGATTCTTTAATAGTATTGAAGAAGTGCCTAAGTATGCTATTACTATGGGAATAAAGGCTATTATGCAGTCAAAACGAATTCTTTTAGTAGTAAATGGAATTAGTAAGGCGGACATTTTGTATGAAGCTCTTTTAGGAGCAATTACACCAAAAATTCCTGCTTCAATATTACAATTACATCCTAATTTAACTATTATCGCAGATAAAGATGCTCTTTCTATCATTGAAAAAAAGGCGAAAATTTAATTTATAAAAGGAGTGATTTCTTGTTTTAAATCACTCCTTTTAATATAAAAAAATGTAATATTGATTCTACTATTTTGTTATGAAAGCGTATTTTGGAAGACCATTTTCGTATTGAATTTTTGGTTCTCCCATAATTAGAGGTAGTGTATACTCATAAGCTTCTTTAGTTACATTGTTACCTTCTTCATTGATCCATTCCTTAGGGAAATATTTTATTGAGTTTGCTACTTTTGAAGTGTGCACTGCAAAGGTTTCTGATTTATATGGAGCATTAGAAACTCTCTTAATACCTATCATATAACCACTTTCACCTTCTGCAGAGTATTTTAATGCAGCAAATCCACAATTAAAGGCTTCATCAATATCAGTTTGAGAAGCAAAGTGCATTGCGCAACGTTGCATAGTTGAAAGTTCTATGGCTCTTACTTTTTTGCAAACTCCATTTTCAGTGATTACATTTTTGATATAACTACAAACCCCACCTAATTGAGCGTGACCAAATTTATCTAGACCAGTACCACCCATTTCACCAAGGAAAGTACCATCTGCTGTTCTTATTCCTTCAGAAACTACTACAATTACAGAATTTTTTTCTTCTAATTTTTTAGCCACATCTTTTAAAAACTTAGCTTCATCAAAGGCAACTTCAGGAAGATAAATTAAATCTACCACTGGTTCTCCATTTAATGTAGCAATACAAGAACTAGCAGCTAGCCATCCTGTATCACGGCCCATTGCCTCTATAACAAATACATTTTTTGCAGTATAAACACTAGCATCTAGTTTGTTTTCTAGGGCTATAGTTGATATAAACTTAGCAGCACTTCCAAAACCAGGAGTATGATCCATTACTGGAAGGTCATTATCTATGGTTTTAGGAACTCCAAAGAATTTTACAGGAAGGTTATGCTCCTTTGCATAGTTACTAAGTTTATGAACTGTATCCATGGAATCATTTCCACCAATGTAGAAGAAAGTATCAATTTCATGCTTCTTAAAAATCTCAAAAAGTTTTATGTATTCTTCTTTGTTATCTTCATAGGTTTTTAATTTGTATCTACAAGATCCAAGTCCTGAAGATGGTGTATAAATTAATCTGTTAATAACTTCACTGTCAATATGAGAAAGATTTATTATATTTTCATTTAAAATTCCCTCAATACCGTTAATTCCTGCATATACATTGTCAAAATAGTGTAGTTCTTCATTTGCTTTAAATACTCCCATTGCGCTAGCATTTATTACAGATGTAGGACCACCAGATTGAGCTACTATACAATTTTTCATATATTTAACACTCCTTTGTATTGTGTAGAGATATCTACACTTATTATTACATCTTTTTAATTATAATATAAATTATAATTACTAACAATTAGTATAATTAAATAGACATTGTATTAATAATATATAAGGTATGAGATAATAGTTTTTAAATAGTTAAATATATAGAATAGGTTATCTTTAATTAGGTTAATATAAGACTTTTTATTCGTATAAATGGTATAATATTCATATATTTAAAAAGCAAAGGAGAAAAGATTATGAAAATGTATCCCGTTGAATTAGATAATAAATATGGTTATATAGATGAAAATGGAAAAACTATAGTTCCTTTTATTTTTGATTATGCCGATGACTTTGAGGATGAAATGGGCTTTGTAGAGGTAGATGGATTATGTGGTTTTATCAATAGACAAGGAGATTACATAATAGCTCCTAAATATGATGATATAAATTATTTTAATGAAGGCATGGCTTTAGTTGAGTTAGACCATAGATATGGATATATAGACTTACAGGGCAATGAGGTAATAAAAGTAAAATATGAAGAAGGAAAAGGATTCACTGAAGGACTTGCAGCAGTGAAAATATTAGGAAAGTGGGGATATATCAATGGCCATGGCAAGATGATTATATCACCTACTTTTGATGAAGCTAATGAGTTTGAAGAGAATGGTTTGGCTATAGTTAGAAAAGGTGAGAACTATGGATATATAAATGGGGAAGGTCAGTGTATTAGTAGTTTTATATATGAATATGCTAACAACTTTAATGAAGGTTTAGCCAATGTGGGATTAGAGGGTAAAAATGTATATGTGGATGAAAACTTTAATATAAAGATAGACGGAAATTTTGATTTTACTAACGAATTTCTTAATGGCCTTGCAGCTGTATCCCAAGATAATATATGGGGATATATTAATAATGCTGGTGACTTTGTTATTGAAAAAAGATATAGCTGGGCAGATAATTTTAATACAGAATATGCAGCAGTTTCCATAGAAGATAAATATGGATTTATAGATAGAAGTGGGAACATAATAATACCTATAGAGTATGATAATGTTCTTGAGTATAGTGAAGGTCTATTTTCTGTTGAAATTAACGAGAAGTGGGGCTTTGTAGATTTAAAAGGTCATGTAGTTATAGAACCTAAATTTCATGAAGTAGATAACTTTTACAATGGAATATGTAAGGTTATAATAGATGAAAAAGAAGGATATATAAATAAAGAAGGAGAATTTATAATATAGATAATAGGGATAGAATTTTAATATTTATGGTAATGAATAATTTGTAAATTCGTAATTTAATAGAAGATATAGTCTTAGAATTAAGGGGGATATAATATGAGTATAATTGATTTGCATTGTGATACAATTTGTCATTTAATAGATAATAAGGATATGGAATTAAAGAGAAATCATCTAGCTATTGATTTAGAAAAGTTAACAAAAGGTAATTCCTTAGCACAATTTTTTGCCTTGTTTATTGATCTTAATGAGCATCCTAAGGCATTTAATAGAGCCATGGATATGCTTAATAAATTTTATGAAGAGTTAGAAAAAAATAATCATAAAATATCTGTAGCAAAAAATTATGATGATTTTGAAGTGAATAAGGAGGAGGATAAAATATCAGCTTTCTTGACCATTGAAGAAGGTGAAGCTATAGAAGGCTCTCTTAAGAATTTAAGAAATTTTTATGACCTAGGAGTTAGACTTATGACATTAACCTGGAATTATGAAAATAGTATAGGTTATCCAAATTGCAGAGAAGAGTTTCGAAATAAAGGGTTAAAAACCTTTGGATTAGAAACCCTTGAAGAAATGAATAGGCTAGGCATGATTATTGACGTTTCACACCTATCCGATGGAGGGTTCTATGATGTGGCAAGATATAGTAAGAAACCTTTTGTAGCATCACATTCAAACAGTAGAGCTGTATGTAATCACAGCAGAAATTTAACTGATGATATGATTAGAACTCTCAGTGAAAAGGGGGGCATAACTGGCATCAACTTTGAAAAATCTTTCTTAATAGAAGGCGGAAGTAAAAGTGCTGTTACAGATATGGTTAAACATATAAATCATATCTGTAATGTTGGGGGTATAGATGTATTATCCCTTGGTAGTGATTTTGATGGAATAAATCCTAAAAATCTAGAAATTAGTAATATGGGAGAGATAGATAAACTCATTACAGCATTACAAAAAGAAGGATATCATGAAAGTCATATAGAAAAAATATTATATAAGAATGCTTTGAGAGTAATAAAAGAAGTTATGTAGTACAATATAATTTATAGAAACTTTTATATTAAATTATATGACTATGGCTAAGTCCCTAGATAATAATTTATCCTTCAGAGGGAGGAAAAACTCCTTCTGAAGGAAATGTAGATAACATAAAAGGAGTGAGGTTATGGAATATGAAAAGTTACAGAACAATATTTCTAAGGGCGAAATATTGTTAAAAAAGGTAGATATAGAAGGTAATATTTGTGGAGAATTTGTTGAATTTACAATTAGCCATGTTTATGAAAATATTGGTGAAGATGATGTAAAAGGAATTTATACCTTCCCTATACCAGAAACTGCTGTTATTTCAGGTTTTGAAGCTAATATAGGTGGCATGGTTATAAAAGGTAAAGTAGAAGATAAAAAAGAAATAGAGAAAATTTATGAAAATATTGGAGAAGATTCAGGAAGTAAACTTATATTAGAAGAACTAAATAATAACTATTTTAAAATGTCAATTGGAACAATTTTAAAAGGTGAAACTGTAGTTATAAAGATCTCTTATATTGAAGAGCTAGTATATGAACATTCCAAGCTTAAGTTAATTATTCCTAAGATTGTACTTCCAGAAAATCCATATAATGAAGAACAAAGTCAACAAGAAGACTATAAATTATCTTTAAATCTATTAGTAGAGACCTTTGAAAGTGCTAAATTTTCTTGTAATACTCATAAAATCCAGGTAGAAGAAGAAGAGGATGATGATTGCAATTTATACAAAATAACACTTCATGGTGAAGATCAGATTCTGGATAGTGCTATGACAATTTATTTAGAGGAAAATTCCAGTGAAACAAGTGGAATTATATATGAGAATTATAGTGAAGACAATGGAATTGTTTATTTGAGATTTCTACCTGAAATTGAAGAGGATGTAGAAGAGAAAAATGGAAACTATATATTCCTTATAGACATATCAGAATCCATGGAAGGAGATAAGTTAAAAGAGGCTAAAACTGCTTTACACTTATGTCTTAGAAATTTATATAAAGGTGATACCTTTAACATAGTTGCTATGGGTGACACCCTAAAGCATTTTTCAGAGAGTAGAAGAGTTGAATTTAATGATGAAAATTTAAAGGAAGCATCTAAGTGGATAGATAAGTTAGCTTGTGAAAATGATGCTAATATATTTGATGGAATAAAATATGCCTTTTTAAATGAAGATAAGGGAGAAGAAAATACTATCATTTTATTTACTGATGACGTAGTGGATGATGAGAAAGATATCCTTGATTATGTAGAAAAAACTTGCGTAGGAAGCAGAATTTTTCCTTTTGGAATAGATGCCTCTGTTAATACCTATTTCATCAATAAAATAGCAAGAATTACCTTTGGAAAAGCAGAATTTATTAATAGAAGTATTAGAATAGAAGATGTAATCTTAAATCAGTTCAATAGAATAAGAGGACTACAAATAACAGATATTGAAATTGATTGGGGTGGAATGAAGGTTGAGAAAACTTACCCTAGAACCATAGAATATATGTATGATGGAGAACCATTTTCAATATTTGCTAAGATGGATGGGAATCTAGAAGGTATTGTTACTCTTAATGGTATGGTTGGAGATAGAAGAATACAACGAAGAATAGTTCTAACTAAATTAGACTTAGAGGTTAATGCAAATTTAATTGAAAAGGTTTGGTATAAGAAAAGAATAGAATCTTTAGAGAATAGAATCGTCTATGAACGTGGAGAAGTTCATGAGGCTATGAAAAATAAGATTATAGAGTTATCTACTGACATTGGAATTATAAGTGATGAAACATCCTTTATTTTAATAGAAGAAATTTATGAACCTGTACTGGGAGGAGTTATGAGAAAATTCTTACCAGTTAACATAGATTTCAATAAGGGTGATACAAATATAATTTCTCCGAAGTTCTACTATAGTCAAAGTCTAGATGAATTGCAGTTAGAAAATTTAATGGATGAGGGTATAGATAAATCAGAATTCCTACGTGTGTTAGCAACACAACAATTAGCAAGTGGTGCCTTTGGTAAATCTGTAGAGGATAATAAAATAGATAAGGTTATATATACTGCTAGAAGTATAGTAGCTTTTACTCACCACGGTGAAGGTATAGAAATATATAAAAATCTACTAACTAAAGCTGTAGTATATCTTGTGGAAAATTATGAAGAATTTGTAGAGAATGAAGATGTACTAATCTTGACATATGTTGCTCTTAAATCTTTTGCAGATAAGGTAATAGTTAAAGATAATAAAAAGACAAGGCTTTTAAATGCAATAAATTCCTTAGAAAGTCATATTGAAGAATTAAATATTGATATAAGTAAGATTAATGAGGAAATATTAAGAAGTATAGAAGGTGCAAAAGAAAAAGATCAATTAAGCAGACTTATATATAAATCAATAAAATATTAAGTTAGTCTGTGTTAAAATGCTCTAAATATTAGATAAGGGCTGAGCATGTAATATAATTATAATGCATGCTCAGTATTTTTATAGAAAAAATCTATTTAAGGAAGGTAGTACATACTTAATGATTGACACTGAAGTTAACAAAAATGATAAAGTGAATATGAGAGATTTTATAAAGAAAGATTTTTGCAGAAGACGTAAACTTAATGTGCTAAATTCTATAGATATTTTGACATTAGAAAATATTTCTAACCTTATAAATATATACGATGGTTATGTATTAAAGGGGTATTTAGTAAATGCTATACCAAAGGGTATTAAAGTATCCTTATCCAATAGGATGACTTCAAGTGCTGGAAAGACTATCTTTTCAAAAAGAGGAAGAGAATGTACCTATGAGATTAGAATAAGTAATAGAGTCATAAAAGAATATATAGAAGATAATAGAAGTAAATTTGTATGTGGAATAGAAGCTAAGGATGCACTAGAAGCTCTTATGCTTATTTTAGAGCATGAGCTTTGCCATGTCATAGAATTTAGTGAGTATGGAAGCTCTAATTGTAAAGGTGAAAGATTTAAAAATATAGCCTTTAATTTATTTGGACATACAAGTAGTTATCATGAAATATTAAAGAGTAAAGATGTCTTAAATAAGACCATAAATAACTCATTTGTTAAAGGACAAGTTGTTCAATTTAAATACAAAGGTATATTTTATGAAGGAATAATTAGCAATATTAATAAAAGAGCTACAGTGATGGTGAAGGATATAAAGGGTACATATAGAGATAACCATGGATTGAGTTATTCAAAGTGGTACATTCCGCTAAAATTACTTATAAATAAGGAGTAGAAAGATATGATTAAAGCAATACTGTTTGACCTAGATGGTACAATAATAGATACCAATGAATTAATATTAACTTCCTTTAATTATGTATTAAATAATTATTTAGGATTAAATATAGGAAAGGAGGAAATTGTAGAATCCTTTGGTATACCACTTAAAGATGTATTGAGTGAATATGATAAAGAGAGAGCTGATGAATTAGTTGATGAATACATAAGATACTGTCTTAATTGCCATGATAAATACATAAAATCTTATGATCACGTGGAAGATGGACTATTAAAGCTAAAAGATAAAGGATTAAAATTAGCAATAGTTACATCTAAAAAAAGGGGAACGGCTTTAAGAGGACTTAATTGTTTTGACTTAGAGAAATATTTTGATGTAATAATTACTCCAGAAGATAGTAGGAAACATAAGCCAGATGGTGAACCAGTGTTAAAAGCTTGTGAAGTCTTAAAGGTGAACCCTAGTGAAACTATAATGGTAGGAGATAGCCATAATGATATATTATGCGGAAAGAATGCAGGAGCAAAAACTTGCCTAGTAAATTATACTGCACTAAATATAGAAAAGATTAAAACACATAATCCTGATTATATAATAGATAAAATTGAAGACATTATAAAGTTTATTTAGTATTTTAGGTGTTTACCGCAAAAATAATCATAAGTATCATTGTCATAATTGAGAATGATAAAATAAAATAGTTTAAAATTTAAATTTAACTTATTATAATATATAAAATTAATTAGTAAATAGAAAAAAACTATTAATGTAGAATTACAAATATTTACACAAAAAAAGATTCCCTATGATTAATATTAACATAGGGAATCTTTAAAACTATCTATATATACGATTTCTTTTTTTTTCTACGTTTTTTGTTTATTTTAGATATTATTAGTATTACTAAAGATGCTATTATTATTAATACTAATAGAGCTAATACATAATAAAGGATATTACTTTTTATTATATCCATATTGGATAGTCCAGAATATATATCATATTGTTTTTCATATCCCTTTATATTAACAGTAGCTTTACCAATAGATTTATCTTTACTTAAAGTCCAAATATTTATCTTACCTACTTCAGAATTAAATTCTGGTTCTAAGTCTGTTGAATATAATGAAATATCCTCATGAATAGTAACTGGAACTTTAATCGCTTTTTTAGGTCCTATAAGAGGTAAAATTTTATATTCCATAGTAACTTCTGAAATTTCAGTGTTCTTAGCTTTGAAGACTTCTTTTTCTGCATTGAAGCCATAATTGGCTAGGTTTGTAGTATCTTCAAAAACCTGAGTGTCTACTGGAAAATTATAATCTGAGCCTAATACCACCGTTGCTAAAGTATGTCCATTCCTTTGATATAAAGCTGCTAAGCATCTTCCAGACTTTTCTGTATAACCAGTTTTTCCACCAATGTTTCCGTCTACACCTATAAGTTTATTTCTATTTTCAACTATTGATGATGGTCCATTAGTAGATTTTACTTCTGATTCCTTTTTAGACATAGTTTCTCTAATCCACTCATTACCGTAAGCTGCATTTAATAATAGGGATAAATCATATGCTGTAGTATAGTGATCATCAGTGTTATCATCAAGGCCATTAGGTGTTACAAAATTAGTATTGGTCATACCTAAAGCTTTAGCTTTTTCATTCATCATTGTAATGAACTTTTCCTTTGTTCCACCAACATTTTCAGCAACCATATAAGCAATATCATTACCTGAATAAAGAAGTAGTATGTCCATAGCATCTTTACCGGTAAATGTATCTCCAGGAGTTACTGGATGAACATTAAGTCCATAAGAATAAGGCTCTTCTTTTAAGGCTGCAGCTGGATAAGTAAGTAAATCGGTTTTACTTTTATTTTCAGCTAATAGTAAAGCAGTCATCAGCTTAGTAATACTCGCTGGTTGTTTCTTTTCATCGATATTTTTAGAATAGATTATTTCCTTTGTTTCTAAGTCCATAACAATAGCAGAAGTACCAACGATTTCAGGTTGAGTTTCTGCAATGGCTATAGTTGAGAAAGAAAAGGTAAATACTAAAGTAAAAAATACCCATAATGATAAAATTCTCTTTTTCACAAGTCATCTCTCCAATTTTATATTTTAGAATTAAATAAGTCCTATCTAGTATAACATTTACTGTAATTTTCAACAAGGACAAAGAAAAAATATGTTATTAATAATATGTTATATTTTTATTATCTAATATTGTGGTATGCTATATATAAGATATTTAGAAGGAGCAGTGAACTGATGACAAATATAAATATTGATAGAATAAATGATATTTTTAAAGATAGGGAGTCCACATCTATACAACCTATGAAAAAAGCAGCAGTGATGATTCTTTTACAGGTTATAGACGATGAGGTTTATATAATTTTTCAAGTTAGAGCTAAAAAATTAAATAGTCAGCCTGGAGATGTTTGTCTACCTGGTGGAAAGGTTGAAGAAGGAGAGTCTTTTAGAGATGCTGCAATAAGAGAAACCATGGAAGAGATGAATATTAAAAAAGAAGATTTTGAAGTTATTGGTGAAATGGATTATTTCTTATCACCATACCTCATGATAATGCGTCCCTATATCGCTAAACTTAATACAAATAATATTAAGTTTAATACAAGTGAAGTTGATCATATATTTAAGGTACCAATAAAATTTTTTATTGATACAGAACCATTACTATATAAAATGGATATTGGCCCAATAAATCAAGATGGATTTCCCTTTCATTTAATAAACGGAGGTAAGGATTATAAATTTTCAAAGGGGGTATTAGATGAATACTTTTATCAGTGGAATAATTATGTAATTTGGGGTTTTACAGCTCATATTATAAAATCTTTCATTGATATCATAAAATAGTAATTACATCCATATAAATAAGTAAAGAAAATATTTAACTGCCTTAGGAGGTGTAATATGTATGGTAAATAGAACTTCTGTAAGCATATTAATACAAGATATGATGAATAAACTTGAGGAAATTGGTATTCACAGTATTCTTGTCAGATCTAAGGAAGAAGCTAAAAATTTTATTATGTATCATATAGATATTGGAACTCAAGTAAGAATAGATGATTGTTTAGAGTTAAATGATTTAAACTTAGAAAAAGCTGTCATAGAAAAAGGTGGTACCATATTAAACAAAGAAGTAGGGGCTTTAGATTTCAAAGAGGGCAAAAAAAGATCCTCAACTATATCCCAACTAGATTTATATGGTTGTAGCCACTTATTGGACGAGTTTACTGAATTTTCTCATTATATCACTGACAATGAAGATTTGTTAAGTTGTATTTATGGAATAAAAAAAATAGCAGTCATTAATATAGGCTTAAATAATAAGATTCCTAATGAGCTACTTCCTATATATGAAAAAATAATGAATATTGATAGTGAAAAGATTATTAACCTTAAAAATCATATAGCAAAAAAAGAAAATAATAGCTTGGATATCCATAATACTCAAAGAAATGTAGGACATAAAAATATAAGTATTGACATAAGTGTAGTTTTCATAGGATAAATTTATATATATATTTTAGTAATTGTAGTACAACTCCATCATTTTTTAAAATATTATAATTATATTTTAAATATATTCGAAAATTCTTAAATATAGAAAACCTCTCAATAAATCCACTAAAAATACTTTATTTTGTGAAAATTCTCATTTATAATTTAGGGTATTAAATGTGTATTTATTGGGGGTGGTATGCTTGGTTAAGTGTGATTTTTTATCAACTTATGATGAGTATGTAGAGTGTTCAAAGGACTGTGCCCTTTATAATTGGGCTGAAAATAATAATAAGTGCCCCTTTAAAGAGCTTAGCAGCAAGGGGAGCAAAATAAAAAATCTCTATGATTATGATTTGTACAAGGAGGATAAGTCGTTGCCTATATCTCTTTTATACAAAGACAGCTACTTATAATTAAATTGTTTTTAATATGGATTTTTTATAACATAATATCTATATTAAACTCCAACCAAATTAAACTAATCCAAGTGTGTTATTTAGTATATTTCAGTAAACATATAAATCTCCTAGCCTAGGCTAGGAGATTTTTTATTAACTATTTTGATTTCATGCTACATCCTGAACATGATGTGCAATCCTTTGACTTTGATCCACATCCACCGCATCCCTTAGATTTATTAGTAAACGAAGGTGTTGCCTTTAGGTAGAGAGAATCTTTCTTCAGTACAATAATTATTTCATTAAAGTTACTAGATAAATCTTCACTATAAGCAATATTTAACCCCTGTATATCTTCAATAACATTGTAGTTAATGGTATTATCTAAAATTATATCAACCTTAGAATTTTTACAACATCCACCATTTTCAGGTTCTTTTAATGCTATACAATCATATTCATCATGAAATTCCAGTAGTTTAATAATAAAATCAAAGGCATCATTAGAAATTTTTATTTTAAGTTTCTTATTCAATAGATATCATACCCTTCATAGATAGTATATTAATATTATTCTTCATATATTGAAGAGTATTCGTGTAATAATGATTCTTTTAAATTCCATAAGTTTTTAGATAAGTCTATATAGTATTGATGAGGATTTTGTAATCTTCTTATCTCTGACCATAGACTAGCTTTTTCCTTACCACAAAATTCTCTTATCTCCATTACAGAAGGACTTTCGTAAGTACATTTACCCTTATCAAATATTTGTACCATGAGATTTTTTATATTATAATTTTTAATTCTTTTTTTCTTCCAAGTGTAGTTAGGGTCAAACAACTGCAAAGGCTTGTTATTATCAAAATTCTCATCATTTAAAGCAATTAAATCTGCAATAGCTTTATTTGTTTTCTTATCATAAACTCTATAAAGAGATTTAAACCCTGGATTTGTGATTTTTTCTACATTTTCACTTATCTTAATTTTAGGGATAATGGTTCCATTTTTTTCTATAGCAACAAGCTTATAAACGCCACCAAATACAGGCTCACTTCTTGCAGTGATCAATCTTTCACCAACACCAAAACTATCTATTTTAGCACCATTTTCAAGAACAGCTTTAATTATAAATTCATCTAAGGAATTTGAAATTGTGATTTTTACATCCTCATAGCCAGCTTCATCTAGCATTTTTCTAGTTTCTATAGAAAGATATGCAATATCGCCACTATCAATTCTTACAGCCTTAGGTCTTTTACCCATAGGTTTTAAGATTTCATCAAAAACCTTTATAGCATTTGGAATACCTGATTTTAGAACATTATATGTATCTACTAAAAGTACAGTATTATCTGGATAAGTTTTAGCCCATGCAGCAAAAGCTTCATATTCACTATCAAAAAGCTGAATCCAAGAGTGTGCCATAGTTCCAGTTACAGGCACATTGAATAATTCATCTGCCATAGTACAAGCAGTAGCATTACATCCACCAATAATTGCAGCTCTAGCTCCATACAAGGCACCATCATAGCCTTGAGCTCGTCTAGAACCAAACTCCATTACAGGTCTACCACTAGCAGCTTCACAAATTCTTGCAGCTTTAGTAGCAATTAGAGTTTGATGATTTATTGTTAGTAGTATCATAGTTTCTATAAACTGAGCTTCCATCACTGGACCCCTTACAGTTACAAGTGGTTCATTAGGGAATACTGGGGTACCTTCTGGAATAGCCCATACATCACAACTAAACTTAAAGTTAGCTAAATAATTTAAAAATTCTTTACTAAATATAGCTTTACTTCTTAGATATTCTATATCTTCATCAGTAAACTTAAGATTAGTTAAATATTCAATCAATTGTTGAACTCCTGCCATTATGCAGTAGCCACCACCATCAGGAATTTTCCTAAAAAACATGTCAAAATAAGCTATGGTATCATCTGCTTCCGTATTTAAATAACCATTAGCCATTGTAAGCTCATAAAAATCTACTAACATGGTAAGATTTCTTTGGCTTCTTAGGTCAAGTCTAGTAATTGTATCCATTTTTAGTTCTCCTCACTTATATAAACCATAAACAGAGTTATTTGCTTCAGGGGGAGTTTTTTACTCCCACTGAAGCTTAGAAATCGTTATCCAGGGACGTATCAGCTCTTTACTCCCACTTTAAAGAAGATGAGAGTATTAGAGCTGGTAGTCATCGGATAAAATTTTATAAAATCTCCATAGGTTAACATTTACATCCTATATATCGTACCATAAGAAAACTTTCATTTCTATAGTATATGGACAAATAATATGGTAATATTATTAAATTGAAAGTATGTAAAAGGAAAGATTTATATTATGATAAGAAACAAAAATAACACTTTAAGTGAAGAACAGTTAACAGCCATTAACTGTACAAATGAAAATATAATAGTCAGTGCAGGTCCCGGAAGTGGGAAAACTGTAGTTATTGTAAATAGAGTTTATGAGCTTATAAATCATAAAAACATATCACCTAAAAATATAGTTATAATAACCTTCACCAAGGCAGCAGCAACTAATATGAGAAATAGGTTCCTAGCCATAGATAAAAATAAGGTAAGTCCTTTCTTTGGAACCTTTCATGGACTTTGCTATAAAATACTAAAATCCTATTATGGAGAAATTAATATAATAGAGCCCTTTGAAAGTTATAAAGTAGTAAAAAACTTTTTAACTGCCTATGTGGAGGATGTTAGTGAAGATAGAGTTAAGGAATATGTAAATGCCATATCTATCTATAAATGCAAGGGAGAATATAATAGAGATGGAAATAATCAAATCGATAAAGAACTTTTAAAAAACTGTGTAAATTTCTATGAATCCTATAAAAAGGAAAAATCCCTCCTTGACTTTGAAGATCTACAGTTAATGTGTAGAGATTTATTTATTAAGAATAGTGCCATATTAAATTCATATCAAAATCAATTTAAACATATATTAGTTGATGAATTTCAAGATAGTGATGATGTACAAGTGGACATATTAAAGCTTTTAAATAAGGGAAATAACTTATTTGTAGTAGGGGATGAGGACCAATGCATATATAGTTTTAGAGGAGCTAATCCAACCTATATAGTAAACTTTAAAGATATATTTAAACAAGGTAAAACCTTATATCTATCTACAAATTATAGGTCAAAGCAGAATATAGTAAGATTATCAATGAAGTCTATAAAAAATAATAAGATTAGAACCTCAAAGGATATCAGAGCCAACAAAACTGATGATGGAATAATAAAAGCTCAAGGGGTTCGTGATGAAACAGCTCAAGGTACATATATAAGTGATTATATTCTCAAGGTAAAGGAAAGTGAAGATAATAACTTTAATAACTTTGCAGTGCTTTATAGAACTAATATAGAAAGTAGAAGTATAATTGATAGTTTTATTAGAAAGAAAATTCCCTTTACCTTGCTAGATAGACAATATAATTTTTTCTCTCACTTCATATGCCAAGACATATTAGCTTATCTAAAGTTAAGCATATATCCTCTAAGCATGGATAGCTTTACTAGAATAATAAATAAACCCTATAGGTATATAAGTAAAAATAGTATAGAAGAAGTTAAAAAGAGCAATAGCTTAGGCAGTATCTTTACTAAATTAAAAAACTTAGATAGTACTCCAGTGTTTCAATTAAAAATATTAGATAAACTTGAAAGGGATATTTCTAGCTTAAATAGAATTTCACTACCTTCTGCCGTAGAATTTATTATAGGAGACTTGATGTATCATAAACATCTAGTGGAATATGCACAGAAATATAAATTTTCCATAGAAGATCTAGAAAATGTGTTAAATGAGTTTAAAGAAAGCGTGAAGGGGTTTAAAACTATTAAAGACTTCTTAGAACATGTAAATACTGTAGAAGAGGAGACAAAGAAAGCTAGCTCTAGAAATAAGGATAAAAATGAAGGCGTAATTCTTAGTACTATTCACGGTGTTAAAGGAATGGAATTTGATACGGTATTTATGATTAACACAGTAGATGGAGCTATTCCCTATAAGAATAATGATATAGAGGAAGAGAGACGACTATTCTATGTGGGCGTTACTAGAGCTATTAACAACTTAATATTTCTTTTCCCCCAATTTATAAGAGGTGAAAAGAAAAATAAATCTCAATTTCTATGTGAGTGCCAGTTAGAAGAAGAGATACTAGAAAGAGTTAAATTTAAGGTTGGAACAACTGTAACCCATAAATTCTATGGAACAGGAACAATAACAGCCTTAGAAGAAAGTAATATCTCTATTAAATTCTCTGATTTGGAGAGAAAATTTGACTTTGATGTCCTTGTAACCAATGGGCTTATAGAGGTTTTTAAGGAATAGTTCATCCTTTTCTAGTGTATATAGACATAGTTTCAGTGAAAAAAATAAATTATAGTAATAATATATTTTTTTGTAATTTCATGTATGTAATATGAACTTTTAGGAATTTTAATATATTTTGCATGATAAAATATATTAAATATATCAGGAGGTATTTCATGCAAAACAAATATGAGCCCTTAAACTTTATTCAGACCTGTATTATAGCTTTTTTTTCTTATTTTCTATCCAATAAAATAATTAGTTTTATAGAATCAATATGTAAATCTAGTATCAATTATACCCTCATGTCTTATATAGTTACAATTGCAACATTTGTTATTATGTTTCAATTAGGTACAGTGATTATAAGAAAATTTAAGAGAGATAAAAGCAATGACTAAATATATATAAATTTACTTTAAAATAATTTTACTGTTGTTAAGAATTTTAGCTTATAGCTAAATAATAGCTTTAGATATAACAGATTATACCATATAAGGAGTGATGTATTATATGAATATGAAAAAAGATTATAAGGATTACCTAAAGATATTTCTTGTATTTGTTTTAGTAATTATGATAAGAGTCTTTGTCATTGATGTAATAACAGTAGAAGGAATATCAATGTACCCAACATTAAATGAATACCATGATAAGGTTATATTAGAAAAATACAAACAATTTACTGATAATTATGACAGAGGTGATATTGTAGTTGTAAAATTGGAGAACAGAAATATTATTAAGAGAGTAATCGGATTGCCTAATGAAACAATTGAGATTAAGAATAGTGATGTATATATAAATGGTGACCTATTTGAAGAACCTTATTTAGATGATAGTATAAAAACATATCCTGATATGACTATTAAAATACCTAGTGATTCTATATTTGTCATGGGAGACAATAGAGAAAATAGTTTAGATAGCAGAAGTATTGGAGCTATTAAAATAGATGATATTATGGGTAAGAGTGTTTATAGATTTAATTTAAAGAAAATGATATTTAATGACTTAAATTAAACCTTTTTAAAAACTTAATAAACCCCAAAGCCTGACTATGAGTACAACTAGTTAACTAGTTAAATAGTTCTATAGTTTAATATTAATATAGGTATATATTTAACTAGTTTCCTAGTGATAATTATTCATAGGCATATATATATAATGTTACATATATTCATAGTTATAGACTATAAGAAGGATTACAAATTAATTGACATATATTGTTGAGAATGACCCATAAGATTTTACTTAGCTGAAACATATTTTACTACAATATTGAAAGGAAAGCTTTTCTGTTATATAATGGTTTGAAGTACAATATAGTTAAGACTTCTCTTAAATAGACTTCAAGTCTATTATTTTTTTGTATATTTGTATATAATATATAATTATCAGTAAGGAGGTTTCAGATGAACTTTATCCATGAAGCTAAACAAATAAGTGAAGAATTAATTTATATAAGAAGAGAATTCCATGAAAATCCAGAGTTAGATTTTGATTTATATAAAACTTCTGATAGAATAAAAAATTTCTTGAGGAATGAGAATATAGAATTTTATTCTTGCGCAGGTACAGGTGTTGTAGCTACTATATATGGGGAAGCAGGTAATAGTAATGGAAAAACTATAGCTATAAGATGTGATATGGATGCACTACCTCTCCATGAAAAAAATAGTCACTGCTATGCTTCTAAAATTCATGGAAAAATGCATGCCTGTGGCCATGATGCTCATATGACAATGGTACTTGGAGCAGCTAAACTTTTAAATAACCGTAGAAAAGAGTTAAAAGGAAACGTAAAGTTTATTTTTGAACCTGCAGAAGAAACTACTGGTGGAGCTAAGATTATGATAGAAGAAGGAGCATTAGAAGCTCCTCATGTGGATGCAATAATTGGATGTCACGTAGATGAAAGTCTTGAGGTGGGAACTATTGGACTTAAGCAAGGAGTAGCTTATGCTGCTTCAAATCCTTTTACCATTACTATTTGTGGTAAAAGTTCTCATGGTGCAAGTCCTCATAAAGGTATAGACCCTATAGTAATTGCAGCTCAGGTTATAAATTCTTTACAATTATTGGTAAGTAGAGAGACTAGTCCAGTATCACCAGGTGTAATAACTATAGGAACTATAAATGGAGGTACAGCAGCCAATATTATACCAGATAAGGTCACTATAACTGGTATAATTAGAACTATGAACCTAGAGGATAGGGAATACATGAAAAAAAGATTAAAAGAATTGGTAACCATGCAGGTAGAAAGTTTAAGAGGCGCCTGTGAAATTGCTATTGATGAAAGTTATCCATGTTTATATAATGACGACGCTATGTATAATATATTTTACGATAATAGTGTAGCTCTATTAGGAAAAGATAAGGTAAAAATATTAAGAGAACCTACTATGGGTGTAGAAAGTTTTGCATACTTTTCCCTTAAGGTTCCAGCTATGTTTTATCAATTAGGATGTGGAAACCTTGAAAAAGGAATAATATATCCTCTGCATAGTAGTAAATTTAATATAGATGAGGAATGTCTACAAATAGGAGTAGCAGTTCATTGTAATATGGCTGTAAACTATCTTAACAAACTATAAGAAAGAAATATTGGAGGACAATATGAATAATATACAAATAGGTTCAAATGAAGCCGGTCAAAGATGCGATAAATTCCTTAGAAAGTTACTGAAGGATGTACCTTTAAGTGCTATATATAAGGCATTTAGAAAAGGTGATATTAGAGTAAATGGTAAAAAAATAAAAGAACAATATGTTTTAGAAGAGGGAGACACCATAGAAATAAGATATATAAAAACTAGTGGTGAAAAAAAGAAATTTGAAAGAATAGAAAATAATCTTAAAATTACCTATGAAGATGAAAATATACTTATGGTAGAAAAGTGGCCTAATTTATTAGTTCATAGTGATACAAAAAATGGAGAACCAACTTTAACAGACTATGCCTTATCTTATCTCTATGACAAGGGTGATTATGAACCCGAAAAAGAAGTAACTTTTACTCCTGCTCCATGCAATAGGTTGGATAGAAATACCTCTGGGGTAGTTATATTCGGAAAAAACTTCAAATATCTAAAGGCTCTTAATGAAGCTATAAGAGAAAGAAGTATTGAAAAATACTATATGGCTCTAGTACAAGGAAGAATAAAGGACGGAACCTATACAGGATATATCTTAAAAAATGAAGATGCAAATATTTCTAAGGTATATAGGACTGAAGTTCCAAACAGTAAAGAAATTGCTATGGAAGTTAAAACTATTCAAAGTTGTGGTACTTTTTCCCTAATAGAAATTAACTTACTTACTGGAAGAAGTCATCAATTAAGAGCTCACTTATCAGAACTAGGAAATCCTATAGTTGGAGATTCTAAATATGGAGATAAAAAGCTTAACAGCTTCTTTGTAAATAGGTATGGTTTAGATTATCAATTCTTATATGCGTATAAAGTAATATTTAAATCAAACTCAGAGGAGCTTGAATATATGAAAAATAAAACTATAGCAGAATCTTTACCACCAGTATTAAAGAAGATAAAGAATGATGTGTTTAAGTTTTAATGGAGGGGTAATATGAATGACAGAACTGAGGGGGCTCAGCACTCTGTAGCTAAAGGCTTTATGGTACTCACCATATCTATGATGTCAGTAAAGGTGTTATCTGTAGTTTATACACCTTTACTTAGGCAGATTTTAGGATCAACGGGTTGGTCAGTATACTATTCTACATATACAATTTTTTCTTATATATACATTATAGCTAATGCGGGTATACCTGTAGCCATTGCAAAGTTAGTATCGGAACTTGAAGCAAAGGGAAACTACAAAGATGCAATAAAAACCTTTAGAGCATCTAGGACTTTGCTTTTACTCTTGGGGCTTATCCTATCGGTATTTATGTTTATATGGGCAAAACCCTTAAGTATGGCTTTTAATAGTCCTGAATCAATATTAGCTACTAGATGGCTTGCACCGGCATTATTATTTACATCAATAATGGGTGCATACAAAGGTTATTTTCAGGGTATTGGAAATATGACTACCACTGCTGTATCCCAAGTAGGCGAACAAATTCTAAATATAATATTTAGTTTATTATTTGCTTACTTACTCATGGGAAAAGGTGTATCCTATGGAGCTGCTGGAGGAACTATAGGTACAGTGGTAGGAGCTATTGGAGCATCTTTATACTTTATATTAGCATATAAAATGTATGGATCTAATCACGCCCCCAAAAAGAACAAACCGGGGGTAAGTAGATTAAGCAATAAAACTATTATTAAATCCATATTAAAATATGCATTTCCAATTACTATAGCTTCTGCACTGCAAAACTCAGGAACTATAGTAGACTTAAAAATTGTAAAGTCTAGACTTTTATCTACAGGATTAAGTCAGAAAACTGTTGATATTCAATGGGGATATTTAGGTCTTTACAACACTCTTATGTCAATTCCTATGGCAATTATTGGAGCTTTAGCTATTGCTCTTGTTCCTGCCATATCTAGAATCCATGCCCTAGATAATAAAAAAGGTCTTAGATTTAATATTAAATCTTCCTATAGGGTTACTTTTATGATAGCTATACCTTGTGCTGTGGGATTAGGAGTTCTATCTATGCCTATTTTAAGAATCCTAGGCTATGATAAAGAGGTATCACCCTTATTAATATGGGGAGCTTGGGTTTTAATCTTATATGCTATCACATTAGTTCAAACTTCTATTTTACAGGGAATGGGTAAGGTAAACGTAGTAACTATATTTTCTGTAGTTGGAATTTTAGCTAAAGTTGTTGTGAATTATATATTAATAGCAATGCCTTCCTTTGGAATCCTTGGAGCTATTTGGGGTAATGCAGCCTGTTATTTAGTAATGCTTATATTATTCCAGTGGCAAATAAATGACTCTATTGATGGAAGGATACACTTGATTCCTTGTTATATAAAACCTTTAATAGCTGGATTAGCTATGGGGATAGTAACATTTTTCTCATATAAGATATTTAATGGAATTCTAGGATTAATTTTCGGTGGTTACATATTAAACTTATTTGCATCATTAATAAGTATAGCATTATCTGCTGGAGCCTACGGATTAGTGCTAGTAACTATAGGTGGTGTTAAAAAGTCCGATTTAAATTCACTGCCAAATAAAATTACAAAACTTATACCTAGAAGAATATATAAAAAGTTAAAATAAATATTATTAATTTATTTTAAAATAGAACCTAGAACTTAGTATCTAAAAAACTAAGTCCTAGGTTCTATTTTATGAGCTTTTTCGTATTAAAAAACTTGATACAAAGAATAATGAAAAAGCAACTACAATGATAGTTATAATTTTAGGAATGATAAAGGTATTAGGAATTATAGAACTTATGATGGTTGTTACTAAGTATACTAAAACTGTTAGTAACACTAGGATTAATATTTCCCAAATAGGAAAAGATAGCTCTATCACTTGTCCAATATAATACAGATTTATTAAAAGGCCTATAATAGAGGTTACAATTAAGGAAATTCCATATCCATAGATATTTATGCTAGGAATACCTATAAGTATAAATATTAGAACTAATTCAATCAAAGCTGTAGCAATGGAGCTTAAAAGGATAACTTTTTGTTTCCCTATACCATTTAAAATACTATAGGTACAGTAGTGACAATACATAAATGGAGCCGCAAGGGAAGCTATCTTTATAAAGCTACCTAAGTCACTTCTATCAAAAAATACTTCACCTAATAAATTAGGACATACATAGCAAATAATTACTGTAGAAACCCCTAACATAAAACAAATTTTAATTACTTCATTTACTCTAGAATTTATATTAGAAAAATCCTTTTGACTTATTTTTTTAGATATATCTGGAATTATTACTGTAGACAAAGATACAACTATAACTAATGGGAAGTATACGATAGCAAGAGCCATACCATTAAATTTACCTATTATCTCAAGAGCACCTATGTGATCAAAACCAGCAGCCACTAACCTTATGGGTACTAAAAGTGTAGATACACTTTGAAGCGCTGTAGTTAAAAAACCATTTATAGCTAAAGGGACAGCAATAATTAGTATGTTAAATAACAATTGAAAGCTGTTATCTGTTCTTACACTATTGGTATAGGGAATCTTTTTAATACTTCTTTTATAGAAAATATATAGAAATACGAAACTTATTATTTCACCAATAGTAAATGAAAGATAGGTTGCCGCTACTGTATTTTCTATGGTTTTAAGAGATAAATAGTAGATTACTCCTACTAATATCACCATTCTAACAGCTTTTTCTAATATATCTATAACTGACGGGGTTATTACCTGACTTACTCCATAGAAATAACCTTTATATACGCAGGATATAGCAATAAAAACAATAGCAGGAGAAGCTATCCATAAGGAACGTATCGCTCTAGGGTCTTTAATAATATAATTACAGATTATCGGACTAAGTATAAACATAATACCTGCTATAAAAATTGACCAAAGTACTATAAAAACTAGGGAAGCATTAACAGTTTTATGTAAATCTTCAAATCTACTAGTACCCAGATAAGCAGAAGTTTCTCTTGAAATTGCAGCAATTATTCCTCCACATACTAAACAACAAAATAAATCATATATAGGCATTATCAAACCATAAAGTCCAACTCCCTCTGGACCTAACTGTCTTGATAGTATAATAGAAAACATAAATCTCAATACACCCATGGCTAAATTAGAAAGAGTTAACACAAAGGTATCTCTATAAAAAGTATCTTTACTCATCTTTATTACCTCCAATTAGGCATCTGAAAATAAATAACAAGTCAAAGATGAGAAGTATATTTTGAGTTAGACAAGGAAACAGGTTCCGCAGATAGTAGCACTATCTAAGGGTTCTGTTGACACAGTATAACACAAAATTAACAGATTTCTTAGCTTCTTCGAAGCTTAGAAATCGTTATCCAGGGACATAGCAGCTCTTTACTCCCACTTTGAAGAAGATGGGAATATTAGAGCTGGTAGTCATCGGATAAACGAGCATTCTGACTTATTTATTTTTTGAAGATGCCTTAATATAATAATACTTATGAAGGTAGATTAAAGATTATTCTCTAACCATATATTTTTATCTTATATTTCATTTAATGTAATTTAATTAAGAATATTTAAATATATATTAGTGTAAATAATATTTAAATGGAGGAACTATGAAAAAAATAATTGGATGGATTCTGCTTATAATATTAGCTATTAGTTCTTTATTAATAGTAAAAGATAAAAATAATATATATAACATAGGGGTTAAAGACTCAGAAGTTGAGATGAAAATTAGATATAAAGGATTAAAGAATGCCATAGATTTTACTAGTAATGATAGAGGATTATATGTTGCTTTTGAAAATAAAATAATTGCTATTCCATCAACTGGAAAGCCCTATACTTTAATTGAAGACAAAAACTATAACATTACCACCCTTGAATGTAATGGAGATAAACTATACTTCCTTACTAATAATGAAATACTCAGCTTGGATATAAACAATGGGAAGTTAGAACAATGCTTATCAAACCTACCTAATAAAGGAGATTATAGTAAGGTTTTAATAAGAGGATATAAGGACTATTTATTTATTTCAATTGGAGCTGCAACTAATTCAGCTGTAGTTGGAAGTGATAACCAATGGATAGATAAAAATTCAACTGGTTATGATATATCACCTTTTAATATAGTGTTAAATAAAAATGAAAAAGGAGCCTTTGTACCACAGGGAACTTCTAATGAAGACAACGAGATTATAAAGGGTGAGTCCATAGGTAATTCATCTCTGCTAATTTATAATATTAACACCAAAGCTATTGAAACCTATGCATGGGGAATAAGAAATATTGAGGGACTAGATATAACTCTTGATGGTAGAATCTTTGCTACCGTAGGAGGCTATGAAAACAGAGGATTAAGACCAGTAGAAAATGACAGTGATTATATCTATGAGCTAAAAAAAGGTTATTGGTATGGGTTCCCAGATTTTTCTGGAGGGGATCCTCTAGATTCACCAAGATTTCAAGGAGAATCTAATGTAAAAAACCCTCCATTGTTAAAAAAACATCCTATGTCACCACCAGCACCTGCTTATCAACATAATGATTTAAATAGCTTAAAATGGATAGCAATATATGATACAGGGAAAATTAATGGACAAAATACCTTGCAACTATATTTTTATGATTGTAATAAAAATAATATAATGTGTAGCTCTGTAAATGGTGTTCCAAATAAATTAATAACTTTAAAGGATAATTGCACTGTATCTAATATGAAGATTTTTAAGGATGAGCTATATATATTAGATGGTAACCATGGATTTATATTTACCTTAGCTATTAGAAAATAGGCTCCTATATATATAATTTCCATATAAATACTACATTAAATTTAATAGATAATAAAATAATATGGTTAAATTGGAGTATAATAATATATATCTCAATGATTATTTTATTATCCTTAAAGAATCGTAGGTGTATTACATGAAGAGATTGGAAAGAACTTATAATAGAACTATGACAGCATTTATAAAAGTTGCAAACCCTATAAAAAAGAGAATAAAAAAGACAGAATGTATAGTCCATAAATTTATAAATAAAGAAGCTCTTCGTTTATTAAAGCAGGAGGGTTATACTGAAGAGTATCATTTCTTTGTTAAACATTTGTTAGATTTGAATAAAGGTGTAAAATGGGCTGATGCAGATTTGAAAAGTACTAATCATTTCTATCATCATGAGAAGGGAATCGGTCTATATGGATTTTCAAATGCTAAAGTAGAATGTGTAAAGTATTATAAGGCATCTGTATTTTACGGTGCAAATTCTGATATGAATAAAGCTCTATTTTTATTAGGTGCTGCTTGTCATTTAGTACAAGACTCCACAGTGCCAGCTCATGCTATGAAAAACTTGAAAAAACATAAACCTCTGGAAAGTTTCATAATAGATAAAGTTATTAATGGATATAAAATTCCTTTAAAAGATCCTATAATCACTTATGGAAGTCCTGAAAAATATGTTATTGAAAACACAAAGTTTGCTGTTAAAACCGCTAAGTCCTTTGAAAGTATAAGAATTAAAGAAAATCGGTTTAATGAAATTGCAGATGTGATATTACTTAGAGCTTGCACAACAACAGCAGGATTACTCATTGATTTTTATAATACCTTAAAGATTATAGAATCTAAAAGTGAAGATTAGAGCTATATATAATGTAAGAACTACCACGAAAATATATTGGTAGTTCTTTTTTTTAGGTACTATAACTGTAATTTTCAACATAATCTTATTTTTTCTTATGCAATAGTAAAAATAAAGGAATTTACAAAATTAAAAAGAATATTATCAATAATATATAAATATGGAGGTGTGAAATGGAGAGCTTATTTGTAAGTTTAGAAAAAGAGGTTTTTAGAGGTAACGTATTGGATATTACTTATGGAAACCAGGGTATAATATATAAGGCTAATAAATATTATGATAATTTTATAGATGTTAATTATTTGGAGAATGAACCTTCTAAATCCTGTGATAATGAAGGGTATTATGATAGCTGTATAGTATTTTTTACCTTAAATAAAATTAAAACCCATAGACAAAAGATAAAGCTTTTTGATAATATATATAGATTAATGAAAAATAATGGATATGTTTATATTTGGGATGTGGAAAAGGAGCTATTAAAGACATTACAAAAAAATATAAGGGTATCATTGCCTGATAAAAGTATGAGGAATTTTCAAATAAACTTACTTAACCTATTTACTGATAATACTTCATCAAAAATTATGGAGGGACTAAAGAATTATTTTGATATTGTAGAAGCAGTATCTTCCAATGGTACCTTTAGGATTGTGGGCAGAAAGAAAGGATGTTAATAAAAAATGAAAGTAGTTTTAGTTGCAGTAAATTCAAAGTATATACACAGCAATTTAGCAGTAAGATATTTAAAAGCATATACAAAGGATTTAGATTATAATTGTCACACTATGGAGTTTTCTATAAATGATAGAGAAGAAAGAATAGTTGAAGAAATACTATATGAAAAACCAAATATAATAGGATTTTCCTGTTATATTTGGAATATTGAGTTTGTTAAAAAGGTATCAACTTTAATAAAGCTTATAGACAGTAATATTGAAATTATATATGGAGGCCCAGAAACTTCTTATAATCCTATTGAGTTTTTAACAGAAAATATAGGTGAATATTTAATTGAAGGAGAAGGTGAAGATACCTATAGAGAATTAATTAATTTTAAAATAAATATTGAAGTTAATGGAGATAATAATAATTGTGAAAATATTAAGGGATTATACTACAAAAGTAAGGAAGGCATCATATATGGAGGTAATAGACCATTAATGGATATGAACAATATAGTATTTCCTTATGAAGCTGAAGACGACTTAAAAAATAAAATTGTATATTATGAAGCTTCTAGAGGATGTCCTTTTAATTGTAAGTACTGTTTATCTTCAACTACCCATGGAGTAAGATTCTTAAACATAGATAGAGTGTTAAAAGAACTACAATATTTTATAGATAAAAAAGTTAAATTAGTTAAATTTGTTGATAGAACCTTTAATTGTAATAAAACTTTTGCAAATGCTATTTGGAGTTATCTAATTGAAAATGGAGAGAATACCTGTTTTCACTTTGAAGTATCTGCTGATCTATTTAGTAGTGAATCAATAAATATACTTAGTAAAGCACCTAGTGGCATGTTTCAATTTGAAGTAGGTGTTCAAACCACCAATAACGAGATATTAAGAAATATTAATAGAACTATAGAATTTTCAACTATTAAAGAAAAAGTATTAGAGCTAAATAAACTAAAGAATATTAAGCAACATCTAGATTTAATTGCAGGGTTACCTGGTGAAGACTTTAACTCCTTCAGAAAATCCTTTAATGAAGTATATGAGATTAGTCCAGAGGAGTTACAATTAGGATTTTTAAAGCTTTTAAAAGGTTCTCAAATGAGGGAAGAAAGTGAAAAATGGGGAATGGTTTATTCACCTTATCCACCTTATGAAATTCTAAAAACAAAAAATATAAGTTATGATGAATTAATTATACTAAAGAAAATTGAGCATATGGTCGATAAGTATTTAAATAGTGGTAAGTTTTATACTATATTAAATTTCTTTAAAAAAAGTAATAAATTCAAAGATATATTCGAATTCTACTATGAACTATCTAAATTTTATGATGGCAAGGGATACTTTAGACGCAGCATAGCATCTGTAGATTATTACTCTCTCTTTGTTGAATTTAATGACTTTATCAAAGCTGGTGAGAAAGAATTATTATTAGACATAATAAGATATGAGTATTTCTCATATAATAACACAAAGTGGATACCTGACTTTCTAAGAATAGAAATGAGTAAAGCTGAGGAGAGAAATATAAAAGAATACATTATGAATAAAAATTCTATAGATAATATAAATAAAATAAGTGTGTTTAAATTTAATCATAGTATACAAAGTTTTATTGAATGTGGAGAAATAAAGAAAACCTTAAATTATATTGCCTTTATAAATAATCCCATTAAGGAAAGAATATTTATACAGGAAAGTGAATTAAAAGTTCAATAAAATGTCAAGTAAAATCTTTGTTATTTTAAAAAGTACAATATATTAATTTTTTGTATTGGTATATTGTACTTTTTAAGAAAACTGATATAATAGATTTTAATATATCTTTTAAAGAGTTGAACTAACCCATGTTATAAGTTATCCAATACCACTTAATTATTATGTTTACATAAGTACAGAAAGCAGACTTAATGCAAGTGGTTATATATATAATTAATACTTAAAAGGTGGTGATATTTTGGCGCTAGAAGCAATTAGTAAAATTCAACAGGCCGAATCTACTGCAAAGGATATATTAGAGAAAGCAGTAGAAAATAGCAAACAAATAATTAGTGATGCTCAAGTTAAAGGCAATGAAGAGTACCATGCTATCATTGAAGATGCTACAGAAAAAGCAAAAAAAATGAAAGAAGATGCTCTTAATAAAGGAAATGAGGAGTCACAACCAACCTTAGCTAAAGGGGATGAAGAAGTTAAAAATATAATTAATACTTCTAAGGAAAAGATTGATTTAGCTATTAATTTAGTAATTGAGAGGATAGTGAAGTTCAATGGCAATAGTTAAAATGAATAAATTTATGCTCTTAGCCTTTGAAAATCAAAAAAAATCTTTGCTTGAGAAACTGCAATCCTTCCAAAATGTACAATTCCTAGATTTAAGTAAAAATGAAAGTAGTGAATTGAATCAATTAAAAAGTGATAGTGCAAGCAGTGAAATTTCTGAAGTAGAAGGTGAATTATCAAAAGTAAAATTTATCATTGAGCTTTTGAGCACATTTAGTGAAAAGCCTAAACTACTAAAAGACCTAAAGGAAGGAAAAAAGAGCTATAGCTATGATGTGTTAGAGCAAATTACAAGTACCTCTCATTGGCATGAGGTATATAGTGACCTAAAACAAAAAGATAATAAAATAAACATGAATCATAATTATATAACTAAATTAAAGGCCAATATAGAAGAGCTAAAACCATGGGAATCTTTAGACACCTCAGTAGAAAGCATAAATGTACTAAAAAAATCTAAGGCTATACTAGGTGAAATTCCACAAGGGAATGTAGATTCTTTAAGGCTTAAGTTAGAGGAAACAACTAAAAACTACTACTTTGAAGTTATTAGCAGCATAGGTAGAAACAGCTACATAATGGTGATAGCTCACAATGATGACTTAGCTGATATAGAACAACTGCTCAAATCTTCAAGTTTCAGTAAGATTGATATTCAATGTGATGGGGTACCTAAAGAAGTTATAAAAGAGTACAAAAAAACCATTGAATCAATAAATACAGAAAATAATTTTATTCAAGAAGGTATGAAAGAACATGTTAATAAACTAGAAGAATATAAAGTAGTTTACGAATACTACAGTTCTTTATTATTAAGATTAAAATCTACCGAAAATTTCCTGAAGAGTAAAAACATTGTGGCTATAGAAGGATACTATCCTTCCGAATTGCATAATGACTTTCAAAGCACATTGAAAAGTATTTTAGGTGATGATTATTATTTAGAATCAGAATCCGCAGAAGGTGACGATGTACCTGTTAAATTAAAAAACAATAAAGTCTTTGAATCCTTTGAAAATATTACTTCTATGTACAGTGTACCTAAGTATAAGGAGATTGATCCAACACCACTGTTAGCACCTTTTTACATATTCTTCTTTGGAATGATGCTATCAGATGCTGGATATGGCCTTGTGATGTTTGTAGGTACTTTAATTGCACTTACTACTTTTAATTTAGATGGGGACACGAGAAAATCTATAAAGATGTTTTTCTTATTAAGTATTTCTACTATATTCTGGGGCATCATGTATGGTAGTTATTTTGGGGATTTTATCAAGATAGCTCCTCTATGGATGAAACCGGATAGTAATGTTGGATTACTAATGATTGTCTCTGTAGTAATGGGACTAATTCAAATTTATGTAGGTCTTGGAATTAAAGCATACATGCAAATAAGAGATAAAGATTACTTTGGAGCCTTTGCAGACGTTGGATTATGGTATATTACCCTAACTGGTGCAATTATTTGGGCATTAAGTGCTTTTGTAGATTTAGCTTCTCTTGGAGTTCCAGCTGTAATAATTGCTATAGCAAAATATGGTACTATTGCTGGAATGGTAGGAATTGTACTTACTAACGGACGCCAAGAAAGTTCTATAGGTGGTAAGTTAGGTCAAGGATTCTATGCTCTATATGGAATAACATCCTATGTAGGTGATTTAGTTTCTTATACTAGACTTGCAGCTTTAGGACTTGCAACAGGATTTATCGCTTATGCATTTAATATTATGGTAAGTATGGTATCAACTTCATGGGCTACAATTATATTTGGTGTAGCAATATTCGTAGTAGGCCATGTATTTAACTTATTTATCAACGCATTAGGTGCCTATGTTCACACATGTAGATTACAATACCTTGAATATTTCGGAAAATTTTATGAAGGTGGAGGTACATCCTTTAAGCCTTTAAAATATAATTCTAAATATTTTAAAATATCAAAATAGATAAATTAGGAGGAAAAAATATTATGATGGATTTTTTAATGGGAAACGGTGGAATAATTATAGCAGCTATAGGAGTTGCTCTTGCAGCAGCATTACCAGGGATAGGATCAGCAAAGGGTGTTGGTATAGTTGGTGAAGCAGCAAGTGGACTTTTAGCAGAAGAACCAGAGAAGTTTGGTAAAGCCTTAATTCTTGAATTACTTCCAGGTACTCAAGGATTATATGGATTTGTTATAGCACTTTTAGTATCTTTACAATTATCACCAGATATGTCTTTTGGTCAAGGGTTTTATCTATTTGCAGCTTGTCTTCCAATAGCTATAGCAGGATGGAAATCAGCTATATCTCAAGCGAAAACAGCAGCTTCAGCAGTTCAAATTTTAGCTAAGAGACCAGAGCACAACACAAAAGGTATTATATTAACTGTTATGGTTGAAACTTATGCACTTTTAGGATTTGTAATGTCTCTTCTACTAGTAATGAGTGGTAACTTTTAATTAAGGAAGTGAATAATATGTCTAATTTGGATAATCTTACTTCTAAAATTATAAAGGATGCAGAAGTAAAAAAAATTGAAATTTTAAATGAAGCTACCGTTAAAGCTGATGAAATAATTAAAAAGAAAACAGAAGAGGCCAATAAAAAAGCTTCTTCTATTTTACAAAAAGCTGAAATGGAAAGCAAAACTATAAAAGAAAGAATTATCTCAAAAACTGATTTAGAAATAAGAAATAAAAAATTATTAGCAAAGCAACAAGTTATTGAGAAAGTGTTTGAAGCAGCTAAGGAAAAACTAAAAGCTATGAATGCAGAAGAATTCACTAAATTCATAAAGAACTCTATTATGGCTATAGACATCCATGGAGATGAAGAAATAATTATAAACCCAGTAGATAGAGATAAGCTTCCTGAAAAGTTCTTAGCCGAGGTAAATAAGGCCTTAATATCTAAGGGCAAATTAGGAAATTTAAAATTCAACGTTAAAACTCATGAAATTGATGGTGGGTTTATCCTTAGTAAAAATGGAATTGAGATAAATAATTCCTTTGATGAACTTGTGAATTCACTTAAATATGAATTAGAGTATGAAGTTGGGAAAATATTGTTTACAGAATAGTGAGGAGGTATTTAAATGGACAGAATGGATTTTACCCATGCTGTAGCTCGATTAAGGGTAATGGAAAAAAGACTCCTTGATAAAAATAAAATTGAAAGATTATTGGATAGTGATGGACCACAGGAAGTTTTAAAGATATTACAAGAAACTACTTATGGTGAACTTATTAATAATATAGATTCAGTTTATGATTATGAAAAAATCCTTAAGGAAGAGCTAGTGAATCTTTACAGCACTTTATATAAAATATCTCCTGTAAAAGAAATTATAGATATTATGAGTTTAAGATATGATTATCATAATATTAAAGTTTTATTAAAGGCAAAAGCCTTGGGCAAGGATTTATCTAATATTTTAATACCAATAGGAACAATTCCTTTAGATACTCTTAAAAACTGTATTTTATCTGATGAGCTAAAATCCTTAGATAAGCAAATTCAAAAGGTTATAACTAAGGTAGAAAAAGAGTTTGAGGTTAATTCAGATCCTCAAGTAATAGACACTCTTTTAGATAAATACATGTTTGAAGGTATGATAGAAAAAGCAAGGAATATAGATGTTCAGTATATAACTAGATATGTAAATGAATCTATAGATATTACTAATATAAAGACTATGCTTAGAGTTAAAAAGCAAAATAAAGATGGTAGATTCCTTGAAGGTGTATTAATACCTAATGGAACTATAAAGCATAACTTTTTTATAGAAGGAATAAATGAATCCCTAGAAATCTTTACTAGTAAAATATCTAGAACCCCTTACTCAAAGGTACTACATACCATCTTAGAAGAATACATGGCTACAGGTAGCATTTCATCCTTAGATGTACTCTATGATAATTATATTATGGATCATGCAAAGGAAGCTAAGAGAGTTAACTTCGGACCAGAGCCTATCATTGCATATATAATTGCTAAAGAAACTGAAATTAAAATAATTAGAATTATTATGGTAGGAAAGATTAATAAGGTTGCTACTGAAGTTATCAGAGAAAGGTTGCGTGAACTATATGTATAAGATAGGTGTAGTTGGAGATAAAGATTCAATACTAGCATTTAAGGCCTTAGGAATTGATGTTTATCCAGCAGTTGAAGCTGAAGAAGCAAGAAAAATTGTAGATAAAATGGCTTTTGAAAATTATGCTGTAATATTTTTAACTGAGCAATTAGCTCAGCATTTAGAAGAAACTATTGAAAGGTATAATAAAAAGCTTATACCTGCAATTATACTTATACCAAGCAATCAAGGCACACTAAATATTGGTAAACAAAAAATCAGCGATTATGTAGAAAAAGCTGTTGGAGTAAATATCTTATAGAAAGGTAGGTAAAAAACTTGAAGAATGGTACTATTGTTAAAGTTTCAGGTCCATTAGTAGTTGCTAAGGACATGGATAATGCTAATATATTTGACGTTGTAAAAGTTGGTGAAAAGGGACTTATTGGTGAAATCATTGAAATGAGAGGCGATAAAGCTTCCATTCAGGTTTATGAGGAAACCTCTGGTATAGGACCTGGAGACCCAGTAATTACAACAGGAGAGCCACTAAGTATAGAACTTGGACCAGGATTAATCGAAGCTATGTTTGATGGTATTCAAAGACCACTTAATGCTTTGCAAGAAGCTGCAAATTCTCATTTCCTAAAAAAAGGTGTTGCAGTTAAGTCTCTAGACAGAACAAGGGTTTGGGAATTTAATGCTACAGCAAAGGTTGGAGATGAGGTAGAAGCTGGAGATATTATTGGAACAGTTCAAGAAACTGCCGTAGTACTTCACAAGATAATGGTTCCTTATGGAGTAAAAGGAAAGATTAAAGAAATAAAATCAGGTAACTTTACTATAGTTGAAACTGTTTGTATCGTAGAAACCGAAAAGGGTGATAAAGAGTTAACCCTAATGCAAAAATGGCCAGCTAGAAAAGGAAGACCTTATGCTAGCAAGTTAAAACCTATTGAGCCAATGATTACAGGACAAAGAGTTATAGATACATTTTTCCCAGTAGCTAAAGGTGGAGCTGCAGCGGTACCAGGACCTTTCGGAGCTGGTAAAACAGTAGTTCAACACCAGATAGCTAAATGGGGAGATACTGAAATTGTTGTTTATGTTGGATGTGGTGAACGTGGTAATGAAATGACAGACGTTCTTAATGAATTCCCAGAACTTAAAGACCCAAAAACTGGTGAAAGCTTAATGAAGAGAACAGTACTTATTGCTAATACTTCAAATATGCCAGTTGCAGCCCGTGAAGCTTGTATCTACACTGGTATAACTATAGCAGAATACTTTAGAGATATGGGATACTCAGTTTCTATAATGGCAGACTCTACTTCAAGATGGGCTGAGGCTCTAAGAGAAATGTCCGGTAGACTTGAAGAGATGCCTGGTGATGAAGGATATCCAGCTTACCTAGGATCAAGACTTGCAGATTATTATGAAAGAGCTGGTAAGGTTGTATGTTTAGGAAAAGATGGTAGACAAGGAGCAGTTACTGCTATTGGAGCCGTATCTCCTCCAGGTGGAGACTTATCTGAACCAGTTACTCAATCTACTTTAAGAATAGTTAAGGTTTTCTGGGGACTAGATGCTCAATTAGCTTATAAGCGTCACTTCCCTTCAATAAACTGGTTAAGTTCATACTCATTATACTTAGATAGTATAGGTCAATGGATGGATGATGAAGTAGCATCAGATTGGTCTCAATTAAGAATTGAAGCTATGACACTACTACAAGAAGAAGCTAGCCTTGATGAAATTGTTAGATTAGTAGGTATAGATGCACTATCTGAAAAAGATAGATTAAAATTAGAAGTTGCAAAGTCTCTTAGAGAAGACTATTTACAACAAAATGCTTTCCATGAAATAGACACTTATGCTTCACTTGGCAAACAACATAAAATGCTAAAATTAATTCTATTATTTAGAAAAGAAGCTGAACGTGCTTTAGAAGCTGGAGTTTATCTAAACAATATATTAAATTTACCTATGAGAGATAAAATTGCAAGAAGTAAATATATTGCCGAAGATAATATTGACACTATCAATAACATCGCTGAGGAATTAGTAGTAGAAATTAATAGATTAATTAGCGAAGGAGGGGTTCTAGATGCTTAAAGAATACAGAACTGTTACAGAAGTTGTAGGACCTTTGATGGTTGTTGAAGGTGTTGAAGGCGTTAAATATGACGAATTAGTTGAAATAGAATTACAAACTGGAGAAAAGAGAAGAGGTAAAGTTCTAGAAGTTAATGGTTCTAAAGCAATGGTTCAACTTTTCGAAGGTTCATCTGGAATAAACTTAAAAGGTACTAAAGCTAAATTTCTAGGAAGACCTCTAGAACTTGGTGTATCTGAGGATATGTTAGGAAGAATATTTGATGGTATGGGAAATCCAAACGATGATGGTCCTAGTATTATAGCTGAAAAAAGAGTAGATATAAACGGTGAGCCAATTAACCCAGTATCAAGGGATTATCCATCTGAATTTATTCAAACTGGAATTTCTGCTATAGATGGGCTTAATACATTAGTTAGAGGTCAAAAACTACCTGTATTTTCAGGTTCAGGACTTCCACATGCACAATTGGCTGCTCAAATAGCACGTCAAGCTCAAGTTCTTAACTCAGATTCTAAGTTTGCCGTTGTATTTGGAGCTATAGGTATAACTTTTGAAGAAGCTCAATTCTTCGTAGATGAGTTTAAAAAGACTGGTGCTATAGATAAATCAGTACTATTCATGAACTTAGCTTCTGACCCAGCTATCGAGAGAATAGCTACCCCAAGAATGGCTCTTACTACAGCTGAGTATTTAGCTTATGAAAAAGGAATGCACGTACTTGTTATATTGACTGATATAACAAACTATGCAGAAGCTTTAAGAGAAGTATCCGCTGCTAGAAAGGAAGTTCCAGGTAGACGTGGATATCCAGGATATCTTTATACGGACCTATCTACTCTTTATGAAAGAGCTGGAAGATTAAAAGGTATAGAAGGATCTATCACTCAAATTCCGATTCTTACAATGCCAGAGGATGATAAAACTCACCCAATTCCAGACTTAACTGGATATATAACAGAAGGACAAATTATTCTATCTAGAGAATTATATCAAAAGGGTATAATGCCTCCAATAGATGTATTACCTTCACTATCAAGACTTAAAGATAAAGGAATAGGTAAGGGTAAAACTAGAGAAGACCATGCAGATACTATGAACCAATTATTTTCAGCATATGCACAAGGTAAGCAAGCAAAAGAATTATCAGCAATTCTAGGTGAATCTGCTCTTTCAGATGCAGATAAAAAATATGCTAAGTTTGCTGAGGCTTTTGAAAATGAATATGTTTCTCAAGGATTTAATACAAATAGAAGCATAGAAGAAACTTTATCTCTTGGATGGAAGCTTCTAACCATACTTCCTACTACAGAGCTTAAGAGAATTAGAGATGAATACCTTGAAAAGTATATGCCTAAGGGAGATGAGGCATAGCATATGGCAAGATTAAATGTCAATCCTACTAGAATGGAGCTATCCAAATTAAAGAAAAGACTAGCTACAGCAACTAGAGGGCATAAACTTCTTAAAGATAAACAAGATGAATTAATGAGAAGGTTCATAGATTTAATAAAATATAACAATAAGTTACGTGGTGAAGTTGAAGATAAGCTTCAAGGTGCCTTTAAGGATTTCCTCATGGCATCAGCAGCTATATCACCTGAGTTCTTGGAAGAAGCTATTTCTTATCCTAAGGAAAGCATATCTTTAGAGCTAGCAGAAAAAAACATAATGAGTGTAAATGTACCTGTTATGAACTTCGTACGTAAGCTAGAAGGTGATTCAGGTAGTATATATCCTTATGGATTTTACAGTACTTCCTCAGAACTTGATAATTCAATTGAACAGCTTTATTTAATTCTTCCTAAGCTTCTAGAACTTGCAGAAGTAGAAAAGTCTTGTCAGCTTATGGCCGATGAGATTGAGAAGACAAGAAGAAGGGTAAACGCTCTAGAATATATGACGATTCCTCAGCTTCAAGAAACAATTAAGTATATTAAAATGAAGCTGGATGAAAATGAAAGAGGTGCTTTAAGCCGTCTAATGAAGGTAAAAGATATGATGGAAAAAGCACAGGCTGCAGCTGAGCAGATGTAAAAGAGGTAACCTCCGGGTTACCTCTTATTTTAATTTCTGTTTACTTAAATTCACTCACATAAAAATTTGTTAGTCTCACTAAGGATTCTTCGCCCACTTTCATAGGTTAATAAGCTCTTAGCTTCCTCATAATTACACCATCTATAATCCTCAATTTCTTCTACTTGAATTTTAATTAAACTATTATCAGCTTCTCCTAAAAACAATACCACTTCTTTTTCAATAAAATTATCAATATTATATTTATCTGTAGCTCGAAATCCATCTATTAAGTTAACTTTCAGTCCACATTCCTCAAAAACTTCTCTTAAAGCTGTTTCTTCTTCTGTTTCTGAATATTCCATATGACCTTTAGGGAATCCCCAATAACTATCAAGGCCAATACTTTTTAAAAGCAAATATTTAATTCCTTTATTTGAGGTTTTATATACTACTGCTCCACATGATTTTTCATAGCTCATATTCTCATCCATATTATTAATTAAAATATCCATTATTTTATCTCCTTAATTAACTTTTCTTAATATACCTAAAGGTTTTTTAAAAAATCACACCTTCTATGAAAATAATTAAATTCAAAATATATGAATATTATACACTAACTTCAATATTATTATTATAAATTTATGAATTATATTTATATAAATGGTATAATATAACTACTATTTTAAAATACATTCAATAAAAAATATGATTAAAAGGAAATAAGTTATGAATATTGTTAAATGCCAAAAACAAGATCTATCAAGTATTTTTGATATAATTTCTAAGTGTAAAACTCATATGGAAAGCCATAACATCTATCAATGGAATGAATTTTATCCTAGCTTAGATATTATAGAAACTGATATTATTAGTGGTAATTGCTATTTGTTAAAAGACAACGGACTATCTATAGCATATTTCGCCATAGATGAAGAGCAACCCTCAGAGTACAATAACATAAATTGGATTACTCAAGGTGAAAAAGTATTGGTTATTCATAGGTTAGCTGTACTTCCTGAATATCAAGGTATGGGAATTGCAAAGAAAATATTAAGATTCATTGAAGAGTTTGCTGATGAAAATAAATACACATCTATTAGATTAGATGCTTATAGCGAAAATAGAAAAGCACTTAAATTATACGATAATCATGGATATAAAAGAGTAGGTAAATTATATTTTCCTAATAGAGAAATTCACTTTTATTGCTATGAGAAGAAAGTAAAAACCACACCCATTCCAGAGATTTTAATTCCTATGTTAAATGAATATGATAAATCCCTAAGAGAAAACTTTCCTAATAAGATATTTGGTATATATGTTTATAATTCAGTAGCACTAGGTTGTTTTAGTGAGAAAACAAGCGATATAGATTTTATAACAATATTAAATGAGGAATTTGAAAATGAAGATATTGGTACCGTAGAAAAAGTCCATAGGAAAATAAGTAAAACTTTTGAATATGGTAATAGGATGGAAGGCATGTATATAACTAAGGATAAAGTAGGTAAGCTTAATTCAGAAATAAGCCCTTATATATACTTTTGTGATAATATTCTTCATTACTATGGCTATTACGATATTAATTATATTACTTGGTGGACATTAAAGTATTTTGGCATACCTATAAATTGCCCTGATGTTAACAGTTTATCTATAGAAGTAGATTGGTGTAGTATTATACAGAATATGAACTACAATTTAAATAATTATTGGGAAGATAAATTAAGTGAAAATCATATATTTCTCCAGGATGAATGGATTGAATTTTCAGTTGTAACCCTATGCAGGATACTGTATACCTTAGAAAATAAAGCTATAACCTCTAAAGATAGCGCTTTAGAATATGCAATAACTACTATACCTAAGAAGTACAGTTTAATCATAAAAGAATGTTTAAGACTTAGGAAGAGAAATTCTGATTCATCCTTTTACAGATCAACATTTGAAAGAGAACATTCAGCTAAAGGCTTCATCAAATTTATCATAGATATTTGTAATGAAAAGTATAAGTTACAGGAAAGGAATTATATAAAATGAAAAATATAAAAACCATATTAGATAGTATAGTAGAAAGCTATAAAACCATATTAGATGATAACCTAATAGGAATCTATATCCATGGTTCTTTAGCTATGGATTGTTTTAATCCTGATATAAGTGATATAGATTTTTTAGTAGTAGTAAAAGAAAACCTAAATGCCAATGATAAAAGAAAGCTTGTAGATATTTTATTAGGACTATCTAAAGATGGACCAGGAAAAGGTTTGGAAATGAGTGTGCTTTTAGAAAAGGATGTTAAGAACTTTAAGCATCCAACTCCATATATACTTCACTATTCTAATGCATATAAAGCAACTTATGAAGCTAATCATAGCTATTTATGTGAAGATGGAGAAGATCCAGATTTAGCTGCTCATATTACAATAACAAGAGCTAGAGGGATTTGTATATATGGTAGCTCCATAGAAGATATATTTTCACCTGTACCAAGAAAAGACTATTTAAAATCAATTTATTTTGACATAGCAAATTCTAGAGAAGAAATTATAGAGTTGCCTATGTATACTATTCTTAATCTTTGTAGAGTTTTATATTATCTTAAAGAAGATGTTATTTGTTCCAAAAAAGAGGGGGGACAATGGGCATGCTCTAATCTTCCGAAGGAGTATATAAAGACTGTAGAAAAAGCTTTAAACTGCTATGAAGAGGGAGAAGAAGCTAATTTTAATGAGAAAGGTCTAGTGAACTTTGCAGATTTTATTATGAACAATATAGATAACTATTTTAATAGTGAGGTGAAATAATGAATTATATCAAAGAACATATATTAGAATTAGAGAATAATTTACTAAAATCAGAAGTAAGAAAATCAGCACAAAAGATAAATGATATATTAGCAGATGATTTTATCGAATTTTGTAGTTCAGGAATAGAATATCATTATGAAAAAGGAGATATACATCAAGATCAAGATGATGATACTACATTACAGTGTGAAATTTTAGATTTTAATATAAAAGAATTATCAAAGGATTGTATATTAGCCATGTATAAAGTAATAAAGCATAATGAAATTGATGAAAATAAAAAATATTCTCTTCGTAGTTCCATATGGAAATATTGCGATGGAAAATGGAAAATGTTTTTTCATCAAGGAACTTTATCATGTAAATTTGAAATTGAAAATAAATTATTACACAATTAAAATAGTGAGTGAGGCGAAATAATGAATTATTTAAATCGTGCTATAGAATTACATAAAGAAGCTGAAGATATAATTTATAAAGAAGGTATTGACTCTATTCTAAAGAAATATGGACAAGTTAATTATACCGGTAGTTATAGATTTAATTTAATGGCCTGGGAAGATATTGATATGAACATGGTAATGTATGGAGAAGAATTTTCTTTAGATAACTTCTTTAAAATGGGGAGTGAACTTGCAAAGATAAAGAATATTAAACTAATGAAATTTCAAGACTTTGTTAATTACCCTAAGAAAGGACTTCCAAAGGGATTTTATTGGGGAATCCAATATGAAAGTAAGATCACCGATAAAACTTGGAAAATGGATTTGTGGATTGTAGATAAAGAAAGTTTTGAATTTAATAAAAACTATGTCTCTAAAGTAATTAAAAATTTAAATGAAGAAAACAGGAGTTTAATCTTAAATGTAAAAAACTCCATTATAAATGAAGAAGGAAGAACTCCATTTACCAGTGGATATTACATTTATGAGGCAATATTATTCAAAGGATTAAAAGATAAAGAACGTATAATTAATTATTTAAAGGAGAAGGGCATTAAAATATAGATTAAAGCTTTGATAAATATATAATATGACAAGGAGTGAGATAGTTGTTTAAATTAGTTAAACCCACATTATCTATGGAGAAAGAATATGTAGACTATATTACTGAATGGGAAGCTACTGAAGAGAAGATTGTTCCAAATGCAGCTAAACGAGATAGCATGAGTTTCAAAGAGTTAGTAAATAAGTGGGAAGAATATGAGTCAGAAAGGATGTATGAGAAAGGACTAGTTCCTTCTTCTATGTATTTTTTAATGGATGAAGACAAAAAAATTTATGGAGCTATAGATATTAGGCATGAGCTAAATGATTACTTATTACGATATGGAGGACATATTGGATATGGAATAAGACCTTCTCAGAGGAGAAAAGGTTATGCTTCTCAAATGTTAACTCTAGCACTACCTATAGTAAAAGAATTAGGTATAAGTAAAGCCTTAATTACTTGTGATAAAAATAATACAGGTTCAGCTAAAACCATTATGAATAATGGTGGAATTTTAGAAAATGAAGTTATAAATGGAGATGAAATAACTCAAAGGTATTGGATAGAGCTTAGGTAATTTGATACCTAATAGAAAATAATTACTTCTTTAAATATCATTTACAAACCTCTCCTAATACGGTGCATTAAAAGAGCTGTTGCGGTATAAATGTTGCAACAACTCTTTTGAATTTAATTAACTAATTTAATTTTATATTTAGTTTACTTAATATTCTATTTACAATAAATGTAGGTCCGCTTAGAATATATTTATCAATTTTTTCTATTGCCATTTATCAAATTAGATAGTTCAGGTTCTAGTGTTATTGAATTTGAAAAAATACAAATGAGTTATTTATATAAAAATGACAAATGATGCAATAATGATACAATTATGATATAAAATAAAGAAATAAGGGTATTTTATATTCCATAAGGAGATGAATGTATGATTAAAATATTAACAGTTGAAGATGAAAAACCAATTTCTAATTTAATAAGGATAAATCTTTTAGATGCTGGCTATGATTGCGAATGTGCCTTTGATGGAGAACAAGCTATTGAAATGATTGAAAAAAATAATTATGATTTAATTCTTTTAGATATTATGCTACCTAAGGTAGATGGCTATGAACTATTTGAATATATAAAACCACTAGAAATTCCAGTTATATTTTTAACGGCAAAATCTAATGTAAAAGATACGGTAAAAGGCTTAAAGCTTGGAGCCGAAGATTATCTTACAAAGCCCTTTGAAATAATGGAATTACTTGCTAGAGTGGAGAGGGTACTTAGACGTTTTAATAGGCTCCAAGATCACCTTCAACTATTTGATATAGAGATTGATACTTTATCTAGAATAGTAAAAAAAAAGGGTGAAATTATAAATCTAACTGCTAAAGAGTATGATTTATTATTACTTTTCATCCAAAACAAAAATATCGCTCTATTTAGAAAGCAAATATATATGAGAGTTTGGGGCGACGATTATATGGGAAACACTCGAACTGTAGATTTACACGTGCAAAGAATGAGAAAAAAATTAGATTTAGAAGATAAAATCGTGGCAGTATACAAAATAGGATATAGACTGGAGGTATAGTCTTTGAAGATATTTTGTAAAATTTTTTTTGCAACTATCATAATATCTATTAGCTGTTTTAGTATTGGAAGCTATATTTTAATTAACAGCAATTTTAAGTCTTCACTAAAAAGAGAAATTGATACAACTTATATAGAAAATGATATTTTAAATTTTACTTTATCCCAAGAACTTGATGATATCAGTGAATCGTTTATTGAATTTTCAAATAGTAATAGTGATGAGGCAAATTACACTAAATCCCAATGGATAGCTCAAATTGCCCCTACAGTGAATATTGGTACTGTTCAAGGCAAGATGAATTTTCGAATAAGCAATGATAACGGTAAAGTTATTTATGAAAACTTGGAAGACAAGTTTGGTAATGAAATTATAAAAAAGCTTGATAAAAACACAAAAGCTCATGAAATCGTACATATAAATAATAAATACTACATACATGCTATAGTTCCAATGCAAACTTTGGAAGAAACCTTCTATGTACAAAATTTTACTGATATCTCTCACGTATTTGATAGTCTAAACAACCAATACAAAACCTTTATATATATAGTTATTATAATGATAGCTGTAAGCGGAATGGTATCATTTTTTGTTTCATGGCTAATTTTAAAACCTATATATAGGTTATCAAAGGCAACTCAAGAAATTGCAAGGGGGAATTTTGAACAAAGAGTATATACAAAAGCTAAGGATGAAACTGGAGACCTTGCAGATAATTTTAATTTAATGGCGGAGAACTTAGATACAACAGTCAAAGAACTTAAGGATTTAAATGTTAGACAAGAATCATTTATAGGAAGCTTTGCCCATGAAACAAAAACTCCTTTAACATCTATGATTGGATATGCAGATATGCTTCGCTCAAAAAAATTGCCACAAGAAGAAATAATGATTTCAGCTAATTATATCTTTGAGGAGGGTAAAAGAATTGAAGCTTTATCTATGAAACTTTTAGATTTAATTATTTTAAAGAAGAGAGAATTTAAAATGTACTACATATCAACAGGTGAATTTTTTGAAGAAATAAATGGAATTGTGCATCCTTCCTTAAGAAAACATAATATAGAATTTTCACTTGGTGTAGATGAAGAAAAAATATATGTAGAGCCTGATTTCCTAAAGACGGTTTTTATAAATTTAATAGACAATTCTATTAAGGCTATTAATGCTGGACAGCATAATGAATTTGGAAAAATATCTTTATTCGGGAGAAGACAAGGTGAAGATTATATAGTTACCATAGAAGACAATGGTAAGGGCATGGAAGAAAGTGAGCTATCAAGAATTACAGAGGCCTTTTATATGGTAGATAAATCAAGGGCAAGAAGTCAAGGTGGAGCTGGTCTTGGACTTGCAATATGCGTTGAAATTATAAAGCTTCATAATGGGGAAATTCTATTTCATAGTAAGTTAAATGAAGGAACTAAAGTTATAGTAAAGTTAAGGGGTGAAATATAATATGAAAAAAGATAAAATTAAATACGAAAATATTATAATTGGTATAATATTATTCAGCATTATAGCAGCCTTTGCTTTTCTGCCTATAATTTTATCTTACATTCAACAGAATTACCTTATAGGCAAAGTTGAGACTACTATTATAAATAGTGATAATAGTATCAACAGTTCTGAAACATCTATTGTTGACAAATTATCTATGATATGTGGCTATGGAAAGATGAACAAAGACATTATTCTCATTGATAAAAAACAACTATTTCAACCTAAAATGAACAATATAAGCTTACCTGACTCAATAATTAATGAAATTAAGAAGCTACAAGATATAGATATTATTCCAAAGGTTAATTTAGATAATAACTTAAGGATTATAGATTTTACTCTTAAAACATATATAGATTCAAAGAATTTAGAAAACAAAGTTAAAGTCTGGGATATTAGCTTAAGTACTGATGAGTGTGCCCTTAACATAGTAATTGATATAGAAACCAATATAATTTATGGATTTAGTATTTCGTCTTTTATGAATAATAGTGATATTAAATTAGTAACTAATCCCAATGAATTCGCTAGTTATTTAGGTATCAAATGGTCGAAAGTGGAAGACTATGGATATTCTAATGGTACAACTTATTCAATAGTAGAAAAACAAATATTTTATATATATAGTGTATCAGATAGCTATATAGGATTTAATATAATAAATTATTAAAAAAACTATAATCATGATAAATATCATGATTATAGTTTTTTTACAAAGTATGCAACTTTGATGGAAAAATGATATAGTTTTTAAACATTCCTTTTATATTATAAATTCATAGAAGGAGTGATTTAAATGAAGAAAACATCAAAAGATAAAAAAATATCAATAAATAGAAAGAGAAAAAGAAATTTAGTTTTAATATATTGCATAGTTTTTTTCACATTTTCTACTTTGGTCTTTAAAATTACAAAAGATGCTGTTACTAAAGTATGGGAAGCCTCTACCTCTAGTATGTCATCACTTGGAAATAAAACTCAATCTAATTTACCTAATCAAGAAAATTTAAAAGAAAAAAACAATCTATCTTCACAAGATAAAAAAAGTTGGAACTTAATTTTAGCAAATCCTTCAACCGTTTTACCAGAAGACTTTAGTGTAGATTTGGCACAACTTAGCAATGGCCACCAGATTGACAGTCGTGCATATAATGACTTACAAAATATGATGGATGATGCACGTAAGGAAGGCTTAGCTCCTATGATTTGCTCTTCTTATAGAACCATGGATTTTCAACAACAGATATTTAATCAAGAGGTTAGTAAATATATGGGACAAAATTATTCTCAAGAAGAAGCTAAAAAGAAGGCTGCTCAATGGGTAGCAATACCAGGAACAAGTGAACACCAAACTGGACTTGCATTAGATATTGTTTCATCTAGTTATCAGTTACTAAATAAGGAACAGGAAAATACACCGGAGCAAAAGTGGTTAATAGAAAACTCTTATAAATATGGATTTATATTAAGATATCCCTCTGATAAAACTAATATTACTGGAATAGAGTATGAACCTTGGCATTATAGATATGTAGGAAAAGAAACAGCAAAAGAAATTACTGAAAGAGGAATTTGTCTAGAGGAATATTTAAAATAAAGATTGATTAGAGGTGTATTTATGGGAGAAAAAAATGTGAAAAGTGAATATACATATAAAGTTAATATTGGTAAATATAAAAAGAATAGAAAGAAACGTAATTTTAAAGTCATAGGTATTATCCTAATAGTTTTTGTTGTCATTGGAATTAAACAGTTAAACATCTTCAAAAGTGATGCTATCACATTAGTCGGAAGTAAAGACACTGAAACACAAGAAGTCCTAAAGTATCCTGATAGACCTATAGTCTGTATTGATGCTGGTCATGGAGGCTATGACGTTGGAACTATGACAGACTCTAGTATATATGAAAAAGATATTACAATAAAGGTAGCCCTTGAAGTCGGTAAAATATTAGAGGAAAATCAGATAAATGTTGTTTACACAAGAACCAGTGATGAAGTTCCATGGCCCAGTAATGAAAGTGATGATCTTCTTAAACGTATAGATATATCAAATTCAAAAAATGCCGATGTATTTGTATCTATACATTGTAATTCCTTTGAAGATTCAAGTGTTAAAGGTGTAGAAAGCTGGTGTAGATTTCCAAATAGTGAAGGGGAATCCTTAGCAAAAAATATTCAAAATAAATTAGCAAGTGTTAACTATACTACAGATAGAAGAATAAAATATGAGTCTGACAGTGAAATTAAGGTAATTAGACTAAATAATGCTGTTTCCACATTAGTTGAGCTAGGATACTTAACTAATGACTCTGATACTGAATTTCTCTTGTCAACACAAGGACAAGCTAAGTGTGCAAAAGCCATCGCTGATGGAATTCTAGAGTATATTTCTTAAACTTTTATATTATATAAGTCTCTGTTTTGTTATGTGTTTATAAATTTATAAAGAAATGGTAGGTGATGAAATGAATAAGAAGGTAAACATAATAATTTTAATAGCTCTATTAATTATAGTATTTATTGGAATACTTGAGTATGAAATAAGTGAAAATGCATCAATAAAAAGTGATTATACAACTGAGGAAGAAATTAATCAAGAAACTACTACTGCTAATGAGAAAAAGGAGTCTTTAAATAAAATAATTAATACCTCATCTTTAAATAATGAGAAAACAGCTTGGTGGTTTAATCCAAATAAAGATCATACAACACCTGGAATAAATGACAATTTAAATTATGACTTACATGAATATGATGCTCATTATGTTATGGATACAGATAGAAAAGTATTGCATTTAACTTTTGATGTAGGTTACGAAAATGGATATACTTCTCAAATATTAGATATTCTTAAAGTTAATGATGTAAAGGCAACATTTTTTGCTACACTTCCTTATCTAAATGAAAATCCTGAAATTATTAAAAGGATGGTAGATGAAGGTCATAGGGTAGGAAATCATACAAGTAGTCATTTATCTATGCCATCCTTAGCTGATAACGAAAAAAAATTTAACAAAGAAATTAAGGATGTTGAAAACAAATTTAAGGACATTACTGGTAAGGATATTACACCATATTTTAGACCGCCTATGGGCGAATATTCCCAAAAATCTTTAGCTATGACTAAAAATTTAGGTATAAGTCTATATTTTGGAGTTTTGCTTATGCTGATTGGGATCCTAATAATCAACCTAACCCAATAGAAGCAAAGAAAATAATTCTAAATGGACTCCATAATGGAGCAATATTGCTTATTCATGCAGTCTCTAAAACTAATACTGAAATACTAGACTCAGTTATAAAAGACGTCAAAAATCAAGGGTACAAGTTTGAATTATTAGATTAATTTAACTGTTGATAATTAATGAGATTTTCTTTATTTAATTAGTGAATAATACCTTAAAGAAAAGTGAGAGTGTGAAATTATTTCTGTAAATAGCTTTCTATGATAATTATTTTAAAGGCATGGAGGTCATGATGTAGCTACCATGCCTTAATTTTAATATAATAGTAAATAAATTACATGTCAAGAACACCCTTAAACCGGGTGTATTTTTTTATATATTAGCCGTAGGCTTTAAGGAAGTCTTCCTTCATACATTATGGACAGTTCTCCATAAACTTTGCCCCAGTTTCTAAGTGGTAAACTCCATTTTTTTGTGGCTTCAAA